>JBKHXR010000060.1:0-27249 GCA_046565905.1 Thermoleophilia bacterium | reverse complement strand
TCCACCCGGCCCGGATCGAGGAGACCTTCTTCCAGGCCAAGTCCGAGCTGGAGGACCACATCGTCGCGTCGGGCGAGGAGGCGGTGCTCGAAGCGGGCGTCGGCGCCCTGGACCCCGAGCTGGTGCGGATCCTCGGCCGCCTGAAGTACCGGACCAGCTACGGCCAGAACGTCCTGGCCCACTCGATCGAGTGCGCGCACCTGGCGGCCATGATGGCCCACGAGCTGGGAGCGTCGGACAAGACCGCCCGTCGGGCCGCGCTCCTGCACGACATCGGCAAGGCCGTCTCGCACGAGGTGGACGGCCCGCACGCGCTGGTCGGCGGCGACCTGGCCCGCAAGCACGGCGAGACCGAGGCCGTCGCGCACGCGATGGAGGCCCACCACAACGAGGTCGAGCCGCAGACCGTGGAGGCGGTCATCGTCCAGACCGCCGACGCTCTCTCGGGTGCGCGGCCCGGTGCCCGCGGTGAGTCGCTCGAGCAGTACGTCAAGCGGCTGCGCGACCTCGAGCAGATCGCCACCCGCCACACGGGCGTCGACAAGGTCTACGCGATGCAGGCCGGCCGCGAGATCCGCGTCATGGTCGAGCCGGGCGCCCTCGACGACGACGGCGCGGTCCTGCTCTCCCGCGAGATCGCCCGCGAGATCGAGCAGGAGCTCGAGTACCCGGGCCAGATCAAGGTCACCGTCATCCGCGAGTCCCGCGCGACCGATTACGCCCGCTGACTACCCTCGCTTGGGCCGTGAAGACGTTCCACGTAACCACCTTCGGGTGCCAGATGAACGAGCACGACTCCGAGCGGATGAAGGGCATGCTCGAGTCGCTCGGCTACTCGGAGGCGGGCGCGCGCGGCGAAGCCGACCTCATCCTCTTCAACACCTGCTCGATCCGCGAACGGGCCGACGAGCGCTTCGTCGGGCACCTGCGCGAGGCCGCCGCGCTCAAGCGCCGCGACCCTGAGAGGGTCATCGGGGTCGGCGGCTGCTGGGCGCAGTCGGTCAAGGATCAGGTGTTCCGCGACTTCCCGTTCGTCGACGTCGCCTTCGGCCCGGGGCAGGTCCACAAGCTCGCCGAGTTTCTGACGAGCGACTCGATCACGGCGCAGGGCTTCTTCGAGTTCGAGGGCTTCACCGGGCACCTGCCGGCCAAGCGCGCCCGGGACTTCCAGGGCTGGATCCAGATCTCGGCCGGCTGCAACATGGTGTGCTCGTACTGCATCGTCCCGTCGACGCGCGGCCGTGAGGTCTCGCGGCCGCTGGAGGAGCTCGTCGACGAGGTCGGCGCGCTCGCCGCCGACGGAGTGAAGGAGGTGACGCTGCTCGGTCAGAACGTCAACTCCTGGGGCCGCAGCCTCGGCTCGCAGCGCCGCACGTTCGCCGAGCTGCTGTACGCGGTCGACGCGATCGACGGCATCGAGCGCATCCGCTACACGAGCCCGCATCCGTCCGACATGAAGGAGGACGTCGTCGTCGCCCACGCCGAGCTGGCGTCGCTGTGCGAGCACATCCACCTCCCGCTGCAGGCCGGCTCGTCGCGCGTCCTGAAGGCGATGCGCCGCACCTACACGCGCGAGCGCTACCTCGATCGCGTCGCGCTGATCCGCGAGCACGTGCCCGACGCCGCGATCACGACCGACATCATCGTCGGCTTTCCCGGCGAGACCGAGGAGGACTTCGCGCAGACGCTCGAGCTGTGCGAGGAGGTCGGCTACGACGGCGCCTTCACCTTCGTCTTCTCGCCGCGCCGCGGCACCGAGGCCGCCGGCATCACCGAGCGGCTGGTCGCCCACGACGTCAAGGTCGAGCGGATGCAGCGCCTCGTCGAGGTCGTGCAGCGGCGCGCCACCGAGCGTGCACAGCGATTCGTCGGCCGCGACGTCGAGGTGCTCGTCGAGGGCACGTCGCGGACCGATCCGTCACGCTTGCGCGGGCGCTCGCGGCACAACAAGGCCGTGAACTTCAGCGGCCTCGCGTCGCCCGGCGACGTCGTCCCCGTGCGCATCACCGCGGCGACCAGCCAGACGCTGACCGGCGAGCTGTCGCTGCTCGCGAAGGCGGCGGCCGCCGCCGGCTCCTAACCCGCCCGCACCGTCCTCCACGAGTCGCGGGTGATCTTCAGGATCACGAGCGTGATGCCGAGCCCGATCAGCGGGTCCGCGATCCCCGCGCCGGCGGCGACGGCGAGCGCGCTGGCGATCACGGCGAGGCTCACGTACGCATCCGCGCGCGCGTGCGCGCCGTCTGCGATCAGCGCCGGGCTGGCGAGCCGCTGCCCGGCGCGCGTCCGGATCATCGCCGCCCACCAGTTGCCCAGGAACCCGACCGCGCCCGCGAGCGCGAGCGCCGTCAGGTACTCGGGCTCGTGCGGGTTCAGCAGCCGGTCGACCGCCTCGTAGCCTGCGACGCAGGCGCTGACGAAGATCGCGAGCACGACGGCGAGCCCGGCCAAGCGCTCGGCGGGGACGCTGCGCAGCGCGAAGGCGATCGCCAGCGGGATCGCGGTGGCGGCGTCGCCGAAGTTGTGGATGAGGTCGGCGAGCAGGGCGACGCTGCCCGACGCGACGAAGACGAGCAGCTGCAGGACCGCGGTCGTGCCGAGCACGAGCAGTGCAAGCCCGACCGCCCGCAGCCCCTCGCGCGAGCGCTTGATCGACTCGTGCACGAGGCCGTGGCTGTGGCCATGTCCGCCGGCGTGGCCATGGCGATGGCCGTGTGGCTCGTCGTCGTGGGCACCGTGGTCGTGGTCGCCATGCGCGTGGTCGTGGTCGCCATGCGCGTGGTCGTGGTCGTGATGCGCGTGGTCGTGGTCGCGATGCGCGTGGTCGTGGTCGCGATGCGCATGGTCGTGGCCGCCGTCCGCGTCGCGCGGTTCGTCGCCGTGCGGCTCGTGCGGCGCGCGTCGCCCCATGCTCAACCGCGCTCCTGCTCGAGACGCTCCAGGCGCGCCGCCAGCCGCCGGACCTCGCGGACGAGGTCTCCCTCCGCCGGGCGGTGCACGAGCTCGAGCTTGATCGCATCCGGATCGTGAAAGAAGACCGCGTAGTAGCCGGGGGTGTAGTCGTACTCCTGCGGTCCGCTCTCGATCTCGGCGCCCTGCTCGCGCAGCCACCGCGCGCACTCGTCGACGGTCGCGCGCGAGCGGGCGCTGAAGGCGAGGTGGTGCAGGCCGACGCCGTAGCGGTCGTACGGCACGGGATGGCTGTCTGACTGCGCTTCGCGGAGGCTGACCGAGCCCATCCCGCCGACGCGGCCGAGATACAGCACGCGCTCGCCGCGCTCGCCGGCGATCTCGCTGAGGCGCACGTAGCCCAGCGGCTCGAGCAGCTCGCGGTAGAACGCGAGGCTGCGCTCGAGCGACGTGACGACGAGGTCGAGGTGGTCGATCGCGCTCATCTGCCTGCGTCGGGACGGTACTGGAGCGTGCCGTCGGCACCGTGTGCGAACATGCGTTCGTGCGCTGGGACAACCTCACGACCGACGAGCACGAGGCGACGCGGCTGCCCGGGTACCGCGACCCGGCGACGATCCGCCGCTTCGCCGCGCCCGAAGCGCTCGACGTCCGCTTCTACGAGGTCCACGCGAAGTCCGCGCTCAACCGCGTACCCGACAGCTCGGCCGTGCCGTTTCGCTGGACGATCAACCCCTACCGGGGCTGCACCCACGCGTGCCGGTACTGCTTCGCCCGCCCGACGCACAAGTACCTCGACTTCGACGCCGGCCGTGACTTCGAGCGCGAGATCGTCGTCAAGGTCAACGCGCCGGAGATCGTCCGCGCCGAGCTGGCGCGCCCGTCGTGGAAGGGCGAGCACGTCGCGCTGGGCACGAACACCGATCCGTACCAATGGGTCGAGTCGCGCTACAGGCTCATGCCCGGGATCTGGGAGGCGATGCGCGACACGCGCAATCCGTGCTCGATCCTCACGAAGTCGCCGCTGCTGCTGCGCGATGTCGAGCTGATGCGCGAGATCGCAGCGGTGACCGACATCCACGCGAACCTCTCGATCCCGACGCTCGACGCCAAGGCGTGGCGCGCGACCGAGCCGCACACGCCGCACCCGCGGGCGCGCTTGGAAGCGGTCGCCGAGCTCAACCGCGCGGGGATCCCGACGGGTGTCCTGGTCGCGCCGCTGATGCCCGGGATCAACGATGCTCCCGAGCAGGTCGAGGCGCTGCTCGAAGCGGCTGTGGCGGCCGGTGCGACGGGGATCGGCGGGATCGCGCTGCACCTGCGCGGCGACGTCAAGCGGCTCTTCATGGACTGGCTGCGGTCCTACCGGCCAGACCTCGTCGAGCATTACGAGCGGCTCTACGCGCGTGGGGCGTACGCGGGTTCCGAGGAGCGAAAGCGCCTGGCGGCGCTGCTGCGCCACCCCGCGCTGCCGCCACCGAGCCGCTTTCGCGTGCGTGACCGCGAGGAGATCGAGGCTGACCGGCGGCCGCCGGAGCGACAACATGAGCCGCGGGCGACGGAGGTGCAGGCGACGCTGTTCTGAGCCCTCGATGTGCTGCCACCGGCGTGCTGGATGCGCTGCCGCTCGGCGTGCTGGATGTGCTGCCGCTCGGCGTGCTGGATGCGCTGCCGCTCGGCGTGCTGGATGCGCCGTCGTCGGGCTGCCGGATGCGCCGTCGTTCCGGGCCTCGTGCCGGATGCCGGCCGGCCTCAGCGCTTGCTCATCTGGCCGGTCTCGAACTGCATCGCGACGGCGTCGCCGCCGGACCTGCGCGTCACGCGGGCGGCGGTCTCCGGGGCAATGCCGCCGAGCAGCGAACCGACCTTCAGGCCGATCGGGGCGACGTCGATCTCGCCGCGGTTGCGTTCGATCGCGCGCAGGGTGGCTTCGGCGACGGCCTCGGGCGTCTTCGTCCCGACGCCGAACGGCAGCTTGACGTCGGCGTCGGCGAACATCCCGGCGTCGCGGATGAACCCGGGGAAGATCGCGGAGACACCCACGCCGGTGCCGTGCAGCTCGGCGCGCATCGCGCCGGCGAACCCGCGCAGGCCGTACTTCGTCGCGTTGTACAGCGAGCTGCCGGCCGTAGCCGTCTTGCCGGAGAGCGAGGACATGAAGACGATGTGACCCGTGCCACGGCTGACCATGTGCGGGGCGAGCGCGTGCGTCAGGACGATCGGCGAGTGCAGGTTGACGAGCAGCGCCCGCTCGATCTGCTCCTGGTCGTAGGTCTGCAGCCGCCCCGACGCCGGGACGCCGGCGTTGGCGATGAAGATGTCGACGTCGGTGTGCGCCTCCGCCAGCGAGCGCACCGCGTCGGGATCGGAGAGGTCGGCGACCGCCACCTCCGCGCCGATCTCGCCCGCGAGCTCGGCGAGCACATCGCCTCGCCGTCCGGACAGCACGAGTCGCGCGCCCGCGGCCGCGAGGCGGCGGGCGATGGCGTGGCCGAGGCCACCTGTCGCCCCGGTGAGCAGGACGGTCCTTCCGCCGACGTTCATGGCGCACAGACTACGACTCCCGGCGCCCCGGAGGTCGGGCCGGCGCCGCGCCCGCGACGCCCGCCGCCTACGAGGCGAAGACCGCGACCGTCGCCGTGAAGCCGTGCAGGAAGTTCTCGCCGCCGACGGGTCCGATCTCGCCTGCGGCGAAGAAGCCGGCAGCCGGGACGTCGCCGAGCTCGCCGGCGAGCGCGGCGGCGTCATGGTCGGGCACGCCGAACATCCCGCGGCCGCGACCGTTGCAGGTGAACATCAGCGCGCCCGCCGGCGGGTCGGAGCCCAGCGCCCGGCGGCGCAGCGCGAGCGCCTCGCGCAGGTCGCGATCGGCCGACCTTGCGTCGCGCGCGTGCACCCGCACGACCTGGCCCTCCTCGATCGTCGCGCCCACCGCGATCGTCCCCGTATCGGGATCTCCGCCGAGGACGCTGCGCACGAGGAAGTCGCCGTGCTGATGGTCGCCCCGACCGCTCTCGACGACGATCCCCAGCAGCATGCCCTCGGCGAGCATCGAGCGCTCGGCCTCGTCGAGGCGGTCCAGGACGCCGCGCAGCGCGCCCAGCGCCGGCCGCCCGGCGAGCTCCTTGATCAGCCGCCCCTCGCCCGCGGTGATCGTCAGCTCCGGTCCGATCGGAGTGGCGCCCTGCGAGACGCAGGGCAGCAGCTCGACCCCGTCGAAGCGCACCCCGACGGCGCCGCCGGCCATGACGCGATCGCCCAGGAACAGCGCCGCCTGGCCGCGCAGCGTGCGCACGCTCGAGATGCCTCCGAGGACCGGCACCCCCGGCGAGCGCTCGGCCAGCTCGGCGAGCACGGCATCGGTCGGAAACGAGTACGGGTCGGGCAGCAGCAGCGCGCCGCCCGCACCCCGCAGATCCGGCACGCCGGCGATCGCGACACCGTTCTCGACGTCCGTCACCTCAGCGTGAAAGGCCGACACGATGCCGTGCTCGAACGCCGCCGCCCAGACGGAGACCGCCGTGCCGCCCTCGATCTCGCGCCCGTCGCCGACGACACCGCCGGCGCCGCATCCGATCAGCACGTCGGGCTGCAGCGCGTCGTGGATGCCCTCGAGCGTGGCCTCCGGCGCCGCCAGATGCGCCCCGCACGCGAAGACGACGGCGAGGTCGATGCTCGCACCCGCCAGCTCGGCGGCGACCTTGCCGGCAGCCTCGATCGCGCCGGTGCGCGGATCCGATGCGGTGGACAGCCCACACGCGATGCGCACGCTCATGGTCAGCGGAAGATACTCGCCCGGGAGGGCGGCTCATACTGCGTAGCGTGCCGTCACGCGTGCTCGCCCTGTTCGGTCCGACGGGCGTCGGCAAGACGGACGTCGCGATCGCGCTCGCCGACCGGATCCGCGGCCGCGGCGGCCGGCCCGTCGCCGTCTCGGCCGACGCGCTGCAGGTGTATCGCGGCCTGGAGATCCTCACCGGCGTCCCCGACGCCGATCAGCGCGCGCGGCTCGAGCATCGCCTCGTCTCGTTTGTGCCGATCGGCGCGCGCTTCTCGGTCGCCGAGTATGCGGCGCTCGCCCATGCCGAGATCGACGGCCTGCTCGCGGAGGGCGCCGCTCCGATCGTCGTCGGCGGCACGGGGCTGTACCTGCGGGCCGCGCTCGGCGAGCTGACCCTGCGCCCGCCGCCGCCCGCGGGGTCGCGCCAGCGCTGGCAGGCCGAGGTCGATGCCCGCGGTCCGGAGGCGCTGCATGCCCAGCTCGCCGAGCTGGCGCCGTGGGCGGCGCAGGCGATCGGCCGCCGCGACCGCCACCGGATCGTGCGGGCGCTCGAGCTCCACGACCAGGGCGCGCTGCGGCCGCCGTCGACCGAGAGCCAGCTCTGGACCCGCGCGACCCGTCACCCGACGCGCCTCGTCGGCCTCGTCCGCGATCGCGAGGACCTCTACGCGCGCATCGAACGGCGCGTCGACGCGATGATCGCGGCTGGTGCGATCGAGCAGGTCCGGCGCGCGGAGGCCGCCGGCGCTTCGCCGACCGCCCGCGTCGCGCTCGGCTTCCGCGAGCTGCTGACCGGCGACGTCGACGCGATGAAGCGCCGCACGCGCAACTACGCGCGCCGCCAGCTCACGTGGATGCGCAAGCTTCCCGCCGTGCAGATCGTCGAGCTGACGGGCGAGGACCCGGAGCGCGCGGCGGCCCTCATAGACTCCGCGCCCGCATGACGACGATCGCATTCGAGAAGTGGCAGGCGCTCGGCAACGACTACCTCATCTTCGAGCAGCGCGCGCTGCCGTTCACGCTCACCGAGCCGCGGATCGAGCGCATCTGCGACGTGCACACCGGCGTCGGATCGGACGGCATCCTGCTGCTGTCGGCTCCCGACGAACCGGGCTTCGTCGCACGCCTGCGGATCTTCAACCCCGACGGCTCCGAAGCCGGCCTGTCGGGCAACGGCGCGCGCGAGGCGGTGATGTACCTGCGGCGCAGCGGCTGGGCGGACAGCGACCGCTTCTCGATCCAGACGCGCGCCGGCGAGATCCGGCCGCACATCACCGGAGCGGACACCTGCACGCTGGACATGGGTCGCGCGCGCACTTCGTCGGAGGACTTTCCGGGCGGCGGCCCCGACGGCGTCGCCGAGCTCGAGGCCGGGGGACGCAGGTGGCGCTTCCAGCACGTCGCCGTCGGCAACCCGCAGTGCGTGATCCACCATCCCGACCTCGACGAGCTCGAGCGGCTGGACCTCGCCGCGATCGGCCCGGCGATCGAGCACCACGAGCTGTTTCCCAACCGCACGAACGTCTCCTGGTACGCCGAGCTCGAGGCCGGCGTGATCCGCGCCCGCATCTTCGAGCGCGGCGTGGGGGAGACGATGTCCTCCGGGACGGGGGCCAGCGGGGCGGCGATCGCCTACGCGCTGCGCGGCGGCGACTCGCCTGTCACCGTGCGCCTCGACGGCGGCGACCTGGTCGTCGACGTCGCCGACGACCTGCACTTCGACCTCACCGGATGGGCCCGGCCCGTATACCGCGGCGAGCTCGCCGCCGACTTCTGCACCGAACTGGAGAACCTGTGAAGCCCAGCAAGCGCCTCGACCTGATCCCGCCCTACCTGTTCGCAGAGCTCGAGCGCAAGATCGCCGCCAAGCGCGCGGCCGGCGTCGACGTCATCTCGCTGGGCATCGGCGACCCCGACCGGCCGACGGCGGCGCTGATCGTCGAGGCGATGCAGGAGGCCGTCAGCGAGCCCGAGACGCACCGGTACCCGTCCAACCGCGGCCGCCCGGACTTCCGCCAGGCGGTGTCGGACTTCTACATGCGCCGCTTCGACGTCGAGCTCGACCCGGCGACCGAGATCATGCCGGCGATCGGGGCGAAGGAGTGCATCTTCAACCTCAACCTCGCGTTCCTCGATCCTGGCGACGCAGCGCTCAGCGCTGATCCGGGGTACCCCGTCTACACCGGCGGGCCGCTGATCGCGGGCGGCGACCCCGTCCTCATGCCGCTGCTTCCCGAGCACGGCTTCACGCCCGACCTGATGGCGATCTCCGACGAGGACCGCGCACGCGCGAAGCTCATGTTCTTCAACTATCCGAACAACCCGACCGGCGCCGTCGTCCGGCAGGGGTTCTTCGAGGACGTCGTCGGCTACTGCCGCGGTACGAGCATCCTCGCCGTCCACGACAACGCGTACTCCGAGACGACGTACGACGGCTACCGTGCGCCGTCGTTCCTCGCGACGCCGGGCGCCAAGGAGGTCGGCGTCGAGGTCTTCTCCTGGTCCAAGGGCTACAACATGACGGGCTGGCGCTGCGCGGCGATCGTCGGCAACGCCGAGGCGATCGACGCCTACTGGAGGCTGAAGACGAACATCGACTCCGGGCTGTTCGAGGCCGTCCAGCTCGCCGGCATCGCCGCCCTCAGCCCCGACGCGGACGGCGACGTCAAGGAGATGAACGCGCTCTACACGCGCCGCCGCGACCTCGTCATCGACGCCCTGCGCGCGATCGGCGTCGACGTCAAGCCGCCGAAGGGCACGATCTACGTCTGGGCGCCGGTGCCGGCGGGGTTCGAGAACGCCGCGGCGTACTGCGAGCACGTGCTCGACGAGGCCGGCGTCGCGATCTCTCCCGGCGGCGCGTACGGACCCAACGGCGAGGGCTTCTTCCGCATCTCCCTGACGACCCCCGACGACCGGCTGCTGGAGGCCGTGCAGCGGCTGGGCCGCCTCGCCGGCTGATACAGGGCCCGCACCTCCGCCAGCCATGCGCTACTGCGGCATCGACGTCTCGGCCAACCCCGCCAACCAGCAGCTCTGCACGCTGCACGAGCGCCGCGGCAGCGAGGGGGAGGCAATCGAGCTCGTGGCGACCTTCTACGTCCCCGGCAGCGTCGAGGCGGTCGCGCGCACCGTGCTCGGGTTCGGTGGAGAGGCCGTGGCGGCCGTCGACGCGCCATCCGGCCATCGCCTCGATCTGCTCGCGCCCGGCGCGCCGCTGCGTGCCCAGCTCGGCCTGCCCGACGGGCGCTTCGAGCGCCACCGTGTCTGCGACGCGCTGCTCTTCCGCCGCCGCCTGCCGCTGTATCCCGTGCCCTCGGCGAGCCAGGCGCTCGCCAACTGGGAGCGCTGGATCGGCGTCGGGTTCGAGCTGTTCGCGGCGCTCGCGCCGCTGGGCCTGTACAGGCCGCAGAACGGCGGCGTGCAGGGGCAGGTCGATCACGGCGCACTGCGCTTCGGGCGGCTGTGCGAGACCTATCCTGACGCCGTCTTCTGCTCGATGATCGGCCACCGGCCCCCGCCCAAGCGGACCCCGTGGGGCCTGCAGCAGCGGATCGCCGCTCTGCGCGCACGCGGCGTCATCGACGAGGACGGCGGGCTGTGGCACCGCACGCTCGACGAGCTCGATGCGTGCGCCGCGGCCTACGTCGCCTACGCCCTCGCCAGCGGTGGCTGGGGATCATGGGTCGGCGACCCGCGGGAAGGCGTCATCGTGCTGCCCGTCGCGGAGCTGCTGGCGCGCTACGACCCGCTGCCGCCGCCCGCGCGCGCTCCGCTGGCCTGATCTTCGTCCATTGCGCGCGGCGCCCGCCGCCGCGCGTGCCACAAGGAGCGCACGCGTGGACACGAACGTCGCGGGTGATACGGGGAAAGACGCCGGCGGCGGGAAGGACGCCACCGGCGGGGCGGGCGGATCGAGCCGATCCGTACCACTCGACATGCTGCCCGATCCGGCGCTGCTGATCGACGCGCGGGGCGCGGTCGACGCGGCCAACGCCCCCGCGCGCGGGCTCTTCGGCCGCGATCCCACCGGCGACGCGCTCGCGGGGCTGCTCGACCAGGCCGTGCTGCCCGCGCCCGAGCAGGCACAGGTACGGCTGCGCGTTCAGGGGCGCCACGGCGACCTCGTCCCGTTCATCGCAGACGTCAGCGTCAGCATGGCGGACGGGACGACAGGACGGCGGCTCGTGATCCTGCGCGAGCTCGCCTCCGAGCCGCTGCTCGACGAGTCACGGCGCCTGCTGGACCTCGCCGTCGAGCACGCGCCGATCGGGATGGCGTTCTTCAACCCCGAGGGCGAGTACATCCGCGTCAACCCGGCGCTGGCGCTGATGCTCGACCGCGCGCCCGAGGCGCTGTTCGGGCGCCGCGACCAGGAGTTCACGCACCCCGACGACCGCGACGCCGACGTCGCCGCCGCGTGGCGGATCCTCGACGGTGAGATCGACACGGTGCAGCACGAGAAGCGCTTCGTCCGTCCCGACGGCGGCGTGGTGTGGGCGATCGCGAACATGACGTTCCTGCGCGACGAGCATCGCCGGCCGGTCGCGTGGCTCGGGCAGTTCCAGGACATCACCGAGCGCAAGTCGCTCGAGGACCGGCTGCGCCAGCTTGCCGACGAGGACCCGCTCACGGGCGTGCCCAACAGGCGCAGCTTCGAGGCCGGCGTCCGCCTCACGCTCGAGCTCGCCGAACGCCACCAGATCTCGGGGTCGCTGCTGATGATCGACCTCAACGGCTTCAAGGCGATCAACGACACCTACGGCCATGCGGCGGGCGACGCGGCTCTGGCCACCGTCGCCGAGAGCCTGCGCGCTCGCCTGCGCAGCAGCGACCTGCTGGGGCGCGTCGGCGGCGACGAGTTCGCCGTCCTGCTGCGCGCGACCGCCGGTGCACGGGCGCTGAGCGTCGCCGAGGCGCTCGCGACGTGCGTGCGCGAGACGCGGCTCGGCCCCGGCCGGCCGCAGATCCGGTTGAGTGCCAGCGTCGGCCTCGCCGAGTTCGGCAGCCACCCGCTGCCAACCGTCGAAGAGCTGCTTGCGGCTGCCGACAGCGCGATGTACGCGAGCAAGCGCGAGCGGCGGGAGGCAGCCGGCTGACACTCGAGGCCGCTGCGTCGCCGCAGAGCGTTTCCGTTGCCGAGCGCCGGGTAGGCGCGACGGACCCCTTTCGAAAGGAGGTGGGCCCCGTGCTCACCCTGTCGCCCACCGCAGCAGAAGCCATCGCCCTGCTCGTCGAGAACTCGGACGTGCCCCCATCGGCCGGGATCCGCATCGCCGCGGGTGAGCCGACCGGGCAGGGGACGCCGCTGTCGCTGTCGCTGGTCGAGGCGCCGCAGCCCGACGACGAGGTGATCGCCGAGGGCGAGGCGTCGGTGTTCCTCGAGCCGCAGGTCGCGCCGTACCTCGAGGAGGCGGTGCTCGACGCGCAGGTCAGCGACGGCGAGGTGGCGTTCGCATTGCGCGACAACGACGCCTCGCAGCAGGCCTCCGACAACGGCGCGGGGCCGCGCTGACGACGGCTGGAACCTTCGCCGGCGCGGGTCTCCGGCGGGACTAGACTGAGTTCATGCAGCGTTCCCGCCAAGGCCGTGTCGGCGAGCATTCGCCGATCGGCAGCGCCGACCAGGGACGCGCCAGGCAGCGCGCGTTCTGCATCGCCGCACTCGAGCAGGGCGACGATCTCTCCGAGCTGCGCGAGCTGCTGCGGACGGCGGGCGTCGCGGTCGTCGGGCAGATCGTCCAGCATCGCGACAAGCCGCATCCGAACTCCTACCTCGGACCGGGCAAGCTCGAGGAGGTCAAGGTCGCCGCGAAGGCCGCCGACGCCAACGTGATCGCCTGCGACGACGAGCTGAGCCCGCGCCAGGAGCGCAATCTCGAGCAGGCGCTCGGCATGCCGGTCGTCGACCGCACGTCGATCATCCTCGACATCTTCGCCGGCCACGCGCACAGCGCCGAGGGCAAGCTCCAGGTGGAGCTCGCCCAGCTCGAGTACAACATGGCGAGGATGCGCGGCCTGTGGACGCATCTCGAGCGCCTCGGCGCGAGCGCCGCGACGCCCGGCATCGGCGCGCGCGGACCCGGCGAGTCGCAGATCGAGACCGACCGCCGCCTGGCGCGCAACCGGATCACGGCGCTGCGCCGCAAGCTCGTCGGCGTGTCCTCCTCGCGGGCGACGATGCGCGCCGAGCGCGAGCGCGCGCACCTGCCGCAGATCGCGCTCGCGGGCTACACGAACGCCGGCAAGTCGACGCTGCTCAACCAGCTCACCGGCGCCGAGGTCGGCGTCCGCGACCGCCTCTTCCACACGCTCGACCCGACCACGCGCGAGCTGCGCATCAACGGCCGCCCGTATCTGCTGACCGACACCGTCGGCTTCATCCGCAAGCTCCCGCACCAGGTCGTCGACGCGTTCGCGGCGACGCTGCACGAGACGCGCGAGGCGGATCTGATCCTGCACGTCGTCGACGCATCGGCCGACGAGGACGAGATGACCGAGATGCTGCGCGCCGTCGACGAGACGCTCGACGCCGTCGGCGCCGGTGACCGGCCCCGCCTGCTGGTGCTCAACAAGGCCGACGCGATCGACGCCGAGCGCCGCCAGGAGCTGCGCTTCGCCCATCCGGACGGGATGCTCATCTCTGCGGTGACGGGCGAGGGGATCGACGAGCTGGGCGATCGCATCGAAGAGGAGTTCCGCCGCTCGCTGCGCTCCGTCGACCTGCTGCTGCCCTTCGCCGAGGGTGCGCGCCTGGCGGAGCTGCACGAGTTCGCCGGCGACCTCGAGCGCACGGACACGCCCGAGGGCGTCCGCGTGCGCGCGCGGCTGCCTGCGACGCTCGCCGAGCGCTACTCGCGCTACTCGGTCGACGGCACTCCGGTCTGACGCATGGGCGCACGCGAGCTGCGCGTCCAGCGGCTGCATGCGGACGCCCGCCTGCCGATCCGCGCGCACGACGACGACGCCGGCTATGACCTCTGCGCGATCGCGGCCGCGAGGCTGGCACCCGGGCAGCGGGCGACGATCCCCACGGGGATCGCGATTGAGCTGCCCGCCGGCCACGCGGGGCTGGTGCTCGCGCGCAGCGGCCTCGCGGCGCGCCACGGGATCGCGATCGTCAACGCTCCCGGGCTGATCGACGCCGGCTATCGCGGGGAGCTCAAGGTCCTGTTGCTCAACACCGACCGCGAGGCGAGCTTCGAGGTCTCTCCCGGCGACCGCATCGCTCAGCTGGTGATCGTCGCCGTGGCGATGCCGCAGATCGTCGAGGCCGACGCCCTGCTCGTGACGGCGCGCGGTGACGGCGGGCTCGGCTCGAGCGGGACCTGAGCGCGCGCCGCAGCGGCGCGCAGCACCGCCCGCCCTGCGCAGCGACGCATAGGGCGTGCCCGCCGCTCGCGACGCGGGTACGCGTCAGGCATGACCGACGACAGCTTTGACGATCAGCTCACGAAGTATCTGACCGACGCGCACTCGATCGAGGTGCAGGCACTCGAGCAGGTCAAGCGCGCGCCGCAGATCGCCGGCGACCCCTCGCTCGCCAGGATCTTCTCCGAGCACGCGGACGAGACGCGCGACCACGAGCGCCTCGTCCGCGAGGAGCTCGAACGGCGGGGAGCCAAGCCGTCGCTGATCAAGGACACCGCCGGACGGGCGGGCGGATGGGGGATGGTCCTGTTCGCCAGGCTCAACCCCGACACGCCCGGAAAGCTGGCGATGCACGCCTATTCCTACGAGCACATGGAGCTCGCCGCCTACGAGCTGCTGCGCCGGATCGCCGAGCGCGGCGCAGACGAGCCCGTCGCCGCCCTCGCCTCACGGATCGGCGACCAGGAGCGCGCGATGGCCGACCGGATCGCGGCTCATTGGCAGCAGGCCGTCGATGCCTCGCTGCGCGCGAAGGACGCCGACGACCTCGGCAAGGAGATCGTGAAGTACCTGCGCGACGCCCATGCGCTGGAATCGCAGTCGCTGCAGATGCTCGAGGCCGGCGAGAAGATCGCCGAATGCCAACCGCTGGCGGAGCTCTTCGCGCGCCACCTCGAGCAGACGCGCGACCAGCAGGCGCGCGTCGACGAGCGCCTGGAGGCGCTCGGCGGCCATCCGGCGCGAATGCAGGGCGCGGCGATGCGCGTCGGCGCGCTGAACCTCGGCGCCTTCATGAAGGGCCAGCCCGACACGCCGGTCAAGCTCGCCGGCTTCGCGTACGCCCTGGAGGCGCTCGAGGTCGGCGCCTACGAGCTGCTGGCACGCACCGCGCGCCGCGCCGGTGACGATCTGACGGCCGCGCTGGCCGAGGGGATCCTCGCCGAGGAGCAGGCCACGCTCGAGCAGGTCGCGGCGACGTGGGATGCCGCCGTCGACGTGACGCTCGCACAGCAGGTCGGCTGACCGGCGGCTGCGGGGCGCCGGGCGACGACGCCGCGCGCCGCCCGGAGCAGTGCCCGGGCTGGCGCGAGGCGATGCGCGAACGATCGCTAGCTCGTGAACCCGAAGTTCTTCAGGTACTCGGCCGCGACGGTCTTCGGCTCCTGCTTGTCGATGTCGACGCGCGCGTTGAGCTCCTGCATGATGTCCTCGGTCATGTACTTCTGGACGTTCGTGATCACCGCCTGACCGTCCGGACCCAGCTTCTGCGCCGCATCGTCGCGGATCGTGAAGCTGATGTTGTACGGCGGGAACAGCGACTTGTCGTCCTCGAGCACGACGTACTTGTCGGTCGACAGCGGCCCGTCCGTCGAGAACACGAAGGCGACGTCCGCATCGCCGCTGTCGAGCACCTGGTAGGGGTTCTCACCCGGCAGGAACCGCTCGAAGTCCAGGCCGTACGTCTGCTGGACGCCGAGCAGGCAGTCGATCCGCTGGCGGCACTCGGGATAGCCGTTGACGACCATGTCCTGGTCGTGCTCGGCCAGGTCGGAGATCTTCGTCGGGTTGCCGATCTCCTCGGCCGTGGCCTTCGTGACCGCCATCCGGTACGTGTTCTCGAACGGCGTCGGCGCGAGCGCGGTGATGTCCTGCTCGGCGTATGCGGCCTTCGCATCCTCGTAGGCCTGCTGCGCGTCCTTCGGCACGTCGGCGATCTTGACGTCGAAGAACGACGTCAGCGCGGTGCCGGTGTACTCGGGATAGGCATCGACCTCGCCCTGGCGCAGCGCGCGGTAGGCGATCACCTCGGAGCCGAGCTTGAGATCGGTCTTCACCGTGTAGCCGGCCGCCTCGAGCGCCTGGGCGTAGATCTCGCCGAGGACGTACTGCTCGGTGAAGTTCTTCGAGCCGACGGTCAGCGAGGTGCCGGCGGCACCGTCGATCGCGGCGATCTTGTTGGCGGCCTTCTCCTCGGCGGAGATGTCGCCGCTCTCGGCAGGCGCCGTCGTCGTGGCGGCGGCGCCGCCGGACGTGCCGGCGTCGTCTTCGTCGTCGCCGCACGCGGTGAACGACAGCGCGAGGGCGAGCACGGCGAGCATGCCGAGCAGGATGCGGAAGGGGCTGCGATTCACGGGATCTGCACTCTCCTTGGAGATAGGGGCCACGGTCGGGTGCTTCGGCGGCCGCCGCGGGCGACCTTCAGGCCCTTCGGGGTGACTAGCCGCTGGACGGCGGCGAAGCCGGCGTCGGCGGCCAGCGTGAGCACGGCGACGACGATCGCCGCGCCGAGCTGGCCTGCCGTTCCGTAGACGTTGAACGAGATGATCGGCGTGCCGAGCGTCTCGTAGCCGGCCAGCGGAGCGATGATCGCGGTCGCGAGCACGGCCACGGCGGCCAGCCGGATGCCGCCGAAGATCGTCGGCAGGGCGAGCGGCAGCTCGATGCGGCGGACGATCTGCGCCTCGCTCATGCCCTGCCCGCGCGCCGCGTCGACAAGCTCGCGGTCGACCTGCCTGACGCCCACGTACGTGTTGGTGAGGATCGGCGGGATCGCCAGCAGGATCAGCGCGAAGCAGACGTTCGTGAAGCCGCTGCCGAGGAACGCGACGAAGAACGCGATGATCGCCAGCGACGGGACGGCGCGGCCGATGTTCGCCACGCTGCCGGCGAGGAACTGTCCCTTGCCGATGTGCCCGAGCCACAGCGACAGGGGCGTCGCCACGGCGATCGCTATCAGCACGGCGACGGCGGAGACGAGGAAGTGGTTGCCGGCGAGGTGGCCGATCTCACCGAGGCCGCCGACCTCGACCGTGCCCGCACGCGACTCGCGCGCCTCGAAGATGAAGCCGATCGCGTCGCCGATCGCGCTGGCGATGATCACGCCGCCACCGCCCGCTCCCACGGCGTCAGGCGGCGCTGCAGCGCGAGCACGAGCAGGTCGAGCAACGCCGCCAGCAGCGTCACGAGCGCGCCCGCGACGACGACGTTGGACTTGAACGTGATCAGGCTCGCCGTCGAGAGCTGGTTGCCGAGGCCGCCGGCGCCCGCGAGGAAGGCCAGCGCCGCGAGGCCGACCGTCGTCGCCGCGGCGATCCGCAGCCCGGCGAGGATCTCGGGCAGCGCGAGCGGAATCTCGATCCGGAACAGGCGCTGGTTCGCCGTCATGCCGGTTCCGGCTGCGGCGTCGACGACGTCGGCCGGCACGCCGGCGAGGCCGTTGACGACGTTGCGGAAGATGATCACCTGCGTGTAGGCCGTCAGCGCGATGATCGCCGTCAGGTTGCCGCGGCCGGAGAGCGGCAGCAGCAGGAGGAACATCGCCGGGCTGGGGATCGTGTAGATCGCGCTCGTGACGCCCGTCAGCGGCGTGACCAGCCAGCGCTGGCGGTGGGCGATCAGGCCGAGCGCGAGCGCGAGCGCGAAGCCGAGGCCGACGGAGATGACGACGAGCACGACGTGCTCGAGCAGCGGGTCCCAGTAGCGGTCGAGGTTGTCGACGATCCAGCTCGGGCAGAACCCGTTGTCGGCGACGCAGCTGGCCTCGCCGGAGCGGTCGCGGACGAACCCGTCCTGCGCGAGGACGGGTGCCGGGATCACGGCGCCGCCTCGCCGTCTGGGCGCTCCGCCTCGCCTGCGTGCGCCGCCTCGCCGGCTGCCCGTGCCGGCGAGACGCGCTCGGATGGGCTCGCGACCGTGGCGGCCTCGCTGCCGGCCGCCTGCGAGATGACCTGGATCGAGAGCACGCCGACGACGCGCCCGCGGGCGTCGACGGCGGGGCCGTACATCGACTCCTTCGCGAGCAGGTCCGAGAGCGCGTCGCGCAGGATGTCGTCGAGCTCGACGACCGGGTCGGCGCGCGAGCGCAGCTCGTCGCGCACGCGCTCGCCGAGCAGCGCGCGCTCGCTGAGCCAGCCGATCGGCCGCTGCTCGGCGTCGACGAGCAGCGGGATGTCGAGGTCGGCCTCGGCGATCCGCCTGCGCACCTCGGCCGTCGGCTCGCCGGTGCGGCATGTCGCCACGGTCCAGAGGTCGATGTCGCGCACGCGCTGCAGCGCGAGGCGCTTGAGCGCGCGGTCGGCGCCGACGAAGTCCTCGACGAACTCGGTCGCCGGCGCCATCAGCAGCTCCGCCGGGCTGGCGTACTGCTCGAGCCTGCCGCCGACCTGGAGCACCGCGATGCGGTCGCCCATCTTGATCGCCTCGTCGATGTCGTGGGTGACGAAGACGATCGTCTTGCGCAGCTCGGCCTGCAGGCGCAGGAACTCGTTCTGCAGCCGCTCGCGGTTGATCGGGTCGATCGCGCCGAACGGCTCGTCCATCAGCATCACCGGCGGGTCGATCGCCAGCGCGCGCGCGACGCCGACGCGCTGGCGCTGGCCGCCGGAGAGCTGCGCGGGGTAGCGGCCGCGCATGACGCGGGCGTCGAGGCCGACGAGCTCGAGCAGCTCGTCGACGCGCGCGGAGATGCGCTTCTTGTCCCAGCCCAGCAGCTTGGGGACGGTGGCGACGTTGTCGGCGATCGTGCGGTGCGGGAAGAGCCCGATCTGCTGGATGACGTAGCCGATGCTGCGGCGCAGCTCCTCGGGCCTGCGGTCGCGCACGCTGCGGCCGCCGAGCAGGATGTCGCCGTCGCTGATGTCGATCATCCGGTTGACCATCCGCATCGCGGTCGTCTTGCCACAGCCGGAGGGGCCGACGAGAACGCAGATCTCGCCGGCGGGCACCTTGAGCGACAGCCTGTCGACCGCCGGCTCGGCGCTACCCGGGTAGCGCTTCGTGGCCTCGCAGAACTCCAGTGGCTCGGCCGTGGAACGGTCGGACGGGTCCCCCACGGGGCGATCCTACCGTGGGTCCAGGCACTTCATGCGCGGCCGCCCGTCGGCGGCGCGTGACCGCATCAGACGCCCGCGGCGCGCCGCGCCTCGGCATGCGCCGCGTCCTCGAAGGCGTCGTCGAGCGGGGCGAGCTCGCCGAGCCCGAGCGCGCGGCGGATCAGCCAGTCGGCGAACCAGGCGTTCTTCGGCAGCAGGGGACCGTGCAGGTAGGTCCCGATGACGCCGCCACGGCGGACGCCCTCCAGGCCGCTCGCGCCGGTGTTGCCGTGACCCTTCAGCACACGGCCGAGCGGCAGCGCTCCGTCGCCGAGCACGGTTCGCCCGGCGTGGTTCTCGAATCCCGCGAGGATGCCGCGGGTCGGCGGACCGTCGTCGCCTTCGAGCTCGACCTCGATCGCGATGTTGCCGATCAGGCGCGCCTCGTCGGAGCGGATCGTCTCGAGGTCGACCAGGCCGAGACCGGGGATGTCCTCGTCGCCGAGGGCGTAGCGGTGGCCGAGCAGCTGGTAGCCGCCGCAGACGCCGAGCACGAGCGCGCCGCGATCGGCCGCCGCGTGCAGCGCCTCGCGCTTTGTCTGCACGAGGTCCAGCGCGCACAGGCGCTGGTCGCGGTCCTGGCCGCCGCCGAGGTAGAAGAGGTCGTGGGCGTCGGGATCGACGTCCTCGCCCAGACCGGCGCGCGTGATCTCGAAGCCCAGGCCGCGCCATGCGCAGCGGCGCTCGAGCACGAGCAGGTTGCCACGGTCGGCGTAGATGTTCATCAGCTCCGGATACAGCGAGCAGACGCGCAGGATGGGGGAGCGGGCGCCGCGCTCAGCCACGCAGCAACACCACGCTGGTGCCGACGTGCTCCTCCGTCGGCGCGACGATGCGGGCCGCCAGCGGCGCAAGCCCCGCGGCCTGCCCCTCGGCCTCGACCTCGGCGACCGAGACGCGGTCGAGGTGCAGGACGTCGTCGCTCGCGCTGCGGCGGCCGTCGGCCGTGAGCACCTCGCGTACGCGCTCGATCGCGACGGTCTCGCCGTGGTCGCGCAGCGCGACGGGCTGGCTGGAGTACAGCGTGCTGTCGACGATCAGCCGGTCGGGCAGCGGCAGCGCGACATGCTCGGCGTCGAAGCACTCCAGCGCGTCGGCGAGCGCGATCGCGACGAGCCCGCCGGCCGCGACGTGCGCGCGAGCGCTGCGCAGGAAGCTGCGGCGGCCGGCCGGTCGCAGCAGCTGGACGGTCTGCATCGGCGCCATGACGATCGCGAAGTCGCGGCGCGCCAGGTCGAAGCCGGCGGCATCGGCGACGACCGTCTGAACCTCGAGGCCCGCGTCCCGCGCGCGCTGCTCGAGGACGGCGAGCAGCGCCGGGTCGATGTCCAGCGCGACGACCTCGTGTCCGCGGCGCGCGAGGTCGAGCGTCACGCGGCCGGTGCCCGCGCCGACGTCGAGGATCGGTCCGGCGGCCCGGGCGGCGAGCTCGCGCCAGAGCTCGAGGTCGGCGTCGTAGCGCCCGCACTCGACGTCGTGCCAGATCGCGTCGCTCATGTGAACGACTCCTGTGCCGCGCCGCGCGCGACGAGCAGCTCGCGCAGCGCGAGCATCGCGGTGTACGTCGGCAGCGCGACGATCGGCCCGTCGCCGTCGGCGAGCGCGGCGTCGAGCCCCTGCTCGAGCGCGGGCACGACACGGACGCGCTCCGTCGGGATGCCGGCGTACTTCAGCCGCAGCGCCAGCTCGGCGGCCCGCGTGCCGCTGCAGGTCACCTGCCGCAGGCGCCCGGCGAGGAGCTCGAAGTCGGCGTCCCAGATCCAGGAGATGTCGCGGCCGTCGGCGGTGTTGTCGTTGAGCACCGCGAGCAGGTCGTGCTCGCCTTCGTCGAGCGCGAGCGTCCGCAGGACCTCGTTGGCCCCGGCAGGGTTCTTCACGAGCAGGATCGCCAGCTCGCGCCCGCCGATGCTGACGGTCTCCGCGCGCCCGAAGGCGGCCTGCGCGGCCTCCAGGCCGGCGACGATCTGCTCGAGCGGCGCGCCGAGCGCGCGCGCCAGCGCCGCGGCGCCCAGCGCGTTGTAGACGTTGTAGAGGCCGGGAAGCGGCAGGGCGACGGCGGCCTGCTCCCCGCCGAGGTGCAGCGTGAAGCGCGCGCCGCGCGTGCCGTCGAGCACGATCTCCGTGGCGCTGACCTGCGGCTGCGGGCGGCGCGAGTCGCCGTTGGGGCAGTGGTAGCGGCCCAGATGGCCCATGTAGATCGCGTCGTAGACGTAGGGCGCGCCGCAGCGGCGGCAGTGCTTGGAATCGGATGCGTGCGCCATGCCGTGCAGCGCCATCGCGTCGTCCTGCACCCCGAAGTAGGTGACGCCGCCGTCCCCGCGCTCGCGTCCGAGATCGGCGACGAGCGGATCGTCGGCGTTGAGCACGAGCACCGTCTCCGCAGCGGCGGCGACCGTCGCCGCCCAGCGATCGGCGATCGTCTCCAGCTCGCCGTAGCGGTCGAGCTGGTCGCGGAACAGGTTGGCCAGCAGCAGCGCGCGCGGATGCAGCTGCGCGACGACGCGGTCCAGCCAGAACTCGTCGACCTCGAAGAGGCCGGCGTCGCCGTCGATCCCGTTGCCGCGTGCGGCGCCGAGCAGGACGCTCGCGACGCCGCCGGCCATGTTCGCGCCGGCGCGGTTGTGCACGAGCCGCGTGCCGCCGCGCTCGAGGATCGCCGCGACCATCATCGCCGTCGTCGTCTTGCCGTTCGTCGCCGATATCACGGCGCTGCCCTGCGGCAGGCGGCGTGCCAGGCGCGCGATCGCGTTCGGCTCCATGCGCATCAGCAGCTTGCCGGGCAGGCTCGTGGCGCCGCGGCCGCTGCGGCGCGAGACGGCGCCCGCCGCGCGGGCAACGGCGATCTTCGCGGCGAGCATCACGCCGGGGCCAGGACGCGCAGGGCGCGCGGTACGACGCGGATCGTGGTCGGGGTCGTGGCGATCGGATCGCCGTCGGCGTAGACGGTGAACGGGCGGTCGGCGTCGACCTCCAGCTCCCGGCCGCGCAGGATCCGCACCGCCGGGTGTGCGACGTGGGTCCCCTTGAAGGCCTTCGGCAGCGTGGCGAGGAAGGACCGCCTGGAATGGCTGGCGATCAGCACGACGTCGAGCAGGCCGTCGTCCAGCGCGGCTGACGGCGCCAGGTGCATGCCGCCGCCGTAGCAGCCGGAGTTGCAGGCCGCCACCGAGTAGCCGATCGAGGACAGCGGCTCGCCGTCGAGGCGCAGGTCGAAGCGTGCCGGCTTCCAGCCCGCGAGCGCGCGCAGCGCCCCGTAGACGTAGACGAGCCGGCCGAGGCGGGCCGGCGCGGCGTTCGCGATCCGGTTGGCGTCCGAGTCGAAGCCCAGCGAGGCGACGCCGATGAACGAGCGCCCTTCGACCTCGCCGATGTCGAGGTCGCGCTCGCGCCCGGAGGCGATCACCGCGCAGGCCGCCTCGATGTCGCGCGGAATCCCCAGCACGCGCGCTGTGTCGTTGCCGCGGCCGCCCGGCAGGATCCCGAGCACCGCGCCGGGGAACTCGCGCAGGACGCCGACGACGCAGCCGATCAGGCCGTCGCCGCTCAGCGTCACCGTGACCTCCCCGGCTCGCGCGGCGCTGCGCGCAAGCTCCTCGCCGTGGGCGAGATCGCGCGTGACCTCGGTGTGAAACGGGACGCCGAGATCGCGCAGCGCGCGCTCGGCGCGCGGCAGGATGCGCGCCGCGCGGCCACCGCCGGCGGACGGGTTGCACAGCAGGGCGACGCGCCGCTCCACGGGCTGGACTATCCCAGCACCAGGGTCTCGAGCCGCGCGGCGATCGCCACCGGCGCGGGGTCGGTCGCCGCCTCGGCGCTCGCGCGATCGGACGCCCCGGTGAGCACGATCGCGCCGTCGATCCCTGCCGCGTGGGCGGCGCCGAGGTCGGCGTCGACGCGGTCTCCGATCATCAGCGCCCGGCCCGGGCCGAGGCGATCGAGCGCCGTCCGGACGAGCGTCGGCTCGGGCTTGCCGACCGTCTGCACCGTGCGCCCCGAGGCGGTCTCGACCGCGGCGATGACGGCGCCCGACCCCGGCCAGAAGCCGTCGGCGGCGGGAAACGTCGCATCGCGGTTGGAGCCCAGCAGGTAGGCGCCGCGCAGCGCCGCCTGCGTCGCCTCGCGCAGCTCGTCGTAGTCGAAGCGCGGATGGAAGGCGACGACGACGACGTCGGCGCGGCCGGCGAACGTCGTGCCGTTGACGATCCGCAGGCCGGCAGCCTCGACGTGGCGTCGCAGGGCGGGGGAGCCGATGACGACGGCGGCGCGGCCCTGGAAGCGCTGGGCGAGCACGAACTGCAGCGCGCCCCCCGCCGTGACGACCTCCTCGACGGACGCCTGCGAGCCGAGGCGCCAGAGCTTTCGCACGTACTCCTCCTCGCCGAGCTGCGTGTCGTTGGTGACGAACGACACGCCCTTGCCCGCGGCGCGCAGCGCGGCGATCGCCTCGATCGCGCCCGGCGTGGCCTCGTCGCCGAGCCAGACGCAGCCGTCGAGATCGAGCAGTATGTGGTCGTAGCGGGCGACGAGGGACGTGAGCGCCATCGCGGGAAGTGTGATGGGTCGCGCGGCGCGGCCCCGCGCGGGGGCGCCGCCGGGCGAACCGCCGAACGATCGCGGTCAAGCGACTACGCTCTGCGACCGTGCGGCGCGCGCTCGTCCTCATCGTGATCCTGCTCGCGGCGCTGGCGCTGGTCGCCTGCGGCAAGGACGCGGGCCTGACGGGCGAGGCGACGACGACCACGCCGGCCGCCGGCGAGACCGCGACCGCGACCGCGACGACCACCACGCCGCAGCGCAGCACGCGCGACGGCTGCCGGCCGGTCCCGGCGCCCGAGCCGGCGGCAAACGCCGACCGGCGCCGCCCGAAGCGGCGCCTGAACCGCGAACGCCGGCACGCAGCGGTGCTGCGCACGAACTGCGGCACGATCGAGATCCGCCTCGACGTACGGCGCGCACCGAAGACGACCTCGTCGTTCGCGGCCCTCGCCCGCAGCGGGTTCTACAACGGCCTGACCTTTCACCGCATCGCAAAGCCGGGCGGCAACGACTACGTCATCCAGGGCGGCGACCCGCTCGGCACCGGCAACGGCGGACCGGGCTACGCCGTCGTCGAGGCGCCGCCGAAGGACCTGAGGTACACGCGCTACAAGGTCGCGATGGCCAAGACGCAGACCGAGCAGCCCGGCACGTCGGGCAGCCAGTTCTTCATCGTCACCGCCGACGAGGCGCCGCTGCCGCCCGACTACGCCCTGCTCGGCGAGGTCATCGGCGGCAGGTCGACCGTCCGCCGGATCGCCGCCGTGCCGACCGACCCGGCGACCGAGATGCCGATCGATCCCGTGGTGATCGAGTCGGTGCGGATCGAGTCGTCGTCTCGGTAGTGGACGGCCCGCAGCTGCGGGCGCCGCCGCGCCGTGATCGCTCCGGACGCTACTCGGGGTGCCGGCGCCTCAGACCGACATCGGTGAAGGAGGCGGGGAATCGCGCCCCGGCGGGGAATCGCGGGGGGCGCGAAACCGCGGCAGCGTGGCGCATCTTGCTCGCTATCCGAGCAGTGTTCGCCACCGGCGCGGCCACGGATGCGAGATTCGGTCCCGTTGACGCGCCGCGATCGCAGCCGGTGCCGCACTCGGGTTCGGACCCCTTCCTCAGAGATGCTGTTCGCGGCGCGGCACCGCGGATGCGATGGGTCGCGACCGACGACCTCGCCGCGCGACTAGAACAACGCGGCCTGCTCCGGGGGATGCAGGCACTCGGGGCCATCGAAGCGCGCGTCGTTCACCGCCCTGCTCACCGGCCGGACCTCCAGCGCGGGCACAGCCTCCGGCCGGCACAGCGCGTGAAGCTCGCCGGCCGGCGTCGCCCGCTGGAGCCACAGTGACTCCTGCTGGGCGCCGGCGAGGATCACCGGCATGCGGTCGTGCAGCCGGCGCACGGGCGCGGCCGCCGCCGTCGTCACGATCGAGCACGAGCGCAGCGGCTCGACCTCACGGGCGGCGCCGGGCGGGCGCCAGGACGCCCACAGACCGGCGAAGGCGAACGGCTCGCCGTCGGCGCGCGTGATCCGGTGCGGGACGCCGCCGGACCACTCGTAGAAGCCGTCGGCGAGGATCAGGCAGCGCCGGCTGGCGAACGCGTCGCGAAAGGCGGGCCGCTCGGCGACCGTCTCGGCGCGGGCGTTGATCGTCCTCGCCCCGAGCTCTTTGGGATCCTTGGCCCAGAACGGGACGAGCCCCCAGCGCAGCAGCGCGCCCGCGGCCCGCTCGAGTGACTCGCCGTCGCCGCCGTCGCGCCGCCCGATCACCGCGAGCACGTCGTCGCCCGGTGCGACGTTGAAGCGCCGCCGCAGCTCGATCCGCTCGCCGACCGGCCAGCGCGCGCGCAGCTGCGCCGGGTCGGTTGCCGCGAGCGTGTAGCGCCCGCACATCGGCTCAGCCGGCGCGGGCGGCGCGAGCCTTCTCGCGCTGGGCTGTCTGCTTTCGCTTGCCGAAGAACGCCAGCAGCGCGAGCGCGACGAGCACGATCACGATCCCCAGGCTGCCCGCGCCCAGCGTCGAGCCGCCGCCGAAGGGCAGCAGCACGAGCGACGCGAGGCCGAAGCCGACAGCGAGCAGCACGACGACGATCGCGAGGATGATCAGCGCGCCGCGGATCTTCATCAGCTTGCCGGCGCCCTGCGGCGGCGCGATCAGCCCCATCAGCCGCAGAACGAACAGCTGGCGGCTCGACGGCGCCTGCTGACCGAGCTTCTCGACCGCCGCCTTGAGGTCGTCGGGCCGTCGCTCGGCGAGCGCCAGCGAGGCCTCCGCCATGCGACGCAGCTGCATGCGCTCCTGCGGCCGCGCCGCCGCGATCGCCTTGCGGAAGTGCTCGCGCGCGGCCTTCGCGTCGTAGCGCTCGGATGCGCGCGCCCCGAGGATGGCCTGCGCCGCAGCGCGGTATCGCGTCTCGGCGAGCAGCTCGTCGTCGGACCGTGTCTCGAGCTGGCTCATCGCCGCCAGCGCGCTCTTCTGCTCGACGCGTACCTGCCGCTGCTTGGCCATGGCCGAGAGTGTATGCGGCCCAGCGCGGCCGGCAGGCCCGGATTGCGCGTAATCTCGGCGCATGCACCGCGTCGCCCTCGCCCTCGCGCTCGTGATCCTTCTCGTCGGCCTCGCGCCGGTCTCGATCGCCCAGGCGCAGCTCGGGCCCAACGCGCCCGCGCCGCTGACCGAGGAACCCGCCCCGCCGCCGCCGGCGCCCAACGAGTTCGACGATGACGGCCTCAGCACGCTGCAGAAGCTGCTGATCTTCGGCGGGGCGGGGCTCGTGTTGGCCGCGATCGCGTTCGTGATCGTCAGGGACGCCCGCCGTGCCGCACCGCCCGACGGCCGCCCTCGCGGCTCGTCGTCGGGCGACAGCCACGTCGTGACCGGCACCGCGAGGACCGCGCGCGAGCGCGAGCGCCAGCAGCGCGCCAAGCGCGCCAAGGCCAAGGCCGCTCGCCAGCAGCGCAAGCGCAACCGCCAGCACTAGGCGCCCGTCGCAAGGTCCTCGGCACCGGCTGCGGCCGATCCGCGGCTGCGCCACGCCGACCGGCGGCGACTTTCGCGACACGCTCGCGGCGCCTCCGTCCGGACGTAGCCGGCGCCGCGCCATCGTTTCCCACGCGGCCGACGGCGGGTACGCCGCACTTACATGCACCTCGATCTCGAAGATCCCCCCGCGCCACTCGCCCGCCTCCTCGAAGACGCCGAGGACAGCGGCTGCGTCAACCTGTCAGAGCTCGACGCGGTCGCGCGCCGGCTCGGCGTGCCCGACGACGACCTGTGCGACCTGCACGCGTCCTTCGAGGTACGCGGAATCGACGTCACCGACGACTGCGGCCGCAGCGAGGTCCCTGCGACCAGCTACGGCAACGACGCCATGGCGGTCGCGACGACCGATGCGCTGGGCCTGTTTCTCAACGAGATCCGCCGCTACCCGCTGCTGACGGCCGAGGAGGAGGTCGAGCTCTCCAAGCGCATCGAGCAGGGCGACGCCGCCGCGAAGGAGCGGATGATCAACTCCAACCTCGCGCTCGTCGTCTCGATCGCCAAGAAGTACCCGCAGAATGAGCTGCCGCTGCTGGACCTGATCCAGGAGGGGATCTTCGGGCTCATCCGCGCCGTCGAGAAGTTCGACTGGCGGCGCGGGTTCAAGTTCTCGACGTACGCGACGTACTGGATCCGCCAGGCCGTCCAGCGCGGGATCGAGAACAAGGCCCGCACGATCCGCGTGCCGACGAACATCGCCCAGCGCGAGCGCAAGATCGAGCGCTCGCGGCGCACGCTGGCC
>JBKHXR010000059.1:0-7939 GCA_046565905.1 Thermoleophilia bacterium | reverse complement strand
TGGTTCGCGAGCGCGAGCTGCTCGTGCTCGAGGACAACCCGTACGGGATGCTGCGCTACGAGGGCGCGCCGCTTCCGACGCTCTTCTCGCTCGACGGGGGGCAGTTCGTGATCTACCTCGGCACGTTCTCGAAGATCCTCTCGCCCGGGGTGCGGCTGGGCTGGAGCGTCGGCCCGCGGCCCGTGCTCGAGAAGATGAACATCGGCAAGCAGGCGTCGGACCTGTGCTCCTCCTCGCTGACGCAGCTCTTCGTCGCGGCCTACTTCGACAGCGGCCGCTGGCAGGACTACGTGGACTCGCTGAAGGAGATCTACCGCCGCCGGCGCGACGTGATGCTCGACGCGCTCGCCGAGTGCCTCGGGCCGGAGTGCAGCTGGACGCACCCGCAGGGTGGGCTGTTCATCTGGGTCACGCTGCCCGACTACATCGACACGACCGACCTGCTGGCGCTCGCGCTCAACGAGCACGTCGCGTTCGTCCCCGGGCGCGCGGCCTTCCTCGACGGTCGCGGCGGCAGCTCGATGCGGCTGAACTTCTCCGGCGTCGGCGAGGCCGACATCCGCGAGGGCGTCCGCCGGATCGGCGAGGTCGTGCGCGAGCAGGTCGGCCTCTACGGAACGCTGACCGGCACGCACCGGATAGTCGACCAGCCCGCCGAGCCGGCGCCGGCCGCACCCGACGCCGATCTCGCCGACGTGCTGCACCTGCCGCCCGCGCCCGAGCGGCGCCGGGGCGGCGGACTCGGGTTCCGCGAGGGATGACGCCCGCCTCCCGCGGACGCCCCGCGACCCGCCGGCGCCGCCTGCCGCCGCGAGCGCCGGCGATGATTCGCGCCGGCGCCGCCTGCCGCCGCGAGCGCCGGCGATGACCCGCGTCGCCGTCCTCAAGGGCGGCCGTTCGCTCGAGCGCCAGGTCTCGCTGAAGTCCGGCGCGCGCGTGCAGGATGCGCTGCACCGGCTGGGCCACGACGTGGTCGCGATCGACGTCGGCCACGACCTCGTGGCGCGACTGCGCGAGACGGCGCCCGAGGTGGCCTTCGTCGCCCTGCACGGCCGCGACGGCGAGGACGGGACCGTGCAGGAGCTGCTGGAGGCGCTCGCGATCCCCTACACGGGCAGCGGCGTGTCGGCCTGCATCCGCTGCGCGGACAAGGTGATCGCCAAGCACCACATGCTCGACGCGGGGATTCCCACGCCGGACTTCTTCGCCTTCAACGAGACGGCGTTCAAGGAGCTCGGCGCCGCCGACGCGCTGCCGGCGATCGAGCAGCGGCTCGGGTTTCCGCTCGTCGTCAAGCCCGCCGGCCAGGGGTCGGCGCTGGGGATCAAGTTCGCGTCGACGGCCGGCGAGGTGCCGGGCGCGCTCGTCGCGGCCTTCTCCTACGGCGACAAGGTCCTGCTCGAGCGCCACGTGCGCGGCCGCGACCTCGCGGTCTCCGTGCTCGACGGCGAGACGCTGCCGGTCGTCGAGGCGGTGCCCACCGAGGAGGAGTTCTACGACTTCGAGGCCCGCTACGAGATCGGGCGCACGCGGTTCGTCTGTCCCGCCGAGCTGCCCGACGAGATGACGGCGCGCGCTCGCGAGCTCGCGATGCAGGTCTGGGATGTCCTCGGCTGCCGCGCCTTCGCGCGGATCGACCTCATGCTCTGCGAGCAGACCGGCGAGCTCACGGTGCTGGAGGCCAACGCGATCCCGGGGATGACCGAGACCTCGCTGCTGCCGATGGCCGCCGACGCCGCCGGGATCGGCTTCGACGAGCTGATCGAGCGGATCGTGCGGCTGGCGCACCTGTAGCCCGGTTCGCACCGGTCCGCGCGGGCGGCCCGCCGCCATCCGCGGCGGCGCCGGGCGGCTTGCGCCGACCCGCCCGCCGCGCGCACAGCGCCTACTCCTCGCCCGCGAAGTCCTCCGGGCTGACCTGGTCGAGGAAGTCCTTGAACTTCTCGACGACCTCCTCGGTGTCCTCGACGTCGTGCTCGAACTCGATCGCCGACTCGGCGATCACCTCCTCGGCGGCGAAGATCGGGGCGCCGGAGCGGACCGCGAGCGCGAGCGCGTCGCTCGGACGCGAGTCGATCTCCATCTCCTTGCCGTCGACCGTCAGCGTGATCGAGGCGAAGAACGTGTTGTCGCGCAGCTCGGTGACGGCGACCTGCGTGCAGCGCACCTCGAGCTCGCCGAGCATGTCGCAGAGCAGGTCGTGCGTCATCGGCCGCGGCGTGGTCGCCCCCTGGAGCTTCATCAGGATCGCGGCCGCCTCGGGATGGCCGATCCAGATCGGGAGGAACTTGTTGCTGTCGACGGTCTTCAGCAGGACGATCGGCTGCTTGCCGACCATGTCGAAGCTGACGCCGTATATGACCATCTCCTGCATTCGCTGGAGCATAGCTGCGGGGGTGGGCGGGGCTCGAACATGCACCCGCCGCGGTTCGTCGACCGCACGATCGGCGCGCGGGCGACTAGCTTCCCGGTCACCCGCGGGCGTCCCTATAGTCGTCGCATGGCAGCAGGCGACACAGCGGTCGGCAGGCGCCGCAGTGGGCGTGATCGGATCCTCGACGCGGCGTACGGCCTCTTCAGCCGCGGCGGCGTCCGAGCGATCGGCGTCGACACGATCACCGCCGAGGCCGACGTCGCGAAGATGACGCTGTATCGCAACTTCGCCTCCAAGAACGACCTCGCGCTGGCGTTTCTGGCACTGCGCGAGGAGCGCTGGACGAAGGGCTGGGTGCAGGCGGAGGTCCTGCGACGCGGCGAGACGCCGGCCGAGCAGCTGCTGGCGGTCTTCGAGATCTTCTCGGAGTGGTTCGCGCGCGAGGACTTCGAGGGCTGCGCGTTCATCACGTCGCTGCTGGAGTTCGAGGACCGCGCCGATCCGGTGCGCCAGGCCTGCGTCATGCACCTGGCGAACATCCGCTCGTTCGTCTGCGAGCTCGCGGCCGCGGCCGGCGTCGGCGATCCCGAGTGGTTCGCCGGCCAGTGGCACATCCTCATGAAGGGCTCGATCGTCGCCGCCCACGAGGGCGACGCCGATGCCGCACTGAAGGCCCGCGAGATGGGGCTGCTGCTGCTCGCCCGCGAAGGCGTCGCCGTTCCCGCCTGACGTCCGCAGCAGGGGGCGTCGGCGTCTGCTGAGACTGCCGGCGCGCTGCGCCGACGACATCACGTTCTCGGGCGGCACGCTGCTGCTGTCAGGCGCCAACGATCTGCGCGCGGCGATCTGCGCGATCGCCGCCGAAGAGGGATTCACCGCCAACCGGCGCAAGTCAACCGTGGCGACGCGGGCCGGGCGCCAGCGCGTCTGCGGAATCGTCGTCAACGCGCACCCGAACGTCGAGCGCGGCGCGTACGACGAGCTCAAGGCGATCCTGCACAACTGCGCCGTCCACGGGCCGGTTCACCAGGACCGGGCGGGCGCGCCCGACCTGCGCGCGCACCTGCTGGGCCGGGCCGGCCGGGTCGAGTCGGTCAATCCGCGGCGCGGCGCGAAGCTGCGCCGGCGCTTGGCGCAGATCGACTGGGACGCGTAGTCCGGTGCGGCCGGCCGGCAGCGCGGGATGCCGCGAGCCGGGAGCTCCACCGCGACGTCCAGGCGCTCTGCGAGTGGGCGATCCTGGATTCGAACCAGGGACCTCTTCCTTATCAGAGAAGCGCTCTAACCGACTGAGCTAATCGCCCTCGACGGCGGTCGAGTCTAGCGCGCCCGGCCGATCATGCGACCGCGCGCGGGCGCAGCCGGCGGGCGAGCGCGAGCGCCTCGTCGGGATCCTCGAACGCCAGCTCGACGCGGTAGCCGCTGCCGCGCGGACGGACCGTGACCTCGATCCCGAGCGCCCCGCCGAGGGCGTCGGCGATCTGCTCGGCGGCGGCCCGCTGATCGGGGTGCACGGCGTCGGCCGGCTTCTCGCGCGGCGTCGCGCCGCCGCGCTCGTTGGCGGCGCGGGCGCGGGCCTCGAGGACCCGCACCGACCAGCCCTCGTCGACGGCCGAGCGCGCCAGGCGGCGCCGGTCGCCGTGCTCGGCCGCCAGCAGCAGCGCGCGCCCGTGACCCTCCGACAGCTCGCGGCGCTCGAGCAGCTCGAGCGCCTCGTCGGGCAGGTCGAGCAGGCGCAGCAGGTTCGTCACGGCGACGCGGCTGCGCCCGACGCGCAGCCCGACCGACTCCCGCGTGAGCCCCAGCTCCTCGACCAGCGCAGCGCAGGCGCGCGCCTCCTCGACCGGGTTGAGGTCCTCGCGCGCCATGTTCTCGATCAGCGCCGCCTCCAGCGCCTCGGCGTCGTCGCGGTCGCGCACGATCGCCGGGACGCTCTGCAGCCCCGCGATCTGCGCCGCCCGCCAGCGGCGCTCGCCGGCGACGAGCTCGTACGTCCCGCCGGGCACCGGGCGGACGAGCACCGGCTGCAGGATCCCCCGCTCGCGCAGCGACCCGGCGAGCGCCTCGAGCGCGGCCTCGTCGAAGGACCGGCGGGGCTGGCGCGGGTTGGGGACGATCAGCTCGACCGGCACGTTGCGCAGATCGTCGCCCGCGGCCGCCGGCGCGCCCGAGACGCGCAGGATCTCGGCCAGGCCGCGGCCCATCCCTCGCGAAGCACCGCTCATCGCCGCGCCCCCGCCCGTACGACCTCCTTGGCCAGCTCGAAGTACGCGTCCGCGCCCGCGCAGTGCGGGTCGTGGTGCGTCACGGGCCTGCCGAAGCTCGGCGCCTCGCCCACGCGGACGTTGCGCGGGATCACGGTCTCGTAGACGAGCGCCGGGAAGTGCTCGCGCACCTCGCGCTCGACGTCGCGCGCCAGCCGCGTGCGCCCGTCGTGCATCGTCAGCAGCATCCCCGCCACGGTCAGGCGCGGATTGAGCTCGCGCTGGATCAGCGCCAGCGTGTCGAGCAGTCCGGCGAGGCCCTCCAGCGCGAAGTACTCCGTCTGCACCGGGATGATCACGCGGTCGGCCGCGACGAGCGCGTTGACCGTCAGCGGGCCGAGCGACGGCGGGCAGTCCAGCAGGACGTAGTCGAAGCGCTCCCGCGCCCCTGCCAGGGCCTCGCGCAGCCGCGTCTCCGATCCGGGCTCGCGCGGCAGCTCGACGTTGGCGCCGGCGAGGTCGGGATGTGCGGCCACGAGCTTGAGGTTGTCGATCGCGGTGTCCGCCAGCGCGTCGGCGAGGCTGCAGCGGCCGGCGAGGACGTCGTAGACGTTGGGCTCGGTGTCCTTCGCGACGCCAAGGCCGAGCGTCGCGTTGGCCTGCGGGTCGATGTCGACGAGCAGCGTGGCGAAACCGGCTTCGGCGATGCAGGCGGCGACGTTGACGGCCGTCGTCGTCTTGCCGACCCCGCCCTTCTGGTTCGCGATCGCGTAGACGGTTCCCATGCGCGACAGACGGTAGCGGTGGGAACGGTCGGAGCGTGCGATCGTTCGGCAGCGAACCCTCGAGGCTGGACGTCAGCCTGAGGCTCGTAGCGGCCGTTTGCTCGCCATTCCCGGCCTGCGCGGAAAGCGGCTCGGCGTGTCGCCCACCTTCAGGTAGAGGTGCAGGTGAAGCCGTTCGGCCCCGTCCCAGGGGCGTACCGCCCGCACCTCGGCGAGCTCGAGGCCGGTCGCGGCGGCCGCGGCGATGCCGTCGGCCTCTTCGTCCTCGCTGCGGCGCCCCTTCCAGGCCAGCAGCGCGCCGCCCGGCGCCAGCAGCGGGGCGGCGTACTCGACGAGCACCGGCAGTGGCGCCAGCGCCCGCGCGGTGACGAGGTCGTGGACGCCGATGCCCGCGCGCCACGACTCGGCGCGCTCAGCGACGACGGCCACGTTGCCGAGCCGCATCTGCGACGCGGCGCACGCGATGAACTCGCACTTGCGGCGGTTGGACTCGACCAGCGACACGTCGGCCTCGGGCAGCGCCGCGGCGAGGACGAGCCCCGGAAGGCCGGCGCCGGCGCCGAGGTCCGCGATCCGGCGCGCGGCCCGAACCGGGGCCACGTCGAGCGCGACGAGCGCGTCGGCGACATGCGTGTCGACAGCGCGTGCGGGATCGCGCACCGCGGTCGGTGCGCTGGGCTGGGCGGTCAATGCCTCGAGCAGCCGCTCGAGCGCGCCAACCGCAGCGGGCGAGAGCGCGTACTGCACGGCGAGCTGCTCGAGCCGGCGTCCGACGCTCATGCCGTGCCACGCGCCTGGATCCGCGCGATGTAGGGCGCGTAGCGCTCGCGCAGCTCGGCCAGGCGTGCGGCCGCGTGGGCGTCGAGCTCGGGCACGATCAGCTCGTCGAGAACCGGCAGCACGTCCTCGACGAGGGCGGGCCCGCGGGCGACCCATTGAAAGTACGAGCGATCGCCGTGGTGGTAGGGCCCGTAGAGGCGCGAGCGCGGAAAGCGCGCCACGAGCCAGCGCATGAGCGACTCGTGGCGGACGTGCTTGCGCAGCATGATGTGCGGCTGCTTGCCGTCCCCGCCGAAGGAGCCCTCGCTCATGAGGATGCCGGCGACCAGCCCGCGCTCCGTCTCGCTCAGCATCACGAAAGTGTTTCACCGGGGAGAAAAACGTGAAACGCCGCCGGCGGGCCGTCGGGGGCGGCTACGACGCGAGCGGTGCGACCACGAGGTGGCGGTCGGGCTCGTCGCCCTCGGAATACGTCTGCACCGAGTCGTTCTCGCGCAGGTACTCGTGCACGAGCCGGCGTTCGCTCGCGGTCGTCGCGTCCAGGGCCACCGGGCGCCCCGACCGCAGCGCATCCTCGGCGGCACGGTCGGCCTGCCTGCGGAGGATCCCGGCGCGCCGCTCGCGGTAGCCCTCGGCGTCCACGACGATCCGTCGGCCGTGCTCCGCGCGCGCGCCCGAGACCCGCTGCGCCAGGTGCTGGACGGCGTCGATCGTCTGCCCGTGACGGCCGATGAACAGGCCGAGATCCTCGCCGTGGACCGTGCCCGTGCAGGTCTCGCCGTCGTCGGTGATCTCGACGCTCGCGTCGAGTCCCAGCGCGGCGACGACGCGCTCGAGCAGTTCCTCGACCGCCTTGCCGGGGTCGTCGGCCATCAGCGCCTGCGCCCTGACCGCTTCTTCTTCCTGCGCGGCGGACGGGGCGGGGGGCCGCCCGGCGCCGGCTTGGCCGTCGCGGCCGCCGGCTCCTTCGGCGCCGCCACCCCCTGGAGCTTGCCGAAGAACCCGCCGCCCTTGCCGTCATCGCCGCCGCCGGCGGGCTTGATCGGCGTGATCGGGCCGAGCTTCTTGCGGATCAGGTAACCCTGGCCGACGGTCCAGAGGTTCGTCGTGATCCAGTACACGAGCAGCCCGGCGGGGAAGTTGTAGAGCAGGATGAAGATCGCGAAGACGAGCGGCAGCCCGTACATCAGCATCTGCTGGTTGCGGTCCGGCGACGTCGGCGTCAGCAGCGTCGAGAGCAACTGCGAGCCGACGTAGAGGATCATCAGCGTGGCCAGCACCCAGCCGGTGGCCCCGGCCGTCAGGTCGGGGATGAAGAGAAACTGCTCCGCTCCGCCGCTGCCGGGGACCTCGCCGCAGGGCGGCGGCGTCACACCGGGCCGTGTGACGAGGCCGGCGGCCTCCGCGGCCCGCCCGCAGATCTCGCGGCGCAGGTCGCTCTGCAGCAGGTAGAAGAGCCCGATGAAGAACGGAAACTGCGCCAGCAGCGGCAGGCAGGACGCGAACGGATTGATCTTGTTGTCCGCGTAGAACTTCATGATCTCCTGCTGCTGGCGCTGCTTGTCGTCCTTGTGGCGCTCCTGGATCTCCTTCAGCCGCGGCGCGACCTCCGCCATCGCGCGCATCGACTTGAACTGCTTGACGGTCAGCGGCGCCATCGCGGCGCGCACGAGGATCGTCAGCAGGATGATCGACATCCCCCAGCCGAACCCCGTCGTGTCGTGGATGAACACGAGGATCGGCTCGAGCACGTCCACGAGGACCTGCACGGGCGCGATGAGGGCAAGGGGCGTCAT
>JBKHXR010000058.1:0-40350 GCA_046565905.1 Thermoleophilia bacterium | reverse complement strand
TCGCGGCCGCGCACATGTTCGAGCTCCAGGAGGACCTGCTCGGCCACGTCGCCGAGCTCGAGGGCCATCCCGACAACGCTGCCGCCGCGCTGCTCGGCGGGTTCGTCATCGTCACCGACGGCGACGTCGCGCGCTTCGAGCCGCCCGACGGCCTCGAGGCCGTCATCGTCGTGCCGCACGCGGCGGTGCGCACCGCGGTCGCGCGCAAGGCGCTGCCCGACGCGGTGCCGCTCGCCGACGCGGCCGCGAACGTCGCCCGCGGCGCGATGCTGACGCTCGGCCTGGCCACCGGCGACCTGTCGCTCGTCGGGCGCGGCCTCGCCGACCGCCTGCACCAGCCCTATCGCGCGCCGCTGTTCCCGCGCTCGGCGGCGCTGCTGGCGCGCGCGAGCGAGCTCGGGGCGATCGGCGCGACGATCTCCGGCGCCGGGCCGACGGTCCTGTTCTGGACGCAGGCCGACGCCACCGGCGCCGTCGTGCGCCGCCTCGAGCGCGAGGCTGACGGCTGGGCCGACGTCCTGCGCGCGCCGTTCGAGTCGCAGGGCGCCGACGTCCGCGAGCTCTAGCTGCCGTCGCGCAGCGCCGCGAGCCGCTTGCGCGCGGCCGGCAGCTTCAGCCGCTCGAGCACCTCGTCGGCGAGCGCGAGGTAGTCGGCGCCGAGATCGGGGCGGTGGTCGAGGATCGAGACCGCGCGCTCGGCCGCCTCGGCGTACGCGATCGACTGGCGGATCGTCGTCGCGAAGAGCTTGCGCCCGACGTGCTCGCGCAGCGTCGCGTACGCCTCGCGGCTGTGGCGCGTGCGCATGTCGGCGATGTTGAAGACGACGCCGAGCCAGGCGAGGTCGGGGTTCAGCCCGTCGCGGGCGAGCTCGATGACCTCCAGCGCCTGCTCGACGCCCTGCATCGCGAAGTACTGCGCCTCGGTGCTCAGCAGCGCGTGGTCGGCGGCCACGAGCGCGTTGACGGTCAGCAGACCGAGCGACGGTGGGCAGTCCAGCACGATGAGGTCGTAGCGATCCTTGACCGGCTTGAGCGCGCGCTTGAGCGTCAGCTCGCGGCCCATCTTGCCGGCCAGCAGCAGCTCGGCCTCGGCGAGCGACAGGTTCGACGGCAGGACGTCGTCGTGGATCGCCGCGCTCGCCTCGGCGCGGCCGGCGAGCACGTCGCCGATCGTCGGCGCGGCCTCCGGATCGACGTCGAAGTAGTCCGACAGGTTGCCCTGCGGGTCGAGGTCGACCGCGAGCACGTCGAGGCCGATGCGGCGAAATACGTCCGTCAGCGTGCGCACCGCGGTCGTCTTGCCGGTGCCGCCCTTCTGGGACAGGACTGCGATCGTGGCGCCCAAGGGCGCCTGATGCTACTCGGCCGCCAGCACGGCGTCGGCGGTGTCCGCCGGCATCGCGGTGACGTCGGCGAAGCGCAGGCGGTAACGCCCGATGACGACCTCGTCGCCGTCGGCGAGCAGCCGCGAGACCGTGCGCTCGCCGTTGACGAAGACGCCGTTGAGGCTGCGGTCGTCGAGCACGCGGACGCCGTCTGCCTCCCTGACGAGCACGGCATGACGGCGCGAGACCGTCGGATCCTCGAAGCGCAGGTGCGCCGAGAGGCTGCGGCCGATCCGCATCGTGTCGCCGGGCATCGTGACCGTTCGGACCTCGCCGGCGTCATGGAAGATCAGATAGCAGCCCGCGTTGTCGAGCGCGGCGCGGGCGGCGTCCAGCGCGCCGGCGTCACGCAGCGTCTGCGCATCGGGCTCGGGGCGGTTGAAGCGCCCGCTTCCGGCGAACAGCGAAGCACGCGTGAAGCTCGCGCCGTCGCAACCCGGACACGCCGGCAGCACGTCCGCCGTGGCCATCTCCACGACATGCCCACAGACCTCGCAGCGAAACGAGCCGGTACCAGCAAGCGTTCCAGACGTCAGCGACTCCATCCCGTCACTCCCTTCGCCGATTTGCAGCGGCCACCCCTCCCGTAGCTTGTGCGAAATATAACGATCGCGTCAAGCAGCGCCCGCGTAGGAAGCGACGCCTCAGGGCTGAGCGGTCTACCCATGGTGGGGATGGAGATAAACCCAACCTCAATGCAGGCGCTCGAAGGAGCCGCGCGCCGCACGGCGAAGCACGCTGCGTGTCCCGATCCGCGCAGACGATCGACGAGCGCGATCTCGAGCGCGCGCTGCTGCGAAAGAGCGTCGGAAACCTGGCCGGTCGCCGGGACCGCTGCGCCGACTGCGGGCGCACGCCGCTGATCGGCGAGTCGCTGCACCGCTATCCGGGTGGGACGACCGTCTGCGAGCTGTGCAGCCCGCTACGGCGCGGTGAGCCGGTCGAGAGCGAGCGCGTGCGACACAGCGAGTTCGGTCTGGCCGTCCGCGTGCAGCGCCTGTAGCGGCGGTTGCCGGCCGGCGGCGGTGGCGCCGTGCCGCGCGCTGATCCGCGCCCGCTCGGCGACCGTACCTCCCACACCGAAAACAAAGCAATCGGGAGAGCGAACACATGAGAGCACGTCTTCTCGCGGGTACGGCGGCCGGCATCGGTGTCGCCCTCGGCATCCTTCTGTCGCCGGTCGGCGGAGCGATCGCCGGCCACACGAACACGATCCTCACGGCGTCGCTCGACGGCCGCCAGGAGGTGGCGAGCGCAGGCGCCGGCAACCGCATCGCCGGAGATCCGAACGGTCGCGGCGAGGCGTACGCGTTCGGCGTCGACGGTGACGCCAGGACGCTCTGCTACGTCCTCAACGTGGAGAGGATCGAGCTCGTCGAGCCGGGCATGGCCGCCCACATCCACAAGGGCGCGGTGGGCGAGAACGGGCCCGTCGTCGTCAACCTGGCGCGGCCGTTCGACGGCGACGCCGCCGACTGCCTGACGGAGGGAGAGATCCTGCCCAACGGCGTCGCCGCCTTCCCGACGGGCGAGACGGTCGGCGAGATCCTCGCCGACCCCTCCGGCTACTACGTCAACGTGCACAACCCCGACCATCCGGGCGGCGCGCTGCGCGGCCAGCTGCGCGCCCGGTAGCGGGCGGTCGATGGCTCCTGCCGCCGGTCGCACGTCCACGTGCGGCCGGCGACACGGGGGATGGCTCGAGGGCGGCAGGCAGCCAACGCCGCGCGCGTCGAATAGATTGCTCGCCCAATGGAGCCGCTCTCGCTCTCGACGACGATCGCCAGGCCGCGCGAGGAGGTCTTCGAGTACCTCGCCGACGTCGCCAACCACGAGCAGTTCAGCGACCACTGCATGGTCGACTGGCACCTGACGCGCGAGGACTCCTACGGACGCGGCGCCGGCGCGCGGTTTCGCGTCAGGTCGCGCTTCGATCGCTTCTCCTACGGCGACATCACGCTCACCGAGCTGACGCCGCCGCGGCAGATCGTCGCGACGGGGCGCTCCGGTCGCTTCAACCGCATCCACACCCACTCGACCTGGACGCTCGAGGAGGACGCCGGCGGCGCGACGAAGGTCACGTTCGAGACGCGATCGACGCCGGTCCTGAGGTCCGACGAGCTCATGGAGCGGTTTCTGCGCGTCCGCACGGCGATGACGCGCTGTCACAGGCGGGCGCTCGAGCGCCTGCGCTCGATCCTCGAGTCCGGCGAGGGTGGCGGCGAGCGCACGACCGTCGCCGGCGGGGCACGTAAACCGGCCAGCGGCTTCAGGTTGTAGATTTCCCGGCCCTTGTCCCGCCTGCGCCGTCCCATCCGTGCACTCGCCGTCGTCGCTGCGCTGCTCGCCGCCGGCGGTCTCGCCGCCTGCGGCAACCACCCCGACGAGGAGGCGCGCGTCCAGCACATCGAGGGCGAGGGCTTCTACCTCAGCCTCGGCGAGCTGAAGTACCAGGTGCAGATGACGCGCCAGCTCAACCCCAACGACGTCCAGGACAGGGCGCTGCTGCGGGGCGTGCCCGCGGACGAGCAGCAGCTCGCGGCCGACGAGGTCTGGTTCGGCGTGTTCCTGCAGGTCGAGAACGAGTCCGACGAGCCGCTGGAGCCGTCCGACGACATCGAGATCCACGACACGCAGGAGCGAGTCTTCGAGCCGCTCGAGCTCGAGCAGGGCAACGTCTTCGCGTACCGGCCGGAAGAGCCGATCCCCCCGGGAGAGATCCTGCCGCTCGCCGACACGCCCGCCTACGACTCGCCGATCCGCGGCTCGCTGCTGCTCTTCAAGCTTCCCGGCACGGCGCTCGACAACCGCCCTCTCGAGCTGAAGATCGAGGGCACGACGTCACCTCAGCAGACGGGGATCATCGACCTCGACGTCTAGCCGGCTGGCTACCGGGTCGCCTTGAGACCGGCGATCAGCGCCTGCCTGGCGACCGGGGCCGCCGTCTCCCCGCCGGTGCCGGCCTGCACGAGCAGGACGCCGACCGCGACGCGCGGGCTGTCCGCCGGCGCGTAGGCCGTGAACCAGGCGCTGGTGTCCGTCGGGTCGTCCGGTGGCGGCGGCGGGCACTCGGCCGCCACGGTCGGGTCCGGGCTCGGCACGCAGTCCGGCCGGCTGGTGTCCTTGAGCTCCGCGGTGCCCGTCTTGCCCGCGACGCGGATGCCGGAGATCCTCGCGGCGCCACCGGTGCCGTCGCGCACGACCGCCTCCATCATGCGCCCGACGTGGCGCGCGACGCCGGCGTCGATCGCCTGCGTGCGCTCGGGCGTGCCGCCGCGCTCGAGCGTCAGCTTCGGGCGCCGGCCGCGGCCGGCGATCGTCGCCGCCACCCACGCCATCTGCAGCGCCGTCGCCTGCACGCGGCCCTGTCCGATCGCGGTCGCGCCGACGGCGAGGTCGTCGCCGATCTCGCCGGCGGCCGGGATCGTGCTCGTCGCCGCACCGTCGATCCCGACGTCCATGTTGAAGCCGAACTTCTCGGCGGTCGCGACGAGCCGGGCGGCACCCAGGCGGGCGCCGAGCGGCGCGAACACCGAGTTGCAGGAGTGCGCGAAGGAGTTGCGCAGGGTGCCGCCGCAGGACTCGCCGTTTGCGTTCTCCAGCTCGACGCCCTCGATCGTCGTCTTCGTCTCGACCGGGTACCTGGAGTTGACGCCGGCGAGGCCGGCCTCGAGCACCCCGGCGAGCGTCACGATCTTGAACGTCGATCCCGGCGGCTGCAGACCCGAGAACGCGATCCCGGCGAGGGCGAGGATCTCTCCCGTGCGCGGGCGCACGACGGCGACGCCGCCCAGCCGCTCGCCCTTCGCCGCCACGGCGGCGCGCTGCACGCCCGGGTCGATCGAGCTGCGCACCGGCTCCGCCGGTCGCGGCTGGGTCCGCGCCAGCACGCGCCTGCCGGCGAGCAGCCGGCCGCCGGGGGTGCCCGCGAGCCTGTCCTCGAAGACGCGCTCGAGGCCGGACGTGCCGACGCTGGCGCCGCTCGGATAGCCCAGCTCGCGCAGGCGCGTCGCGCGCTCCGGCGACGGAGGGCCGAGCTCGCCGACGATCGAGCCGGCGACGTCGTCGATCGGCGAGCTGCGGTCCGCGCCGCGGGCGAGCGGCGTGCCGTCGCGCGCCAGGATGTCGGCGCGGGGTGGCAGCTCGGTTCGCCGTTGCAGGCGCTCGCCCACCTTCAGGCCAGGGAAGACGAGGTTCGCCTTCCAGTTGACGTGCTTGTCGTCGGCCTCGCCGGAGAACGTCAGCCGCAGCGCGCCGCTAACCCTGCCGAACACCCGCGTCGTGACGGTCATCGGGATGCTGATCACGCCGTCTCGCAGCGCGCCGACCTCGCCGTGGGCGACGCCGGTCGCGGTCGCCGCGCGCGCCGCTGAGCGGTAGGCGTCGGCGAAGCGGCGCACCGGCAGCGCGCGCCGCTGCTGCTCGCTGAGCTCGGCATGCATCGCCGGAAGATCGCCGCGCGCCCATGCCCGTACGAAGCGCTCCGCGACAGCCTGCTCGGCCGGCTCGCGATCGCTCAGCGCGACCACCCCCGCGATGAGGAGAACCCCTGCCACGGCGGCGCTTGCGATGATCACGCGCCGGGCAGGAGCTGACCGGCGTGACCGTGACGACTCGACGAGCATCCGACACAACTATGGCCCGCGGGCGGACGTACCCGCGTCACTTACGGTCAGCAGCGGTCGATCGGGCGTCGGATTGACCCCGATCGACGTCTTCATCGTCGTCCTCGCCGCGTTCTTCGCCTTCGTCGGATTTGCACGCGGCTTCCTGATCGGCGCGCTGTCGCTGGTCGGCTTCGCCGGCGGCGCGTACCTCGGCACGCGCTTCGGACCGCAACTGCTCACCGAGGGCAACGCGTCGCCCTACGCGCCGCTCTTCGGCCTGCTCGGCGCGGTCGTCGGCGGCCTGGTCCTGTCGGCCGGCGCGGAGACGATCGGCGGCGCGATGCGGTCGGGGATCCGCTCGCCCGCGTTTGCCGTGTTCGACGGCCTGCTCGGCAGCGTCCTGGCGATCGCGCTCGCGCTCGGGCTGGCCTGGCTGGTGAGCGTGATCGTGCTGCAGACGCCCGGCATCCGCGACATGCGGCGTCCGATCCAGCGCTCGGTGATCCTCAAGGAGCTCAACCAGATCCTGCCGTCGGACAGCGTGCTGAAGGCGCTCGCCCGCTACGACCCGTTTCCGGCCATCCGCGGGCCGGAGGCCGATGTCGAGCGGCCGCGGTCGCGGTACGCCGACGATCCGGAGGTCCAGGCCGCCGGGCGATCGGTCGTGCGCGTGCTGTCGAACTCCTGCGGCCTCGGCGTCGCGGGCTCGGGCTGGGTCGCCGGAGACGGCGTCGTCGTGACCAACGCGCACGTCGTCGCCGGCTCGAACAGCATCTCCGTCGAGCCCAACGGCAGCGACTCGCGCCTGGAGGCGACCGCGATCGCGTTCGACTCGCGCAACGACGTCGCCGTCCTGCGCGTGCCGTCGCTCGACCGCCCGGCGCTGCGCTTCGCGCGCGAGGTCAAGCCGACGGAGCCGGGCGCCGTCCTCGGCTTCCCGCTCAACGGCCCGTTCAAGATCACCGCCGCGCGGATCGCGAGCACGTCGACCGTCCTCGCCAACGACGCCTACGGGCAGCGTCTCGTGCAGCGCGAGGTCACCGCATTTCGCGCCGACGTGCAGCCCGGAAACTCGGGCGGCCCGATCGTCGACCTGGCGGGCCGCGTCTCGGGCACGGTGTTCTCGAAGGTCGTCGTCGGCCCCGAGGGCGGCTATGCCGTGCCCAACGACATCGTCCGCGACACGCTGGCCGGGGCGGACGGCCGGGTCGGCACCGGACGTTGCGTGAACTGACCGCTCGGTCCGCGCGGGGCCGTTCGCCATGGCGCTACCCTGCGGCCCCGTGCCCGAGACCAAGACACTCGTCATCGCCGAGAAGCCGTCCGTCGGCCGCGACCTCGCGCGCGTGCTGCCCGGCCCCTTCCAGAAGCAGGAGGGCTACCTGGAGGGTCCCGAGCACGTCCTGACCTGGGCCGTCGGCCATCTCGTCCAGCTCGCCGAGCCCGACGAGTACGACGCCAAGTTCAAGAAGTGGCGCATGGCCGACCTTCCGATCGTGCCGGAGAAGTTCAAGCTCGTCGTCCGCGACGAGCGCTCCAAGAAGCAGATGTCGGTCGTCACGCAGCAGCTCAAGCGCGCCGATGTCGAGTCGGTCATCAACGCCTGCGACGCCGGCCGCGAGGGCGAGCTGATCTTCGCCTACCTCTACGAGAAGGCGGGCTCCAAGAAGCCCGTCCAGCGGCTCTGGCTGTCGTCGATGACCAAGAGCGCGATGCAGCGCGCGTTCGACGAGCTGCGGCCCGCGAGCGAGTTCGCCGCGCTCGAGGCGGCGGCGCGCTCGCGCTCGGAATCCGACTGGATCGTCGGCATGAACGCCACGCGCGCGGCGACGATCCGCCTGCGCTCGTCGTTCGACGGCGCCGTCTCGCTGGGACGCGTGCAGACGCCGACGCTGGCGATCATCACGCGCCGCGAGGAGGAGATCCGGGCCTTCAGGCCCGAGCCGTACTGGCTCGTCGACGCGCTGTTCGCCGCCCCCGGGGGCACCGACGGCACGGATCCCGTCGATCGGTCCTACGAGGGCCGCTACCACGCCGGCGCCAAGCCGCGGCTGGCGACGGCCGAGGAGGCCGACGCGATCGTCGCGGCGGTTCGCGAGCAGAGCGGCACGATCACGCAGCTGGAGCGCAAGAAGCGCAAGGAGCGCGCGCCGCTGCTCTACGACCTCACCTCGCTGCAGCGCGACGCCAACAGCCGCTTCGGCTTCACGGCGCGGCGCACGCTGGCGGCGGCCCAGCGCTGCTACGAGGAGCACAAGGTCCTGACCTATCCGCGGACGAGCTCGCGCTACCTGACGAGCGACATGATCGCCGAGCTCAAGCCGATCGCCGGCCATGTCGGCGGCGCGTCGCGCGACCTCCAGGCCGCCGCGGCCTACGTGCAGGGCCTCGACATGCTGCCGCTCGGGCGCGTCGTCGCCGACGACAAGGTCGGCGACCACCACGCGATCATCCCGACGAACTCGGCGCACAACCTCGACAAGCTGTCCGACGACGACCGCCGGATCTACGATCTCGTCGCGCGCCGGTTCCTGGCCGCGTTTCACCCCGAGGCCGAGTTCGAGAACACGAAGGTCGAGACGACCGTCGCCGGCCACGTCTTCCGCACGACGGGCAAGGTCCTGCTCGTCCCCGGCTGGCGCGGGGTCTACGGCGAGCTGCCCGAGAGCTCGAGCGCGGTCGAGGACGATGCGGGGCGTGACCAGCAGCTGCCCAGGCTGGAGCTCGAGGAGGTCGTGCAGACGCGCGACGTCACCTCCGCCGAGAAGGAGACCCAGCCGCCGCGGCGCTACTCCGACGCCTCCCTGCTGGGCGCGATGGAGACCGCGGGACGGCTCGTCGACGACGACGAGATGCGCGAGGCGATGAAGGAGTCCGGGATCGGCACGCCGGCGACGCGCGCGTCGATCATCGAGCGGCTGATCGACGTGGGCTACGTCGAGCGCGACGGCCGCGCGCTCGTCGCGACCGAGAAGGGCCTGAACGTCATTCGCCTGCTCGGCGAGCACCCGCTGACGTCGCCCTCGATGACCGGAGACTGGGAGCAGCGCCTCGGCAAGATCGAGCGCGGCGAGGAGCCGCGGTCGAAGTTCATGTCCGACATCGCCGGCTTCGCCGAGTCGACCGTCGCCGACCTCGACGCGAAGCTGAAGGACGTGCGGATCCCGCGGGCGAACCTCGGCCCGTGCCCCGTCTGCGGCCACGACATCGTCGAGAACCGCAAGGGCTTCTCGTGCTGGTCGCGCGAGGATCCGGGCTGCGGCTTCGTCATCTGGAAGGCGAAGGCGGGCAAGACGCTGCCGCTCGCGGTGGCCAGGGAGCTGATCGCAACGGGGCGCACGGCGAAGCCGGTGACCGGCTTCAAGGGTCGAAGCGGCCGCTCGTTCCGGGCCAAGCTGGCGCTGCAGCAGAGCGAGGAGGGCAAGTGGCGGGTGGAGTTCGATGAGGCGTGGGCGCGGGACGGTGGCGCAAGCGCGCCCGAGCCGTCCGAGGCCGGAGCGCAGCCGGCCGACCAGGTCGCCGCGGCGGCCGCCGAGGCCGAAGCGGCCGCGTAGGCCGCGCGGCAGGCGGGCGACGTGACGCGCTCGCGGCCGCGCGGGCGGCGCCGTCCGGGCGGGCTGGCGGCGATGCTCGCGATCGTCGCCTTCGTCGTCGCGGCGCTCGGCTCACATGCGGCGGGCGTGTTCTCGGGCGGCGAGGACGGCGGTCGCGCGGCAGCCGCCGGCGAGTCCGCGATCGCCGCGCCCGCGGCGACGCGCGTCTCGCCGCCGCTGCCGCCCGCGCCCGAGCAGCAGGACGCCGTCGGGCCGCTGCCCGAGCCCGCCGGCGCCGCGCACGTCGACCTGACGCGACCGTCGCCGATGTCGCACCTGCGGCTGACGCGGGCGCCCAAGGCGGGGCTCGCGTTCGACCTGGCCGACGGCCGGGTGCTCTGGCGCCGCAACGCGACGCGGGTGCGGCCGGTCGCCAGCCTGACCAAGCTGATGACCGCCCTGCTCGCGGTCGAGCGGTTCGGTCCCGGGCAGCTCGTGCGGATCGCGCGCGAGTCCGACTGGGTCGGCGGCTCGCGGATGGGCGGCCTGAAGCCGGGGCGCCGCGTGCGCGCCGAGGTGCTGCTCAAGGGGCTGCTGATCTCGTCGTCCAACAACGCGGCGGTCGCGCTGGCGGTCGCCGGCGCGGGCTCGGAGCGTGCCTGGGTGGCGCTCATGAACAGGCGGGCGCGGCTGCTCGGGCTGACGTGCACGCACTACGCCGACGCGCACGGCCTCGACCGCCGCAACCGCTCGTGCGCGGCGGACATCGCGACGCTCGCGATGCGGGCGATGGACGAGCCGCGGATCGTGGCGATCGCACGCAGGCGCCATGCCCGCGTCTGGCCCGGCTCCGGCAGGAAGCTGACGCTGCGCACGACCAACCACCTGCTGCGCGACCGGTACCCCGGGGCGATCGGGCTGAAGACCGGCTACACGATCGCAGCCGGGTTCTGCCTCGTCGCGATCGTCGAGCGCGGCGAGCGCCGCATCGGGATCGTGACGCTCGGCTCGAGGGACGCGTTCGGCGACGTGCGCCGGGTCGCCCGCGAGGCGACGCGGATGGGGCTGCTGCCGGCGGCCTGAGCCGGTCGCGGACGCGATCCGGTCGCGAGCGCGTGACGCAGCCGGCCGGCGCGCGTAGTGTCCTCATGAGCTCACCAGGGAAGGCCGCCATGACCGTCGTACGGACACCGTCGATGCCGCGCTGCGCCGCCCTCGCCGCTCTGGCCGCGGCCGCTCTTGCCATCGCCCTCCCGGCCGCCGCGCCCGCCGCCGCCAAGCGCCCGGTCAAGCCGTCCGCGCTGCCCGCCTTCCCCTCCTGCAAGTCGCTGCTCGGATACGCGCGCCGCAACGCGCGCCGCACGGGCGGGCGCACCGGTGTGCCGAGCCGCGCCGGCGTCCTGCAGCCGCAGGTGCTCGCCAGCCCGGCTCCGACCGAGATGGCGATGCCGTCGGTGGCGGCGCAGCCGGCGCCCGCGACGGCGGCCGACCGCGGCGGCGGTCAGAGCGCCGTGCCGGACTTCTCGTCGACGAACGTGCAGGAGGCCGGCGTCGACGAGCCCGACATCGTCAAGACCGACGGGCGGACGCTGTTCGCGGTCGCGGAGGGCAGGCTGCACGCGGTCGACGTCACCGCCGACAGGCCGCGGCCGATCGGCTCGCTGGCGCTCGACGGCTCGCACGGCCACCAGCTGCTGATGTGCGGCGATCGCCTGCTCGTCATGGGCAGCTCCTTCGGCGGCCGCCCGATCACGTCCGACGTGATCGTCTCCGCATCGCAGGTCGTGCTCAGCGAGGTCGACATCGGCGATCCCGCGCAGATGAAGGTGCTGCGCACGATGACGATCGAGGGCGCGCTCGTCGACGCTCGTCTCAGCGACGGGACGGCACGCGTCGTCGTCGGCGCATCGCCGGACCCCATCCGCCCGGCGGCGATCGCGACGGCACCCGTGCGCCGCTTCGTCCCGCGCACCGTCATCCGCAGCAGGGTGTCCGGCCGCAGCTTCCGCCGCTCCGTCGCCGCCTGCGACGAGATCCGCCGTCCGCGCCGGTTCTCGGGGCTGGACCTGCTCACGGTGCTCACGGTCGACATGGACAAGGGCCTGTACGACGTCGACCGCGACGCGATCATGGCCGGCGCGCAGACCGTCTACGCGTCCGCGAGCGGCCTCTACGTCGCCTCCCAGCGCTACGTCGCGGCGCTCGAGGCCGGCCGCAGCGTGCCCGAGGCCAGTCGCACGGAGATCCACCGCTTCGACGCCTCGAAGGCCGGTGAGACGAGCTACGCGGCGTCGGGCAGCGTGGTCGGCTTCGTGCTCGACCAGTACTCGCTCTCGGAGTTCGACGGCGCGCTGCGCGTCGCCTCGACGGAGCAGCCGGCATGGTTCGACGGACGGATCGCGCGCGACAGCGAGTCGTTCGTGACGGTGCTGGCGCAGCGCGGCTCGCAGCTGGCGCTGCTCGGGCGCGCGGAGGGGCTGGGCAGGGGCGAGCGCATCTACGCAGTGCGCTTCGCCGGCGACCAGGGCTACGTCGTCACCTTCCGCCAGGTCGATCCGCTCTACACGCTGGACCTCTCGCGCAAGACCGATCCTCGCGTCGTCGGGGAGCTGAAGATCCTCGGCTACTCGGCCTACCTGCACCCGATCTCCGACGACCTGCTGCTCGGCATCGGCCAGGACGCGTCCGCGCAGGGCCGCGTCCAGGGCACGCAGCTGTCGCTCTTCGACGTGTCCGACCCGCGTCGGCCGGCGCGGCGGGCACAGGCGTCGCTCGGCGCCGGCGCCTCGTCGACGGCGGAGTTCGATCCGCACGCCTTCCTCTTCTGGAAGCCGGCGAGCCTTGCCGTCGTCCCGCTGGCGATCCACGGCGACCGCGGGCAGCGCTTCGAGGGCGCCGTCGGCTTCTCCGTCGCGGCCGGCGCGATCGCCGAGGCCGGCCGGATCAGCCACCCGCCGCGGGCGGGGGACGACCACACGCCTCCGATCGGCCGCTCGCTCGTGATCGGTCGGACGCTGTACACGCTCTCCTACGCCGGGCTGGCCGCCAACAGCGTCGACGGGCTCGCGCCGCTGTCGTTCACCGCGTTCGCGCCGTAGCCGCGATCGCTTCGCGCAGGTGCTCGGCGATCACCTGCGGAGCCGGCGGGCAACCGGGGATGCGGATATCGACCGGCAGGACGACTTCCAGCGCGCCGACGAGCTCGGCGCGGTCGCCGAGCACGTTGCAGCCCAGCGCGCAGTCGCCCAGCGCCGCGACGAGGCGCGGTTCGGGCATCGCGTCGTACGCCGTCCGCAAAGCGACCGCCATCCGCGTGGTGACCGCGCCCGTGACGAGCAGCACGTCGGCGTGGCGCGGCGAGGCGACGACGTCGAGGCCGTAGCGCTGCAGGTCGTAGAAGGGGTTGCTGACCGCGCCGAGCTCGTGCTCGCACCCGTTGCACGAGCCCGCGTCGACGTGGCGCAACGCGAGCGAGCCGGGCGCTCGCGGCAGGCGGGAGCGGCGGCGCACGGCGGCGAGCTGGCGAAGCAGGACGAACATCAGCGGTCCACGCAGGCGTAGCAGAGCTCGAAGCTCTTGTTGATCAGCGGAAAGTCCGGCAGCAGGTTGCCGGTCGCGGCGTGCGCGAGCGCCGGCCAGTTGGCGTACGAGCCGGTGCGCAGGTGAAGTCGCGCGATCCGGCCGGCGGCGAAGGTCAGCGCGCAGGTCGTCTCGCCGCGCGGGCTCTCCACGCGGCCGGCGCCAAGCGCCTGCGGCGAGCGCAGCGCGACGGTCGAGCCTGCCGCCAGCGCGCCGACCAGCAGCTCGGCGAGGATGTCGTAGGTCGTCTCGAGCTCGGCGGCGCGCAGCGCGAGGCGTGCCGCGACGTCGCCCGCCGGCGACGGCGCCACGGCGGCGCCGAAGCCCGGATACCACAGGCGGGGGCTGTCGGCGCGCACGTCGGCGTGCACGCCGGAGGCACGGGCCGCCGGTCCGACCGCGCCGAGCCGCAGCGCGTCCTCGCGCGCGAGCACGCCGACGCCGCCGAGGCGCGCCTGCAGCGAGCCTGCGAACTCGAGCTCGCGCCATGCCGCCGCCGAGTCGGTCCGCAGCTCCCGCAGCTGCGCCGCAGCGCTGTCGACGGCGCCGGCGTCGGCCACGAGAGCGCCCGTCCGCGGCGCCACCGATCCGAAGAGGAAGCGGTGCCCGGTGAGCGCGGCGTTGACACGCTGAGCGCGCTCCTTGAGCGCCGCGAAGGCCATCGCCCCGGCAGCGAAGCCGACGCCGGAGCAGAGGGCGCCGAGATCATGCAGGTGGTTGTAGAGGCGCTCGAGCTCGAGCGCGACGGTCCGCGCGATCCGCAGGTCGCGGTCGGGCTGCAGCCCCAGTGCGTCCTCGGCGGCGTGCGCGTACGCGGTCGCGTTCGCGACGGCACAGGCGGCGCATGCGCGGGCGACGTAGATCCGCGCGCCGTCGGCGGTATCGCCCTCGGCCGCGCGCTCGAGCCCGCGGTGCTTGTAGAACAGGCGCAGGTCCAGCGCGAGGATCCGCTCGCCGACGACGTGCATGCGGAAGTGCCCGGACTCGATGACACCGGCATGGATCGGGCCGACGGCGACCTGGTGCACGCCGGCGCCCGTGACCGGCGTCGTCCACCTCCCGCGGTCGGCGGGATGCGCGACGAGCGCCCGCATCGGCGAATGGCCCTCGAATCGCAGGCCGTAGAGGTCGTGCGCCTCGCGCTCGTCCCAGCCGGCGCTCTCGGCGAGGTCGACGATCGTGTCGACGCACCGCTCGCGCGCGCTGCAGACCAGGACGCGGCGCTGCGCGCGCCTCACGAGCAGGGCGTGCCAGCTCACGATCCCCGCCCGTTCGCTCGCCCAGGCCCCGGCGAAGCGGTGGCCGGCGGCGATCTGCGCGCCGACTGCCGCACGCCAGTCCGCGGCGTCGACGCGCTGCACGACCGTCGCGTTCACAGTGCCCCCCGGGCGAGCGCGGCCGCGAACTCCGAGCCCGGCAGCAGCGCCGCCGCCGCGAGCAGGGCGAGCAGGCCGGCCCCGAGCACCCCGGTGACGGCGACGAGCGGCCGCTCGCGGTGGCGGCGCGAGCGCGTCCGGCCGGGCTCGCCGAGGACGCCCTCGAGCAGCGCGTGCAGCAGCCCGAGGAAGCCGAGCGCCAGCGCGATCACCGCCACTGCCGCCACGGCCACGTGTCCCGCGGCGACGCCGCCGAGCAGGATCAGCAGCTCGGAGACGAACAGCGGCGACGGCGGCAGCCCCGCGAGCGCCGCCAGGCTGACGCCGATCGCGATCGCCGTCGGGCGGCTGTGCAGCAAGACGCCCGAGGCGGGCTGCGTGGCCGCCGACGGGTCGGCCCGCAGCAGGCCGATCGACGCGTAGAAGCCCAGCGACTTCGCCAGCGCATGGCCCGCGACGTGCAACACGACTCCGGCGATCGCAAGCGGCGTGCCGAACCCGACGCCCAGCGCGATGACGCCCATGTGCTCGAGGCTCGAGTAGGCCAGCAGGCGCTTGAACGGCAGCGGGCGCCAGAGAAACGGGACCGCGACGATCATCGAAGCCAGCCCGAAGCCGATGAACAGCGCATCGGCCGTATCCGCGCCGACGCCGGCGCCGAGCGTCGCGTTCACCCGCCAGGCGACGAGCACGACCGTGGGCAGCAGGCTCGCCGACAGCAGGGCGCTGACCGGCGCCGGCGCCTCGCTGTGCGCGTCGGGCAGCCAGTTGTGCACCGGCGCCAAGCCGGCCTTCGCGAGCAGGCCGGCGAGCACGAGAACGAAGGCGAACAGCGTCGCGTCGTGTGGCAGCGTCGCGGCGTTGGTCTGCAGCGCGTGCCAGTCCAGCGCGTGCACGCCGTGTCGTCCGGCAGCGTTCTGCAGGATCGCGACGACGACGATCCCGAGCAGCGCGACGGCGAGCCCCAGCGTCGTCAGCACGAGGTACTTCCAGCCTGCCTCGAGCGCGTTGCGCCGGCCGCTGAAGGCCACGAGCAGCGCCGATGCGACCGTCGTCGCCTCGAGCAGCAGCCAGGCGACGCCGAGGTTGCCGACAACGGGGACGGCGAGCAGCGCCGCCCAGAACAGGTACAGCGCGACGTAGTACCACGTGCGCGAGCCGGTCGCGCTCGACCAGCTGCGCCCCGCTGTGCGCAGGTAGGCGGGCGAGAGCAGCGCGCTCGCGCACCCGACGACCGCGATCACGGCGAGGAAGACGCCGCTGGCGCCGTCGACGAGGTACCACGTTGCGCGCAGCGGTCCGGCGCCACCGCGCGCGATCGCCGTCCCCGCCAGCACCAGCGCCGCCGCCGCGACGAGCGGCGCCGCGGCGAGGTTGAGCCGGTCGGCGGCGCGCGGCGTCCGCGCCGCGAGCATGAGCAGCGCCATCGCTGCGGGCAGCGCCGGCACGAGCGGGACGAGGTACGCGACGAGCTCAGTCACGCAGGCCTCGCAGCAGCTCTGTGTCACCCGTGCCGATCACGGTGTGGATGCGCTGCGCGAACGCCGCCGCGACGGCGACGACGAGCGCGAGGTCGAACAGCGCGCCGAGCTCGATCACGTAGGAGAGGCCGCCGGGAACCGAGACGGCGAGCAGCGCGACGCCGTTCTCGGCGACGATCAGCCCGAGCAGCTGGAAGAACGCCGGCCGGCGGGCCGCGACGATCGCGATGCCGACGAACACGAGCGCGACCGCAGTCTGCTCGACGCGCGCGTCGCCGAGCCCGAGCGGGGGGACGAGCAGACCGGCGAGCGCCGCCACGGCGGCGGCCGCGGCCAGCCTGGCCAGCGGGCCCGCCGCCGCCGCGACCGGCCGTGTCTTCGGCGTGCGGCGCACGAGCGCGGCGAGCAGCGCGGGCAGCACGATCGCCTTGCTCAGCAGCACGAGGCTGGCGACGAGGTACTCGCTCGAGCGTCCCTCGGCGAGCTCGAGCGCGCCGATCCCCAGCGCCAGCGACTGCGTCGCCACGAGCGCGACCGCCACCGAGCGGCGGCGCACGACGATCACGCCGATGCCGAGCGCCAGGATCAGGCCGACGAGCGCGCCGCTCACGTGCCGACTCCGCCGGCGAAGGAGGCGATCCCGGCCAGCGCCGCCAGGCAGCCCAGCCCGATCAGCGCCGGAACTCGTAGAACGCGCATCTTCGCCTGCACGGACTCGCCGACGGCCACCGCGACGCACAGGCCGGCGAGCGTCGCGGCGAGCAGGCCCAGCTGCGCCGCGAAGCCGCCGGTGCGCGGCAGCAAGAGCGACGCCACGAGCACCAGCAGCACCCAGTGGCGGGCGGCCGCGGCCCACTGCAGGTAGGCGAGATCGCGGCCGCCGTACTCCAGCAGCGGAGCCTCGTGGATCATCGTCAGCTCCAGGTGGGTGTCGGGGTTGTCGATCGGCTGGCGCCCGGTCTCGACGAGCACGACGATCGCGAAGGCCACGAGGCCGCACCACGGCGCCGGCGTCGCCCATGCGCCCGATGTGGCGAGCGCCCCGTGCATCGCCGCCAGATCGGTGCTGCGCGCGGGCAGCGCCGCGAGCAGCAGGGCGAGGACGAGCAGCGCCTCGCCGAAGACCGCGAGCATGAGGTCGCGCGCGGCGCCCATGAGGGCAAAGCCGCTACCGGTGTCCCAGGACGCCGCCGTAGCTGCGAACCGCGCGAGCGCGAGCAGGCCGACGAGCACGAAGGCGTCGTGGCCGACAGCCCAGTCGGGCGCGTGGCCGGCAATCGGCACGGCGGCGATCGCAAGCACGAGCGAGGCCGCGACGACCGCCGGCGCGAGCCGGTAGATCGCCGTCGTGCCCTGCGGGTCGACGACGCTCTTGGACCACAGCCGGCGCAGCGCGCGGTAGGGCTGCAGGGGGGACGCCCCGCGCCGTCCCTGCAGCCCCGCCTTGATCGACTGGATCGTGCCGGTGAGCAGCGGCGCGAGCGCGAGCGCCGCGACCTGCACAGCGCCGGCGCCGGCATCGGCGCCGCTCATCCGAGCGCGCCCGACCGGGCCACGACGAGCAGGCCCAGGACCAGCCCCAGCAGGTAGGCCGCATAGGTGCGGATGCTGCCGCTCTGCAGCCGTCGCACGACAGCCGCCACGCGCAGAGCGGTGTGCAGCGCGGGCGCGAGCAGCGGCGCGGCGAGCGCCGGAACCTCGCGGGCGTAGCGGACGCTTTGCAGCATCCCAGCCGCCTGCACGACCTCGAGCTCGCGGCGGGGGCGCAGCACCGCGTCGAGGACGAGCCCGACCGGCTTCGTGAAGCCGGCGGACGTCCAGTTGAGCTCCGCGGTCGCCGGCTGGCCGCAGGCCCAGGCCGGCTGCGACGCCGTCCGGCGCGAACCGCGCAGGCCGGCCAGCAGCGCGGTGACGCCCACCAGCGCGAGCGCGAGGCCCAGCGTGGGCAGCCCGCCCGTACCGGGCAGGTCGAACCCGGCCTGCCGTGGTAGCTCGATCGCGCCGGCGGCGGGAGCGAGCGTGGCGAGCGTCGGCAGGACGAGGCCCGGCAGCAGCCCGAGCGCGACGCACAGCGCGGCCAGCGTCGTCGTGCCCGCGCGCATGCCGAGCGGCGCCTCGACGGCCTCGGCGGCGCGTCGCGTGCGGGGCGCTCCGAGCAGCACGAGACCCGTGACCTTCACGAAGCACAGCAGCGCGAGCGCGGCGCCGGCGGCGAGCCCCGCCAGGGCCAGCGCGCCCGCCAGCGCGACACCCAGCGGCCCGCCGAGCGCCAGGTGCGCGAGCGACTGCAGGATCAGCCACTCCGAGCCGAAGCCGCTCAGCAGCGGCAGGCCCGCGATCGCCATCGCGCCGATCAGGAAGGCCGTCCCCGTCTGCGGCATCCGCCTGAGCAGGCCGCCCATCCGGTCGAGGTCCATGCCGCCCGTGGCGCGCTCGAAGGCGCCGGCGCAGAGAAACAGCAGCACCTTGAGGATCGCGTGCACGGCGATGTGCAGAAGCGCGGCGGCGAACGCGATCGTCGCCCACGCGTCGTCGCCCGCGGCCGCGAAGAGCAGCGCGGCGCCGAGCGCGAGCAGCACGATCCCGGCGTTCTCGATCGACGAGTAGGCGAGCAGCCGCTTGAGGTCGCGCTGCAGCAGCGCCCACAGCACGCCGCCGAGCACCGACACTGCGCCGAGCACGAGCAGCACGACGCCGAGCCAGCGTGGCGTCGCCCCCAGCCATTCGAAGACGACGCGGATCAGGCCGTAGAGCGCGACCTTGATCATGAGCCCGGACATCAGCGCAGACAGATGCGACGGGGCGACCGGATGGGCGCGGGGCAGCCAGGAATGCAGCGGCACGACGCCGGCCTTCGTCGCGAAGCCGCCGAGCGCCGCCACCGCGACGAGCACCTGGGTGCCCGTGCCCTGCGCCGCGAGCGCGGCGGGGTCGCCGATCGCGCCCGCGTCGGCCAGGACGAGCAGCGCGAGCCAGACGCCGGCGCTGCCGACGTGCGTGATGCCGAGGTAGGCGAACACCGCGCTGCGCACCTCCGCGTCGCGCCGTGCGACCAGCATCGCGGCCGCCGGCGCGAGCGTCATGAGCTCCCAGAACGCGAGCAGCGTCGACAGGTCGCGGGCCGCGAGGACGCCCGCCAGCGCGAGCAGGAACGCCCCGGTCAGCATGCCGAGGCTTCGTGGCGCGCGGCTTTCAGCCAGGTATGGCGCTGCGTAGGCGAGCGTCGGCAGCGCCGTCAGCGCCAGCAGCGCGAGGAAGAAGCCGGTCAGCCCGTCGATCCCGAGCGCCGGTGCGACGGCGCTCGTGAAGCCCGCGCCGAGCGGGCCGTCGCCGAGCAGGACCGCGCAACCGGCGCCACCGAGCAGGGCGATTCCGAGCGCCTGCGCGGCGAGCGCGGCTTGCAGCCGCCGCGGCAGCGCTGCAGCAAGCGTGCCCGCGACCAGCGCGCCGGCGCCGGTGAGCGCGATCGCCTGCAACACGCCGGTGCTCACGTCGCATCGTCCTGAGCGAGCCCGTGCAGCAGCGCCTCGTCGTCGGTGAGGCTCGCGATCAGGATCGCCCTCGCGCTGTCGAGCAGTTCCAGCACGCGCACGTCCTTGAGGCGGTAGTGGACGCTGGTGCCCTGCCGGCGGGCGGCGACCAGGCCCTGCCTGCGCAGCGCGCCCAGGTGCTGCGACGTGCTGCTCGACTCCATGCCGAGCTCGGCCTGGAGCGCGCCGACGGTGCGCTCTCCGCGGCCGAGCGCCTGCAGCAGCCCTATGCGGGCGGGGTGACCGAGCGCGCGGAAGAACTCGGCCTTGCGGGCATCGACCGGTGGCGGCGTCCTGGCTCTGGAAGGCTCCACAGGAACGAAAGATTAGAAGGTTCGAAGATTCGCCGAAACGGCGCAGCGTGCGGTCTGCGCGAGCGGCGTGGCCTACACGGTGCGTCGACGTGCTCTGGCGCCGCAACCGATCCGTGCACGACGGAGCCCCCGGTACCGACCCTTGCGTCCTGCTGCGAACGGCCGGCTGCGCGCCCGACGGTCAGGACGTCATCCCCACGCGCGACCATGGGGGGATGCCACTGAAGCTCGTCACCGGTCCGGCGAACGCCGAGAAGGCGAAGGTCGTGCTCGACGGCTACCGCGCCGCGCTGCGGCGCGGCGCGGACCCGATCCTCGTCGTGCCGCGCCTCGAGGACGTCGATCACTACCGCGCGGAGCTCGCGAGGTCGGGCGTCGTGTTCGGCGCCAGCGTCATGCGCTTCGCCTGGCTGATCGACGAGTGCGCCCGGCGCGCGGGCGTCAAGGGCCGCCCGCTGAGCGCGCTCGCGCGCGAGCGCGTCGCCGCGACCGTGGTCAAGGACGCGAAACTGAAGGCGCTCGAGCGGTCGGCGCGGACGCGCGGCTTCGCGGTCGATCTCCTGCGGCTCGTCGACGAGCTCGAGGAGATGCGCGTCACCCCGCAGCGCCTCACGCAGGCGCTGCGCGCCTGGGCCGCCGGCGACGCCGGGCGGCTGCGCTACGCCGACGAGGTCAGCGCGCTGTACGCCGGCCACCGGCGAGCACTCGAGCGCCTCGGCCGGCCGGACTCCCGTCTGCATGCGGCAGCCGCGCTCGACGCGCTGCGCGAGAACCCGGCCGCCTGGGGCGACACCCCCGTCTACTTCTACGGCTTCGACGACCTGCAGCCGTTGCAGCGAGACGCCGTCGAGACGCTCGCCGGCACGGGGGCGCAGGTCATGCTCTCGCTCCCCTACGAGCGCGGCCGGATGGCGTTCGCGGGCCGGGCGACGACCTTCGCCGAGCTCGCGGGCAGGGACGTCGAGCAGATCGCGCTCGCTGCGCGCGCCGAGCACTACGCGCCCGCCTCGCGGGCGGCGCTGCACCATCTCGAGCGCGGGCTCTTCGAGCTCGACGACAGCCAGCTCTTCGATCCCGATCCGGTCGACCCCGGAGGCGCCGTGACGCTGCTGCAGGGCGGCGGCGAGCGTGCCGAGCTCGAGCTCGTCGCCGCCGAGACGGCCCGGCTCATCCGCGAGCAGGGCGTCGCGCCGGAGGAGATCGCCGTCGTGCTGCGCAAGCCCGCCGACCACGCCGCGCTGCTGACCGAGATCTTCGCTGCCTTCGGCGTGCGGCTCGGGCTCGAGCGGCACGTCGCCTTCGGCCACACGCCGCTGGGGCGCGGCGTCGTCGGGCTCGCACGCTGCACCCTGCCGGGGGGCGGCGCCGAGGACGTGATCGCCTACCTGCGCACGCCCGGGCTGTTGCAGCACGCCGAGCTCGCCGACCGCCTCGAGACGCGCGCCCGCCGGGAGGGAGCGCGCAGCGCCGAGGCCGTCCGCGCGATCTGGGAGCAGCAGCACTGGACGCTCGATGCGATCGACCGCGTGCGCGCGGCCCAGGCGCGCGGCGGCGGCGAGCTCGCCGACCGCCTGGCGGCGGAGCTGCAGCTGCTGTTCACGGCGCCGCGCCGCCGTGCCGCACGCGTCCTCACGGGCCCCGAGGCGCAGGACGTGGCGGTGCTCCGGACGGGGCGCCGGGCGCTGGACGAGCTGGCGACGCTCGCGCGCGCCGATCGCCGCCTCGCCGCCGACGCCGAGGAGCTCGCCGCGATCCTGCACGGCCTCGAAGTCGACGTCGGCACCCGGCCGGGGCCGGGGCTGGTGACCGTCGCCGACCCGCTGTCGCTGCGTGCGCGCCGCGTGCGGATCCTGTTCGCCTGCGGGCTGCAGGAGGGCGTCTTCCCGGCCTCGCCGCGCGCCGAGCCCTTCTTCGCCGACAGCGAACGCGAGCAGATCGCCGCCGCGTCGGGCCTGCGGCTGCGTCGCCGCGACGACCTCGGCGCCGAGCGCTACCTGTTCTACGCCACGGTCTCGCGGCCGGAGGAGCGCCTCTACCTCTCATGGCACGACGCGGGCGACGACGGCGAGCAGGCCGTGCGCTCGTTCTTCGTCTCCGACGTCTGCGACCTGTTCGGCCCGGAGCTGCGCGAGCGCACCCGGACGCGCACGCTGGGCCAGGTCGGCTGGCCCGACGGCGCGGAGCCGAGCGAGCGCGAGCGCCTGCGCGGGGCGGCGGTCAGCGGCCCGCGCCGGCGCGAGGCGCCGATCGCCCCGCTGCGCGACGAGCAGCTCATCGCGCAGCTGCGCGAGCGGCCCGCCTGGTCGGCATCGGCGATCGAGCTGTGGGCGAGCTGCCCGGTGCGCTGGTTCGTCGAGCGGATGCTCAGGCCCGACGGCCTGACGCCCGACCCCGAGGCGATGCTGCGCGGCGCGCTGACGCACACCGTGCTCGAGGCGGTCGTGCGCGGGCTGATCGAGTCGACGGGCGGCGGGCCCCTGGACGAGTCGACGCTGCCGGCGGCGCGCGACCTCGCGGCCGGCGCGATGCAGCGCGTCGAGGGGACCGACGAGTTCGTCATGTCGCGCGACCCCAGCCGGCAGCGCGCGATGGAGCATCGGCTGCGCTCCGACGTGCTGCGCTACCTCGAGCACGCCGCGACCTCCGGCTCGGAGCTCGTGCCCGACGCGCTCGAGGTCGCGTTCGGCGCCGACGACGAGCACCCCGCGCTCGACGTGGGCGACGCGATCAGGATCAGCGGCCGGATCGACCGCGTCGACGTCGGCGCGGGCGGTGCCGCGGTCGTCTACGACTACAAGGGCCGGATCGCGGTCGAGTCGGCGAACTGGCGCGCCCGGCGCAAGTACCAGGTCGCGCTCTACATGCTCGCGGCACGCGACGTGCTCGGGCTCGATCCCGTCGGCGGCCTCTACCAGCCGATCGGCGGGCGCGACCAGCGCGCCCGCGGGCTGCTGCGCGACGACGCCGACGTCGGCCTGAAGGCCGTGCGAACCGACCGCCGTCCGGCCGACGAGTTCGACGCGATCGTCGACGGGATCCTCGAGGACGTGCGCGCCGCCGTCGCCGAGCTGCGCGCAGGCGCGCTGGCGCCGCGGCCGGACACGTGCTCGTACAACGACAAGGGCTGCGCGTATCCGACGATCTGCCGCTGCGAGGCCGCGTAGCGTGAGCGTCGCCGTGAACATGACGCCACTTCTCGGCCCCGGCGGGCGCGCGTTCACCGCCGAGCAGTCCGAGGCCATCCGGCGGCGCGAGGGGTCGCTGCTGCTCGAGGCCAACGCCGGCAGCGGCAAGACGTCGGTCCTCGTCGAGCGCTTCGTGCGGTCCGTGCTCGAGGACGGCGTGCGGCCGGCGCGGATCCTCGCGATCACCTTCACCGAGCGCGCGGCCGGCGAGCTGCGCGCACGCGTGCGCCAGCGCTTCGTCGAGCTCGGCCGCCGCGACGCCGCGCGCGAGACCGAGGCCGCGTGGGTGTCGACGATCCATGGCTTCTGCACCCGCGTGCTGCGCGCCCACGCCCTCGCGGCGGGCCTCGATCCCGCCTTCACCGTGCTCGACGAGGCCGCCGCGCGGCCCCTGCACGACCGCGCCTGGGAGGACGCGCTCGCGCGCGTGCTCGACGGCGCGAGCGGTGGCGCGGCGCTGGACCTCGTCGCCGCCTACGACGCCGACCGCCTGCGCACGGCGATCACGGCGGCGCACGACGCGCTGCGCAGCGCGGGCGACACGCGACCTCGCCTGCCCCGCCCGCAGGGGCTCGCCGACCCGCATCCGCTGCGCGCGCCGCTGGAGGCAGCGCGCGCCGCGGCCGCCGCCGAGCTGCAGCGCGCGGGCCCCGGCAAGAGCGTGACGGCGGCGCGCGAGCGCCTCGAGCGCTGCGCGGAGCTGCTCGCGGCGACGCCGCCGGGCACCCCCGCGCCCGAGCTCGCCGCGCTGACGATCGCGGCGAACGCCAACGCGCTGAGGACGCCGGCGTGCGACGACTACCGCGCGGCGCTCGAGGCGTACACCTGCGCGTGCCGCGATGCGCGCGCCGCCGCCGCCGTCGCGCTGCTCGACGAGCTGCTGGGCGGCTACGCCGACGCCTACGCCGAGGCCAAGCGCGCCCGCGCGGCGCTGGACTTCGACGACCTCGAGCTGCACGCGCGCGACCTGCTCGACGGCGAGCCCGCGCTGCGCCGCTCCTACGCCGAGCGCTTCGACCGCGTCATGGTCGACGAGCTGCAGGACTCAAACCCGCTGCAGCTCGAACTCTTCCGGGCGCTCGATCGCGACAACCTGTTTCTCGTCGGCGACGAGCAGCAGTCGATCTACGGCTTCCGGCACGCCGACGTCGACGTCTTCCGCCGGCTGCGCGCGCAGTTCGCCGCGCGGGGCCGCGTCGCGAAGCTCGCGACGAACTTCCGCTCGCACGGCGCGATCCTCGACACGATCAACGCGGCGTTCGCACCGCGGATCGGGGAGAGCTTCGTGCCGTTGCGGGAGGGCCGCGCGACCGAGCCGGCAGCCCAGCCGCTCGTCGAGCTGCTCGTCACCGACCAGGCCGGCTGGGAGGATGTCGACCTCGGCGACGTCCGGCCCGGCACGAAGGCCTGGCGCCTGGCCGAGGCGCGGCTGCTGGCGCAGCGCGTGCGCGAGCTGGTCGACGCCGGACTGCACCGGCCCGAAGACGTCGTCGTGCTGATGCGCGCACTGGGAGACCTGCCCGTGTACGAGCGCGCGCTCGAGGACCAGGGCCTGCTGACGCTCTCGGTCGGCGGCCGCGGCTACTGGGGCCGGCAGGTCGTGCGGGACCTCTGCGCATGGCTGGCGGCGCTGGCCAACCCGCGCGACGAGACGGCGCTGTACGGCGTGCTCGCCTCACCGCTCGTCGGGCTGTCCTCCGACGCGCTGATGCACGTCGCCCGCGCCGGCGCGACGGGGAACGCGTGGCAGGCGATCGAGCGCGACGCCGCGCTGCGCGAGCGCCTCGCGCCCGACGACCGCGAGCGGCTCGACGTGTTCGCGATGCGCTTCGCCGCCGAGCGCGCGCTCGCCCCGCGGCTGGCGCTCGACGAGCTGCTGCGCCGCGCCGTCGACGCGACCGGCTACGACCTGCACGTGCTGTCGCTCACCGGCGGCGAGCGACGGCTGGCCAACGTCCACAAGCTGCTGCGTCTCGCCGCCGCGTTCGAGCGCGAACGCGGGCGCGACGTGCGCGGCCTCGCCGATCTGGCGACCGCCGAGCTCGAGGCCGAGGCGCGCGAGACCGACGCGCCGGTCGAGCTCGGCGACGCCAAGGCCGTGCGCCTGGAGTCGATCCATGCCGCGAAGGGCCTCGAGTTCCCCGTCGTGTGCGTCGCCGACCTCGGCCGCCGGCGGCCCGGCGACGGCGACGAGGACCTGCTCGTCGCCGAGGACGAGGTCGGCCTGCGGCTCGTCGGCCTCGACGGCTCGAGCGAGCGGGCGCTTGCATACGAGCGGCTGCGCGCGAGAGCCCGCGATCGCGCCGCCCGCGAGGAGCAGCGCGTCATCTACGTCGCGCTGACGCGCGCTCAGCAGCGGCTGATCGTCAGCGGCGGCGTGCCCGTCGACAACTGGCCGCAGGAGGGACCGAAGTCACCGCCGCTGGCGTGGCTGGGTCCCGCGTTGCTGGGCGGCGACCTGCGCGCGCTGCCGACCGACGAGGAACCGCTGCGCGACGTGCGGATCGGCGCCGGCGGATGGGTCCGTGCGGTCCTCAACCGCCCCGCGACGGTCGGGCGCGTGCTGCGCGCCGAGTCGCTCGCACCGGCGGGCGCCGGCCTCGCGGTCGCACCGCCGCCGTCCCCGCGTCCGCCGGCGCCCGAGCTCACCGGCGCGCCCGAGCCGCCGCGGTCGCTGTCCTATTCGCGGCTTGCGGCGTGGAAGCAGTGCGGCTATCGCTTCTACCTGCAGCGCGTCCTCGGGCTGCCCGACGAGCGCCCCGCAGCGGGCGAGACGGGTGCTGCAAGCGCTTTCGACGCGCGCACGCGCGGCTCGCTCGTCCATGCGGTCCTCGAGCACGACGACGGCGATCCCGTGCAGCTCGCGGCGACGTGGGGGATCGAGCTCGGCGACGAGGAGCGCGCCGACGTGCTGCGCCTTGCCGGCGCGTTCGCCCAGTCCCCGCTCGCCAGGCGGATCGCGCGCTCGCGCTCGGTGCACCGGGAGCACGGGTTCACCCTCGTGCTCGGCGACATGCTGCTGACCGGGGTCGTCGACGTCCTCGCGCACGAGCGCGGCGGCACGCGGCTCGTGGTCGACTACAAGACCGACGCCGTCGACGCGGACACGGACCTCGACGAGTACGTGCGGCAGCGCTACGGCATCCAGCAGCGCGTCTACGCGCTGGCGGCGCTGCGCGGGGGCGCCGCTGGCGTGGAGGTCGCGTACGCGTTTCTCGAACGCCCGCGCCAACCGGTCGCCGCACGCTTCGACGCCGCCGACGCCGACCGCCTCGAGCGCGAGCTGCTCGAGCTCGCCGGCGGCCTGCTCGCAGGCGAGTATCCGGTCACGGCGACGCCGCACCGCGAGCTGTGCGAGACCTGTCCCGGTCGGCACGCGCTGTGCTCGCACGGCGAGGAGCTGACCCTGCGGCCGCTGGCGGATGTGTGGCATGGTGGCGCGCCGTGAGCTTCCCCGGCCAGCCGACGCAGACGGGATCGGGCGCAGTCGCGTCGCTCGTGCTGGGCGTGCTCGGCATCGTGCTGTGCCCGATCTGCGCACCGATCGCCTGGTCGCTCGGACGTACGGCCGAGCGCGAGATCGACGCCTCGGGCGGGCGGCTGGACGGCCGTGGGCTGGCGACGGCGGGCAAGATCACCGGCATCATCGGGACGGTCCTGCTGATCCTCTACGTGCTCGTCTTCGTCGTCTTCTTCGTCGTGCTCGGGGTCGTCTTCGAGCAGTCCGTCAGCGAGCCGCTCGAGTCGGTGCCGCGATGAGCGTCCAGGTCCCGGTGCTGCCTGCCGTCGGCCTCAGCGCGGCCACCGGCGGCGCGTTCCTGCTCGGCACGGCCGGCGTCCTCGGCGCGGCGAGCACGACCGGCCTGAGCTGCCTGTTCTCGGCCGCAAGCGGGCTGGACTGCCCGTTCTGCGGGCTGACGCACGGCGTCGCGGCGCTCGGCGCCGGCGACGTCAGCGGTGCGGTCGCCGCCAACCCGCTGGCGCCGCTCGCGCTCGCGCTCGCGCTCGCGGTGCCGCTGGCCCTCCTGCGCCACCGCCGGCTCTCGGTCCACCGCGCCGCGCCGTGGGCGCTCGCCGCGGTGATGGCATCCGTCTGGCTCCTGCGGGCCGGATGAACGGCTGATCGGGCGCCGTCAGTCGGCTCGGTTGGGCAGCAGCGAGTGGCCCTCGGCGACCGCGTGGGCGAGCTCGATGACGCGCCGGTTGGAGCGGCGCGCATGCCGGCGCAGCAGCTCGAACGCGTGGCGCTCGTCGACGCCGTGGCGCTCCATGAGGATCCCCTTGGCGCGCTCGATCGTCCCGCGCCGCTCGAGCGCGCTCTCAAGCTGCTCGACCTGCTCGGTCAGGCGCCGCCGCTCCTCGTGGCGCTTCATCGCCAGCTCGATCGCGGCCTGCACCTCCTGCTCGAACTGCGGCCGGGCGAAGGCGTCGATGCCCCGCTCGGTCGCGTCGCGCAGAAACGACGGGTCGTGCCTGCCGAGCAGGACGATCAACGGGCCGCGCGCGTACTCGCTGATCTCATCGATCAGGTCCAGCGCGTGCTCGTCGTCGTCGTCGACGACGACGACCGACAGATCGGGGTCCTCGCGCGCGATCAGGTCGCCCGCCTGACTGACCTTGACGGCGTGGCCGGTCACGGTATGACCGAGGGCGGCGAGGATCTCGTCTGTGGCCTTGAGGGTGTCCTCGTCCTCGTCGGCGGCGAGGACGCGCAAGCTCCTGGTGTTGAGGTCTTCGGCCATCGCAGCGCCCGGCGGTAACGGTGGGATCTTGGGTATCATGGCGCACGCGCGGCCGTGTCCCCGCCGCGCAGTGCAAGCGCCCCAGATCTCCGGCGCCCCGACGTTGGTGTGCGGAGGTCTGCGTGGACGAGACATCGCTGTGCCGGATCGGCATCCGGTCGTGCTCATGAGCGCCAAGCCGCCCGCCATATCCGGTCGCGGGCCCGGACCTGAACGGTCCGCCGAGGATCGCGATCTCTTCATCCGCTATCACGGGGGCGGCGACTCGCAGGCGCGCGATCAGCTCGTCGAGCGCTTTCTGCCGCTCGCGCGCCAGCTCGCGCGCCGCTACCAGCGTGCGAGCGAGCCGCTCGACGATCTCATGCAGGTCGCGTCGCTGGGCCTGATCAAGGCGATCGACCGCTTCGATCCCGAACGCGAGATCGCGTTCTCCTCGTATGCCGTGCCGACGATCCTCGGCGAGATCAAGCGCTACTTCCGCGACCGCACATGGGCGGTGCGGGTGCCGCGCGACCTGCAGGAGCTGACGCTGCGCGTGGACCGGGCGATCGGCGAGCTGTCGGAGGAGCTGCGCCGTCAGCCCTCGGTGAAGGAGATCGGCGCGGCGATCGGCGTCGAGCAGGAGGAAATCCTCGAGGCGCTGCAGGCCGGCGGTGCGTACCGTGCGGTCTCCTTCGACGCGCCGCGCGCCGGCGGCGACGACGACGTCGCCACGATCGGCGACTCGGTCGGCATCGCGGAGGAGGGGTTCGACCGCGCCGAGGAGCGCGCGACCCTGCAGTCGCTGATGTCGACGGTGACGCCGCGCGAGCGCGACGTCCTGCGGATGCGCTTCGAGGACGACATGACCCAGGCCGAGATCGGCGACATCATCGGCGTCAGCCAGATGCAGGTCTCGCGCATCATCCGCCAGGCGATCGCACGCCTGCGCGCCGCGGCCGACGGACCCGCGGCCGGGCGCCGCTGAGCTGAGCCTTCCGGCCGCGTTTCGCGCGGCCGGCGATCCGGGCATGCACGACGCGGGATGTCCGATCGCAACCCGTCCGAGCGCGAGGAGACCGAGCACGAGCGGCTCAACCGCCAGCTCGACCAGCTGCTCGGCGAGCTGCGCGTCGCGATGCCCGGCGTCCAGGTCCTGTTCGCGTTCCTGCTCGCGGTCCCGTTTCAGGGCCGCTTCGACGAGGTCACGGAGTTCCAGCGGATCGTCTACTTCGGAACGCTGCTCTCGTCGGCGGTCGCGTCGGCGCTGTTCATCGCGCCGACCGCCTATCACCGGCTCATGTTCCGCGGACGCGACAAGCCCAGGCTGATCGAGATCTCCACGACGCTCGCCGTGGCCGGGCTCGTGTTCCTGGCGGTCGCGATGAACGGCGCGGTGCTGCTCGTGACCGATCTGCTCTTCGAGGCGACGACGGTGGTCGTCACGTCGGCGCTGATGGTCCTCCTGTACACCGGCCTGTGGTTCGGTCTCGGGTTGGCGCGGCGGATGAGCGGGGAGCAGAGCCACTGAGATGACTCCTCCCGCCGCCATCCTCGACATCGACGGAACGCTCGTCGACTCCAACTACCAGCATGCGCTGGCCTGGTATCGCGCGTTTCGCCTCCACGGCGTGACGATTCCCGTCTGGCGCTGCCACCGCGCGATCGGGATGGGCGGCGACCAGCTCGTCTCCCATCTCGCCGGCGAGGGGTTCGATCGCGAGCAGGGCGACACGGTCCGCACCGAGGAGCACGCGCTCTTCCAGCAGCTCATCCACGAGGTGCAGCCCTTCGAAGGAGCGCGCGAGCTGATCGAGGATCTCAAGCAGCGGGGCTGCAAGGTCGTCCTCGCCTCGTCGGCGAAGGCTGCCGACCTCGCGCACTTCCTGGATCTGCTCGACGCACGCGAGCTCGCCGACGGGTGGACGGACTCGAGCAGCGTCGAGCGCACGAAGCCCGAGCCCGACCTGATCGCCGCGGCGCTGGAGATCGTCGGCGGCGGCCCGGGAGTCATGGTCGGCGACTCGACATGGGACGTCGCGGCGGCCACGCGGCTGAAGCTGCCGACGCTGTGCGTGCGCACGGGCGGATTCGGCGCCGACGAGCTGCTCGACGCCGGCGCCGACGCGGTCTTGGACTCGCTCACCGAACTGCGCGAGCGGTTGGACGAGACGCCGTTCGGGTAGCGCCAGGGGATGTTGCTGAGCGTGGCACGCTCGATCCCGGCGCTCGCCCCGGCGCTCGAGGTCCCGCAGCCGGCCGAGCCGCCGACGCCGATCGTGCCGCCGAGTCCGGTCGTACCGGCCGATCCGGATCCCGTTCCGACGCCGTCGCCCGACCCGCCGAGCGTCCCCGAGCCCGATCCGCAGCGCGACGTGCCGATCGAGCCGCCGCCACCACCGCAGACGGAGTAGCGGCAGTCGGCGCCGCGCGGCGGACGCCCACCGCCGAGGCCCGAGCGGCCATCCGCAGCGGATCGGGCCTGCCGGCGTCAGGCGAGGCCCTCGGCCTGGTACTCGCGAAGGTAGCCCTCGAACAGGCGCAGGTGGCCCTCTTCGTCGGTGAGGATCGCGATCACCATGTCGTTGGTGACCGGGTCGCTCTCCTCGGTCTCCTCGATGATCCGGTTGTAGTGCTCGATCGCGCCGGATTCGGCCTCGATCACGCCCTTGATCACGTGGACGATGTCCGTCTGCTGCTCGGGCGGCTGCAGGAAGCGCTGCTGCGGCGCGAAGTCCATCGAGCCGGGCACGACGCCGTAGAGCGCCTTGATGCGGGCAGCGAACTGCTGGGCGTGACCGAGCTCCTCCTGGATGTCGGCGCGCAGCGACGCGATGATCTCCTGCGCGCGCACGCCGTCGGGGTTCGTCGAGTTGGCGATGTAGGACATCACCGTCTCGATCTCCATCCAGTACGCCTTGGTGAGCAGCTCAACGATGTGCTCGCGCTGCTCCCTGCGGTCGTCGGACAGGATGCCGTGCGACGCGCTGCGAACCGATGCCATGTGTCTCTCCTCGTGCGTGGGTGCGGTTGGTTGGCTCGCCAGGTCGTGTACCCGCGCGTGCAACGGCGCGTGCGCCGGGAGGCAAGCGGGCGCGGGGGGCATATCCTGTCGGCATGCCAAGGTCGATCTGGACCGGTGCGATCTCCTTCGGGCTCGTCACCGTGCCCGTGAAGATGTACTCAGCGGTGTCGCGCAGGACGGTGCGCTTTCACCAGCTCAACAAGGCGACGGGCGTGCGCATCCAGCAGCGGCGCGTCGACCCGACGACCGGCGACGAGGTGCGCTACGAGGACATCGTCAAGGGCTACGAGCTGACGCCCGACCAGTACGTGGTGATCGAACCGGGGGAGCTCGAGGCGCTCGACCCCAAGAAGACCAAGTCGATCGAGATCGAGGACTTCGTCGCGCTCGACGAGATCGACCCGATCTACTTCGACCATCCCTACTACCTCGCTCCGGGACCCGGCGGCTCGAAGCCCTACCGATTGCTGCTCGAGGCGATGCGCGAGACCGGACGCGTCGCGATCGCCAACGTCGTGATCCGCTCCAAGCAGCAGCTCGTCGCCGTGCGCCCGATGGGGGAGAACGTGCTCGCGATGTCGACGATGGTCTATCCCGACGAGGTGATCGACTCGGCGACGATCGACGAGCTGGGCGCCGTCGAGGACGTCGAGGTCAACGCGCGCGAGCTCGACATCGCCAAGCAGCTCGTCGACTCGCTGGCGGGCACGTTCGACGCGGACAAGTACCGCGACACGTACCGCGAGGAGGTCCTCGCCCTCGTCGAGCGCAAGGCCGAGGGCAAGGAGATCGCCGTCCAGCCGGCCGCCGACGAGGACGAGGCCGAGGTCCCGGACCTCATGTCGGCGCTGAAGGCGAGCCTCGACGCCGTCAAGGCGCGGGAGGGCGACGGCGGCGCGGAGGCCAAGAAGAAGCCGGCCGGCAAGAAGGCCGCGGCGAAGAAGCCGGCCGCGAAGAAGACCGCAGCCAAGCGTTAGCCGGCGCAGCGCCGGGTACAGCCCCTCGGCGCCGATGGCCACCGCCGCGCTCACACCCACGCGCTCTCGGCGCCTGCGCCGATCGAACCTCGGCGCGCCCGGCTACGCGCGCCGGCGCTGCGGCAAGGGCTTCGTCTACCGCGACGAGGAGGACGCGCGGATCACCGACCCCGAGATCATCGGGCGGATCACCTCGCTCGTCATCCCGCCGGCATGGAGGGACGTCTGGATCTCGCCCGACCCCTTCGGCCACATCCAGGCGACCGGCGTCGACGCGCGCGGGCGCAAACAGTACCTCTACCACCCGCGCTGGCGCGAGCGCCGCGAGCAGGAGAAGTTCGACGACATGGTCGCCTTCGCGCGGTCGCTGCCGGCGCTGCGCTCGGTCGTCGACCGCGACATCGCGCTCGGCGACATGTCGCGCGAGCAGGTGCTGGCCTGCGCCGCGCGACTGCTGGACCGCGGCTTCTTCAGGATCGGCTCGGAGGAGTACGCCGTCACGAACGAGACCTACGGCCTGGCGACGATGCTCAAGAGCCACGTGACGCTGGACGCCGAGACGGTCTGCTTCGACTACGTCGCGAAGGAGAGCAAGCGGCGCGTGCAGGCGGTCGTCGATCCCGCGGTCGCCGAGATCGTCGGGACGCTGAAGCGCCGGCGCAGCGGGGGCGACGAGCTGCTGGCCTACAAGCGCCGGGGGCGCTGGTACGACGTCCGCTCACCGGACATCAACGCCTACCTGAAGGCCGCGACGGGGCGCGACATCTCCGCCAAGGACTTCCGTACGTGGGGCGCGACGGTGCTCGCCGCCGTCGGCCTGGCGGTCACTCAGCCCGAGCAGCTCAGCCCGACCGCGCGCAAGCGGGCGATCGTGCGCGCCGTCAAGGAGGTCGCCTTCTACCTCGGCAACACGCCGACGGTGGCGCGCAGCTCCTATATCGACCCGCGCATATTCGACCGCTACAGCGACGGGCAGACGATCGCGCTGGAGCTGATCGGCGCGGAGCCCGACACGACGGCGATCCAGGGGCCGGTCGAGCAGGCCGTGCTGGAGCTGCTGGAGGACTGACCTGCGCCGACGCTCAGCCGGTCGCGTCGCGTGCCGAGTCGACGGCGTCGACGGCTTCGGCGCGTGTCGACACGATCGTGAAGATCTGATCTAGACCGGTGATCTCGAAGGTCTTGGAGATGTTGTCGTCGACGTTGACGATCGCCAGCGAGCCTTCGCGCGAGCGCAGCCGCTTCACCGCACCGATCAGCACGCCCAGCGCGGTCGAGTCCAGGAACGTCGTGTCGGTGAGGTCGACGACGATCCGGACGCGGCCCGCCTCGATCGACTCGGCGAGGACCTGCTTGAGCTCGGGTGCGGTGAAGAGATCGATCTCCCCGCGCACAGCAAGCACGTGGCGCTCCCCGTCGATCGGGTGCTCGGTGATCGCGAACTCAGGTGACATCGCTCTCCATCCTGTCGGTCGTTGACGGCCGTTGCGCGTCGAAGTCAAGGCGGATGATCAGGTACTCGTCGCCGTCGTCGCCCTCGAAGGGCTCGAGCTCGTCGGTGACGCGCTGGAGCACGTTGCCCACGCCGGGGAGCGCGGCGGAGTCGATCAGGCCCTGCGCTCCGCCGTCGCGCAGCGGGCCGATCTGCATCTCGACCGACCCCATGCGCGCCACGACCTGCGCCCGGATGCGGCCGTCGGCGCTGAATCCGCCGCCCTTCGCAGCGACGGCGTCGGCGACGAGCAGCGCGTCGTCGAGGCGATCGATCGGGCAGTCCGCGCGCGCGGCCAGCATGCCGATGACGCGGCCGAGGACGGGAGCGCTCAGCGGGCCGCTCGCGACACCCACCCAGGCCTGGTTGAAGACGCCGTTCGCGGGCGGGCTCACAGCTCGCCGCGATCCTCGTCGAGACGAAACGTCATCCGCACCTCCGTGTGGTCGCCGTTGTCCTTGCCGAGCTCGAGCGACTCGGCGAGCGTCGCGATCAGCGGCAGTCCGAGGCCGAGGCCGGGGGAGTCGGGCCGCGGCACGATGCCGCGGCCGTTGTCGCGGATCACGACGGTCAGGCGCTCGCCGTCGATGCTCGCATCGACCTCGAGATCGCCCTCCTTGCCGTCCTCGTAGGCGTGGATGACGACGTTCGTGCAAGCCTCGGTGACCGCGAGCTTGATGTCGGCGAGCGTCTGCTCATCGACGGTCAGCGCCTCGGCGAAGCCGCCGAACGCGTGCCGGACGACCGCGACATTCTCGGCGCGTGCCGGCAGCTTGAGCTCTAGATCGGGCGTGGCGGTCACCCCTTCGGTATGGACGGAAACGGCCCCGTCCGAGCCGTCACCGGCCATGGTGCCCGTGCAGATCGCGTTTCACTCTCGTCCCGGCTCGCGAAGTTGGCGTAAGCATGGATCAGCCTGATCCGCGGGGGAGGATAGACGCCGGACGCCCGCGGCGGAGGTCCGACACCCGGACGACGTCCATACTGGGGCGACTCAGGCCTCGACGTCGAGCGCGCGCGCGACGACGGTCCTGTCGCAACCGCCTGCGAGGCCCACCAGCAGGATCATCCGCGCCGCCTGCGGCGACAGCGCGGCCGCCGGCAGCGCGCCGCTCGCACGCAGGTCGCGCTCGGCGCCGTCGAAGCCGTAGGTCTCGTGCAGCAGCGCGCCGCGTTCGGGTCGGACGGTGAGCGCGACGGGCACCGCCGCCGCCGCGTCGCGCAGCGCCGCGAGCACAGGCGGGGCGACATGCCCCGCGCCGAACGCGACGAAGGCGATCGCGTCTGCGCCGTCGCGCAGCGCGGCGCGCAGGCCGGCGCCGTCGTCGCCGAGGAAGGTCGGCACGATCGGCACGTCGGCGTCCAGCGCGCGGGGCACCGGCAGCGGCGCGTCGGGGCGCACGGGACGCGCGGCGATCCGTACCCGGCCCTCGGCGATGCTGCCCAGCGGACCGCTCGCCGGCGAGCCGAACGCCCGCGGGGAGATCGAGGCGACCTTGCGCACGGCGCGGGCGGCGTGCAGCTCGCCGCCGAAGGCGACGATCGCACCGAGCCCGGCGGCCTGCGGAGCTCCGGCGGCGGCGACGGCGTCGAGCAGGTTCGCAGGGCCGTCGGCGCCCGGCGCGCCGGCCGGCCTGATCGCGCCGGTGAGCACGATCGGCTCCGCGCGCCCGTGCAGGACGTCGCAGAGGACGGCCGTCTCCTCGAGCGTGTCCGTGCCGTGGGTGATGACGACGCCCCGCCCGGCCGCGGCCTCGGCGAGTGCGGCGCGGGCGATCGCGAGCGCGTCGGCGGCGCCGAGGTGCGCGCCCGGCAGCGCGCGGAGCGAGCGGGCCCGCAGGCCGGCGACGCGCGCGAGCGCCGGGACGGCGGCGATCAGCGCCTCGGCGTCGAGCGCGGGCCTCGCGCGCGCGCCAGACATTGCGATCGTGCCGCCCGTCGAAAGCACCGTCACGGGTCGTGCAGCGCGGGCCATGGCCGCGGTATTCGGCGCCTGCCCGCTGCTACCCTTGTGGCGCCGCCTCACAGTGCCGGCGCGCCGCCTTTGGAGGCACTCTCATGAGCATGAAGACTCCGCCCTCGCAGGCCGCTGGCCTCTACGACCCTCGCTATGAGCACGATGCGTGCGGCGTCGCGCTCGTCGCCCGCCTGGACAACGTGCCCTCGCACGAGGTCGTCGACATGGGCCTGCGGGCCGTCGAGAACCTCGAGCACCGCGGTGCCACCGGCGCCGACGCGCGCACGGGCGACGGCGCCGGGATGCTGCTGCAGATGCCCGACGCGTTCTTCCGCGCGGTCGTCGACTTCGAGCTTCCCGAGCGCGGCCGCTACGGCGTCGCGGTGTGCTTCCTGCCGACCGACGACGAACGGCGCGCGAAGCTCGAGGCGCTGCTGGAGCTCAACGTCCGGGTCGAGGGACAGCGCGTGCTGGGCTGGCGCGACATCCCCGTCGACACCGAGTACGTCGGCGAGACCGCCGACGAGACGCGCCCCGTCATGCGCCAGCTGATCGTCGAGGCCGGACCGGGCTTCGAGAACAACCAGGACGGCTTCGAGCGCAAGCTCTACGTCATCCGCCGCATCTGCGAGCTGGCAGCCGGCCCGGACCTCTACATCGCCTCGTTCTCCTCGCGCACGCTCGTCTACAAGGGGATGCTCGTTCCCGATCAGGTGCGAGGCTTCTTCCCCGACCTCAGCCATCCGAGGATGGCCAGCGCGATGGCGCTCGTGCACTCGCGCTTCTCGACGAACACGTTCCCGAGCTGGCCGCTGGCGCACCCGTACCGCGTGATCGCGCACAACGGTGAGATCAACACGCTGATGGGCAACGTCAACTGGATGCGCGCGCGCGAGTCGCAGCTCGCGTCGGAGCTGTTCGGGCTGGATCTGCAGAAGATCATGCCGATCGTCGTGCCGGGCAACTCGGACACCGCGACGTTCGACAACGTGCTCGAGCTGCTCATGCTCGCCGGCCGCAGCCTGCCGCACGCCGTGATGATGATGATCCCCGAGGCCTACGCCGGGCGCGACGACCTGCCCGACGACCTCAAGGGCTTCTACGCCTTCCACTCCTGCCTGATGGAGCCGTGGGACGGCCCCGCCGCCGTCGCGTTCACGAACGGCTCGATCGTCGGCGCGACGCTCGATCGCAACGGGCTGCGCCCGGGCCGCTGGGTCGAGACGCACGACGGCCTCGTGGTGCTCGGCTCGGAGGCCGGCCTGCTGCCGATCAGGACCGAGGAGGTCAAGCGCCTCGGCCGGCTGGCGCCCGGCAAGCTGTTCCTCGTCGACCTCGAGCGACACCGCATCGTCGAGGACGAGGAGATCAAGCGGGAGGTCGCGACGCAGCGGCCCTACGGCGAGTGGTTCGACAGCAACACGATCCACTTCGACGACCTCGCCGAGGCGCACGTCACGATGACCGGCCTGCAGCCGACCGCCCTGCGCCAGCTCGCCTTCGGCTACACGCAGGAGGACGTGCGCGTGCTGATCGCGCCGATGGCCGCCACGGGCGCCGAGCCGATCGGCTCGATGGGCAACGACAACGCCCTGGCCGTCCTGTCCGACCGCCGCCCGCCGCTGTTCTCCTACTTCAAGCAGCTCTTCGCGCAGGTCACCAACCCGCCGATCGATCCGATCCGCGAGTCGATCGTCATGTCGCTGGCGACCGCGATCGGCGGCGAGAAGAACCTGCTCGCCGAGACGCCCGAGCACGCCCACAAGCTGATCCTCGACCAGCCGATCCTGCGCAACCACGAGCTCGAGACGCTGCGCATGGTGCACGACGAGATCTTCCGCGCGCACACGCTCGACATCACATGGCCGATCGAGGACGGACCGGGCGCGATGAGGGCCGCGCTGGCCAAGCTCCAGGACGACGCGCACGACGCCGTCGCCGCCGGCGTCAGCGTCCTGATCCTCTCCGACCGCCAGGTCGGCCCGCGCCGCGCCCCGATCCCGTCGCTGCTCGCCGTCGCCGCCGTCCACGAGCATCTCGTGCGCGAGGGCACGCGGCTGCGCACGGGCCTCGTGCTCGAGTCCGGCGAGCCGCGCGAGGTGCACCACATGGCGACCCTGATCGGCTACGGATGCGAGGCGATCAACCCCTACCTGCTGCTCGACACCGTCGACGAGATGGTCGCCGACGGCCGCGTCGCCGGGGTCGAGGAGGCCGACAAGGCCGAGCGCAACGTCGTCAAGGCGATCGGCAAGGGCCTGCTGAAGACGATCTCCAAGATGGGCATCTCGACGACGCAGTCCTACTGCGGAGCGCAGATCTTCGAGGCCGTCGGCCTCGAGAAGGGCCTCATCGACCGCCACTTCACCGGTACGGCGTCGCGGATCGGCGGGATCGGCATCGACGTGCTCGCCCGCGAGACGCTCGACCGCCATGCCGAGGCCTACCCCGCCGACCACGAGAGGCTGCTGCCGGTCGGCGGCATCTACGCCTGGCGCCGCGACGGCGAGCACCACATGTGGAACCCGGAGACGGTCGCGCTGCTGCAGCACGCCGTCCGCTCGCCGAACGGCAGTTCGCAGGAGAAGTACGACGAGTACGCGCGGCTGGTCAACGACGACGCCGCCCGCAAGGCGACGCTGCGCGGCCTGATGAGGTTCAGGAGCGAGGGCGTGCAGCCCGTGCCGCTCGACGAGGTCGAGCCGGCCAAGGAGATCGTCAGGCGCTTCGCCACGGGCGCGATGTCGCTGGGCTCGATCTCGCGGGAGTCGCACGAGACGCTGGCGATCGCGATGAACCGCCTCGGCGGCAAGTCCAACACCGGCGAGGGCGGCGAGGACCCGGTCCGCTTCACGCCCGACGCCAACGGCGACTCGCGCCGGTCGGCGATCAAGCAGGTCGCCAGCGGCCGCTTCGGCGTGACGATCCACTACCTCGTCAACTCCGATCAGCTGCAGATCAAGATGGCCCAGGGCGCCAAGCCGGGCGAGGGCGGCCAGCTGCCCGGCCACAAGGTCGACGCCTACATCGGCGGCGTGCGCCACACGACGCCGGGCGTGGGCCTGATCTCGCCGCCGCCGCACCACGACATCTACTCGATCGAGGATCTCAAGCAGCTGATCTACGACCTGCGCTGCGCGAACCCGAGCGCGCACGTATCGGTGAAGCTCGTCTCCGAGGTCGGCGTCGGCACGGTCGCCGCGGGCGTCGCGAAGGCCAACGCCGACCACGTCCTGATCGCCGGCCACGACGGCGGCACCGGCGCCTCGCCGCTGAGCTCGATCCAGGCGGCCGGCGTGCCGTGGGAGATCGGCCTCGCCGAGACGCAGCAGACGCTGCTGCGCAACGATCTGCGCTCGCGGATCATCGTCCAGACCGACGGCCAGCTGAAGACGGGCCGCGACGTCGTGATCGCAGCGATGCTCGGCGCCGACGAGATGGGCTTCTCGACCGCGCCGCTGATCGCGGCGGGCTGCATCATGATGCGCGCCTGCCACCTGAACACGTGCCCGGTCGGCATCGCGACGCAGGACCCAGAGCTGCGCAGGCGCTTCAAGGGCACGCCCGAGCACGTCGTCAACTACTTCTTCTTCGTCGCCGAGGAGGTGCGCCAGATCATGGCGTCGCTCGGCATCCGCTCGATGGACGAGCTGATCGGCCGCTCGGACCTGCTCGTGCAGGACGAGGCGATCGAGCACTGGAAGGCGCGCGGCGTCGACCTGACGAACATCCTCGCGACGCCGGCGCTGCCCGAGGGCGCGCCGCGCAGGTGCGTGCGCCCGCAGGAGCCCGTGCTCGACGATGCGCTGGACTGGGATCTCGTCGACGCCTCCGCCGCCGCGCTGGACGGCGGCACGCCCGTGCGGATCGAGCGCGAGATCCGCAACGTCAACCGCTGCGTCGGCGGCATCCTCTCCAGCCACATCGCCAAGCGGCACGGCGCCGAAGGGCTGCCGAGCGGCTCGATCAAGGTCCGGTTCGACGGCTCCGCCGGGCAGTCGTTCGGGGGGTGGCTCGCGCCGGGCGTGGAGTTCACGCTGCACGGCCACGCCAACGACTACACCGGCAAGGGGCTCTCCGGCGGCACCGTGGCGATCATGCCGCCCGACGGCGCGACCTACCGCGCCGAGGAGAACGTCATCATCGGCAACACCGTCCTGTACGGCGCGACCAGCGGCAAGTTCTTCGCGCGCGGCATGGCCGGCGAGCGCTTCGCCGTGCGCAACTCCGGCGCGAGCGCGGTCATCGAGGGCGTCGGCGACCACGGCTGCGAGTACATGACCGGCGGGCGCGTCGTCGTGCTCGGGCAGACGGGGCGCAACTTCGTGGCCGGCATGAGCGGCGGGCTGGCCTTCGTGCTCGACGAGGACGGCGGCTTCGCGGGGCGCGTCAACCCGGAGATGCGCGACCAACTGGAGGAGCTCGACGAGGGCGACGCGATCGAGGTGCGCGCGCTCATCGCAGAGCACGTCGACCGCACGGACTCACCCGTCGGGCGGCGCGTGCTCGACTCATGGGACGAGCTGCTGCCGCGCTTCGTGAAGATCTACCCGACCGACTACAAGCGCGTGCTCGCCGAGCGTGCGGCAGCCGAGGCGGCCGCCTCGAATGGGAGCCCGGTCGCCGCTCCGCGCGCCGACGAGTTCAAGGGCGAGGCCGTCGACGTCGTCGGCGCACCGCACACGCGTAAGGGCGACGGGGAGTAGGGGTGGTTGCTGATGGGTGAGGTCGGAGCCTTTCTGAAGATCGAGCGCGCCGGCGTGCCGTACCGCGATCCCGCAGAGCGCGCCAGGGACTACGAGGAGTTCCTCATCCGCCGGTCCGACGAGGAGCTCGCCGCGCAGGGGGCGCGCTGCATGGAGTGCGGGATCCCGTTCTGTCACAACGGCTGCCCGCTGGGCAATCTGATCCCCGACTGGAACGACCTCGTCTACCGCGACCACTGGCGTGACGCGATCGACCGGCTGCACGCCACGAACAACTTCCCCGAGTTCACCGGGCGGATCTGCCCGGCGCCGTGCGAGTCCGCGTGCGTGCTGGGCATCAACCAGGACCCGGTCACGATCAAGCAGATCGAGTGCACGATCATCGATCATGCCTGGGACGAGGGCTGGGTCCGCCCGGAGCCGCCCGCCATGCTGACGGGGAAGAAGGTTGCGGTCGTGGGCTCCGGGCCCGCCGGGCTGGC
>JBKHXR010000057.1:0-14534 GCA_046565905.1 Thermoleophilia bacterium | reverse complement strand
CGCGCGGCGCGCGTGACCTCCTCGGCCTCCTCGCGCACCTTGTCGCCCGCGAGACCGGGATCGTCGAGCAGCGTCACGGTGTACGAGCCGGCGGGACGCTCGGCGGCGCGCGCGGCGAGCGTGCGCTCGAGCGCCGGCAGCGCCTCGTGCGGCGCGGGCGGCTCGAGCGCGCCGTGGTGAAAGCACATGCGCTCGCCGGTGTGGCAGGCGGGGCCGGCGGGCTCGACGAGCGCCAGCAGCGCGTCGCCGTCGCAGTCCAGCCGCAGGGCGCGGACCGCCTGCGTGTTGCCGCTCGTGGCGCCCTTGTGCCACTGCGCCTGGCGCGAGCGGCTGTAGAGGTGAAGCTCGCCGCTCTCGCGCGTGCGGCGCACCGCCTCCGCGTTGGCGTAGGCGAGCGTCAGGACCTCGCCTGTCAGCCAGTCCTGCACGATGACGGGCACGAGCCCCTGCCGGTCGTAGGCGATCTCCATGAGCCTGTGAGTCTAGGAGTCTGTCGTGAAGGCCGTCGGAGCCGAGGACCTCCGCGACAGGCTCCCAGGCGGGCGCTGGCGCGGGGTCGCGGCGGGCGCGAACCGGCGCAGACGACGACGGCCGCCCCGGAAAGGGAGCGGCCGTCGCATGCAGTGCTCCGAGCTGTCAGCCCGGAGCGGATCTCCTACGCGTCGGCGTCACGGTTGCTGAGCGTGACCTTCTTCACGTCCGGCGCCGCGTAGCGGTCGGCGGTGCTCGTGCCGGCCGGCGCGCACGCCTTCTTGGTCAGCTTGATCCGGCCGCTGACCTTGACGCGGTCGCCGACGGACGGCGTGTCGGTGCCCTCGTAGCCGTTGAGCTTCAGCGTGAAGGCGTCGGTGGCGGCGACGGTCATCGTCGCGCCCTTGACCTGGACGCCCTTCTTGGAAGCGTTCTGATCGTCGATCTCGCCCGACTTGGCGGCGTGGCTGTTGGCCGACGTGACCTTCAGCGTGATCGTCGCCTCGTTGACGTCGGTCGTGGCGGGATCGTCGGCGACGGCGCTGACGAACGTACCGTTGACCTGGTAGCCGACGCTGAGCGTCTTCGAGCAGGCCTTCGCCTTGGCCTTCGCCTTGGCCTTGGCCTTGGCAGTCGCCTTGGCCTTGGCCGTCGCGGAGTTTCCGCCCTTGGCAGCAAGCCCTGCCGCCGGAGCGGCGAGCAGCGAGCCTGCGGCCACCAGCATTGCGATCGTCCGTGCGTTCTTGAGCATCGTTCTCCCTTGCGTAAGTTCTCCGTTGATGTCCTAACCGCCGTCGCGCCGCGAGGTTGGCAGGAGATCGCGAGACTTTGCCGATCAGCCCCGGTTGATCGCGATGCGGCGCCGCCTCGCGTGCTCGGGCTTGGGCACGCGCACGGTCAGGACACCATGCTGGAGCGTGGCCTGTACCTCTTCGGACTCGCCGACGCCGGGCAGGTTGACGCGATAGTCGAAGTGGCCGACGCGGCGCGACGAGCGGCGCAGGATGCCGCGGCGCTCGCGCTCCTCGATCTCACCGCTGATGCTCAGCTCGGTGCCGTGCAGCTCGAGGGCGATGTCCTTCTCCTTCACGCCGGGCAGCTCGGCCTCGACGATCCAGGCGTCGTCGGCCTCCTCGACGTCGACCGCGGGCACCCAGCCCGGCCCGCTCCCAGCCGTGCCGCCGAGCGGCTGCCAGATCGACTCGATCACGCTGTCGAGCCGGTCGCGCAGCTCCTCGAGCTCGCGCCACATGTCCGGGCGCGCCGGCCGCGCCGGCGCCGTCGCGGCGCGGTCCTCGGCCTGGTTACGACGCAGAATCGGCAGTGCCATGCGATCACTCCTCTCGTTGCTGACGCCTGCGCCACCGGTCGGCGCCGGCGGCACGGTCTTCAATAGGCCGCGGCCGGGCCGGATGCAACCCGCGCGACGACGGGCGGTCGTGGCTAGGCTTGCCGGGAGGGCACGATCGTCGGCACGAGCGAGGTTGCTGCCATGCCCGGCTTCACGTCAGCGCGATCGCAGACCGGCACGCCGCCCGAGGGCGTCGAGCAGCTGCGAGCGGAGATCTCGCGCGGCCGGCGGCTGGACCGCGATCTCGCCCGCGACCTCGGGCGGCGCGGCCCGCGGCGCGAGATCGGAGCGACCGGCTGCGCGGAGGTCGTCGGCCCCCGTGCGCCGCTGTCGCAGGACGCAGAGCGCGAGCTCGTGCTCGCTGCCAAGAGCGGCGATCGCACCGCCCGCGCGCAGCTCGTCGGAGCGTTCATGCCGCTGATCTCGACGACGGCTCGCACCTACCGCAGCGGGCATGTGCAGCGCCTGGAGCTGCTGCAGGAAGGAGTCGTCGGGCTGCTGCGCGCCGTCGAGCGCTTCGATCCCGACCGCGGCGTCCCGTTCTGGGGCTACGCGACGTGGTGGGTTCGCCAGGCGATGCAGCAGCTCGTCGCCGAGCTGACGCGTCCCGTGGTCCTCTCCGACCGCGCCCTGCGTCATCTCGCGCGCCTCAAGCAGGCCCATCACGAGGCCGTCCAGGAACGTGGTCGCGAGCCGACCCGCGACGAGCTGGCGACGCGCAGCGGACTGTCGACCGACCAGGTCGACGACCTGCTCGCGACGGAGCGCTCGCCGCGGTCGACGCAGGAGCCGGCCGGCAGCTCGCAGCACGACATCGGCACCTTCGGCGAGCTGCTCGTCGACCCGCTCGCGGAGGACGAGTACGAGCGGGTGCTCGACGCCGTCGAGGTCGAGGAGCTGCGCGCGCTGCTGGCCGGCCTGTCCGAGCGCGAGCGCGACGTGCTGCGCGCGCGGTACGGCCTCAACGAGGACGGTGAGGAGCAGTCGCTGCGTGCCGTCGGCGACGCGCTGGGGCTGAGCGGCGAGCGCGTGCGCCAGATCGAGCGCCGCGCGCTGAGCAAGCTCGCGGCGGCGGCGGGGGCGGCGGCGGGGGCGGCGGCCGACGAGCCGCCGTGAGGGCCGGCACCCGGGACGGGCGCCCTAGCTCGCCGTCCCGCTGGAGCTCGTCGTGCGCGGACGCCCGACGCGCAGCGCGTCGACTATCGCGTCCGAGCCGCGCGCGAGCAGCGGACCGCTGATCGCGCACAGCAGCACGTACGCCGCCGCGAGCGGGCCGAGCTGCGGCTCGAGGCCCGCCGCCACCCCCAGCTGGGCGAGCAGGATCGAGAACTCGCCGCGCGCGACGAGCGCGGTCCCCGCGCGCGCGGCTCCGCGGGGCCCGATCCCGGCACGTCGCGCGGCCCACCACCCGGTCGCGACCTTCAGCGCGCCGCTGAGCAGCCACAGCAGCACGGCCGCCGCGATCACCGACCCGAGCGCGCCGGCGTCGATGCGCAGGCCGAAGAACACGAAGAAGGTCGCGGCGAACACGTCGCGCAGCGGGCGCATGAGCTGCCGCGCACGGTCGGCGACCGGATCGGACAGGGCCGTGCCGACGAGGAACGCGCCGATCGCCGCGGAGATGTTCGCCGCCTCGGCGGCGGCTCCGACGAGCAGCACGAGCCCGAGCACCGACAGCAGCACCGCCTCGTCGGAGCTGTGGCCGAGCAGACGGCTGAGGCGATGGCCGTAGCGCACGGCGACGACCAGCGCGAGACCGGCCACGGTCAGCGCGGCTGCCGCGATCGGAGCGGCGCGCAGGAGCGGCTCGCCGGAGACGAGCACCGCCGCGACCGGCAGGATCGCCGCCATCGCGATGTCCTCCGCCACCAGCACGCCGAGCACGATCGGCGTCTCGCGGTTGCCGACGCGATCGAGCTCGTCGAGCAGCTTCGCGACGATCCCCGACGACGACGCGTACGTCGCGCCGGCCAGCAGGAACGCCGCCGCCGGCGACCAACCGAGCGCCAGCCCCACGAGCAGCCCCGGGAGTGCGTTGAGGCAGTCCACCGCCGACGCCGCACGACCGCTGCGCAGGCTCGCCGCGATGTCGGCGCCCGAGAACTCGAGCCCGAGCATGAACAACAGCAGCAGCACGCCGATCTGCGCGCCGGCGGCGACGAACTCGGCGCTGAAGCCCAGCGGCAGCACGCCGCCGCCGCTGGCCGCCACGCCGACAAGCAGGTACAGCGGCACGGCCGGTATCCGCAGCGCGCTCGCCAGCCGCGCGACGGCCGCGAGCGCGGCGACGAGGACGCCGACCTCGACGAGGAACGGCGCGACGGGGCCGGTCGTCGCTGCGGTGATGAGCACGGCTGGTGGGAGGATCTAGGCCGGCGGTGGCTCCCGATCGGGCTCGAGGTGCTCGATGATCTGCGATCCGCCGAGCATGTCCGCCAGCGCGTGGGCGTCCTCCTCGTCGAGCTCGACGCTGGCGCGGCACTCGTCGGGGTCGCCCTCGGCGAAGACGACGAGCTCGCGGCGCCCGTCGCGGTAGGTGATCACGCCGATCCGTGTTCCCGCGGCCGTCACGAAGTCGTGGCGGATGCCGATCCCCGGCAGGCGCGTCTCGTCGATTCGGGTCATCGCCCCATTGTGCCCGCCGCTCGCCCGCGCGCACGTCGCAACGCGCGGCTGCGGTGCGCCGACCTCGGCGCGACCGCGTCGCGGGCCGCGGCGAGGTTTACACCAGAGGGACGGCGTCCTATCGACGACCGTGGACATGGCCATCGGTCAAGAGAGGAGGAACGATGCTGAGCAACCTCTTCGGACGCCGCGGGTACGCGGCCGAGCCCATGCAGAGCCCCGATGCGACGACCAGCTCGCGCGCCCCCGCCCCGTCGCAGGAGTACGCGACGCTCGGCGCCTACGTGATCCCGCAGGCCGGCCCTGCCGCGTCGCGACTGGGCTCCCCGCCGAGCTCGCTGTCGCCCGTCGTCCGCGCCGCCGCCCAGCGCATCGCCGGCAGCCCGCTCGCCTGACGGTCGCGACCGCGCGGCGGGCGTCCGGCCACGGCCGCCCGCGCGGCCGCTAAGCCAACTGGCGAAGCGCCTCGGCGCCCGCGCCCTCGGCGATGAACGAGCGCGCCGCCGCGAGGTCGTCGGCGCGGTCGACGGCCGCCCCCGCCACGATCCTGCCTGCGTCGAGGTAGAAGACGCTGAAGCTGCCGCTGGCGGGGTCGCCGCGGACGATCTCCTCGTCCCATCGCGCCGCCGGACCGACGTACTCGATCGTCGCCCAGTCAGCGAGGTCCGACCAGAAGTACGGCACCTCGGAGTACGGCCAGCCGGCGCCGAGCATCGCCCTTGCGACGTGGCGGCCCTGCCCGGCGGCGACCTCCTCGTGCTCGATCCGCAGCCGCCGGCCGTGGACGGCGCTGTCGTACTCGCACATGTCGCCGGCGGCGAAGATCCCCTCGACCGAGGTGCGCAGGTTGCCGTCGCAGGCGACGCCGCCCGTCTCGCCGAGCGCGAGCCCGGCCTTGCGGGCCAGCATCACGTCGGGCGTCGCGCCGACGCCGACGACGACGACGTCTGCGTCGATCCGCCGGCCGTCGTCGCACACGACCGCCTGCACGTGCCCATCGTCGCCCGCGCCCGCGAACTGCACCACGTCGGCCTCGGCGACGATCTCGACGCCGTGCGACAGCAGCAGGTCGCGCACGAAGCGGCCCACGACCGGGCCGAAGCCGCGCTCGGTCGGCAGCGCCTCCTGCATCACGAGCGTGCACCGCCGGCCGAGCAGCGTCAGCGACGCGGCGACCTCGGTGGCGATGTACGAGCCGCCGACGACCGCCACGCGCTCGGCCTGCTCGACCTCCTCGCGCAGGGCGTCGGCGTTGCCGAGCGTCCGCAGGTAGTGGATGCCGTCGCGCTGCGCGCCGTCCGCCCGCAGGCGGCGGACCATCGCCCCGGTCGCGACGAGCGCCTGGCCGAAGCCGACGACCTCGCGGCCGAGCTTGGCGGTGCGCGCGTCGGTGTCGAGGTCCATGACGGGCGTGCGCGTCAGCAGCTCGACGTCGTGGTCGGCCCACCACGGCTGCGGATGCACGAGCGTCGAGGCGCGTTGCTCGCGTCCCTGCAGGTAGCCCTTGGTGATCGGTGGGCGGTGGTAGGGCGCGTCCTGCTCGCGGGTGGCGAGGGTGATCGAGCCGTCGAAGCCACCGGCGCGCAGCTCGGCGGCTGCGGCGGCCGATGCGATGCCGCCGCCGATCAGCAGGATGTCCACGTCGCGTTGGCTCATCGCTCGGACTCTAGTGTCGTGCCTGCCGCCGGTCTTACGCCGGCGCGGGCTACTCGATGCCCAGCCGGTCGAGCAGGCCGTCGTCGGCGCGCCATCCGCGGCGCACGCGGACGGCGAGATCGAGGTGCACGTGCGTGCCGAGCTCGCGCTCCAGCTCGCGTCGCGCGGCGGTGCCGATCGCCTTGATCATGCGGCCGTGGGCGCCGATCAGGATGCCCTTCTGGGACTCGGACTCGACCCAGGCGAGCGCCGTGACGCGGGTCAGGTCCTCGCGGCTGTCGTCGATGTCCTCGACGTGGACCTCGACGGCGTGCGGGACCTCCTGGAAGGTGCGGCGCAGGATCTGCTCGCGGATCAGCTCGGCCAGCAGCACCGACTCCGGCTGGTCGCTCGGGTCCGCGTCGTCGAACAGGTGCGGGCCCTCGGGCAGCAGCTCGACGAGGTGCGCTACGAGCGCCTCGACACCGGTCCCCTTGCGCGCCGACAGAGGAAAGATCTCGTCGGACACGCCGAGCTCCGCGGCGGCCTGCAGCGCCGCCATCGTGTGGGCGCGATCGAGGCGGTCGATCTTGTTGACGACGATCGCGACCGGGACGCTGGCGCGCTGCAGCGCGCCCGCGATGAAGCGGTCCCCGGGGCCGACGCCCTGCTCGCCGTTGAGCAGCAGCAGCGCGGCGTCGGCGTCGACGAACTCGCGCTCGACGCGCGACTGCATCCGCTGCGTCAGCGCGTCGCGCGGGCGCTGCACGCCGGGCAGGTCGACGAGCACGAGCTGGGCGTCGCCGCGCATCGCGATCCCGCGGATCGCGCGCCGCGTCGTCTGCGGCTTGTCGGAGACGATCGCGATCTTGTGACCGACGATCGCGTTGACGAGCGTCGACTTGCCGACGTTCGGCCGTCCGGCGAGCGCGACGAAGCCGGCGCGGGTGCTCACGGCTCGGCGCCGGGAGACACCCAGGACATGATCTCGCTCTGCACGGCGAGCATCTCGCCGTCGTCGGTCTCGTGGTCCATCCCGGTCAGGTGCAGGGCGCCGTGGACGATCGCCTCGCGCAGATCGGCGGTGTGCTCGGGGCAGATGACGATGTCGCCGAGCTCGCGCGGTCCGCCCACCGGCTCGCTGCCGTCGATCGGAAACGACAGGACGTCGGTGGGCCCGCTTCTGGCGCGATGCTCGACGTTGAGCTCGGCGATCCGCTGCGGGCTGACGAACTCGACGGCGACGTGGCCGCTGTCGATGCCCGCCGAGCCGAGCGCGAGCGCCAGCAGGCGCTCGATCTCCTCCAGGGGCAGGATCGGCCCCCCGAGGCCGACGACCTCGATCTCGAGTGCGTCGGTCATCGCTAGACGATCGTGGAGCCGGCCATCTAGGCCCGGCGACGGTCGGCGGGGCGCAGCTCGGACGTCTGGCTCTCCGCGTGCAGCGCGTAGGCCTCGACGATCCGCTGCACGAGCCGGTGGCGGACGACGTCCTCGCCGCCGAAGCGCACGAACTCGATTCCCTCGATGCCCTGGAGGATGTCGTTGATCACGACGAGACCGGAGCCCTCGTGCTTGGGCAGGTCGATCTGCGTCACGTCTCCGGTGACGACCATCTTGGAGTTGAAGCCCAGCCGCGTGAGGATCATCTTCATCTGCTCGGGCGTCGTGTTCTGCGCCTCGTCGAGGATGATGAAGCTGTCGTTGAGGGTGCGTCCGCGCATGAACGCCAGCGGCGCGACCTCGATCTGCCCGCGCTCGAGGAACGCGGCCACCTTCTCGGCCTCGAGCATGTCGTGCAGCGCGTCGAACAGCGGCCGCAGGTAGGGATCGATCTTCGCCATCAGGTCGCCGGGCAGGAAGCCGAGCCGCTCGCCGGCCTCGACGGCCGGCCGCGTGAGGATGATCCGGTTGACCTCCCGGCGGCTGAGCGCCGCGGCGGCGAGCGCGACCGCGAGGAACGTCTTGCCGGTGCCCGCCGGCCCGATCCCGAACGTGATCGTGTTCTTGCGGATCGAGTCGACGTAGCGCTTCTGGTTGACGGTCTTCGGCGCGACCTGCTTGGAGCGATGGCGCCAGACGACGTCCTCGAGGATCTCGGCGGGCGAGCGGTGCTGGTCGAGGGCTCCGGTCACGGCGGCGATCGTGCCCGGCGCGATGTCGTGACCCTGCTCGATCAGCTCGGCGAGCTCGCGCACGACGACCGCGGCGGCCTCGACGGCAGGCTCCTCGCCGTCGAGCGTGACGACGTTGCCGCGCAGGAACAGATCGCAGGCGACGTGGCCCTCGAGCGCGCGCAGGACGGCGTCGCCGCTGCCGGCGAGCTCGGTCGCGGCCTGGTTGGAGAGCTCGATCTGGACGCGCATCAGCGGCTGAGCGCCTCTCGCACGAGCGCGGAGACGCGCCTGCCGTCGGCGCGGGTGCCGACGACGGCCATCGCGGCCTTCATCACCTGACCCATCTCCGCGGGCGACCGCGCCCCGGTCTCGGCGACCGCGGCGGCGACGATCGCATGCAGCTCGTCGTCGCCGAGCTCGGCGGGCAGGTAGGCCTCGATGATGCGCGCCTCGGCCTCCTCGCCGTCGGCGAGCTCGTCGCGTCCGGCCTCGCGGAAGGCCGCGGCCGACTCGAGGCGCCGCTTGCGCTCGCGCCGCAGCACGGCCAGCTCGTCGCCCTTGCCGTCCTTGGCCGCCTTCTGCAGCTCGCTGAGGACCAGCCGCAACGCGCCGACACGCTGCTTCTCGCCGGCGCGCATCGCGGCGGCGACGTCCTGCTTCACCGTGTCGGCCAGCGTCATCTGCCGTTCAGGATACGCACGCCGCCGATGGCTGCGGCGGGGCTCGAGCTCAACGCGAGCTCAGCGCGCAGGGCTCTCGCTGCTCTCGGGCAGGTTCAGGCCCGCGCCGCCGTCGACGCCGTCGACGCCGTTCGCGGTCGGCGGGGTGTCGCCGGCGAGCGGCGCTCCGAGCTGCTGCGGTTCGCCGATGCGGCCGAGCTCCGCGGTGTCGCGCCCGAACAGCAGCCCGATGTTCCAATCGACGAGCAGCCGCGCGCGGCGTCCCATCCCCGGCATCATCGCGAGGTGGTACGTGCGCGCCAGCAGCCACGCCGGCGTGCCGCTCCACGTGATCGGCCCGCTCGTCGCGACCGCCTTGCGCCGGCCCATGTCGACGAACACGCCCTTGGTCTTGTAGGTGAACCTCCGCGCGCGTCGGCCGCCGCCGAGCGCATTGGCGACGTTGCGCCCGACGACGCGCCCCTGGCGGATCGCGTGCTGCGCCGTCGGCGGGCACGGCTGGCCTTTGCGCGCCGGGTCGGGCACCGCGGCGCAGTCGCCGATCGCCCAGACGTCGTCGAAGCCCTTGACCTGCAGCCGGCTGTCGGTGTCGATCCGGCCGCGCTCGTCGAGCGGCAGGCCGAAGCTCGCCACGACGGGATGCGGCTTGACGCCGGCGGTCCAGACGAGCGTCCGCGTCGGGACGAGCTCGCCGTCGCTGAGCCGGGCGCTGCGCGCGGTGACCTCCTCGAGCGTCGTCCTCGTGCGGATCTCGATGCCCCGCGCGCGCAGCTCGCGCACCGCGAACTCGGCGAGCTTGGGGCTGATCTCCGGCATGACGCGATCGTTGGCCTCGACGAGGATCCAGCGCATCCCCGTGACCTGGCAGCGCGGGTAGAGGCCGATGACGTCGGCGGCGAAGTCCTGCAGCTCGGCCAGCCCCTCGAGGCCGGCGTAGCCGGCGCCGACGAAGACGTAGGTGAGGTACTCGCGGCGGGCGTCGCCGTCCTCCAGCGTCTCGGCGATCTCGAGCGTCCGGATGACGTGGTTTCGCACGGCGATCGCCTCGGGCAGCGACTTCAGCGCGCGGCCGTGCTCGGCGAGGCCGGGGATCGGCAGCGTGCGGCTGACGGAGCCGAGCGCGACGATCAGCTGGTCGTAGGCGAGCTCCTCGTCGGCGCCGTCGAGCGAGCGCACGTGGATGACGTTGCGCTCCGGCGACGCGCCGGTGATCCGGCCGAGCCGAAGGTGGATCGAGCTGTCGAGCTCCTCGCGCAGCGGTACGACGACGTGGCGCGGCTCGAGGGTGCCGGCCGCCGCGCCCGGCAGCAGCGGCGTGTAGAGCATGAAGTTGTCCTCGGTCACGAGGCGCACGCGGGCGCTCTGCGACGGCAGCACGCGTGCGAGCGTGCGGGCGGCGTAGAAGCCGCCGAACCCGCCGCCGGCGATGAGGACGTTCCAGGCCATCTGACGCTGCAGGGTATCCCCGGGGCCGTGGCGGGCGTCGCGCGAGCTGCAGGGCGCTAGCGCGCCAGCGTGAGCGCCGCCCATTCGCCGCTCTCGCGGCGCGAGCGCTCGCGCAGGCCGTGCGCGCTGTGGAACGCGTTCGCGATCGCGTCGGCCTCGGCGAGCAGCAGGCCGCTCGCGACCAGCACGCGCGGCGGCTCGCCCGCGAAGCCGACCCGCGCGACGTGCTCGAGCAGCGGTCGCAGGAGGTTCGCCACGACCGTCGGCGCGCAGGGCGCGCGACCGCCGTGCAGCAGGTCCGCGTGGCGCACCTCGACCCTGACGCCGTTGAGGGCGGCGTTCTCGCGTGCGGCGAGGACCGCCTCGTGCTCGTGGTCGATGCCCAGCACCGGCGCCCAGCCGAGCCGCGCCGCCGCGATCGCCAGCACCCCCGAGCCGCAGCCGAGGTCGACGAGCGGGCCGGCGGGCCGCAGCTCGAGCAGTGCCTCCAGGCAGAGGCGGGTCGTGTGGTGGGCGCCGGTGCCGAAGGCCTGGTTGGGCTCGATGACGATGTCCTCGAGCGGCGGGTCGCCGGATGGCGGCTCGCTCCAGGGCGGGCGCACATGCAGCCTCCCGCCGACCGTGACGGGGCGGTGGAACTCGCGCCAGCGCGAGCTCCAGTCGTCGGCGACCGTGGTCGTCGTGACGCCGACGAGCGCGGCGCCGGCGGCGGCGCGCAGGTCGGGCAGCGCGGGCAGCTCCCCCTCGGCGCCGTAGACGGCGTACTCGATCGTGTCGCCGTGGTCGACCTCCTCGACGCCCGCCGGCGCAAGCTCGAGCAGCTGCGCGAGCGCGATCTCGGCGTCCGCACGGGAGACGCGGATCGCGAGCCGGATCATCGCGGGCTTCCGCCGCCGGCCCGGACGCCGGCGACGGTCGAGCGGCGGCGCGCCGTCACCCGTGCAGGACGCGCTTGAGCTTGGCGAACATCGACTCCTCGGACTTCGTGTTCGCGTCGGTCATCGTCTCGGCGAGGCGCTGCATGAGCTTCTTCTGCTCGTCGCTGAGCTGCCGCGGGATGACGACGTTGACGATCACGCGCATGTCGCCGCGGCGCCCGGGCCGGCGCAGCAGCGGCATCCCGCGGCCGCGCAGCTCGTAGACCTCGCCGGGCTGCGTACCCGGGCGGATGTGCAGGTCCTCCTCCCCCTCGAGCGTCGGCACGGCGAGCTTCGTGCCCAGCGCCGCCATCGGCGCGGGCACGTCGAGCACGGTGACGAGGTCGTTGCCGTCGCGCAGGAAGCGCTCGTGGGGCGTGATCGAGACGTGCACGAACAGGTCGCCCGGCGGGCCCCCGGCATCACCGGCGTGACCGCGCCCGGAGACGCGGATGCGCTGACCCTCGGAGATCCCGGCCGGGATGTCGACGCTGACGGTGTGCGTGAGCACCTCGCGCCCGCGTCCGTCGCAGCGCGTGCAGCGCTTCTCGGCGACCTTGCCGTCGCCACCGCAGACGTCGCAGGAGACAGTCCGCGCGATCTGGCCGAACGGCGTGCGGCTGACCGCCTGCAGGACGCCGTTGCCGTTGCAGCGGTCGCAGGTCTTGATCGGCGTCCCCGGCTCGGCGCCGTTGCCGTGGCAGCGCTCGCAGCGATCGACGACCTCGTAGCGGACGTCGACGGGCGTGCCGGCGACGGCCTGCTCGAGGTCGATCTCGACGGCGACCTGCACGTCGCCGCCCGAGCGCGACCCCATCCCGCCGCCGAAACCGCCGAAGCCGCCTGCGCCGCCGCCGCCGCCGCCGAAGAACGCCTCGAAGAGGTCCGAGATCGAGCCGAAGCCCTCGAAGTTCGGGCTCTGGCCACCGCGGCGCAGGCCGTCGTGACCGTAGCGGTCATAGATCTGCCGGCGCTCGGGATCGGAGAGGATCTCGTAGGCCTCGGCGGCCTCCTTGAACTTCTCCTCGGCGTCGGGGTCGTGGTTGTTGACGTCGGGATGCAGCTCGCGGGCGAGCTTGCGAAAGGACCTCTTGACCTCTGCGTCGTCGGCGTCGCGCTCGACGCCGAGCACCTCGTAGCAGTCGCGCTTCGTCACGAGGTCACGCGTCGTAGACGTCTTCGACGAAACGCGACAGCTGGGCCGCCGCCTCGCGCACGACGCCGATCGCCATGCCGTAGTCCATCGCGACCGGGCCGATCAGCGACACCGTCCCCAGCGGTCGCAGCGGCAGCCCGTAGCCCGCCGCGACCATCGCCAGCGAGCGCAGCGCCGGCGACTCGTTCTCGGCGCCGATGCGGACCACGACGTCGCGCTCGCCGAGTGCGGTGCGCAGGATCTCCAGCAGCGTGACGCGGCCCTCGAGCATCTGCATCAGCGCGTTGATCTCGGCGAAGTCCTGGAAGCGGAACTCGGACATCAGGCGCGCGGCGCCGTCGACATAGAGCGAGTCGTCGGCGGTCGCCGCGAGGTTCGTGAACGCGGGCATGAGCCGGTCCAGGAAGCTGCGCTCGCTGTGCGACAGCGCCGGGTCGGTCAGCCGCGCGTGCAGCTTGCGGGCGCCGAGCCCGAGCCCGCTGAGCTGCTCGTTGAGGAACTCGGCAGCCCAGGCCACGAGGCCGCCGTCGACCGGGGCGTCGAACGCGAGCACGCGCTTGGAGACCCCGCCCGTGGACGTGATGATCACGATCATCACGATCTGCGGCTGCAGCAGGAGCACCTCGACGTGACGGATCGTCGCCGTGTCCAGCGGCGGCGCCGAGACGACCGCCAGGAGGTTCGTGATCTGCGACAGCGTCTCGGTCGTCGCGCGCATCGCCGCATCGACCTCGCGGCGCGTCAGCTCGAGCTCGATCGTCGCCTCGCTGCTCGTCGCCGGCAGCAGGCGGTCGACGAAGTAGCGGTAGCCCGAGTCGGTCGGCACGCGCCCCGCCGACGTGTGCGGGTGCGCGAGCAGGCCAAGCTCCTCGAGCTGCGCGAGCTCGTGGCGCACGGTCGACGGGCCGGCCTGCAGCTCGGGGTCGGCCGCCAGCGTGCGCGATCCGACGGGCTGCACCGTCGCCTGGTAGGCGAGCACGACCTTGCGCAGGATCTGCTCTTGGCGCGGCGTCAGCACGCCGCCGATTGTACGAGCGGTGCCCGCCGGCCTCCGGCGGGCACCGTCAGATCAGCCGCGAACCGCGATCAGAAGTCGGGATCGAGCTGGTCGGCGCTGAGGAAGTCCTCGGGAAGGAGCTCCTCCGGCGGGATCGAGTTGAAGTCGTCGACGGCTTCGCCGCCTTCGATCACCGGATCGCTGTCGGAGGTCTCGCCCGCGCCCGCAGGGTCGTCGCCCTGGCTGTCGTCGCCGGCGTTCTCCGTGCCGCCGCCGCGGCGCTTGGCCTTGAGCAGCTTCGCCCCCTCCGAGACGCAGCGCGCGTAGGCTGACTTGCGCTCGCCCTTGACCTTCTTGCGACTGAGCGCCCGGCAGGCCTTGCTCGGCGACGACGACTTGCCGGTGGCCAGCTTCGCCATCGCGTTCAGGCACTTGGCGCGGTCCTTCGCGCGCTTGGCCGGCTTCTTCTTGGCCCCGCAGTACTTGCCGTAGGCGCGCTCCTTGGCCTTTGCGGCGGCCGACGGCGCGGCGGCGGCGGCCGGCGCCAGCACGAGCAGGGCGATCAGGGCAAGCAGCCCGGCGACCCGCGATCGGTGATCCAGCATCGGTGTGACTCCTTCGGCGGCTGGGCTGCCTGCGAGAGGCCCCTGGCTTTGCGCGCCCGCCTCGCGACGGGGTTGCCATTGTCGTGGATGGATAGCGTCGTTATCGGCGCACGACCGGCGAACTTGAGATCGCGCGGCCGGACCACACGCATCGGCGCCCGGCAGCCCCGCGCGGCGGACCTGGGCTGAGCCTGGATCGCGCGATCGGACCGCGCGCAGCGGCGCGTCGCGACCCCGCGGGGTTGACGCGATCCGCCGTGCGCAGATATGTTCGGGCGCGAGGAGACGGGTCTGTCTCTCCGGCTCGTCGAGATGCGGACCCTGCGCGAGGATGCAACGCACCACCGTCGCACGACAGCACTGCGCGGCGCTGCAGCATGCGGTGAATCAACAGCGAGGAGAGAACGCATGACCGATTTCGATCCGAGGACCGATACGGGTATTCCGACCGAGCCGGTGGGCTCGCTTCCGCGACCGGCGAAGCTGCAGGCGGGGTACGCCGACTACGACGCGGGGAAGATCTCCAAGGAGGAT
>JBKHXR010000056.1:0-30205 GCA_046565905.1 Thermoleophilia bacterium | reverse complement strand
TCGTCCTCGAGGTTCTCGTCGAGCATGGCGCCGAAGATGATGTTCGCCTCCGGGTGGGCGGCCTCCTGGACGGCGCGGGCCGCCTCGTTGACCTCCCACAGCGACAGGTCGCGCCCGCCGGTGATGGAGAGCAGGATCCCGCGCGCGCCCTCCATGCTCGTCTCCAGCAGCGGGGACGACACGGCCTGCTCGGCGGCCTCGATCGCGCGCCGCTCCCCCGCGCCCATGCCGATGCCCAGCAGGGCGTTGCCGGCGTCGGACATGATGGTGCGGACGTTCGCGAAGTCCAGGTTGATGAGGCCCGGGAGCGTCACGAGGTCGGAGATGCCCTGCACGCCCTGACGCAGGACGTCGTCGGCGACGCGGAACGCCTCGACCATCGACGTCTGCTTGTCGAGCACGCTGAGCAGGCGGTTGTTCGGCACGACGATGAGCGTGTCGACCTCGTCCTTGAGCGACTGGATGCCGAGCTCGGCCTGCTCTCGCCGGCGCGAGCCCTCGAAGCCGAACGGCTTGGTGACGATGCCGACCGTCAGGGCGCCGATCTCGCACGCGATCCGAGCGACGATCGGCGCCGCTCCCGTGCCCGTGCCGCCGCCTGCTCCGGCGGCGATGAAGATCATGTCCGAGCCCTTCAGGAGCGCCTTGATGCGGTCGTACTCCTCCATCGCGGCCGCGCGCCCGAGGTCCGGGTTGGAGCCCGAGCCCAGCCCGCGGGTGAGCGCCGAGCCGATGTGCAGCGTGATGTCGGCGAGCGAGTCCTGCAGCGACTGGAGGTCGGTGTTGATGGCGACGAACTCGACGCCCCGGACCTGCGCCTCGACCATCCGGTTGACGGCGTTGGAGCCACCGCCGCCGACGCCGACGACGCGGATGACCGGCTGGCCGGCCGGCCTGGCCTCGCCGAACGGGGTCGGCCGATCGGCGGTGTCGCCGCGCGCGAAGGCGTCGTCGGGCTCGGCCGCGGCGGAGCGGCGAGCGCGCACGGCGGCGGGCGTCGCGGGCCCGGGCGCCTCCATCAGGTTCTCGGGCAGCTCGGAGGAGAAGGCCGAGCGCAGGCGGTCCTGCGGCGTCGGGATGCGCGGCTCCTCCTCCTCGAGGACGTCCGGCGAGCCTGCGAGCGACGGGTGCGGGACCTCGCGGGGCGGGATCTCCTCGACCGGCGTCGGCTCGGGCGCGCGCATCCGGGCCAGCGCCGCGTCGGCGGCGGCGACGTCGTTCTCGGTCTCGACCTGGCGCGCGTCCTCCTCGGTCTTGCGGAAGAGCGCTGCCAGCGGCCCCTCCCTCATGCTCGCGCGCTTACCGGATGCCATGAGCGAGAACCTCCTTCGCGAGATCGCGATAGGACTGGGCGGCCGTGCCGTCCGGGTCGTACTTCAGAACGGACATGCCCTTCACGGGTGCCTCCGCAAACCGCACGGTCTTCCTGATCCGTGAGGCGAACAGCCGGTCGCCGAAGTTCTCCTCGAGGATCTCGATGGCCTCCTTGGCGTGCACCGTCCGCATGTCCATCATCGTGGGCAGGATGCCCTCGATCTGAACGTCCGGGTTGAGGTTCTCGCGGATCATCTGGAGCGTGTTCTGCAGCTGGATCAGCCCCCGCATCGACAGATACTCGCATTGGACGGGGACGATCACCTTGTCGGCGGCCGTCAGGGCGTTGATCGTCAGCAGGCCGAGCGACGGCGGCGTGTCGATGCAGACGAAGTCGTAGTCGTCCTTGATCGCCTTCAGCGCCTTGTCGAGCGAGCGCTCGCGACCGATCTGCGTCGACATCGCGATCTCCGCGCCCGCGAGGTCGATCGAGGCGCAGGCGACGTCGATCTCGCGCCGGCGGATCACCTGCTTGATCGGGATGTGGTGCACGAGGACGTCGTACATCGACAGCTCCAGCGTGTCGGGATCGATCCCCTGCGACATCGTCAGGTTGCCCTGTGGATCCATGTCGACGCACAGCACGCGATGGCCTTGCTCGGCGAACGCGGCGGCGAGGTTGAGGGTCGTCGTCGTCTTCGCCACGCCGCCCTTCTGGTTGGCGAACGCGATGACGCGAGCTGGCTGGGGGTCGTCGGAGCTATGGAAACCGGACACGGGGCCTTATTCGCACGAGCGCGGGCGATTCCTTCCACGCCCGTAACTAGCATGGCCGTCGGATGATCAGCCACTGGGACGACGTGCCGTGGACGGCGCACGAGCACGGCGAGCTGCGCTTCGGCCGCCAGCGCCTGGCGCGTGCACGCGGCGCGACCGGCGCGACGCTCAGCCGCTACCGGATCCCCGCCGCCGCACGCTCGATGCCGCTGCACGTGCACGTCGACGAGGAGGAGCTGTTCTTCGTCCTCGGCGGCCGCGGCTTCAGCTGGCAGGACGACGCGTCGCACGAGATCGCGGCGGGCGACCTGATCGTCCACCACGCCGACCGCGAGGCGCACACGCTGCTCGGCGGCCACGACGAGCAGCTGGAGGTGCTCGCCTTCGCGAGCGGCTCGCCGACCCATCTGACGCTGCTGCCGCGCGCGAACGTGGCCTGGATCGGATCGCGCTGGCTGCCGCCGGACGCGCCGCATCCGTTCAGCGCCGAGCCGCCGCTGCGCGAGCAGCCTCCCGTCGCCCCGCGGCCGCGGACGATCGTCGCGCTCGGCAGCGTCGAGCCGCAGCTGCAGGACCGCGGGCCGGTGCACCGCACGGGGCGCGACCTGGGCCGTGCGGCGGGCTCGAGGCTCAGCGGGCTGCAGCACGTCGCCGTCGCGCCCGGCCGGCGCTCGTCCGTGCGCCACTGCCACTCGCACGACGACGAGATCTTCGTCGTGCTCGAGGGCGACGGCATGCTGCTGCTCGGCGACGAGCGCAGAGGCGTCACGCCCGGCACGGTCGTCGCACGGCCGCCCGGGACCGGCGTGCCGCACAGCTTCGAGGCCGGCGACGGCGGCCTCGTGCTGCTCGCCTACGGCACCCGCGAGCCCGCCGACACGTGCTGGTATCCGGACTCGCAGAAGATCTCCTTTCGCGGCCTCGGCGTGATCGGCCGGCTCGAGCCGCTGGACTACTGGGACGGCGAGCAGTGAACGCCGCCCCGCCTGCGCGCGCCGCGTGAGCGGCCTGCTCGAGCGGCGCCTGCTTGTCGTGACGGGCAAGGGCGGCGTCGGCAAGACGACCGTCGCCGCCGCGCTCGGCCTCGTCGCCGCGCGCGCCGGCAAGCGCACGATCGTCGCCGAGGTCGCGCGCCGCGGCGACGTCGCCAGCGCCTTCGACCGCGACGGCTCGCAGCCCTTCGAGGAGGTCCGGCTCGCCCCGGACCTCTTTCACATCTCGATCGATCCGCAGGATGCGCTGGACGAGTATCTGCGCGACCAGCTGCCGTCCGGCGCCGTCGCGCAGCTCCTGATCCGCAGCAGGATCTTCTCGATCGTCGCCGCCGCGACGCCCGGGATGCGCGAGCTGCTGACCGTCGGCAAGCTCTGGGAGCTGGCCCAGCTCGACCGCCGCACCCCGGGCGCCGACGCCTACGACCTCGTCGTAGTCGATGCGCCGGCCACCGGCCACGGCGTCGCCGTGCTCACCGCGCCGCGCACGTTCGCCGCCGCCGCCGGCAGCGGGCCGGTCGCGCGTCAGGGCAGGATCATCGACGCGATGCTCTCCGATCCGCAGCAGGTCGCCGTGATCGCGATCGCCAAGGCGGAAGAGCTCGCCGTCACCGAGACGGGCGCGCTGCGCCAATCGCTGCAGGAGCGGATGGGTCTCCCATTGGAGCGGGTCGTCGCGAACATGCTCGACCCCGACCGCTTCAGCCCGCACGAGGCCGCGCTGCTCGAGCCGCACGCCGCCCACCCCGCCGTCGCGCGCGCCCTGCGCGGCCACCACCGCGCGCTGCGCCAGCGCGCGCAGCTCGCGCGCCTGCGCAGGCTCACGGGCCGGGCCCCCGCCCGCCTCCCGCTGCATCCCGGCGGGCCCGACCTCGAGCAGCTCGCCGACGAGCTCGAGGGCCAGCTGTGAAAGCCGCGTCCCAGGGCATCGCCGACCGCCTGCAGGGCAAGCGGATCTGCATCGTCGCCGGCTCGGGCGGCGTCGGCAAGACGACGGCCTCGGCCGCGCTCGCACTCGGTCTCGCCGCCGAGGGAAGGCGCGTCGCGGTCGTGACGATCGACCCCGCGCGGCGGCTCGCCGACGCGCTCGGCCTCGACGAGCTCGGCAACGACCCGCGGATGGTCGATCCCGCGCTGCTCGCCGGGCACGGCATCGAGATGCGCGGCGAGCTGTGGGCGATGACGCTCGACCCGAAGGCCACGTTCGATGCGCTCATCGCGAAGCTCGCGCCCGACGCGAGGACGCGCGACGACGTGCTCGGCAACCGCATCTACGCGCAGCTGTCGAGCGCGATCGCGGGCTCGCAGGAGTTCAGCGCCGTCGCCAAGCTCTACGAGCTCGATCGCGACGGCGGCTACGACGCGATCGTGCTCGACACGCCGCCGTCGCGCAACGCGCTGGACTTCCTCGACGCGCCCGACCGGCTGACGGACTTCTTCGAGGGCCGCGCGCTGAAGCTCTTCCTCGTGCCGACCGGCATCGCCGCGCGCGTCATGGGCGCCGGCACCGGCGTCGTGTTCGGCATCCTCAAGAAGCTCACGGGCGTGAACCTGCTCGACGACGTCTCGATCCTGCTGCGCGCGATGGGCGCGCTGATCGACGGCTTCCGCGAGCGGGCCGCGGCGGTCAAGGCGCTGCTCGCCGACCCCGCCACGACGTTCGTGATCGTGGCCTCACCGGAGCGCGAGCCGGTCGCCGAGGCGATCTTCTTCCGTCAGAAGCTGCGCGAGGCGCGGATGCCGTTCGGCGGCCTCGTCGTCAATCGCGCCACGCTGCTCGGCGCGCACGAGCTCACCGACGCGGCCACGATCCGCGCCGAGCTGCGCGACGAGCTCGGTGACCCGCTCGCGGCGAAGGTCGCCCAGAGCGCCGAGGACCTGCAGCTGCTGGCGGCGCGCAACGCCGCCGCGATCGCGCACCTGAAGGCCGAGCTCGACGAGCCCGACCCGATCGTCGTCCCGCGCCTCGACGGCGAGGTGCAGGACATCGACGGCCTGCTGGCGCTGTACCGGCACCTGTCGGCGCGGGCGCCGGCCTAGTCGGCCGCGACCCGCAACGGTGACCAGGCCGACGGCGCCGGCGGCCGCCGCGTCGTCGGCCTTCACGATGAGGTTGCAGGTGCCGCGCTGCACGAGCGCGATCGATCGCGCCGGGAGGCCAACGCGACGGTGCGCTGCCTGGCGGCGCGTCAGGCCAGCTGCCGCCGGGGCGCCTCGGCGGCGTCGCGCAGGCGCTGGAGCGCCTGGCGGATGATCCGCGAGATCTGCATCTGGCTGACGCCGATCGCGGCGCCGATCTCGGCCTGGGTCATGTCCTGCTCGAAGCGCATCCGCAGCACCTCGCGCTCGCGGTCGCTGACGCAGTCCAGCAGCGCGTCGAGCGTGGCGCGCTCCTCCGCGCGGTCGAAGCCGCTCTCGCTGACGCCGACGGACTCGGCGAGCGTGGCGGCGTCGTCAGCCGCTCCGCCCGCGGGCGCCTCGAACGAGACGGCGCGGTAGGCGCCGCCCGCCTGGAGCGCCTCGAGGACCTCCTCCTCGGTCGCGTCGACGGCGGCGGCGATCTCCTTCACCGACGGTGAGCGGTGCAGCTCCTCCGAGAGGCCGCTGACGACGCGGTCGATGCGCAACGACAGCTCCTGCAGGCTGCGCGGCACGCGCACCGCCCACGTGCGGTCGCGGAAGTAGCGCTTGATCTCGCCGAGGATCGTCGGAACCGCGTACGAGGAGAAGGCGATGTCGCGGGCCGGGTCGAAGCGGCGCACCGCCTTGACGAGCCCGAGCGCCGCGACCTGCATGAGGTCGTCGAGCGGCTCGCCTGAGCGCTGGTAGCGCAGCGCAAGCGAGCGCGCGAGCGGCATGAAGCGCTTTGTCAGCTCCTCGCGAGAACGCTCGTCGCCGCGATGTGCGCGCCGAAAGAGCTCGCGCTCCGAGCAGGGAGCGCTCGCGCCACGCATCGGGGGGGCAGCATCTGCAGTGCCTGCGACGTCACATATGGCCACGTTCGTCCCTTCCGAGCCAACCGCAGTTCCCGCCACAGCACGAGCGGTCTGCGACCAACCGATCTTTCACAGGCCGTACCCGAGGTCACGCGCCAGTTAACGGCAATCGCTGCAGCCGGCGCGTCAGGCCGGGGCGCTGGACTCGGCCAGCAGCTGATCTGCGACGGAGCGCAGGTCAGAGTCCAGGTGACCGCACAGCACGTCGCGCAGCAGCGCGCGCAGGTGATCGGCGACCTCGGCCAGCAGCTTCTCCACGCCGCCGTCCATCGGCGCCAGCCCGGCGACGACAGCGCGCTCCATCGACGCCGCATGCGCGACGCGCTCGGTGACGGCGAGGCGCTGCTCGGCGGTCGCGCACAGCGCGGCGACGCGGCCGGCGAGGCGCCCGCTCTGCGGTCCCTCCGGCTCCAGCAGCGCGCGCAGGCCGAGCAGGTGGTCCGTCAGCGCCTCGCAGGCGCTCGTGCGCTCGCAGCCCAGCTCGTAGCGTCGCAGTGCCCAGGCAAGCTCTCCGGCCCGCGGCGTGCGGCGCGAGATCAGGCTGCAGAAGGCGCGCAGCTCGTCCTCGGCGTCCTCGGCGATCGTGATCACGCCGCTGGGCCGGCCGGCGGTGCCGATGTCGCCGATCGACCACGGGCCCGCGCCGGTCCGCTCCCAGGCGACGGGACCGAACGCGACGCGCACCGGGTCGTACAGGCGCAGCGCCGTCAGCACGCGGCGAAAGCGGACGGCGGCCTCGCTCAGCGGCGCGGGCGCGCCCGGGTCGTTGGTCAGCGTCAGGCAGGCGAGCACGCACGGCTCGTCGCCGGCGTCCGGCCAGACCGCCTCCGGCGGAGCGTCCTTGAGTTCCTCTCCGCGGATCAGCGAGAGGCCCTGTCCGAGCGGTACCTCGGCGGACACGAGCCGCAGACCGAGCAGCGGCGCGACGACGACCGCCTCGGCACGGCCGTCGAGCAGCGCGTCCTCCAGCTCGCGGTAGGCGCGGTCGAAGCGCTCGGGCGTGATGACGAACTCGGTCGCCTCGCTGAAGATGCGGCTGATGAAGACGCACAGCGCGAGGTCCGCACGCTCGCGCGGCTTCACCGGCACGCGCGGCTCGCCCTGCGCGCGCAGGTAGTCGCCGACGCCGTCCAGCGCGGCGAGCGCGCGCGCCGCGGCCGGGTAGGACGGCAGCCGCTCGAGGACGCCGACGCGGTCGCGGATGAAAACCTCGGTCAGCGGGCGGTAGCAGTACAGCGGCGTGTCGCGCCGCGTCCCGCGCGACTCGACGATCTCGAACGCCACCTCGGCCCCGTCGGCCGTCTCGGCGGAGAGCTGCCAGGCGCACTCGTCGGCGAAGGCGCTGAGGGCGGCGTGCAGCGGGCGATGGCGCATCGTCGGCGTGCTTCGCCTCGCGCGGCCGCGATCCTGCCGGGTGCAGGCGCGGATGCGATCGTCATGGCGCTCGCTTGCGCTAGTCGGACTCCGGTGGCTCGTCGATCAGCCGCCCGCGCAGGATCACCTCGTGGCTCGTGACGACGAGCCCGAGCCGCTGCCCGATCCCCGAGATCGCTCGCTCGAGCTCGGAGTCGTCGAACGGCACGACGTCGCCGCTGGGCTCGAGCACGATGTGGTGATGGTGGTCGCCGGACGGGTCGACCGGCTCGTAGCGCGCGAGCCCCTCGGCGTCGAAGCGCCGCACCAGCCCGAGATCGTGCAGCGTCTCCAGCGCCCGGTACACCGTCGCCGTCGAGCCGGCGCTCCCCTCGTCGCGCAGCTGGTCGGCGATCTCCTGCGCGGTGAGCAGGCAGCTCTGCCGGCCGAGCAGCGCGACGACCGCCGTGCGCCCCGCGCTCGCGCGCAGACCTGCCGCGCGGAGCACCTCCGAGGAGTGCTGCATCCAGCGTTTCTGCGCGGCGGCGTTCATCGCGCGCATCCTCCCATGCGGCGTGACGGAGCACTGCGTTGGGTAGCATCGCACGCACATGCCAGCACCCGACGTCACGGTGACGCCGGAGGGCTCGCGGACGAAGAACGACCGGCGGTCGGCATCTCTGGACGGTCTGCGCGGCGTCGCCGCGCTAGCCATCTTCGTATTCCACGGATGGCTGTACACGATGCCCGCTCCGAACGCGTCGGATCGGTCGTCGATCGCGGACTACGCCGTCCACGAGCTGCGACTGGCCCTCGTTGCGTTCTTCGTGCTGTCGGGCTTTCTGCTCTCCCGCCCATGGTTCGCCGCCGCCCTCGGCTCGGGCCGGCCGCCCAACCTGCGCCGGTACGTCCGGGCCCGCGCGGCGCGCGTGCTGCCGGCCTACTACGCGGCGCTCGCCGGCTCCGTCGTGCTGCTGTGGGGGCTGCGCGACACGCCCGGCCTGCGGCTGCCGCCGGCCGGCGAGCTGCCGCTGTTCGTCGTCTTCGGCCAGAACTTCTCCGCGGCGACCGTCATGAAGCTCAACCCGCCGATGTGGTCGCTCGCCGTCGAGGTCATGTTCTACGCGCTGCTGCCGCTGATCGGCTGGCTGGCCCTGCGGCTGCCCGCGACGCGGCGGATGCAGGCGCTCGGCCCGCTCGCGCTGCTGGCGCTCGGGCTCTTCTACAACTGGACGATCGCCGGCCAGGGGCTCGGGCTGACGTTCTCCAAGACGCTGGCGGCGATGCTGCCGTACTTCGCGGTCGGGATGCTCGCCGCGCTCGTGCTGCAGGGCCGCCGCGTCGACCTGCTCGCAAAGCGCAGCCTGATCGCGGCGGGCGTCGCGCTGATCGCCGTCGATGCGGTCGCGAAGGCGGCGGCCCCGGCCAACGGCCTGGACGTCGGCGACGTGTTCGTCGTCATGCGCGATCTCCCTTCGGCGGTCGGCTTCGCGCTCATCGTGGTCGCGCTGGCGGCCGCGCCGCAGGGCCGGATCCTCAGCGGCCACGTACTCGCCGGGATGGGCACGATCTCCTACGGCTTCTACCTCTGGCACGTCCCGGTGCTGATGGTGCTGCGCGGCTACGACCTGCTGCCGCTGGATCCGGTGACCGGCACGCTGATGGCGTTCGCCCCGTCGATCGCGCTGGCGGTGCTGAGCTGGTTCGCGATCGAGCGGCCGATCCTGCGCTGGAGCGCCCGGCGCGACACGCGCGCCCGCGAGGCGGAGCTAGGCGGCCGCGGCGGCGTCGACCGGCGCGGCGGCGGGCCCGAGGTCGCCACAGTCCGCGCCTAGCCAGCGCGTGCCGTACGTGCGCATCCCGTCGATGATCGGCATCAGCGCACGACCCTTCTCCGTCAGCCGGTACTCGACGCGGGGCGGGACCTCGGGGTACGTCTCGCGCTCGATGATGCGCTCCTCCTCGAGCGCGCGCAGGCGCAGCGACAGCGTACGCGGGCTGATGCCGTGCAGCGACCGCTCGAGCTCGCAGAAGCGGGAGCGGCCTTCGGCCAGGTCCCGGATCAGCAGCAGGGTCCACTTGCCGCAGACGATCTCGGCGGTCCTGCAGACGGGACAGGTGTCGTCCATGGGCGACACTTTACCGACTGAAGCAATGCCGCTGCGCAACGGATTACGCGCCGTCGCTCAGCCGCCGCTCCTGTCGGTGAGCATGATCCGGCCCTCCGACGGCTGCACGAGCACCCAGCCCTCGCCCGAGAAGGCGATCTGGAACGTCTCGCCGGACCCGAGGCCGACGAGGCTCTTGAGCTTGATGTCGGTCTTGATCGTCGTCGTGACGCCGGACGACCACGCGACGGCCGCCTGCGCGTCGGCGAACGTCGGCGCCTGGGAGACGTCGAGTCGGACGGGCGGCCCGTCGGTCAGCACCGCGACCCAGCCCGTGCCCTGCAGCCTGGTGTTGAACAGACCGCCGCCGACCATCCCGGCGACCGACTTGACGCGCTCGATGTCCCAGTCGATTCCGTCGTCGAACGCCAGGACGTTACGCCCGTTGACCGTGATTCGGTCGTCCTGCAGGTAGAAGAGGTGGATGTCCTGCGCTGTGTCGGCGAGGAAGACCTCGCCGCGGCCGGCGATCTTCATGAGCGACTGGCCCTCGCCGGTGGCGACCTTCTTGACGAGACGTCCGAGCCCACCGCCGCCGGCATGCTCGAAGCTCACCTCACCCTGATAGGCGACCATCGATCCGAGCTTGGCCTGGATCGTGACCTGGTCCAGACGGACCTTCAGCAGCTTGTGGTTCTGCAGCGCGAACGCCTCCGTGGAGGTCGTCTCGCTGAACTGCTCCAGGTCGCTTTGCACAGCCGGGTCCTTTCCTCGCAGTGGATCGGACCCGTAATGATTACGCGGCGCGCTTGGCCTCCGCCTGGGCGACGTCGCTCATCGTCGTGCCGCGGCGTCCGTCGGCCGCGAGCAGCAGCTTGAAGTCGTGCGGGCTGGTCGCGGCGAGCAGCGCCTGGTCGACGTCGACGCGACCGGCCTTGACGTGGTCGAAGAGCGCCTGGTCGAAGGTCTGCATGCCGTAGTACGCGCCCTCGCTGACGACCTCCGTCAGGCGGCCCGTCTGCTGGGGATCCATGATCATGTCGCGCACGCGACCGGTCATCCGCATGATCTCGCAGGTCGCGACGCGGCCGCCGTCGGTCGAGCGCACGAGGCGCTGGGAGACGACGCCCTTCAGCGTTCCGGCGAGCATCGCGCGCACCTGCTGGTGCATATGCGGCGGGAAGAAGTCGATGATCCGGTTGACGGTCTCCGCGGCGTCGACGGTGTGGACGGTCGACAGCACGAGGTGGCCGGTCTCCGCGGCGCTGAGCGCGGTGTGCACCGTCTCCTCGTCGCGCATCTCGCCGATCAGGATGACGTCGGGATCCTGGCGCAGGACGCGGCGCAGCGCACGCTTGAAGGACAGTGTGTCCTGACCGACCTCGCGCTGGTTGATGATCGACTTCTTGTCGACGTGCAGGAACTCGATCGGGTCCTCGATCGTGACGATGTGCTTGGACATCCGCGTGTTGATGTGGTCGATGATCGCTGCGAGCGTGGTCGACTTGCCCGAGCCGGTCGTGCCGGTGAGCAGGATGATCCCCCGCTCCTCCTCGGCGAGCTCGGAGATCACGGACGGCAGGTTGAGGTCGGCCACCGTGCGGATCGAATGCGGGATCGCCCGGCAGACGAGGCTCAGCGTGCCGCGCTGGCGGAAGGCGTTGACGCGAAAGCGCGCGATGCCGGTGATCGAGTAGGAGAAGTCGACCTCGTGCTCGCTGGCGAGCTCGTCGAGCTTGACGGGGTCGGCCAGCATCGTGCGGACCGCCGTCTCCGTGTCCTCGGGAGTGAGCGGGGCGGCGCCCTCGATCGGACGCAGCTCGCCGTCGACGCGCGTCAGCGGCGGAACCTTGACTTTGAGGTGGAGGTCCGAGCCTCCGAGCTGCACGAGCGTGCAGAGAGCGTTGTCGACATCGAACACGAGTGCCGCATCGGCGGTCGGCGCGGCCGCGACCAGCCGCGGACGGCGAACTGGACGGATGGCGGGGGGCCCGCCCGCCTGCCCGCCGGCGCTCGGCTCGGTGCCGGCCGGTCGCCGCTCCGAGGCGCGGCTCGGCCGGTCGCGCGGCGGCGCGGACGGCCAGCCAGCCTAGTCCCAGTTCGGCGCCCAGGACGGGTCGATCGTCCGCCCGCCGCTTTCCAGCGCCGCGATCCGCCCGCGCTCGTCGTCGCCCAGCTCGATCTCGAACACGCCGAGGTTGGCGGCACGGTGCTCGCGCGTCGCGGCCTTCGGGATCGCGGCGACGTTCGGCTGGTCGAGCAGCCAGCGCAGGACGATCTGGGCCGGCGTCGCGCCGTGCGCCGAGGCGATGTCCGCGATGACCGGGTCGCGCAGCACCTCGCCCTGCGCGAGCGGCGAATACGCGGTGACCACGATGTCGCTCTCGCGAGCGAGCTCGAGCACGTGCGGCTGGCCGAGATACGGGTGGTACTCGACCTGGTTGCAGATGATCGGCGCGAGCGCGAGCGCCTCGCGCAGCAGCGAGACGGGGAAGTTGGCGACACCGAGGTGGCGGACCCGGCCGGCCTCGCGTGCCTCGAGCATCGCGTCGAGCGTCCGCGCCAGCGGAAAGTCGGGATTGGGCCAGTGGATCAGCAGCAGGTCGACGTACTCCGTGCGCAGGTCGCGCAGCGACTGCTCGAGCTGGTCGTGGACCCCGACGGCGCTGAGGTCGTCGTACCAGAGCTTCGTCGCGAGGAAGACCTCCTCGCGGTTGCGCCCGGAGTCGTGCAGGCCCTGTCCGACCTGCGCCTCGTTGCCGTAGGCGCGCGCGGTGTCGATGTGGTCGTAGCCGAGCTCGAGCGCGTCGCGCACCGCGACGACGCAGTCGCTGCCGGTGATTCGCCAGGTTCCCAGCCCGAGCTTCGGGATCGTGACCCCCTGGACGGTGAGGGTGGTGTCGGTCGTCGCTTCGCGTGGCATCTGCGTGGTGGTGCCCCGTATGCCGGCGTGGCGAACGCGCGCCGGGGCGCGCCGGGCGCCTGCCGTGTGAACCGCGCGCCAGGGGCGGGTCGATCTATCGCCGTCTGACGACGACAACTCGACCCGGCGGCCGGGCGCGCGTGCCGCGGCCGAGGGGGCGGGTCGATCTATCGCCGTCTGACGACCACAACTCGACCCCGTTCGCTGCGCGGAGCGCAGGCGGTCGCTGCATCGCCATCGACGGAGGACGCCCGATCGCCCGCAACGGCCCACGCGGCGCCGCCGCTCGCGAGCGCGCGGGACCCACCCGGCCCGCCACACCGAGCGCCACCAGACCGCCCGCAGAGGAACGCCGCGAAACGACGACGGGGGCCCGCAGGCCCCCGCAGCGCTCGGGCGCGGTCGCGGCTGGCTACGCGACGTCGCGGAGCTTCTGGGCCTCCGCGAGGGACTGCAGCTTCTTCAGCGACTGGTTCTCGATCTGGCGGATGCGCTCACGCGTGACGTTGAACGTGCGGCCGACCTCGTCGAGCGTGCGCGGGTGCTCGCCGCCGAGGCCGTAGCGCAGCTCGAGGACGCGGCGCTCACGGTAGGAGAGGTTCTCCAGCGCCTCGCGCAGCGCCTCCTTGGTGAGGATCTCGGCGGCGCGCTCGTACGGCGACTCGGCGCGCTCGTCGGCGATGAACTGGCCGAACTCGGATTCCTCCTCGTCGCCGACCGGCTTCTCGAGCGAGACCGGCGCCTGCGCCGAGCGCTTGATCGAGTCGACCTCCTCGGGATCGATCCCGGTGACCTCGGCGATCTCCTCCGGCGTCGGCTCACGGCCCAGCTCGGTGACGAGCTTGCGCTCCGCGCGGCCGATCTTGTTGAGCTTCTCGACGACGTGCACGGGGATGCGGATCGTGCGCGCCTTGTCGGCGAGCGCGCGCGCGATCGCCTGGCGGATCCACCAGGTCGCGTAGGTCGAGAACTTGAAGCCCTTGCGGTAGTCGAACTTCTCCGCCGCGCGAACGAGGCCGAGCGTGCCCTCCTGGATGAGGTCGAGGAACGGCAGCCCCTGGTTGCGGTAGTTCTTGGCGATCGAGACGACGAGGCGCAGGTTGGACTCGACCATCTTCTGCTTGGCGTCGAGGTCGCCGCGCTCGATCCGCTTGGCGAGGTCGACCTCCTCCTGCGCCGTCAGCAGACGGACCTTGCCGATGTCCTTCAGGAACAGCTGAAGGGAGTCGGTCGTCATGTCCGGCTTGAGGTCGATCGTCGCCTTCTTGCGCGCACGCCGCTTGTCGGGCGCCCGCTCGACCGCGTTGGCCGCCTGGACCGCCGGGTCGATCTCCTCGACGAGCTCGATCTCCGACTTCTCCAGGTAGCCGTGCAGCTCCTCGATGTCGGACTCGTCGAGATCGATCTCGGCGACGGCTCCGGCGATCTCGGCGTACGTCAGTACGCCGGTCAGCTGGCCTTTCGCCACGAGACCCTTGATCTCTTCGAGTTCCTGTAGTTCGGCTACGGACATTGCATTCGCTTTCGCATCGTGCGTGGGGCCGCGTCAGCCCAGGCACCGGTCTTGATGGGCGGGCTGGGAAGGCCTTCTCGGAGCAGTAGCCCTCCCAACCTAGACCCGCAACTCTAGCGTGCGCGAGTTGGTCGCACTTCCCGAGTCAACGACTTCCTGCAGACGGACTACGCGTCGTCGCGTGCTTTGTTTCACCGATTGCGAGCGAACGGCGCAGAGCGCGTGACATCATGCGCACGTGGCCGACCGAAAGGACTCCGATCGCGAGGTGCTGACGAGCCTACCGCGCTCCCGCCCGGTCCGGCGTAGCGCCAAGCGCGGCGAGCGAGCCGACGCCAAGGCGAGCGTCGGGAGCGAGCAGCCGGCGCGCGCGACGTCGGGCAAGCCAGGCGCCGGCAAGGGCGCCGCCGGCAAGGGCGCCGCCGGCAAGGGCGCCGCCGCCAAGCCACGCGCCGGCAAGGGCGCCGCCGCCAAGCCGCGCGCCGGCAAGGTCGCAGCCGCCAAGCCGCGCGCCGGCAAGGTCGCCGCCGCCAAGCCGCGCGCCGGCAAGGTCGCGGCGGCCACGGCCGCCACTGAGCGCAAGGCGCGCGCCGGCGCCTCGCCGCGGCGGAGCGCCGGTCAGAAGCCCGCCGCCGAGGCCGCGACGACGGCAGCGCCCCGGCCCGCCGACGCCGCAACGAGGACGGCTCCGCAGCCCGCCGCCGAGGCCGCGGCGAGGGCGGCCTCGGACGCGACCGCAAAGGCAGCTCGGGAGTCGTCCCGATCCCCGCGCACGACCGGCGAGACGCGGCGCGCGGCACCCCCGCGCAAGGTGCCGCCCGCCGGCTACGCGGCACCGTCGGCGCGCGCCGACGACGCGGGTGCGGCGGATCTCCTCGGCACGCTCCTCCAGGCCGCGGCGGAGCTCACGCAGATCGGTCTGACGATCGGCCGCCAGACGCTGCAGTCGATGCTCGACCGGCTGCCCAAGCCGTAGCGGCGCAGAAGTCGGCGCGCGGATAAACGCTGTAACCTCCGGCGCCTGCCGAGTCCGCGGGCGCCCTGCGTCCGCGGAGCGGGGGAACCACTGCGAGCCGCAGGACAGCGGATCGCCGGGGCGAATCGGCCTTCTCCAGAGGCTGTAGCGCTTGGAAAGCGCGAGCCCGTCAGCTCACCCCGTAGGCCGCCACAACACGACATGACCAGGCTCCGACGCGATCGCGCGACATACGTCGCCGTGCTCCTCTGCACGGCTCTTGCGGCATCCGCCGAGGCAGCGGTCGCTGCGCCGGGGACCGGCGGCGCCGTGATGCCCACGGTCGTCCCGGTGACGACGGGCGGCGCCGGGTACGGCGATCCGAGCACGCAGTCGCTCGTCGTCAGCCCCGTCGCCGTGATCGGGACGAAGGTCGTCGCGCGCGGCACGATGCCGGGCGCCGCGCGCCGCCAGATCGTGCTCCAGCGGCTCGACAAGCGCCGCGGCTGGCGCAACGTCGCCCGCACCCGCGTGCGCACGACCGAGCGCTTCGCGGTCCGCTGGCACGCCGACCGCAGCGGCCGCATCAGCCTGCGCGCGGTGCTCGCCGGCCGCCGCCGCGCCGCGGCCGCAGCACCGGCGCCGATCGCCAAGCTGATGGTGTACCGCCCGGCGCTCGCGACCTACTACGGCCCCGGGTTCTTCGGTCGACAGACCGCCTGCGGTCAGATCCTGACGCCCGACCTGCACGGCGTCGCGCACAAGCGACTGCCCTGCGGCACGCGGATCGCGATCCTGTACGCGGGGCGCGAGATCGTCGTGCCGGTCATAGACCGCGGCCCGTTCAACGGCAGGTTCTCGTGGGATCTCACCCAGGCGACGGCCGACGCGCTCGGCTTCACCGGCTCCGGCAGGATCGGCTACGCGCGCGGCTGACGCCGCGACCGACGGTCCTGCCGATCGCTTCAGCCCTCGACCTGGAACGTCGGCCTGATCGCTGCGCGCGCGAGCGTGTTGAACGTCAGGTTGAAGCCGACGAAGGCCGGTGAGGCCTCCTGCGGGATGTCCAGCGACTCCGCGCCGACGGCGAACACCGTGTAGACGTAGCGGTGCGGAACATCGCCCGCGGGAGGCGCTGCGCCGCCGTAGCCGAGCTCGCCGTAGTCGTTGCGTACCTCGACGGCGCCGTCGGGCAGCCCGTCGGGGCTGGCGCCCGTCGCAAGCTCGGTGACATCGGCCGGGATGTTGACCACCGACCAGTGCCAGAAGCCGCTGCCGGTCGGCGCGTCGGGGTCGAAGCACGTGATGGCGAAGCTCTTGGTCTGCTCGGGAAAGCCGGACCAGCGCAGGTGCGGCGAGACGTTGTCGCCGCCCGCGCTGGGGTGCGCGTGCCTCGCCGGTTGCGGTGCGCCGTCCTGGACGTCGTCGCTCTCGACGGAGAACGACGGCGCCGCCGGCAGCAGGTCGTGCGGATCGGGTGCGGTTGCTCGTTGGAGTGACATGGCGCGAAGATAGCCCACCGCGCCGCGGCGTCGTGAGCGCCGCTGGATACCGTGTGACGAGATGGTGTACCTGACCGCCGGGATCGCCGCAGCCATCGCGCTCGTGCTGGCGTCCTTCGCCGGGATCCGGCGCCAGCTCAACCGACCCGCGCGTGTCGCGCGGGCGGTCGTCGTCAGTCCCGACGAGCACACGACGATGGACGAGCGAGGCGCGGTGCGCTCCGTTCAGGCGGCCGAGTTGACGTTGCCCACGGCGGCGCTCGAGGAGATCTGGTCGCCGATGCACCTCGAGCGCCTCGCGCGCACGTACTGGCGGTTTCTGTCGCGCTGCACGCTGGGCCTGGTCCGCGTCAAGTACGACGAGGACGAGCGCGCCGTCGTGCTGTCGACGCGGCCGTTCGTGCTGCTGCGCTTCCGCGCGCCGGAGTACCGGATGGATGCCACCCGCGGGATCGTGCGCTGGCGCATCGCCAGCGGCGTGCTGGTCTCGCGCGCGGGTCACGACGGCGACGGCTACCTGCAGATCGAGGTCGAGCGCTGCCCGCAGGTCGATCGCCGCACGGCCAGGCTGCACGTCGAGGTCGAGGTCGCGAACTTCTACCCGGCGCTCGCGAGCGCCGTCGCGCGGTGGTTCTACTCGGCGACGCAGTCGCGCATCCACGTCATCGTGACGCACGGCTTCCTGCGCTCGCTCTCCAAGCTCGACCTGGCGAAGTCCGTCGTCGGCCGCTACGGCGCGCCCGACGACATCGATGCGGTGCCCGATCCGCCGGCACGCGCCCCGCGCGAAGCCAGCGCGGCCTGACCGGCCCGCGCGCAGTCGGCGTCCGCGTGCTCGCCCTGCACGGCGAGCAGCCGCGCAGCGGCCAGCACGTCGGCCGGGAGGATCCGCGTCGCCGGGATGCACGCGACCGCGTGCTCCGTCGCCGGACCGCCGATCAGCACGTTCTCCTCCTCAGCGCAGGCCGCGATGTCCGAGGCCACCAGCGCGAGCGCCTCGGGCTGGGTGGCGGCGAGCACGAGCGCGTCGGCCTGCACAGCGCCCATCACGTGGCAGGCCGAGAGCAGCGGCGTGTCGCGACCGAGGAACGTGATGCTCCAGCCGAGGTCGCGCAGCGCGATGCCGAAGGCGATCAGACCGAGCACGTGCTGCTCGCCCGGGACGCAGGCGAGCACCGCGCGGCATCTGCCGGCGCGCGTCCAGCCGCGTGCGGCGTTGAGCATCCATGTCTCGAGAAAGCAGCTCGCGAAGTGCTCCTGCGCCACGGACGCCTCGCCGCATTCCCAGCGCTCGCCGAGCTCGCGCAGGTAGGGCAGCACGACGTCGCGCAGGATCACGGCGGGCGGGAAGACGGAGGCCAGGCCGCCAAGCAGCCGCTCGGCGGGGGCGCAGTCAAAGCGCTCGAGCGCGGCGCGCAGCGCCTTCAGCGCCTGGTCGGTGTCGCGCGGGGGGACACCCGGGTTCTTGTCGAACGCCGTCGACGCGACGCGCTGCACGAGCTCGGCGGCGCGCCAGCGCGGCATGTTCTGCTCGGTGTACAGGCGCATCAGCCGCAGCCGGCCGATGTCCTCGTGGGAGTACAGGCGGAAGTTCGATGCCGATCGCCGCGGCGCGACGAGCCCGAATCGGCGCTCCCACGCGCGGATCACGTCGGCGCTGACGCCGGTGCGGCGGCTGACCTCCCCGATGCTGAACAGGACCTCGCTCACCCAGCGCTCCGCTTACCCCGGGAGGACCTCCGGCAGTTGCGCCGGCCGCCCGGCCGTCGAGCGCCTGACTGCTCGCAGCGCGCCCGGCCGCCGTGCGGGCGGCCGGGACGCGCCGGGAGCGCCCCCGATCAGGTGCCGCGCGCGTGCGTGTGGCGCCCCGGAAGGTGCATCCCCTCCATCAGCCGCGGCACGAACATGAGCGCCGCGAATCCGACGAGGACATACAGGACATCGGCCACGGTGCCGCTGCCGAAGATCTCGGTGACGACGTTCGTGTCGAACAGCGCGAGGATGGCCCAGTTCAGGCCACCGACGATGAGCAGACCGATCCAGAGCGGATCGAATCGCTTGAGGAGATCCATCACGCCTCCTTTGCTTGACGCGACGGGGTTTGTACGTAACGTCACGTAGTACCCCGCAACGTGCGGCTGGTTTCACCGCCGCCGAAGATCGCTCGCCGACCGCGCCGCCCAGCGCGTCAGATCGTTCCGGGCGGCTTTCGCCGTCGCGCGGTCTCGCCCGTCCGCCGCGCGGAGCCGGCGAGCATGAGGACCGATCCGAGCAGCGCCGCGTACCAGCCCCAGGCGAGCTCGATCTGGCCGGCCGGCTCGCCCGGGCGATCGATGACGCCGACGTAGAGCAGCATCGTGAACGCGGTGATCGACAGCACCGCGGTCAGCTCGCCGCGGGCCCACGTCAGCTGATGGTCGCGCACCACGATGTAGGCGAGGACGAAGGGCGCGATCGCAATCAGGAGCAGCGCCCAGCGCAGGACGGAGTGGACCTCCCATCCGCTGTGGCCGGCGATCCCCGTCGAATCCGCCAGGCGCGCGAGCGGGCTGACGACGGAGTACCAGTCGACGAACAGCGACACGCCGAGCAACAGGCCCCCGGGCATCGCGACGAGCTCGCTGACGGTGAGGCGCTCCATCCGCGGGTGAATCTAGATCACCGAGTCGGCGATCGCGACCAGCTCGGTGAGCACCCACGGGCCCTGGGCCGTCAGGCGCAGGTGCAGCCCCTCGCGCTCCCACGCGAGCTCCTGCACCGGCCGGAACTCCGGCTCGGCCTCCGCGAGCGGCGCCTGACGGTACGCGTAGCGGCCCACCTCCTGCGCTGCCGGAAGACCGCGCTCGGGCGCCGGCCGGACGCCCGCGTAGAGCGTCAGTCGCGCGGGCGACTCGGGCCGCGACACGTCGAAGTTCCACTCGACCTGCACGGCGCCGGGACCGCTTGCGACCACTTCGACCCAGCGCACGAGCGGCAGCGCGGCGGCGGGCAGCGGCACCGGTCGCCCGAGATGCTCGTCGGCGGCCCCGACTCCCTCCAGCGGCTCGCGCTCCATCGGTTGAGCGTACGCCGCGCCGCGCGGCCGCGCCGACCGTGGGCGGGGTCGGCGCGGCGAGCGGACCTGCTCGTCAGGAGATCGCGATCGTGTTGACGTCGGGATCGACCGGCGTGCGGGCCGAGACCTCGGCGTAGCTGTACATCGTGCCGGGCTTGCTGCCGGCCTTGCCGAAGCCGAAGCCGGCGGACTCGAGGATCGCGACCGCCTCCGTGATCCTGTAGAAGCCGCCGGCGCCCGTCGTCGGCAGCCCCGGGACCTGCTCGCGCTGGCCGAACTTCGCGTAGACGCGGTCGTTGCCGAGCCGGCCCAGCGACTGCAGCGCGAGCGCCCGGTGCACCGCCTCCGTCGCCATGATCTCCGCGCTGTAGCGGGCGAACCGCGAGCCGCTGAGCGTTCCCTGGCGGGCGAAGACCGTCGTCGCCAGCAGGTAGGCGTTGATGAAGACCTGATCGCCGACGACGAGCGTCGTCAGCAGCGCCTCGGGGCTGGAGAAGACCTCGTCGGGCACATGGATGCGCTTCGTGACGGCCTTCCCGCCGACGGCGTCGGAGGTCAGCAGCTCGTAGTGGTTCTTCTCCTGCTGCGCCGCGGCGCGGATGTTGCGACGGGTGACCGCGTCGAGGCGACTGCCGAGCTTCTCGGGGCCGACCGTGTTGACGATCGTGGCGAGCACCTCGGCGGTCGCGGCGACCGCGGCGAGGTTCTCGACGGAGTTCTCGTCGGCGGTCTTCACCGCCGCGGCCGCGCTGCCGGAGGTCGCGAAGCCGAGCAGGCCGATCGAGCCCAGCGCCGCCGCGGTCCCGCCGACGAGCGTGCGGCGGGTGTGCGCCGACGCGTCCCGATGCTGGCGGTCGATCGTGTCGAACAGGTGGTTGTCGACGTCTGACATGCGCGTCCTCTCCGATCGCAGGGCGATCACGCCGCGCCGGCGCTCGCGGGCGCCGGCTCGCGCTCGGCGGGGGCCTGCTCGATCGACGCGCGATCATCGGTCATGCCGCTCAGCGAGTCCTTGAAGCCGCGCAGTCCGCTGCCGAGCGAGCGCGCCGCGTCGGGAAGCCGCTTGGGGCCGAGGATGACCAGGGCGATCACCAGCACGACGATGAGCTCGAGGGGTCCGATCGAGGGCATTGGCAGCCCCTTTCCGTTTGACGACGATTGGCGTTCACCCCCCACTACGGGCGGCGGCCGTGCTGCGGACGTGTGGGCCGGCGCGTAGCCGCTGCCCGATGTGGGCCGACGCGCCGGCTGGGCGGCGGCGGCGCTCAGGCCGGCGGCTCGAGCGCGTAGCGCGCGAACAGCTCGCCGGCGTGCTCACACAGCGACAGCAGCGAGAGCGCGATCGGCGCGCCGAGCGGCGCGCCGTCCATGATCGAGAGCGCGCCCCTGCGACCGGCGATCTGCGCGAACGTCGTGAGAAACAGCTCGTCGATCAGCCCGGCCGCGAGCAGCGAGGCGTTCAGCTGCGGGCCGCCCTCGCAGAGGATCGCGCGCACGCGGTTGTCGTCTCGCAACCGCGCGAGCGCGGCGGTCAGGTCGACGCCGTCGGGAAAGCGCATGTACTGCACGTCGGCGCCGACGCCCGCGATCGTGTGCTGCGAGGAGGTGATGATCACGACGCGCGAGTCGGGATCCTGCAGCAGCGGCAGGTCGGCCGGCAGCTCGAGCGAGCCGCTGACGACGATCGCCAGCGGATCGGGCTGCAGGCCCGCCTCGCGGCGCTGCTCGCGGCGCTCGGCGTCGCGCACCATGCGCCCGTAGCGCTCGACGCGCAGCGTGCCGGCGCCGACCATGATCGCGTCGGTCCGCGTGCGCAGGGCGTGGAAGAGCTGGCGATCGGCGACGCTCGAGATCGGTGCGGTGCGCCCGTCGACCGTCGCGCGGCCGTCGGTCGTGTGGACCATGTTGACGGCGACGTGCGGGCGCTGAGCGCTCGCCAGCTCCCACGGGTGCAGCTCGGCGACGAGCTCGTCGGCGGTCAGCTCGCCGGCGTCCGGCAGCAGCCGCCGCAGGGTGACGGCGGGCTCGTTGCGCGGAGGCGTGCTCACGTGACCGGGTGCCCCGGCTCGATGACCGTCTTGACCTCGTGGAAGTACAGGATCCCCTCGCCGCGCCGATGGCGGGTCTCGAAGGGCTCCAGGAGGAAGCCGACGTGGTCGCCGAGATCGTGACGCGCGAGGATGCCCCCCGCGACCCAGCTGCCGCAGCCGTCGAGGATCGGCAGCCCGCGCGGGCCCTCGTGCCAGTCGCAGCGCTCGAACTTGTCGACCTCGTCGCCTGTCTCGCCGCCGAAGAGCTCGGCGAGCGCGACCTGCGAGCGCGGGACGAGATGCACGGCGAGCGCGTCGACGCGCAGCGCGAGGCGATACGTGCGGTTCTCGCGCGACAGGCACGCGAGCATCCGCGGCGGGTGGAAGCTGCACTGCGTCGCGAAGCCGATCAGGCAGCCTGCGCGGCGATCCCCCTCGGCGGCCGTGACGATGAACAGCGGATAGTCCAGCGATCCGGCGAGCTTGAGGAAGGCGGAGCCCGGGTCGGTCACGTGTCGGACGCTACCCGCTGTGGGCCGGGCGGAGACACCGGGTAGCTTGAGGGGCGCAATGGCACAGCGGCTCATCGGCGTGGACGTCGGCGGCACCAAGATCGCGGTGGCGCTGCTGGATGGCAGCGCCCTGCTCGAGCCGGTCGTCCGGCCGACCGACACGAGCGGCGCCGATGCGCTCGTCGCGCAGCTCGTCGACGCGGTGCGGCAGGCCGGCGACGTCGCCGCGGTCGGCGTCGCGATCCCCTCCGTCGTCGAGTCGGGGACCGGGCGCATCCGCTACTCGGTGAACATCCCGCTGCGCGACGTCCCGCTGCGCGCGGTGCTGCGCGAGCGGCTCGGCGTGCCGGTCTTCGTCGACAACGACGCGACGTGCGCCGCGCTCGCCGAGGCCTACGACGACGACGGCGCGCTCGTCGCCCGGCACCTCGTGATGTTCACCGTCGGCACCGGCGTCGGCGGTGGGATCGTCATCGGCGGGCGCGTGTATCGCGGCGCGACGGGGGCGGCGGCCGAGATCGGACACACGATCGTGGGCGCGGACCTGCGTCGCGCGCCGTTCGCCGCCGGCGACGGCTTCCCGCAGCCGGGCTCGCTGGAGTCGCTGGCGTCGGGCACCGCGCTGAACGAGATTGCCCGCGAGTGCGGCATCGCCCCCGGCACGGCGATCGACGCCGCGCGCGCCGGCGACGCCGGCGCCCGGGCGGCGATCGAGCTGCTCGGCCGGCGGCTTGGGATCGGCATCGCCAACGCGATCAACACCTTCGATCCCGACCTCGTCGTCGTCGGCGGCGGCGTCTCCGCGGCGGGCGAGCTGCTGCTCGCACCCGCGCGTGAGGAGGCGGCGCGCCATCTGCTGCCCGGCGTCGGCACGCGGACGGACATCCGCCGCGCGCGTTACGGGCCGCTGGCGGGGGTGCGCGGCGCCGCGCTGCTCGCCGGACAGGAGCTCGAGACCGAGCTCGAGGACGCCGCGCGCGAGGCGGCCGCGCGATGAGGGCACGCAGATCCTCGACCTTCGTCCGTGCGTGCTTCGAAGGCCGGTCCTCGCGATGAGGATCGCGGTCGGCATCGACCACGCCGGCGTCGCGCTGCGCGAGACCGTCATGCAGACCGTCGCCGACGGCGGCCACGAGGTCGTCGACCTCGGCGAGTGCGACGACTACCCCGACATCGCGCTGGACATCGGGCGCGCGGTCGCCGCCGGGCGGGCCGAGCGCGGGATCCTCGTCTGCGGATCGGGCGCCGGGGTGTCCGTTGCGGCCAACAAGCTTCCGGGCATACGCGCAAGCGTGAGCCACGATCACTACACGGCCGCGCAGTGCGTCACGCACGACGACTGCAACGTCCTCTGCCTCGGCGCGCGCGTGATCGGCCCCGCGATCGCCGCCGAGCTCACAGCGGCGTTCTGCGATGCGCGGTTCAGCGGCGAGGAGCGCCATGTCCGCCGCCTGGGAAAGGTCCTTGAGATGGAGCGTGACGGAATGGAGGCAAGCTGGTGAGCCAAGCGGTGAACATCAACCAGCGGCTCGCGGCGCTGACGGCGTCGGGAACGAGCCCGTGGCTGGACCAGATCCGCCGCTCGCTGACCCAGGGCGGCGAGCTGCGGCGGATGATCGACGAGGACTGCCTGCGCGGCGAGACCTCAAATCCGGCGATCTTCGAGAAGGCGATCCTCGGCTCGCCGGACTACGACGAGCAGATCGAGCAGCTCGCGCGCGGCGGCGCGCTGGCGCGGGCGATCTACCAGGAGATCGCGATCCAGGACGTGCAGGAGGCGGCCGACGTCCTGCGTACGGTCTTCGACGAGCTCGACGGCGACGACGGCTACGTCTCGCTGGAGGTCGATCCCGACCTCGCCTTCGACAGCGATCGCACGCTGGCGCAGGCGCGCGAGTACTGGGGCCGCGTCGACCGGCCCAACCTCATGATCAAGATCCCCGGGACCAGCGAGGGGCTGCCGGCGATCGAGCAGGCGATCTACGAGGGCATCAACGTCAACGTCACGCTGCTGTTCAGCGTCGAGGCCTACGCGACGATCGCCGAGGCCTACATCAAGGGCCTGGAGCGCCGCCACAAGGAGGGCAGGGACCTCGACGTGCGCTCGGTCGCGTCGTTCTTCGTCTCGCGCGTGGACTCCGAGGTCGACAAGCGCCTCGAGGCGCTCGGGCGCACCGAGCTGCAGGGGCAGGCGGCCGTCGCCAACGCGCGCGCCGCCTACCGGCGCTTCGAGCAGATCTTCCGCGGCGAGCGCTTCGCCGCGCTGCTGGCCGCCGGCGCGCACGTGCAGCGGCCGCTGTGGGCGTCGACGGGCGTCAAGAACCCGGCCTACCCGGAGACGAAGTACGTCGAGGAGCTCGTCGGGCCGGACACCGTCAACACGATGCCGATGCAGACGCTGCTGGCCTGCGCCGAGCGCCTGGAGGTCAGCGGCGACACGGTGCGCGAGGACCCGGCGCCGGTGCTCGGCGCCCTCGCCGAGGCCGGGATCGACATCGACGACGTCACCGACCAGCTGCTGCGCGAGGGCGTTGACGCGTTCGTCACGCCGATGGAGAAGCTGCTGGCCGGCATCGAGGCCAAGCGCGAGGCGATCTTCACCGGCCGGCCGGAGACGATCGACTCCTCGCTGCCCGACGAGCTCGAGCCGCTCATCGCCGAGCTCGTCGGCCGCGCCGAGAGCGAGCGCGTCGCGCGGCGCATCTGGTCCAAGGACGACACGCTCTGGGGCCCGGCCGGGCAGGCCGAGGTCGCCGACCGGCTGGGCTGGCTGAACGCGCACGAGACCTACGGCGAGCAGATCGACGACCTCGAGGCGTTCGCCCGCGAGGCCGCCGAGGCCGGCTACACCGACGCCGTGCTGCTCGGGATGGGCGGCTCGTCGCTCGCGCCGGAGGTGCTGCGGCGCTCGTTCGGCCATGCCCTGCACGGGCGGCTTCGCCTGCACGTCCTGGACTCGACCGACCCCGGCGCCGTGCGCGCCCAGGAGCAGGCCGTCGACCTCGACAAGACGCTGTTCGTGGTGTCGACGAAGTCGGGCGGCACGATCGAGACGGTCTCCTTGTTCGAGCACTTCTGGAGCCTGCGCCCCAACGGCGAGCAGTACGTCGCGATCACCGACCCGGGCTCGTCGCTGCAGGAGCTCGCCGCCGAGCGCGGCTTCCGGCGCACGTTCTGCAACGACCCCGACGTCGGCGGGCGCTACAGCGCGCTGACGTACTTCGGCCTCGTCCCCGCCGCGCTGATGGGGATCGACCTCGACTCGCTGCTGGAGGGCGCTGGCGTCGCCGCCGAGGCCTGCTCGGTCGGCTCGACGTCGGACGGCAACAGCGGGCTGTGGCTCGGCGCCTCGCTCGGCGCGCTGGCGCTCCAGGGCCGCGACAAGCTGACGTTCGTCGTCGACCCCGGCATCGGCTCGTTCGGCCTGTGGGTCGAGCAGCTCGTCGCCGAGTCGCTGGGCAAGCGCGGCAGGGGCGCCGTCCCGGTGACCGACGAGCCGCTCGCGGCGCCGGAGGCCTACGGCGACGATCGCGTGTTCGTGTACCTGCGCGAGATGGACGATCCCGACGAGGCGCTCGACGAGCACGTGCGGGCGCTCGCGGACGCGGGCCAGCCGACCGTCACGCTGTCGGCGGGCGGGCCCGGCGACCTCGCGCGGATCTTCTTCTTCGCCGAGTTCGCGACCGCGGTCGCCGGCTGGGCGCTGGGCGTCAACCCGTTCGACCAGCCCGACGTGCAGGCGGCGAAGGACATGACCGGCAAGATCCTCGGCGAGATCTCCTCCGGCGGCGCGCTGCACGAGCCCGAGGACGCAAGCGACGAGGCGCTGCGGGCGCTGATCGCCGACGCGGGGCCGGGCGACTACGTCGCGCTGCTGGGCTTCATGACCCCGAGCGACGAGGTCGACGCCGAGATCGCGGAGCTGCGCGCCGCGATCCGCGATGCGACGAAGGCGGCGACGACGTTCGGCTACGGGCCGCGCTACCTGCACTCGACGGGCCAGCTGCACAAGGGCGGGGTGGGCGGGGACGGGGTCGGGCGCTTCCTCGTGCTCGTGCACGACGGCGCCGAGGACGTCGAGATCCCGGGCCGGCCGTTCACGTTCGGTGTCCTGAAGAACGCCCAGGCGTTCGGCGACCTGCAGACGCTGCGCTCGCGCGGGCGCAAGGCCGAGAAGCTGCGCCTGCAGGGCGACGACCCGGCCGCGGCGGTGCGCGAGCTGACCGCGCGCGTCCGGGGCCTGATCTGATGGCCACGCAGATCGGCTTCGTCGGGCTCGGCCGGATGGGCGGCAACATGGTCGCCCGCATCAAGCGCGACTCCGACCACGACGTCGTCGCCTACGACCGCGCCGCGGCGACCGTCAAGCAGGTCGCCGGCGACACCGGGGCGCGCGCCGCGCGCTCGCTCGCCGACCTCGTCTCCAAGCTCGACGCGCCGCGGATGGTGTGGATCATGGTCCCCGCCGGCAAGCCGACCCAGGACACCGTCGACAAGCTCGCCGGGCTGCTCGAGAAGGGCGACATGATCGTCGACGGCGGCAACTCGAAGTGGAGCGACGACCGCGAGCGCGCAGCCGAGTTGAAGAAGGCCGGCATCGGCTACGTCGACGTCGGCGTCAGCGGCGGCGTCTGGGGACTGGAGGTCGGCTACTGCATGATGGTCGGCGGGCCCGGTCGCGCGGTCAAGAAGCTGGCGCCGATCCTCGACGTGCTCGCGCCCGAGACGACCGAGGCCTCGCGCGGCGTCCTCGGCGACCGCGGTTGGGGGCATTTCGGCCCGAGCGGCGCAGGGCACTACGTCAAGATGGTCCACAACGGCGTCGAGTACGGGCTGATGCAGGCATACGCGGAGGGCTTCGACCTGTTCGACAAGTCCGAGTTCGAGCTCGACAACGCGAAGATCGCGCACCTCTGGAACCAGGGATCGGTCGTGCGGTCATGGCTGTGCGAGCTGGCCGCGCTGGCGTTCGAGCAGGAGGGCAACGCCCTCAGCGGCCTGTCCGGTTACACCGCCGACTCGGGCGAGGGCCGCTGGACGATCGAGGACGCGATCGCCAAGGACGTCCCGACGCCCGTGATCACGGCGTCCCTGCACGCGCGGTTCTACTCGCGCGGCAACGGCGACTTCACCCATCGGATGCTGGCCGCGCTGCGGGCGCAGTTCGGCGGCCACGCGACGAAGAAGAGCGCGGACGGGTGAGCGGTTGACCACCACCACGGCCACGGGCCAGACCACCGGCCCCGAGGACAACCCGCTCGTCGAGGGCCTCGAGCGGCTCCCGGTACACCCGACCGCGCTGGTCATCTTCGGCGCGACCGGCGACCTCGCCCGGCGCAAGCTGCTGCCCGCGCTGTACAACCTCGCCCACGAGGGCGCGCTGCCCGAGCGCTTCGCGCTCGTCGGCAACGCCCGCTCAGACCTCGACGACGAGGAGTTCCGCGCGATGGCGATCGCCTCCGTGCGCGAGTTCTCACGGCGGCCGCCGGACGAGAAGGTGCTGGCGAAGCTGTTCGCCGACGTGCGCTACGTCACCGGGTCCTTCGACGCCGAGGAAGTCTACGACGGGCTCGCCGCGGCGCTCGACGAGCTCGACGAGATCGCCGGCCTGCCGCTGAACCGCTGCTTCTACCTTTCGACGGCACCGACGTTCTTTCCGCTGATCGTCGAGTGCCTGGGGCGCCACCAGCTGTCCGAGCGCGAGGACGCGCAGGTGCGGGTGATCATCGAGAAGCCCTTCGGCCGGTCGCTGGAGGAGGCGCGCGACCTCAACGCGCGCGTGCTGTCGGTGTTCGCCGAGGAGCAGGTCTTCCGGATCGACCACTACCTCGGCAAGGAGACCGTCCAGAACGTCATGGCGCTGCGCTTTGCGAACAACATGTTCGAGCCGCTGTGGAACCGCAACTACATCGACCATGTCGAGATCACGGCGTCCGAGGACATCGGGATCGGCTCGCGCGCGGGCTACTACGACTCGGCCGGCGCGCTGCGCGACCTCGTCCAGAACCACATGCTGCAGCTGCTGTCGCTGCTTTGCATGGAGCCGCCGGTGGCCTTCGAGGCCGACGCGGTGCGCGACGAGAAGGTCAAGGTGCTGCGGGCGATCCATCCGCCGCCTCCGGAGGACGTCTCGGACATGGCGGTCCGCGCGCAGTACGCGCCGGGGACCGTCGCCGGCGAGGACGTGCCGGGCTACCTCGGCGAGGAGGGCGTTCCCGAGGACTCGAACACCGAGACGTACGCCGCGCTGCGCCTGGAGGTGCACAACTGGCGCTGGGCCGGCGTCCCGATGTACCTGCGCACCGGCAAGCGCCTGGCCCGCAAGGTCACCGAGATCGCCGTGACGCTGAAGCCGGTCCCGCACGTCGCGTTCCAGCAGCCGGAGATGTCGACGGGGGTGCGGCCCAACGTGCTCGTGCTGACGATGCAGCCCAACGAGGGGGTCTCGCTCTCGATCGGCGCGAAGATCCCGGGCAGCCGGATGGCGATCCGCACGGTCAACATGGAGTTCCTCTACGGCACGGCGTTCCTCTCGCAGTCGCCCGAGGCATACGAGCGGCTGATCATCGACGCGATGCGCGGCGACGCGACCCTCTTCACGCGAAACGACGAGGTCGAGGCGCAGTGGCGCATCTGCGACCCGATCGTCAAGCGGTGGGAGACCCTGCCCGGGCCTCTGCCCCAGTACCCGGCCGGATCGCAGGGCCCCAAGGAGGCGGCCGAGCTGCTGATCGGCGACTCGGGCTGGCGGGGGATCTAGTGGCCCTCGAAGCGTTCCCGGAACGGCCGCCAGGTTGACCACCACCGACGCCGTCTGGAGCGAGCAGGACACGACGCCCGGCGCGATCGAGGCGGCGTTGCGGCGGCTGTTGGCGGAGTGTCACGCGGCGACCGAGCACTGCGTCCCGGCGCGAACGCTGAACCTCGTCTGCGTCGTCGATCGCGAATGGAGCGGCGAGATCGCCAACCGGCTGCGCCGCGTCGGGCGCTACCACGCCTCGCGCACGGTCGTCTGCGCCGTCGAGCCGCGCCGCCGGGCGATCGACGCCCAGGCCACCATCTCCGTCGAGGGCGACGTCCGGGCGGGCGAGTTCGCGGCGATGCGCGAGCTCGTCATCGTGCGCGTCGGCGAGCGCCACCTGCAGGATCTCGACACGATCGTCGACCCGCTCGTCGTCACCGACCTGCGCACCGCCGTGTGGTCGCCGCACGGTCACGCCGAGGCCGTCGACGCGCTGACGACCGGACGCGCCGGCGGCGCGCCGCTCGCGCAGGTGGTGCTGATGGACGCCGCCGACGAGCCCGAGGTGGAGACCGCGCTCGCGCGTGCGTGCGAGCTCGCCGAGCGCAGCGAGGTCGTCGACCTCGCCTGGCTGCGCTGCACGCCGTGGCGCGAGCGCCTCGCCGCCGCCTACGACCCGCCGGCGCGGCGCCACGAGCTGCACACGCTCTCCAAGCTGTCCGTGCGCTACCGCTCGGACTCGCTGGTCTCCGGGCTGCTGCTCGTCGGCTGGCTGTGCTCGCGGCTCGGTTGGCGTCCCGAACAGCTGACGCGCCACGGCCCGCTGCTGCGCGGCCGCGCACGCGCCCGCCGCGGCGAGGTCGAGTTGCGCCTGGAGCCGGTCGACAGCATGAGCACGCCCGGCCTGGCGGGTGTCGAGACGCGCTCGGACCTCGGCACGATGCTCGCGCTCGAGCGCGGTGAGGGTGGGCTCACGGCGCGCCGGCGCGAACGGCCCAAGCGCCGTGGCGACGACACCTTCGAGCACGTCTGGACGGTGCTCGGCGCCTCGCGCGGCGAGCCGGGGATCCTCGGCGAGGGCATCCGCCACGCGCTGCTCGTCGACCGCACGTTCAAGCCGGCGCTGACCGCCGCGCGCACGCTGGCTGCCGGGGCGATCGCCCGTGGCTGACGGCCCGCGCGTTCGCGTCTTCCCCGACGCCGAGGGGGTTGCGGGCCACGCGGCGAACACGCTCGCGCAGCGGATCGCCGAGGCGCGCGCCTACGACCGCGAGCTGCACGTCGCGCTCGCCGGCGGCACGACGCCGCGGCGCGCCTACGAGCTGCTCGCCGAGGTCGACGGCTCCTGGAAGCACGTCCACCTCTGGCTCGGCGACGAGCGCTGCGTCCCCGAGGACGACCCGCAGTCCAACGCGCGGATGGTGCGCGAGTCG
>JBKHXR010000055.1:0-70349 GCA_046565905.1 Thermoleophilia bacterium | reverse complement strand
GCGGCTCCGACTCCATCAGCTCGTACGCGGGCCCGTAGATGCCGTACGAGGCGCCGAGGGTGGCCGCGAGCACCAGGCGGGTGACGAACGCGGCGCGGCCGCCGGTCTGGAGCTGCTCGGTGAGGATGTCGGGCGTGTTCGGCCACAGGTTCGGGCGGAAGAAGTCGCGCGCCGCCGGGAGGTCCCGGCCGAAGTACTCCTCGAGCTCCGCCTTCGTGTTCCGCCACGTGAAGTACGTGTAGGACTGCGTGAAGCCGAGCTTGGCCAGGGCCTGCATCACGGCGCGCTTGGTGAACGCCTCGGCCAGGAAGATGACCTCGGGGTGGTCGCGGCGGACCTCGGCGATCAGCCATTCCCAGAACGGAAGCGGCTTGGTGTGCGGGTTGTCGACGCGGAAGACGGTGACGCCGCGGTCGACCCAGTGCAGGACCACGTCGAGCAGCGCCTGCCAGAGACCGCGCCAGTCCTCGCAGTTCCAGTTGACGTTGTAGATGTCCTGGTACTTCTTGGGCGGGTTCTCGGCGTACTTCAGCGTCCCGTCGGGGCGGCGGTTGAACCACTCGGGGTGCTCGCTGAGCCAGGGGTGGTCGGCGGAGCACTGGATCGCGAAGTCCAGCGCGACGTCGATGCCCTGCTCGCGGGCGACGCCGACCATCGTGTCGAAGTCCTCCATCGTCCCGAGCCCGGGGTGCAGCGCGTCGTGCCCGCCGCTGGCGTCGCCGATCGCCCACGGCGAGCCGGGGTCGTCCGCGCCGGCCCGCAGGCTGTTGTTGGCTCCCTTGCGGTTCGTCACGCCGATCGGGTGCACCGGCGGCAGGTAGAGCACGTCGAACCCCAGCCGCGCGAGCTCGGGAAGCTGCTCGGTCACGCCGCGCAGGCCGCCCCATGACCGCGGGAAGAGCTCGTACCACGTACCGAAGCGCGCCTTGACGGGGTCCACGTCGACGTGCAGCGTGCGCTCCATCGTCGTCGAGCGGCTGCGGTCGGGATGGCGGGAGATCGCGGCGAAGAGCTGCGGGTCGAGCGCGATCTCCGGATTGGCGCCGTCGTCGCGCAGCGACGCGAGCGCGCGCTCGATGAGCTTGCGATCGGCGCCCTTGGCGCGCGCGGCGGCCTGCTCGAGCAGCACCTCGCCCTCCGACAGCTCGCCGGAGAGGTCGGGCTGGGCCGCGTCGATCTTGCGGCGCAGCTCGTCGCGCCAGCTGGCGAAGGCGTCGACCCACGCCTCGATCGTCCAGCTGTGGCGGCCCAGGCGCTCGACCCGGAACTCGCCGGCCCAGCGATCGCCGGCGACGTGCGCGTCGACGCGCACCATCGGGTTCTCGACCCAGCGCTTGGAGCCGGGGGCGGACGAACGCACGACGGCGCGCAGCACGTCGTGCCCGTCGGCGAAGATGTCGGCGCTGACCGCGACCGCATCCCCGATCGTCCGCTTCGACGGATAGCGGCCACAGTCGATCATCGGCTCGGGGCTGGCGATCTGGATGCGGGGAGGCGCAGGCGCCACGGGATCGGTGCGGCCGGGGGGCGGTTTCGCGGTCTTCGGCGCGGGCATTCCCAATCACTCTCTCCGTTTCGGGCGGTTCGTAACGTGCAGGCACAGCTTTCAAACCGATCAGCAGGCGTCCAGCTGCATCCGACGAGCCTTCCGGCGGGAGCGCTCGGCGACGACGCCTACCGGTTCGTCGACTGGCTCGCGGCGGCGGGCCAGTCGTGGTGGCAGATGCTGCCGCTCGGTCCGCCCGACCGCGCCCGGTCACCGTACAAGGCGAAATCGGCGTTCGCCGCGTGGCGCGGTCTGCTGGCCGATCCCGGCGCGCCGGTCTCCGACGACGAGATCGACGAGTTCCGCGCCCGCGAGTCGTTCTGGATCGACGGCTGGGAGACCATGGCGGGCGGCCGTCGCGCGGTCGCCGACCAGGTGCGCTTCGACCGCGAGTGGGGCGCGCTGCGCTCATACGCGCGCGAGCGGGGGATCGGGCTGATCGGCGACGTGCCGATCTACGTCGCGCCGGGCAGCGCCGACCACCTCGCGTGGCCGCAGCTCTTCCGCTCCGGCGAGGTCGCCGGCGCGCCGCCCGACGCGCTCAGCGAGTCGGGGCAGCTGTGGGGCAACCCGCTGTATGACTGGCCGGCGCTGCAGCGCCGGCGCTACCGCTGGTGGACCGAGCGGCTGCGGCGCACGTTCGAGCTCTTCGACGTCGTGCGGATCGACCACTTCCGCGGGTTGGTGGCCTACTGGGCGGTCCCGGAGGGCGCTGCGGATGCGCGCAACGGGCGCTGGCGGCGCGGCCCCGGGCGGGCGGTGTTCGACGCCGCGGCGGCGGAGCTCGGCGAGCTGCCGGTCATCGCCGAGGATCTCGGCGTCATCACGGAGCCGGTCGAGCGCCTGCGACGGACGCTCGGCTTCCCCGGGATGGTCGTCATGCAGTTCGGCTTCGATCCCGACGATCCGCGCGGGCCGCACCGGCTCGAGCATCACGAGCACGACAGCGTCGTCTACACGGGAACGCACGACAACGACACGCTGCGCGGCTGGTGGGCTTCCCTGCCGCCGGCGACGCGCGACGCGGCGCTGGCTCAGGTCCAGGCGGCCGGCGTGGCGGAGCGCGAGCCGTGGTGGTCGATCATCCGCCTGGCCTACTCGTCGCCGGCGAGGCTCGCGATGGTCCAGGCGCAGGACGTCCTCGGGCTGGGGTCTGAGGCTCGGATGAACATCCCGGGACGGGCGACGGGCTCGTGGCGCTGGCGGATGCGGCCGGGCGCGTTGACGGCCGAGCACGCCAAGCGGCTGCGGGCGGCAGCGCAGGAGTCGGGGCGGGCGTAGGGACGTCGGGCGCGGGTGGGCGCGGGGACGTCGGCGTCCGCGCGGGGACGTCGGCGCCGTCTCCGCCGGTCACTCCCCCATATCGGGGGTTCGTTCGCCATCTCGGGGACGCGCGTGCGGCGTGCCCGCGGAGCGAGGGCGCCGCCCGGCGGCGCCCGTCTACCTCGTCGTCGCGCGCACGGTCCGCGACCGTGGGCCCGCGCGGCTGGAGACGTTGTCGCGAGCGGCGACCGCGTAGTAGTACGTCGTGCGGCGCCGCAGGTCGATCACCTTCAGCGTGATGCTCGCTCGTGGCTCGGTGACGTCGAACGTGCACGCGCCCCTGCACAGCGCCGGCGCGCGCCGGAACTCGTCTGCGGTGCGGATCGGCCGCACCGACTGCTTGACGAGGTATGCGCGTGCCGCCGGCGGCCTGGACCCGTCCGACCCCGGTGCGCGGAAGGTCAGCACGATGCTTCCGGGGTCGTCCGCCCGGGCGGCCACCGTCGTGATCCGGCCGGGCCGGCGTGCGAAGCGCTTCAGGCAACGGACACGTCCCTGGGCAGCCCGCCGCGCGGCCGTGCGGACGGCCCGGGCACGCAGGCGAGAGCCGCGGCGATGGCGCCGCAGCGCGCGACCTCGCTCGCTGCGCGCCCGCCTGGCCACGCCAGCGCGGCAGTCGCGCAGGCGCTGCCTGCGCGCGCGCTCTGCCCGCAGCGCGGCGGCGGTGCGCGACGGCCCGGCGAGCGGCGCGGCGAGCGGCGCGGGCGCGGGGGCCGCCTGCGCCGGCGGTACGACGGCCGGCGGCGGCGGAGGCGTCGTCACGGGAGCCGGCGGCGGGGGCGGGCACGCTGCGCCGCCGAAGCCGAGGTCGACCGTGCCGACGGATCCCGGTGCCTCGTCATCGCCCACATCCTCGCGCGCACAGACGCCCAGCCGGCCGTCGGCGCCGTTGCCCCAGCAGCGCACGCTGCGGTCCTCGAGCCGCGCGCACGTGTGGTAGATGCCGGCCGCGATCGCGACGGCGCCGGCGGCCGGACCGAGATCGACCGGCCCGACGGCCGCCGGTGGCTCGTTGTCGCCGATCGTGTCGAGGTTGCCGTAGCCGAGCTGCCCGTACAGCCCCGAGCCCCAGCAGCGCGCACTGCCGTTGTCGAGCACCACGCACGTGTGCTCGCCGCCGGCGCTGATCGCGATCGCCGTGCGGCCGGGTCCGAGGTCGACGGGCCCCACCGCGCTCGGCGCCTCGTTGTCGCCGATCGACACCGTGTTGCCGTAGCCGAGCTGTCCGAGGTCGTTGAGGCCCCAGCAGCGCACGCTGCCGTCGGCGAGCACGGCGCAGGTGTGCGAGGCACCGGCCGTGATCGCCTTCGCCGGAGCGCCGAGATCCACGGGATCGGGCTTTTCCGCCGGGTCGAGCACGGCGCCCGTGCCGGCGTACCCGAGCTGCCCGTTTCCGCCGACGCCCCAGCATTTCACGCTGCCGTCGGCGAGCAGCGCGCAGCTGTGGAAGGCGCCGGCGGTGATCGCGATCGCGGGCTGCCCGCCGAGGTCGACGTGATCGCGGTCGCCCGGCAGCTCGCCATCGCCGATCGAGGCGGTACCGCCGTTGCCGAGCTGCCCGAACTCGCCCAGTCCCCAGCACAGAACGGTCCCGTCGTCGCGCAGCGCGCAGGTGTGGTTGCCGCCCGCGGTGATCGCGGTCGCCGTGCGGCCGGCGCCGATATTGACCGCCCCGAGGTCGCTCGGATGCTCGTTGTCGCCGACGTGGTTCCTGCTGCCGTAGCCGAGCTGGCCCTCGTTGCCATAGCCCCAGCAGCGCACGGTCCCGTCGTCGAGCACGGCGCACGTGTGGTAGTCGCCGAGCGCGAGCGCCTTCGCGGTGCGGCCGGCGCCGAGGTCGACCGGCCCGGCCGCGGCAGGGGTCTCGTCGTCGCCGATCACGGTCGTGTTGCCGTAGCCGACCTGGCCGTCGCCGCTGAAGCCCCAGCAGCGGACCGCGAAGCCGGCGGGCGCCGGCGTGACACCGGTGTCGAGCAGCGCGCACGAGTGGTACAGGCCGGCGCCGACCTGCGCCACCGGCTGCGGCGTCGCCTGCGAGGACTGGCCGGCCGGTGCGCCGGCGGGAAGCGCGGCGGCGAGCGCTGCCAGCGCGATGAGCACGCCTGCCGCGATCGTCGCATCGACGCGCCGCTGTCGCAGCGCGAGCCGTCCCCCGAGGACCCTCATGCGCGCAGGCTATCCGGACGCGGGGAAATTTTCCTACTCGACCTGGCTCTATAGGTTAGGTTCCCCTAGCCGGCGGTGGGACGTCGGCGGGTTCTGGGGTCATTTCGAGAAGGGGTGCGCTGTGTCTACGTCCGTTGCTCGGTCGGTCGTCACGCTCGTCGGCGGGATCTTGCTGCTAGCCGGGGTGACCGCGACGCAGGCGCTCGCCGAGCTTCCACCCGGCTATCAGGTCCAGCGCATCGACGGGCCGATCCCGACCGCCAACGCCGGCTTCGGCAACCAGAGCATCTCGCTCAACGATTCCGACGGCGACGGCAGGGACGACTTCGTCGTCCTCCAGCACAACGGCAGCGCCCAGGGCAACGCGGGCGTCATCTTCCTCTTCAGCGGCGCCACGGGCCAGCTCCTGCGCCAGACCAACGCCGGCGATCCCGGCGGTGCCGGCAGCAACGCCGGCGGCGACAACTTCCTCGCCCGCCTGACCGACCTCGGCAGCTGCGCCAGCGCGCCCGCCCAGGTCCCCGGCCAGCCCGGGCCGACCTGCGCCAGCGCGACGGTCGGACCGCCCGACGGCGTGCACGAGATCCTCGTCGGCGCCGGCGGCGTCGATGTCGAGGGCGTGACGGACGTCGGCCGCGTCTACGTCCTGGACGGCAAGACGCTCGCGATCCTCAAGAAGATCGACATGCCGGCCGCCGACCGCGCGCTGATCGCGGCGCGCCAGGCCGAGAACCCGGGCGTCGGCGGCGTCCGCGGTGGCTTCGGGCGGACCGCGACGAACCCGCGCGGCCTTCCGCCCTGCGCCGGCAACTCGGGCGTCGGCCCGTGCCCCACGAACGCGCAGATCCCGCCCGGCGTCCGGATCGGCGACTTCACGGGCGACGGCACCGCCGACATCGTCATCGGCGCCAACCAGTTCCCCGAGAACGGTGCGACCGCCCATCCGGACTCGCACTGCGCGAAGAACGCCGGCAGCGCCACATGCCAGGGCGCTGGGCGCACGTACGTGTACCGCGGCGAGGACATCGCGGGCTCCAACCCGGCGACGAACCTCTCGACGGCGCACATGACGCTGCGCAACATCGGCGCCCAGGTCGACGACCCGTTCTCCGGCTCGCCGGGCCATGTGAACGAGAACTTCGGTCACTCGCAGATGCCCGTCGGCGACGTCGGCACGTGCCGCAGCGGCGGCGACTTCCCCGTCGTCGCGCCGGGCGACCGCTGCCTGCGGACGTCGCGCACGAACGTGCCCGACGGCAAGCCCGACTTCGTCGTCTCGACGCACCGCTCGGAGTGCCCGCTGTTTGAGCCCGACTACACGTTCTTCGAGTGCGGCGCGAGCATCCTCTTCGACGGCGCGACCGGCGCGATCCTGTACATCTACAACCATCCGGAGCCGCAGGCGAACGCGCTGTTCGGATTCACCACCGGTCAGCATTTCCCGGTCGGAGACCTCGGAGACACGGCGCTTCCCGATGTTGTGATCCCGGCGATGCAGAACGCCCAGGACAGGGCCGAGTCCGGCCGCGGCTACGTGTTCAGCGGGAACGTCGGGGCGAACATGATCAACTTCGCGTTCATCGACGACCCGACACCGAACACGTTCGGGCGCTTCGGCAACCCGACGGAGGGCGTCGGCGACATCGTCGGCGGCACCCAGGTCCGCAACGAGGTGCTGGCCGGGCAGTTCTCCGCCGTCCAGACGGCGGGCAAGGCCGACACGGGCTTCGACGTGAGCTTCGTGAACCCCGCCAACGAGCAGGCCCTGCAGACGATCAGCGACCCCGACGCCCAGCCCGAGAGCGGCTTCGGCAGCAGGGTGTTCCCGATCGGCGACCTCAACAGCGACGGGATGCTCGATTTCGGCGTCTCGTCGGTGCGCTGGGACCGGCCGGCCAGCGGCGGCGACCCCGCGATCCTCGACGCCGGACGGCTGTACATCTTCCGCAGCGACGCCAACGCGGTCGTGCCGCCGCCGCCGCCCGTCGGACCGCCCGGGCCCGCCGGTGCGCCGGGTGCGCCGGGTGCGCCCGGTCCGGCCGGCGCTCCGGCACCCGCCGGTGGCGGAACCGCCGCCGTCGTGCTCGCCGGGCGTACGGTCGATCTCGACGCGTCCAGGGCGACCGCGAGGCGCGGCGCGCGGATCCGGCTGCGCGGCGTCGTCGAGGCCTTCGCCAACCCGGCGGCGTGCGAGGGCGGTCAGTCCGTTCAGATCCAGCAGCGCTCGCTGACCGGCACGCGCTTCCGGACGTTCCGCACCGTCCGCACCAGCCGCACGGGAACCTTCCGGACCCCGTTCTTCAGGGTCACGAGCACCAGGCTGTACCGCGCGCGGGTGCTGCAGAGCGATGCCTGCGAGGGAGCTCACTCCACGCGCGAGCGGGTGACGGTGCTCTCCCGCCGCGCAGCGGCAAGCGCGGCGCGCGCGGCCAAGGCGCGGGCCCTGAAGGCGGCCCGCGCCAGGGCGGCGCGAATCGCCCGCGCGGCTCGCGGCTGACGGGCGCGGGCGAGCGCCGGCCCGGTCGCACGACCGGGCCGGCGGAGCAGGCGAGCCAAGCCGGGATCCTGCTGTCCCTCGTGCCGGGGCCGGCGGCACGGGAACGCGCAATAGACTGCCGCCGCCATGGCCGCTCCCACCACCGCCGAGGCGATCCGCGACGTCAACACGCGCTACCACGACGCCGCCGCGCGCAGCTACGACACGAAGTGGGGCGTCGACTACGGCGAGATCGGCCGCCACCAGGTGCGCGGAAAGCTGCACAAGATGCTGGGCAGGCCGCTGCCGCAGTTCGGCCGCTCGCTCGAGATCGGCTCGGGGACGGGCTACTTCACGCTGAACATGCTGCAGGACGGCGTCGTGCGCGAGGCGGTCGCGACCGACATCTCGCCGGGCATGCTCGACGCGCTGCAGGCCAACGCGCAGCGGATCGGCGTCGCGGTCCGGACCGTCGCCTGCGATGCCGAGGAGCTGCCCTTCGAGGACGAGTCGTTCGACCTCGTCCTCGGGCACGCCGTGCTGCACCACATTCCCCACCTCGACCGCGCGTTCGGTGAGTTCCGGCGCGTGCTGCGCCCCGGCGGACGGTTCGTCTTCGCCGGCGAGCCGTCGCAGACGGGGGACCGGATCGCCGCCTATCCCAAGCGCGCCGCGCTGCGCACGGCTCCGCTCTGGCGCAGGCTCATCCGCGCGCGCGCGGCCGATGGCTACGAGCGCCCCGACGCCCACGGCGCCTGGCCGACCGAGCACGGCGACCTCGACGGCGAGTCGCTCGAGCCGTTCGTCGACGTGCACGCCTTCACGCCCGACGAGCTGGGCGCGTGGGCGCGCGGCGCCGGCTTCGACGACGTACAGGTGCGCGGCGAGGAGCTGCTGGCGAACTGGTTCGGGTGGATGAACCGCACGCTCGAGGCGACCGCGCGGCCCGACGACATCCCCTGGCTGTGGCGCCAGTACGCCTTCCGCGGCTACCTCGCGCTGCAGCGCGTCGACGTCGCGCTGCTCGAGGGCCGGCTGCCCGCGCAGGTCTTCTACAACCTGATGATCGCGGGACGCAAGGCCCGGTGACCACCGCCGATCGCGGGACGCATGGCCCGGTGACCACCGCCGGCGAGCCGCGCCTGGGCCTCGTCGCGCTGGGCGACAGCATCACCGTCGGCGAGGGGACGATGGCGCTCGGCGTCACGCCGCTGTCGTGGGCGCAGTGGCTTGCCAGGGCGCTGGACCTGCCGTTCACCTCCTACGCCGTCAACGGGGCGACGACCGGCGACGTGCTCGGGCTGCAGCTCGCGCGGGTGCGCGCGCCGCACGACGTCGCGGCGCTGTACGTCGGCGTCAACGACGTCCGCGCGCCGGACTTCGACGCCGCCGCCTACGAGCGCGACCTCGACGCGGTCGCCGCAGGCCTCGCCGCGCGCGCCGACCGCCTGCTGATCCTGTCGCTGCCCGAGGACCTCGGCCGCCCGACGTCGGCGCCGAAGCCGGCGATCGCCAACGGCGCCGTCCGGCGCGTCGCCGCGCGGCACGGAGCGGCGCTCGCGGACCTCGCCGACTTCGGCGGCTGGACGCACGTGCTGCCCGACGCCGTGCACCCGACCGCGATCGGGCAGCTCGAGATCGCCGACCGGGCAGCGCGGGCGCTCGGCGCGACGCTGCTGCCGTCGGCGCTCCTCGGCGAGCGCAGAGGACACGTCGCGCGCTACGCGCCCCACCACGCCCGGGCGCTCGTGCGCGACGTCGCGCGGCGAGCGCGCGAGCGGCTGCTGTCGCCGCGCTGACGGCGCCCGTGCATCCGTAGCATCCGCACGATGGCGCTGATGCGATCCTCGCGCAGATCAGGCGTTCGCCGCGGGCGCGGCGTACAGCTCGGCCGCCGCGTGCAGCTCGAGCTGACCCACGGCGGCGAGCTGATCCTCGGCGACCGCTGCCGGATCGGCGATCGCACGCGGATCGTCGTTCAGGGCGGCCGCGTGGAGATCGGCGCGGGCGCGGTGCTCGGCGAGCGCTGCACGATCGTCGCGCACGAGCGCGTGACGATCGGCGCCGACGCCCGGCTGCAGGACGGCGCGGTGATGGTCGACTTCGACCACGTCGTCGACGACGTCGAGCTGCCGATCCGCGCCCAGCCGCTCGTCTGCTCGCCGATCGAGATCGGCGAGGGCGCGCGGATCGGGCTCGGCGCGGGTGTGCTGCGCGGCGTCAGCGTCGGCGCGGGCGCCGTCGTCGGGCCGCACGCGGTCGTGACGCGCGACGTCGCTGCGGGCGCGGCCGTCGGTGGCGTGCCGGCGCGGCCGCTTGACGACCGCGACGGCTGATCGTCGTCGGGATCGCCTCGCGATCGCCGGCCGGATCGCCCTCCCGATCGCCCTCCCGATCGCCGGCCCGAACACGAGGATCGTGCTTGCCGGCGTCGTCGCGGCAGCCGCCGGAACGCGAAGCGGCGGGGCGCCCGCTTGCACGCCGGCCGACGAGCCTGGTCTTGCGACGGGTCCGCGGCAGCGCGCGAACGGGTACAAACCGCAGATCGACTCCCTGCGCGGACAGCTGCTGATCGCCGGCGCGAGGCTGCCGGACCCCAACTTCGCCCGTAGCGTCGTGCTCGTCTGCGAGCACAGCGCGGAAGGCGCGCTCGGGCTCGTGCTCAACCGCCCCGGCGAGCTGCTGGTCGGCGAGGCGGCGCCGGAGCTCGCCGACCTGACCGGCTACGACGCGCTGATCGACGAGGGCGGGCCGGTGCAGCCCGACGCGCTGCTCGTGCTCGCCGAGTTCGACGACCTCGCGTATGCCGGCATCCGCGTCGTCGAGAACGTCGGGCTCGTCGGCGACGGCAGCGAGATCGAGGACCTCGTGCGGGCCACGCGCCGTGCGCGTGTCTTCGCGGGCTACGCGGGCTGGGGACCGGGCCAGCTCGACGCAGAGCTCGAGCGCGCGGACTGGTTCGTCGCCCCCGCAGGCGTCGAGGACATCTTCAATCCCGACGCCGACGAGCTCTGGGCACGCGTCCTGGCGCGCAAGGGCGGCCAGTTCGCGCTCGTCGCGCGGATGCCGATCGACCCGAGCGTGAACTAGGAGCCGTCCGCCGGGTCGGCGAGCGGGGCGTGCGCGAAGCGCGGGGCGCCCGCCGGCGCGCGCAGCGCATTAGAGTCGCGCAGATGGCCGAGACGACGAAGTTCCTCCTCTCCGAGGAGGCGATCCCGACCCACTGGGTGAACCTCCTCCCCGATCTGCCCGGCGAGCCGCTGCCGCCGCTGAACCCACAGACCATGGCGCCCGCGGGCCCCGCGGACCTGACGCCGATCTTCCCGATGGAGCTGATCGGACAGGAGGTGTCCGGCGACCCCGACATCGAGATCCCCGAGCAGGTCCGCGACGTCTACCGCCTGTGGCGGCCGACGCCGCTGTTTCGCGCGCACCGCCTGGAGCGCGCGCTCGGGACGCCCGCGCACATCTACTACAAGTACGAGGGCGTCTCCCCCGCCGGCTCGCACAAGCCCAACACCGCGGTGCCGCAGGCGTTCGCCAACGCGCAGGCCGGCGTCCGCAAGCTCACGACCGAGACCGGCGCCGGCCAGTGGGGGTCGTCGCTCGCCTTCGCCTGCTCGCTGTTCGGCCTCGAGTGCGAGGTCTTCATGGTCGGCTCGAGCTATGACCAGAAGCCCTACCGGCGCTCGATGATGCAGACCTGGGGCGCGACGGTCCACCGCTCTCCGTCGGCGCGGACGCAGTCCGGCCGCGCCAACGCCGAGCATGGGAGTGGCTCGCTCGGAATCGCGATCTCCGAGGCGGTCGAGGTGGCCGCCCAGGATCCCGAGTCCAACTACGCGCTCGGATCGGTGCTCAACCACGTCCTGCTGCACCAGACGATCATCGGCCAGGAGACGATCGCGCAGATGGAGATGGCGGGCGAGGAGCCCGACATCGTCATCGCCTGCGTCGGCGGCGGCTCGAACTTCGCCGGCCTGACCTTCCCGTGGATGCGGCGCAGGATGCGCAGCGGCCACGGCCCCCGGTTCCTCGCCGTCGAGCCGGCCGCCTGCCCGACCCTGACCAAGGGCGTCTACGCCTACGACTTCGGCGACACCGCGGGGCTGACGCCGCTGATGCCGATGTACACCCTCGGCCACGACTTCGTCCCGCCGCCGGTGCACGCGGGCGGGCTTCGCTACCACGGCGACGCGCCGATGGTGTGCGCGCTGCTGAAGGCCGGCATGCTCGAGGCGCGCGCCTACCGGCAGAACGAGACCTTCGCCGCCGCGCTGGACTTCGCGCGCCACGAGGGGATCATCCCGGCGCCCGAGCCGGCGCACGCGATCCGCGCGGCGATCGACGAGGCGCTCGCCGCCAAGGAGGCCGGCGAGGAGCGCGTGATCCTCTTCGGCCTGTGCGGCCACGGCAACTTCGACCTCGCCGCCTACGACGCGTATCTCGCGGGCACGCTCGAGGACCCGGAGTTCTCACAGCAGGCGATGGACGCCGCGGTCGCGCGGCTGCCCGAGGGGGCGCCCTCGCTCGCGTGAACCCGCGCCCTGCCCGCGCGGCTAGGCCGCGGCGTGCTGCGCCGCGGCGTGCTGCGCCGCGGCGTGCTGCGCCGGCGCTGCGCTCCAGCGCGGCGACGGCTGCTTGCCCCAGCCGGACTGGCGCGCGTAGCGCATGAGCGAGGGGAAGTAGTCCTCCAGCGCCGGCGGCGTCGCCCCCAGCAGCTGCCTGGCGCGCCGCGCGTCGAACGTGCAGCGCACGTGGAAGTACGGCAGCAGCGCGCCGGCGCGCTGCTCGGCGCGCGCATCCTCGCCGGGCCGCACGAACCTGGGCGGCTCGGCGTCGAACGCCTCGGCGGCCATCGTCGCCAGCCGCGCGTTGGTCGGCGCCTGGTCACCGGCGACGACGTGAAACGCGCCACCGCGCACGGGGCCGCGCAGCAACTCCAGCAGCGCATCGGCGACGACGTCGACGGGCACGATGTCCAGGCACGCCGAAGGGTCGGCCGGGACCGTCGGGAAGAGCCCGCGGGCGAACGCCTGCAGCGGCCAGTAGATGACGTTGAAGGCCTGCGTCCAGCCGGTCACGCTGTCGCCGACGATGACGCTGGGGCGCAGGATCGCCGCCGGCAGGCCGCTCTCGCGCACGACCTCCTCGGCCTCCAGCTTCGTGCGCTCGTACGTGTTGCGAAAGCCCTGCCCGACGTCGCCGTCGTGCTCGCTGACGAGCCCGATCCGGTCGCCCGCGACGTACGCCGTCGACACGTGGATGAAGCGTTCCAGGCTGCCGCGGGCCTGTGCCGCGAGCGCGAGCTCGACGACCTCGCGGGTGCCCTCGACGTTGATCCGCCGCGCCTCCTCGAGCGGCAGCGTGAAGCTGATCGACGCGGCGCAGTGCATGACCGCCGAGATCTCGCCGGCGATCTGCTCGCGCGTGGCGGCCGGCAGGCCGAGCCCGGGGGACTCGAGGTCCGCCGCGACGGCGCGCACGCGGCCGTCGCGCGGGCGCGAGCCCGGCGCGACGATCGTCGTCAGCAGCTCGTCGATTCGCGCCTGCGCGGCGGCGTCGTCGGCGCCGCGAACGAGGGCGATCACGTCGTGGTCTGTCTCCTCGAGCACGCGCGCGAGGACCTCGACTCCGACGAAGCCCGTGGCGCCGGTCAGCAGCACGGGGCCCGAGGTCATACGGCCTCCAGGCACAGCGACGCGTTGTGTCCGCCGAACCCGAACGAGTTCGACAGCGCGACCGGCGGGCGGCCGTTGGCCATCTCCAGCGGCCGGGCGCCGTCCGCCACGTAGTCGAGGTCGAGGTCCTCCTCGGCCTCTTCCCAGCCGATCGTCGGCGGCGCCACGCGGTCGCGCAGCGCGAGCACGGTCGCGACCGCCTCGACGGCTCCGGCGGCACCGAGCAGATGCCCGATCGCCGACTTCGTCGACGAGACCGGGATGTCGCCGGCGCGGGCGCCGAACACGGTCTTCAGCGCACGCGTCTCGGCGCGGTCGTTGAGCTGCGTCGAAGTGCCGTGCGCGTTGACGTAGTCGACCTTGTCGGGGTCGACGCCGGCGTCGCGCAGCGCGACCTGCATCGCCCGCGCGCCGCCGCGGCCCTCGGCGTGCGGGGCCGTGATGTGGTGGGCGTCGCCGGTCGAGCCGTAGCCGCGCAGCGTTCCCAGGATGCGCGCGCCGCGGGCGCGGGCCGCATCGCCGGACTCGAGCACGAGCACGCCCGCGCCCTCACCCATCACGAAGCCGTCGCGGCGGGCGTCGAACGGGCGCGAGACGCCGCTCGGCGAGATCGCGCCCATCTTCTCGAAGCATGCGCGCGAGAGCGGGGTGAGCGGTGCCTCCGCGCCGCCCGTGACGACGGCCTCGGCCTCGCCGTGCTGGATCATCCGCAAGGCGGTGCCGATCGCGTGGCTGCCGGCAGCGCACGCCGAGACGACGCTGAAGACGGGGCCGCGCAGGCCGTGCTGCAGCGACAGCGCGGCGGACCCGGCGTTCCCCATCATCAGCGGGATGGCGAGCGGCGAGACCGAGCCCGCGCCCGCGTCGCGAAGCTGATCGTGGTTGTTCTCGATCGTCTCGATGCCGCCGATGCCGGTGCCCAGCACGCAGCCGATCAGCTCGGCCTCGTAGGGCAGGCCGTCCGTCCAGCCGGCGTCCTCGAGCGCCTCGTTGCCGGCGGCGACCGCGAGCTGCGTCGAGCGGTCGGCGCGGCGCGCCTGCTTGGCCGACATGTGATCGGTCGGCGCGAAGTCCGCGCACGGCGCCTCACCGTCGCGGATGCCGGAGTTGCCGGCCGTCCAGCGCTCGTGCAGCGTCCGGGCGCCGACACCCAGCGGGGTGACGGCTCCGACTCCAGTGATGACGACGTCGCGCAAGGTCACCCCTCTACGCGTGCCACGACGAGGTCGACGACGTCGCCGACCGTCTTGATCTTCTTGAAGTCGGCGCCTTCGAGGTCGATGTCGTACGTCTCCTCGACGACCTGCGTCAGCTCGACGAGGTCCAGCGAGTCGACGTCGATCGCCTCGAGGCTCGCGTCGCGCGAGACGGCGTCGGCATCGGCGCCGAACGCGACGAGGTTCTCGATGACGGTTGCCTCTACATCCTGTGGTGTTGCGGTCGTGGCCATGTGTCGGTCCTTTCGTGATCGGGTTGCGAACGCTCACGCGCTCTGGCGGTGGTGCAACACGCGCGCCGAGCCCGCAGGCGAGGCGCAGGTGATCGCGGGGTGAGCGATCCGCGTGAGCTCGACGATGCACTCGCCGACGAAGAGGACGGCGATGTGCGGGCTGTAGAGCACGAGTCCAGCGTGGCGGGCCGCGGCGCGGAAGCCAACCACTTCCCCCCGTGGGTGGGAGGGCGACCCCCCGGTCGGGGGGGTGCCGCAGCCGCGAGCCACGGCTTGGCGCACCATCTGCCCGGGTAGTCGTGGACCCGGTGTCCAATCGCTGCGCGGGTTTACTGGACGGACGGCCATACGGTGCGGCGCGTCCGCGCCGCACCCTGGACGCCATGAGCATCCGCCGATCGCGCAGGACGCCGGCAGTCATGGCCGTCTCCGCGCGCTTCGGTCGCGACGTCGGCCAGTGCATGACGCAGGTACGGCGAATCCTCGCCGTCGGGCGCGAGCGCGGCGCGGCGCTCGTGGTCCTGCCGGAGTCCGCGCTCGGCGGCTATCTCTACGAACCGCACGTCGACGGCGCGCCCGCGCCGTGCGCGCCGCCGCCGGCGCTGCGCCGCGACGGCGAGGAGATCGCCCGCGTCGCTCGGATGGCAGGCGCCATCGTCGTCTGCGTCGGCTACACCGAGGACGCTCCCGGCGGGCCGTACTCGAGCGCCGTCTGCGTCAGCGGCGACGGCATCCTCGGCCATCACCGCAAGGTCCACCTGCCGCTCGGCGAGCGCGCGACGTTCCGCCCCGGCTCGCGGTTTGCCGCCTTCGACACCCCGCTCGGGCGCATCGGCATGCTCGTCTGCTACGACAAGACGTTCCCCGAGGCCGCGCGTCACCTCGCGCTCGACGGCGCCGGGCTGATCGCCTCGCTGTCGGCCTGGCCGGTCTGCCGCGTCGACCCGGCGACGCTCGTGCGGCGCGACCTGCAGGTACGCCACTTCAACCTGCTCGACCAGGCCCGCGCGCTCGAGAACCAGGTCGTCTGGGTCTCGGCCAACCAGGTCGGCCGCTTCGGGCGCCTGCGCTTCCCCGGCCAGGCGAAGGTCGTCGACCCGCGTGGACGCGTGCTCGCCAAGACGGGCTCGCGCGCCGGCGCCGCGGTCGCGCGCGTCGATGCCCCGGGCGTCGTCGCCGCCGCCCGAGACCGCCTGGACTACCTCGCCGACCGCCGCCCGCTGGCGTACGCGGTCGGAACCTAGCGCCGCGTGCGACGCGCAGAGCACGAGGAGCAGACGCGCTGATGTGCGGGATCGCCGCGGTCTACGGGCCGCACGCAGACGACGAGACCGAGCGCATGCTCGACCGGCTCGTGCACCGGGGGCCCGACGACGAGGGCGAGGTACGCGTCGACGGCGCGTGGCTCGGGCACCGGCGCCTGTCGATCGTCGACGTCGACGGCGGGCGGCAGCCGTTCGCCAGCGCCTCCGGCGACGTCTGGCTCGTCGGCAACGGCGAGGTCTACAACCACGAGCAGGTGCGCGCGACGCTCAGCCCGGCGCCGTTCGCGACACGCTCGGACAACGAGGTCGCGCTGCACCTGCTCGACGAGCGCGGGCCCGACGCGCTGGGCGAGCTCGAGGGCATGTTCGCCTTCCTCGTCGCCGCCGAGGACGGGCGCTTCATCGCCGCGCGCGATCCGGTCGGCATCAAGCCGCTGTACTGGGCGCGGCGCGACGGGCGCGTGCGCTTCGCATCCGAGATGGCCGCCTTCGCGCCCGAGTGGATGGCGCACGTCGAGGCCTTCCCGCCGGGCTGTCACTGGACGCCCGAGGACGGCGTCGTGCGATTCGCCGGCGCGGTCCCGCAGAGCGGCGAGGGCGCGCCGGCCGCCGCCGCCGTCCACAGCGCCGCCGCCGAGCCGCCCGGCGACGCGCTGGCCGCGACGCGCAAGATCCTGATCGGCTCGGTCCAGCGCCAGATGATGGGCGACGTCCCCGTCGGCGTCTTCCTCTCGGGCGGCCTGGACTCGGCGATCGTCGCCGCCGTCGCCGCACGCCATCTTCGCGGGCACGGCGAGCGGCTGAAGACGTTCGCGGTCGGCACGCGCGGCAGCGCCGACCTGCTGGCCGCGCGCGTCGTCGCGCGCCACATCGGCAGCGAGCACCACGAGCGCGTCTACGACTCGCGCGAGGCGGTGCGCGTGCTGCCCGACGTCGTGCGCGCGATCGAGCACTTCGACCCGTCGCTCGTGCGCAGCGCGGTGCCGAACTTCCTGCTCGCCGAGATGACCGCGCAGCACGTCAAGGTCGTGCTGACCGGCGAGGGCGCCGACGAGCTGTTCGCGGGCTATGAGTACCTGCGCGGCTTCGACTGCCCGGAGGCGCTGGAGTCCGAGCTGCTGCGCACCGTGCACGGCCTGCACAACCTCAACCTGCAGCGCTGCGACCGCGTCACGATGGCCCACGGCCTGGAGGCGCGCGTGCCGTTCCTCGACCGCCAGGTCATCGCGTTCGCCTTCGGCCTGCCGATGGCGTGGAAGCAGTCAGCGCCGGGCGAGCTCGAGAAGCGGATGCTGCGGCGCGCCTTCGACGGCTGGCTGCCGGAGGAGATCCTCTGGCGCGAGAAGGCGGAGTTCGGCGACGGCAGCGGCGCCAGGGACGTGCTCACCGAGACCGTCGAGCAGGGCGTCAGCCGCGCGGACTTCATGCGCGACCGCGAGGCGATCAGCCCGCCGCTGCGCACGCGCGAGGAGTTCGCCTACCACCGGATCTTCGCCGAGCACCTGCCCGGTGTGCGCCCGGCGCTGACGCTCGGGCGCTTCGCGACGGCCTGAGGCCGCGGCAAAAGCGCCCGCCCGCGGCGGCGCGCGAGCGGCTCAGCGAGTCAGCGCACCCAGTCCAGCGGGATGTCGGCCTGCTTCTCGGCGATCACGGCGTCGTACTCCAGCGGCTCGCCGTCGACCGAGACGCGGTGCGTGTACCGCGTGTGCGAACGCTCCTCGAGCACGCCCTCGCGATACATCCGCGTGATCAGGGCGCCGAAGCCGGCCGTCTCCTCCTCGACGAAGCGGTCGCGGATGTTGAAGGCGATCCAGCCGGGCGAGCCGACGAGGTTGAACGCCTCGGCGAAGGCCAGCTCGGGGATGTCGCCGAAGCCGAGCGCCGCGACGCACACCATGAGGTCGAAGTCGTGGCGCATCAGCTCGCGCCGGTCGTCGGGCGAGAGCTGGGTCATGTCCAGCGCGTAGTAGGCCTCGTACAGGCCGGGACGGTCGCGGTGGGCGGCGTCGCGCGCCTCGGGCAGCAGGTCGACGCCGACGATCGTGCCGAGCGAGAGCTCGCCGAGCAGCTCGCCGACCATCCCGTTGCCGGCGCCGAAGTCCAGCGCCGTCAGCTTCTCCGGCTTCAGGCCGCGCTTGCGCAGGGCGTCGCCGAGCAGGTCCGTCACGATCCGCGGCGAGTCGCACTCCAGGCGCTCGGCGAAGAGGCGTTCGTAGAGCCCCGGCACCTTGTAGATCTCCGCGTAGTCGTGGAAGCGGATGCGGCGACGCTCGCCGTCGAGCTCGATCTCACACCACTCCTCGTCCTGATCCAGCTCGCCACGAGCATGCTTCGGCGGCAGATGCAGGGCGTAGTCCACGTTGTCGAGCGTGGCCATGAAACTCCTTCGGTAAGGGCTTAGCGGGAGATAAAGCGATCGAGTGCTCGCTACCCCTGAGTGCGTAGGCCAAACACCGCTTCGATGCCTGGCGCAGGATGCCGCAAAGATGGCCGGGGGCCGCTAGCTCAAGAGGCCCAGCCGCTGTGCGCGCTGCACGGCCTCTGCTCGATTGCGCACGTCGAGTTTACGGTAGAGCGCGCTCGTGTGTTCCTTCACCGTGTGCGGCGAGAGGTGCAGCGCGCCCGCGATCTCCCGGTTCGTCGCGCCGCCGGCGATCCGCTCGAGCACCTCGCGCTCGCGGCCGGAGAGCGTCAGGGCGCCGTCCGCAGGCGCCGCGACGGGTTCGAACAGCGCCATCCCGAGTGCGACCATGCGCACCGCGCGGGCGACGTCGGCGGCCGGCCAGTCCTTGGGGACGAAGCCGCTGGCGCCGCACGCGCGCGCGGTCGCCGGGGAGATGCGCCCGGCGCCCGAGATCAGCAGCACGCGCAGCTCCGGGCGCTCGGTCAGAAGGCGCTCGCAGACCTCCGGGCCGGACTCGCCGCCGAGGAAGAGGTCGACGAGGGCGACGTCGGGCGCGTGCTCGCGCGTCAGCGCGACGGCCTCGTCGCCGTTGCGCGCCGAGAGGCAGCGCTCGACCCACTGAAGCTCGCCGAGCATCAGCCGAAAGCCCCAGTGCACGACGTCGTGGTCGTCGACCACCAGCACGCGCAGGCGGTCGGTGTCGCCGTCCTTCATGCGCCGGCTCCGTTGCCGGCGAGCGGCACGACGAGGCGTACGACCCAGGTCCCGGGCACGCGCTCGCCGAACTCGACGAGCCCGCCCGATTGCAGCGCCTCGAGCGCTGCGAGGCGCAGGCCGACGCCGGTCGACGCCGGGCGCTCGTCGGGGACGCCGTCGTTCTCGATCTCGAGCACGAGCGTGTCGTCGGACGTGCGCGTGCGGACGACGAGGCGCCGCGCTTGGGCGTGCTTGCGGGCGTTGCGGACGGCCTCGGTCAGCACGGACTGCGCGAGCGGCTCGAGCGACTCGGGCACGTCGATGACCGGTCCCTCGACGATCAGGCCGAGGTCGGCATGCTCGCTGCGCAGCCGGTCGAGCTCGGCTCTCAGGGTGGTCCCGGTCGCCTGCGCGGAGCGCCCGAGCGGGCGCTGCAGGGCCGATCGCAGCTCGCCGAGCGTGGCGCCGACCTCCTGCGCGCAGCGCGCCCGGGCCTCCGGCGTCAGCGGCTGCTCGGAGGACAGCACGAGCGAGACCCCGAACAGCCGCTGCACGACGCCCTCGTGGATGCCGCGGGCGAAGTCGATGCGCTCCTCGAGCTCGCGCGCGCGCTCGCCGTGCGTCGTCGCGATCCGCGACGTCGACGCGAGCGCAAGCGTCTTGCCGAGCATCCACAGCACGCCGCGGCGATGCTCGTCGATCGGTGCGGCGCCGTGCTCGGGCTCGGCGATGATGACGCCGATCCAGCGCCCGGCGGCGACGATCGGCACGTACACGATCGGATGCTCGCCGACGAGCTCGGTGAAGTCCTCCGAGATCTCGTGGCCGCCGTCGCCGAGCACCTCGATGACGCGGTCCTCGGTCAGCGCCTGGCGCGCGATCGGCGCCGACTCGACCGTGATCTCACCGTTCGTGAAGCGGTCGAGGCCGATCCCGTGAGCCCCGGCGGCGTGCACGCGCCGGCGCGCGTCGTCGTAACGGAAGATCACGGCGCGCCGCATCCGGCCCTGGCGGCAGACCGCCTCGGCGAGTCGCGAGTAGAACTCGGCGGAGCCGTGATCGCCATCGACCTGCGCGAGCACGTCGTTGAGCAGCTCGAGCGCGGCAAGCGAGTAGGCGGGCGCGTCCGGATGCACCAGCGCATCGTGGCACGCGGACGGGCGGCTGTGGTGCTAGCGAGTCGAAGTTCCCGACAACGGGGTGATGCCGGTCGGCAGCGGCGCGACGATCTCGACGAGGTGCTCGAGGCGCCGGCGCACGACGGCGCGGTCGGTGCCCGTGAAGTAGAGCCCGACGCTCGTGCTCGGGACGTAGATGCAGTACAGCTGCCCGCCCTGCGTGTCACGGCAGGTGATCTCCGTCGGCTTGCTGCCGGCACGGTTGACGATCTGGCCGAGCGGCGTGTAGCCGTCTGACTTCTTGCAGGTGACGGTCAGCGTCAGCGCGCCGTCGTAGCGGCCGGCGGTTGGGTTGTCGGGCACGAACGTCTTCGCGAAGCGGCAGTCCGGCTCCTTCGGCAGCGGCTTGCCGAGCAGCGACGTGACGACGACGAAGCGGCGGCCCTTCTGTCCCGTCGGCGCCGTCGAGTTGGTGGTCGTGCCGGCAGCCGGCGCGACGGGCGTGCTGCCGCCGGCGGCCGCGCTCGTGCTGGTGGCGGTCTGCTGCGAGGCGCTGTCCGAACCGCCGCAGCCGGCGAGCGCGAGCGGCCCGGCGAGGATCAGAAGGAGGCAGATGACGCGTCGCATGCGGCCGACAGACTGCCAGACCGACGCGTCCGGCGGGTCAGCACCGTGAACCGCGCACCCGCGCCATCGGCGAGAGGATCCCCCGCCGCTCCGCGGCCGACCCGCTCCGACGACGATCTACGCGCGCGCGCGACCGGCAAGCCGGCGCGGCAGGAGGCGCGGGGCGGGGCGGCCGTCTGCCGCGCGCAGCTGCCGTACGCGCAGCCGCAGCAGCTCCACGGCGGCCGCGGTCGGCAGGAACGGGTCGGCGACGACGCGATCGTCGTCGAGCCCGGCCGCGGCCCAGATGCGCCCCTCGACGACCGCGACGAGCGCCGGTCCGCGCAACGGCCGCTCGGAGTCGAGCTCGGCCAGCTCGCGCAGCAGCGGCGCGTCGCTGTCCGCGGCGCGGCGGATCGCGACCGCGAGATGGTCGGCGGCGGGGCGCGGGACCGGCGGCGAGTGGGAGGTGAAGCGGTCAACCATTCGTCTCGGGCGGTGCAGCATGTTGGATCCTGTTCTTCTCTTGTAGGTCGCTGTACGCCACTGTACGATCACACACGCCTATGTCAATGTCACACAAGTTGAAGTTGTTGGACGTCGAGCGCGACGGCGAGATCTCGATCACGCAGCAGCTCGTGACGCACATCTCCGCGCTGATCGACAGCGGCGAGCTCGGTCCCGGCGAGCGCCTTCCGGCAACCCGAGCGCTCGCGGCGGACGCGGGGATCAACCATCTCACGGCCGTGCGCGTGTACCGGCGCCTCGCGGAGCTCGGCTACGTGACGGCGGCGGTCGGGCGCGGCACGTTCGTGCGCCGGCGCGTGCCGCTGCCGGCCGGCGACGCGGGCGCGGCCGGCGCGTCCCCGTCGGGTCGCGTCGACGAGGACTGGCAGCTCGGCATGCTCGCGGTGCGCCCCGTCTCCTACGCCGACGAGATGCTGCGCGACTCGCTGCACGCGCCGCTCGTGGGCGACGCGATCGCGCTCGGCTCCGGCTATCCGGACCCGCAGCTGTGCCCGTCGGAGGAGCTCGGGGCGATGGCGGCCGAGATCGGGCGCGAGAGCCCGCGCGCGATCACCGACTACCTGCCGGTCGAGGGACTGCCCGAGCTGCGCGAACGCCTCGCCGAGCTGGGGCGTGACGCCGGCTACGCGTCGAGCGCCGACGAGATCCTCGTCACGACCGGCGCGCGGCAGGCGATCGACCTCGTCGCGCGGGCGATCCTCGGCCCGGGCGACGTCGCGGTGATCGAGTCGCCGACGTTCGCCGGCGCGCTCGCGTCGCTGCAGGCCACGGGCGCTCGCGTGCTGCCCCTGCCGGTCGACGCCGACGGGCCCGACATCGGCGCGCTCGAGCGGATCCTCGCGCGCCACGAGATCAAGCTCGTCGTGCTCCAGGAGGCCTGCCAGAACCCGACCGGCGCAGACCTCTCCCCGGCGCGGCGCGCGCGCCTGGTCGAGCTGGCGCGCAGGCGCGGCTTCTTCGTCCTCGACGACGGCGTCTACGCCACGATGCGCTACGACGGCGCGCCGCGCGCGCGGCTGCGGGTCGAGGCCCCGTCGCACGTCATCTACGTCGACTCGCTCTCCAAGACGATCGGCGGCGGCCTGCGGATCGGCTGGATCGCAGCCTGCGGGCCGGTCTTCGGGCGCCTCGTACAGCTGAAGATCGACTCCGACATCCACACCGCCGCGCTGCCGCAGCACCTCGCGGCGCGCTATCTGCGCGGCGACCGCCACCAGCGGCTGCTGGCCGCGGCGCTGCCGGTCTACCGCGCACGGCGCGACGCGCTGCTGCAGGCGCTCGATCGCCAGCTCGCGCACGAGGCGACCTGGCAGGCGCCCGCCGGCGGGCACCACGTCTGGGTGACGCTGCGCGACGCGGTCGACGAGCGCGCGCTGTACGTCGAGGCGCTGCGGGCCGGCGCGACGTTCCTGCCCGGGGGCGCGGTGATGGCCGAGAAGTCCTCGCGCACGAGCATGCGCCTGTCGTTCGGGCTCGTCGACCCCGCGCTGCTCGACGAGGGCGTGCGGCGGCTGGCGGTCGCGCTGCGCGAGGTCAGGCGGCGCGGGCGGGTGGGTTCGACGGGCGCGCTGTCGTGAGCATCCACGAGCATCGGTAGCCGCGACCGCCGGTGCGTGCGCGGCCGCCCCGTGCGCCGCACGGCGGACGCGCGTGGGCGCCCGATGCGGCTGCAATCGACCCTCTAGGGTGCGCCGGTGCACAGCGCCCGCCTCCGCAGCCTCGCCAACCGCACCGTCGTCGCGACGCGCCGGGCGGCACTGGAGTTCGTCGACGACCGCGGTCACCGCTCGGCGGCGCAGATCAGCTTCTTCGCGATCCTCTCGTTCATCCCGCTCGTGCTGCTGCTGGCGGCTGCGTTCGGCCTCGTCTTCGACGACGCCGACGTGCGCCGGCGGATCATCCAGACGGTCTTCGACAACGTGCCGCTCGCCAGCAGGGGCGACCGGCCGCAGCTCGAGCGGTCCGTCGGCGACGCGCTCGACCGGGCCGGGCGCCTCGGCGTCCTCACGACGGTCCTGCTGCTCGTCGCCGCCAGCGGCGTGATGGCCGCGCTGCGCCACTCGATCAACGAGGCCTGGGACATCGAGGCTCGCCCGCCGCTGCTCAAGCGCAAGGCGCTGGACCTCGCGCTCGTGCTCGGCGGCACCTCGATCCTCGCGCTGAGCGTGTCGCTGACGATCACCCACAAGCTGGCGGGGATCGTCGACGACGAGGACGGCGGCGGCTGGCTCGTCGCGGCCGTGCTCGACGGCGCGGGCGACCTGCTGCCGCTCGTGTTCGTCGCGCTCGCGCTGCTGTTCCTCTACCGCGTCCTGCCGCTGCACCGCCGGCCGCTGCGCGAGATCTGGCCGGGCGCGATCGTCGCCACGATCGGGCTGGCGATCGTCAAGCAGGGGCTCGAGCTGTACTTCGAGCAGCTTGCCGACTTCGGCGCGATCTACGGCTCGCTCGGCGCCGCGATGGCGCTGCTGATCTTCGTCTACGCGGCCTCGAACGTCGTCGTCTTCGGGGCGGAGTTCGCCGTCGAGTGGGCGCGCGCCCGGGACGGCGGCGAGCAGCCGGACCGGGCTCGAGCGTGAGCGAAACGGCGGCGACGAGGCGGAGCATGGGGCGAGCTTGTCGTGCCCGGCGCGTGCCCGCGGCCGCGCGCTGTCAGGCCCCCGGCGGTGCATGCGGCGTCCGCCGCGGCAAGGGCGTGACGAATCGTCGTCGCTATCCGTCGCTTGTTCGTCACACCCCTGCGCGCTGCCCGACAGACGCCGGGGCGCGCAGGCCCCGGCGCAGTCCGATCGGTGCGTGCAAGCGTCGCGCCCGCGTGCCATCCGGTCCAGTGCGGCAGGGCGATTCCTGTACACCCGGGCCATAGACACGAGCCGATGTTTGTCCCTCCGGACAATGACCCGCCCGCGGCGGGAGACGAGCCTCTTGCACGCATCCGACGGGGGAGAGAACCAGTGAAGCTCGTGATCGGCATCGTGCGACCGGACAAGGTCAACGACGTGCTGGCGGCCCTGTACCGCGCCGAGGTGCGCGGCTTCTCGCTCAGCCGGGTGCAGGGCCACGGCGGCGAGCTGGACCGCGTGGAGACCTACCGCGGCACGCGCGTGAAGATGGGCCTGTCGGAGAAGGCCCGCTTCGAGATCGCCGTCTCCGACGAGTTCGTGCAACCGACGGTCGACGCGCTGTGCGAAGGCGGGCAGACGGGCGAGGTCGGCGACGGCAAGATCTTCGTCGTCCCACTCGAGCATGTCGTGCGGATCCGCTCCGGCGAGCATGACGACAGGGCGGTCACGCCGGTGGCCTCATGAGCACCGCGATCGGCGCGGCCGCCGTGATCGACTCCGGCGACACCGCATGGATGCTGGTCGCGACCTCGCTCGTGCTGCTCATGACGATCGGCCTCGGACTCTTCTACGCGGGCCTAGTGCGCGCGAAGAACTCGCTGAACACGTTCATGATGTGCATCGCGGCGCTGGCCGTCGCGACGATCACGTGGGCGCTGGTCGGCTACTCGCTGGCCTTCGACGGCGACGCCAAGCTCGTCGGCGGCCTCGGCCACGCCTTGCTCGGCGGCGTCGGCTTCGAGCCGCGCGACGGCACGACGATCCCCCACCTCGTCTTCTTCGCCTTCCAGGGGACGTTCTGCATCATCACCACCGCGCTCGTGTCCGGGGCGGTCGTCGAGCGGATGCGCTTCGGCCCGTTCCTGATCTTCGCGGCGCTGTGGTCGGTGCTCGTCTACGCCGTGCTGGCGCACTGGGCCTTCGGCGGCGGCTGGCTCGCAGCGCAGGGAACCCTCGACTTCGCCGGCGGCGTGCCCGTGGAGATGGCCTCCGGCTTCGCAGCGCTCGCGGCGGCGCTCGTCGTCGGCGCGCGCAAGGACTACGGGCGCCAGGCGCTGCTGCCGCACAACGCCGTCTACTGCCTGCTCGGCGCGGGACTGCTGTGGTTCGGATGGTTCGGCTTCAACGGGGGCAGCGGCTTGACGACCGGCAACTCCAGCGTGCTGGCGTTCACGAACACGTTGCTGGCGCCTGCCTGCACGCTGCTCGTCTGGTTTCTCCTCGACATGGCGCGCAACCGCCAGATCACGGCGATCGGCGCCGCGACGGCGATCATCGTCGGCTGCGTCGGCATCACGCCGGCAGGCGGCTTCATCAGTCCGGTCTGGGCGATGGTGCTCGGCGTGATCGTCGCCTTCCCCTGCTACGCGGTCGTCGCCTGGCGCCCGCGCACCCGGGTGGACGAGACGCTCGACGTGCTCGCCGCCCACGGCGTCGCCGGCTTCACCGGCATCCTCCTGATCGGCCTGTTCGCGCAGAAGGACTGGAACGGCGTCGCGAACGGTCTGTTCTACGGCGACGCCGGCCAGCTGTGGTCGCAGGTCGTGGCCGCGATCGCCGCGCCGGTGTACGCGTTCGGCATGACCTACGGGCTGCTGAAGGTGCTCGGCGCGCTCATGCCGCTGCGCGGAAGCGACCATGAGGAGGCCGTCGGGATGGACATCGTCCACCACGGCGAAGAGGCCTACGCAAGCGGCGAGGGAGCGATCCTGATCCGCGATCCGACGCGGGAGGGGGCGGCGCGCGTGGCCGACGGGAGCGCGCCGATTCCCGAGCCGGCGTAGCCGGGCCGCTCGCAGCCCGAGCACGCCGGCGCCGTCGGCAGGCGCGCGCGAGCTTCGTGACCGCGCCCCCGTCGTCGGATACGGTCCGATTGCGCCCGATCCCCGGCTGGGGAGCGGCCTGTCGTCCGACCGCGAGGTGACCGCATGAAGATGGTGATTGCCTACATCCGCCACGAGGCGTTCGAGCCGATCCGCGCCGACCTGCTGGCAAAGGGCTTTCCGTCGCTCTCGGTGAGCGAGGTGAAGGGCTCCGGCCGCCAGAAGGGCATCACCGAGCGCTATCGCGGCGCCGAGCTTACGAACTACCTGCGGCCGAAGGTGAAGGTCGAGTGCGTCGTCGCCGCGAGCGACGTGCGGCTCGTCGTCGACACGATCCTCAAGCACGCCCGCACCGGCGGAGTCGGCGACGGCAAGGTGTTCGTCCTCCCCGTCGAGGAGGCCTACCGCGTGCGCACCGGGGAGGCCGGCGCCGAGATCCTCCAGTCGCACCCCGATGCCGCCGGCGCCTGAGCGCAGCGACGCGGGCGCGTGCCGCGCGCACCGCGACGCCGCCGGCGCGCAGCGCAGCGACGCGCGCGCCCGTCAGATGACGCGGTAGGTCAGCACGACGCGCCCGAGCACGACGACGTCGCCGTCGCGCAACTCCGCCTCGTCGACGCGCCGCCCGTTGACGAAGGTGCCGTTCGTGCTGCGGTCGTCGAGGATCCGCATGCGCCCGGCGCGCGCCACGACGATCGCGTGGCGGGCCGAGACGGTGTGGTCGTCCAGGCGCACGTCGGCGGCGATCCCGCGCCCGACGTGCGTGACCTGCGCCGTGAGCGCGAACGCGTCGTCGCCGCACAGCAGGTAGCGGCCGGGGTCGAGCTCGACGGCGAAGCCGCCACTGTGGTCGTCTCCGTGCGGCGCGACCTCGAGGGCCGCCGTCGGATCGTCGACCGCGTGGCGGTTGTCGGTGAGCGCGGACACTGACCCGTCAGTCCACCGCGCGCGCCTCAAGCTCGGCTTAAGACCGCGGCCCACCCGATTTCGTACACGGCTCTTACGTTCGCCTGGGATCGTCTTCACCACACACCAAGGAGGAAGCGAGATGCGTGGACGACGGATCGCGGCGATTGCGGTGAGCGGCGCGCTCGTCGCGGGCGGCACCGGCGCGGCGATCGCCGCGGTCGGCGACAAGGACGGCAAGCAGGCTGAGCAGGCGGTCCTCGACGACGCCGCCAAGCGGCTGGACGTCACGCCGCAGAAGCTGCGCGAGGCGCTCGCCGCAGCACAGGACGCGCAGCTCGACGAGGCCGTGAAGGCGGGACGGCTGACGCAGAAGCAGGCCGACGCGATCAAGCAGGCGCGCAAGCAGTCCGGGCGCGTGCTCGGGCCGATGCGCGGCGGCATGCACGGCAGGCCGTTCGATCGCGGTGGACCGGGGGCGCTCGGCATGCGTCACGGCCTGCTCGACGACATCGCCACGGCGCTCGGCACGACGCCGGCCAAGCTCTCGCAGTCGCTGCGCTCCGGCAAGTCGGTGGCCGAGATCGCCAAGGCCAACGGGAAGTCGCTCGCCGACGTCCGCACCGCGGTCAGCAAAGCGCTGAAGACGCGCCTGGACAAGGCCGTCGCAGACGGCGACCTGACGCGCAGGCAGGCTGACGAGATGCTCGAGCACGCCGAGGAGAAGATCAAGTCGATCGCCGCCGGCAGGACGCTGGGCATGCGTCGCCACGGCGGTCCGCGCCGGGGCCAGGACCACGGCGGGATGCGCCCGGGCTCGCTCGTGCCGGGCGCCGAGGCGCCGCAGGTCGCGCCACGCGGCGGCACCACGCACAGCTGACGGACGCGCGCAGGCAACCGCCGGGCGGGGCAGTCGGGCCCGCGCCCGGCCTGGCCAGCGACGATCCCAGCGAGGCCGTGCTGCCGCTGCGTCGCGCCGATTCGCGGTAGCGTGCCGCCGGTGCCGAGGAGGGTTCTGCAACGAGCTGCGGCGGTCGTCGCGGTGCTGATCGCGCTGGCAGCCGGTGCATACGCCGTCGACCGGCTGCTGCTCGCCGACGAGCAGCCCGACCCTGCGGCCTCCGTGCGCGTCAGCGTGATGGCGCCGGGGACGTTCGAGAGCGGCCATCCGTACGCGCCGTACTACGTGGTCCCCCGCGCGCGCTTTCGCGATCCGTCGAAGCTGTCGCGCGTCGCACGCAACAAGATCGTCTCCAACCCGCAGAGCGCGCTGCCGAAGGGCGCTCTCGCCGGCAGCCCCCAGATCGTGCGCCTGTCGCTGCGCTCGACCGGCGACGATGCCGTCACCGTCGACGGCGTCCGCTTCCGCGTGGTCAGCGACGCGCGACCGCTGCGCGGATGGTTCACGGCACTCTCGGGGTGCGCCGCCGCGCCCGTGCGGCGGGCCCAGGGCAACCTCGACGCCAAGCGCGGGGCGGTGCGCTACGTCAGCCCCAACGGCGTCGTGTCGCGCAGCCTCGCGCTCGAGGTCGAGCCCGGCTCGCCGCAGGTCATCGAGCTGCGCGCCGCGACCAAGAGGCGCCGCGTCGCGTGGACCGCCGAGCTCGCCGTCAGGGACGCCGACGGGCGCACCTCGACGGTCAGCGTCGACGACGGCGGCAAGCCGTTTCGCGTGACGTCGGCGAGCGCGAGCCGCGGATACGAGCCGGTCTACGGTCCCACCGGGATCACGGGCTTCGCGCCCTCGAAGACGCTCGCGCGCGGCGGCTCGAGCTGCTGACCGCCTACCGCGCCTGCCGGCGCAGCAGGCCGACGAGCAGGTCGACGTGGCCCTTGGCATCGTCGAGCGCGTGGTGGGTCTTGGAGTCCTTGCGCCCCAGCAGCGCGCTCGGCATGCGCCGCTTGATCGCATCGCGCACCGCGCTGTCGGTCAGCGCCGCGTAGACGGACTTCATGTCGTAGTGCGCCGACTGCCCGAACGGGCTGCGGCCGGCGAACTCGTGCAGGTAGTACTGCGTGAACTGCCAGACGAAGCCCAGCGGGTAGGCCGCCAGCACCGGCTGGGCGTCGTGCCTGGCGGCCAGCTCGTCGACCCACGCGGCGAACTCCGGCAGCGCCTCCTCGGGCGGCCGGCCGTCGCGTTGCAGCGTGGCGCGATCGAAGCCGGTCGCCCGCAGCGCCTTCTCGAGGTAGCGGTCGGTGATCGGGCGCAGCACCGCGTAGAACGCGTGCCCCTCGTCGTCGGGGTCCAGCCGCTGGATCGCGCCCTCGTCGTCGCGCACGGCGGCGGCACAGGCGCCGAGCGAGACGAGCGAGCTCGTCCCCGGCACGTGGCCGTCGGGCTCGACGTCGACCGACAGGTACAGCTCGCGGGTCACGGCGTGGAGGCTTTCACACGCCCGCCTGGCCGGGACTTCCGCCGCGGGTCGTGCACCGCTCGTCGCGTGCCGGCCGGCGCCATCACGCGCAGCGCAGGGCCTGCCCCGGCTTGAGGCGCACGGCGCGCCGCAGCGGCGCGAGCATCACGACGCCGGCCTGCGCATGGCTCACGACTCGTCGACTGCGCCCGGCGTGCGCATCGGCTCCTCGCGGCGGCGCGCCGCGCGGCCGATCGCATGGGCGGCGACGGGCGTGGTCACCGCCAGCAGCCCGATGATGAGCACCGCGCGGGCGACGACGGCGCTCCCGCCCTCCAGCGCCACCGCAGTCAGCAGCAGCGCGATGCCGAGAAAGCCCGCCTTCGACGCCGCGTGCAGCTGGGTGTAGGCGTCCGGCAGCCGCACGACGCCGTAGACGCCGATCGTCAGGATCACGACGCCGAGCACCGTCAGGATGTCCGTGATCACGACGATCACGAGAACGGCCTTCGATCCTCGTAGTAGCGGCAGGCGGCGAGCGTGGCGATGAACGACAGCAGCGCCAGCGCCAGCGCCGTGTCGAGGACGTACGGCCGGCCCTCGCGGCGGGCGGTCAGCGCGAGCAGCCCGACGAGGATCAGCGTCAGCAGGTCGATCGCGAGGATCCGCTCGGCGACCGTGCGGGCGGCGCCCAGGCGAACGACGACGAAGCCGAGCAGGCATGCCAGCCAGACCGTCGAGGCGTAGAAGATGATGCTGGTGATCACGGGAACACCCGCCGCTGGTAGCGCTCGTAGAAGCGCGCGTGACGGTCGCGCACGCCGTCGGGATCGGAGGCGTCGATGACATGCAGCAGCAGGTCGCCGCGCTGCCTGTCGACATCGATCAGGACCGATCCGGGCGACAGCGTCGTCGCCAGCGCCGAGACCGCGATCCCACGTTCCGAGCGCTCGCCGATCGGGATCCGAACGAGCCCCGGCCGCTCGAGCGCGCGCAGGTGCAGGACGCGCAGCGCGACGTCCCACGCGCCCGAGACGACGTCGGCGAGGACGGCGGCCGCGAAGACCGCGAACCACAGCGGCCGCGTCCACGGCGTGCCACGCGCCGTCGCCGTCGCGGGGCGCATCCGGCGGCCCAGCAGCGTGATCAGCGCGAGCCCGAGCAGCGTGCCCGTCGCGAGGTCGACGGGGTCGGAGCTGACGAGCGTCATGGCGTAGACCGCGCCGAGGCCCGCGGACGCGAAGAGCGCGCGCGTCATCGATCTGCACCGGCCGCAAGCAGCTCGCCCGCGGCGTGCTCGCCGATCGCGAGCAGCGGCTCGGGCCAGAGCCCGAGTACGAGCACGACGGCCGCGACGGTGAGCGCGACGCTGCGCTGCCCCCTGCTCGCCGCGCCGCGCGGCATCGCTCGCTCGCGCTGCTCGCGCGGGCGCCAGCGGTCGTGCTGGTAGATCTGGAAGAGGTACACGAACGACAGCGCGCCGCCGACGAACAGCAGGACGACGGCCGCGATGCTGCCCGCGTCGATGCCGGCCTCGAACAGCGCCGCCTTGCCGAAGAAGCCGGCCGTCGGCGGGATGCCGGCGACGCTGAGCGCGCCGATCAGGAAGGCGGTCGCCGTCAGGCGACCGCGCAGCTCGCTGGCGAGGAACAGCAGCGTCTTGTTGAGCGCGTTGGCGATGCTGAAGATCACCGCGGCCGCCAGCCCGATCGGTCCGCCGAGGCCGATCGCGACGAGCACGTAGCCGGCGTGGCCGATCGACGAGTAGGCGAGCACCTCGCGCGTGTCGCGCCGGGCGACCGCCTGCACCGCTCCGTAGGCGATGCTCACCGTGCCGATCGCGATCAGCGCGGTCGCGCTGATCGCCAGCTCGCGGGGAAGGATGACCGCGCCGAAGCGCAGCAGGCCGTATGCGCCGATGTTCGCCAGCGCGCCGGCGAACATCGCGGCGACGTGCGGCGGGACCGCGAGGTAGACGGACGGAAGCCAGAAGTGAAACGGAAACAGCCCGAGCTTGATCCCGAACGCGACGAAGAACGTGATCGCGATCACGATCGCGGTGTTCGGCTCGATCGTCGCGGCGCGCTCGGCCACCGCCTGCATCTCGAGCGTCCCCGTCGCGCGGTACAGGGCTCCGATCGCGATCAGAAACAGAAACGACCCGACGAGGTTGACGACCGCGAAGATGAACGCGCTGCTGACGCGGCGACCGCCCCCGCCGGCGCTCGTCAGCGCATAGGCGGAGATCATCGCCAGCTCGAAGAAGACGTAGAAGCTGAAGACGTCGCCGGTGAGGAACAGGCCGGTGAGCCCGAGCGCCATGAACAGCGTCAGCGACGGTCCCGCCCGCGCCTGGACGCCCGTGACGACGGCCTGCAGCAGCGCCGCCAGCAGGACGCCGCAGCTGACGACGGCGAACACCGCGCCGAGCGCGTCGACGCGCAGGCGGATCCCGACGTTCGCCGCCCAGCCTCCGGCGACGAGGTCCTGCGGTCCCTGCGCGATCACCTCGCCGAGCAGGACCGACAGCGCCACGAGGCTCGCGGCCAGAGCGGCGACCGCGAGCATCCCGGGCCCGCGGCGCCGGCCGTCGAGCACGGCGAGCACGATCGCCGACGGCCACAGGATCACGAGCGGCAGCGCGATCAGCGTCACGTCGTCGCCTCCTGCTTTCTGCCGACCCGCTCGTCGGCCTCGTCGAGCTCCCGCTCCTCGTCGTGCGGCGCCGCACGCGCCTCGCGGCGGGCGGCGTCGGCGGCCTGCTGGCGCGACAGCTCGTCGAGGTCGACGCTGTGGCGCGCGCGGTAGACGCAGACCGAGAGCCCGAGCAGCAGGGCGGTGACCGCGAAGCCGATCACGAGCGCCGTCAGCGTCATCGCCTGGACGAGCGGATCGGCGACGCGCTCGTCGGCTCCGACGGCGATCGGCGCGCGGCCGCGCGTGAGCCCGGACGCCATCAGCGTGAGGTTGGCGGCATTGGAGATCAACACGAGGCCGGCGACGACGCGGAACAGGTCGGGCCTCAGCAGCAGGTAGACGCCGCTTGCGAAGAGCACGCCGATGACCAGGGAGAACAGCAGGTTCACCGCGCGTCCCCGTCGGTCGTCGCGAGCGCGTTGATGATCGTCACCGCGCAGCCGAGCACGAGCAGGAACACGCCGACGTCGAAGGCCACGGCGGTGATCAGCTCCAGCGAGCCGATGTGCACGGGCTCCTGTTCTGCCGCCGGCCAGTGCTCGAGCGGCGCGCCGCCGAACAGCAGCGGAGCGGCGAACACGACCACGCCGAGCCCCAGGCCGCACAGCGCGACGGCCTGCGCGTGGCGGATCGGAAGGGCCCCTGCGACCTCGTCGCGGCCGAAGGCGACGAACTGCAGCAGGATCCCGAGCGACGCGACGATGCCCGCCGCGAACCCGTCGCCGACGTCGCTGTAGCCCTTGACGAGGATCGCCGCGGCGACGACGAGCGTCGGCGCGAGCAGAGCGCGCGAGACCATCCGCGTCAGGACGCTCGTCACGCCCGTCGCCTCCGCACGAGCAGCATGCTGACCGCGATCATCGCGACGGCGACGACGGTGATCTCGACGAGCGTGTCCATGCCGCGGAAGTCGGCGAGGATGACCGTCACGACGTCCTTGCCGTGCGCCTCGTCGGCCAGCTCGACGTGCCGCTCGGCCATCCCGTCGTCGGGAATCGGCCGCGAGAAGGCCGCCCACACGACGAGCGTCGTGACGACGCCCGAGAGCACCGCGATCGCGATGTCGCGGACGTGGCGCGACCGCGGCGGGCGCAGCCGCGCCTCGCTGCGCAGCACCTCGGCGGGCAGCAGCGCGAACACGCCGACGAACAGCAGCGCGAAGATCGTCTCGATCAGGACCGCGACGAGCGCCACGTCGGCCGCGCCCATCAGCGAGTACGCGGTCGCCAGCGCGAAGCCGACGCCCGACAGCGTCAAGGCCAGCGACAGATGGTGGCGCGGCGCGGTCACGGCGATCGCGGCGACGAGGCAGACCCCGAGCGCGGCGACGAGCGGGGCGTCGCCGGCGACGACGTCGCCGACCCGGTAGGAGCCCTCGGTCGGCGTCACCGCCACGCCGATCGCGACGAGCAGGGCGCCGGGGACGATCACCGCGGCGACGCGCGCGCGCAGGTCGCGCAGCTCGACGCCGTGCAGCGCGTTGGAGAGGTCGTTGACGGCGCGCAGGCTGACGCCGTAGACGCGTTCGGGACCGAAGTGGTTGCCGACGCGCTCGACGAGCGCAAGCGCCGGCGCGAGCGCGCGGCGCGCCGCGAGCAGCAGCAGTCCGAGCGTGTACGCGCCGAGCGCCATGAGGTTCTCCGCGCGGGCGTCGAGGTGATAGGCGACGTCGAGCTCGACGGCGGCGGCGGCGGTCACGGCCGCCGCGTCGCGCGCCAGGCTCGCGTACGGCGACACGACGATCCCGCCGGCGATCACCAGGCCGGCGAGGACCACGACCGGCCAGACCAGCCGGCGCTGCACGGGCTGCGGCTCGGCGCGCCGCGCCCCGAGGAAGATCCCGCACCAGAAGCGCAGCATGTACGCGAACGTCAGCGCCGCGCCGCCGACGGCGAGCGTCGCGACGAGGCCGCCGCGCTCGAGCGCGGCCTTGAAGAACAGCTCGTCCTTGAAGAAGCCGACCGTCAGCGGCAGCGCGGCGATCCCGGCGACGGCCGCGCCGCTGGCGACCGCCAGCAGCGGCATGCGGCGCGCCAGGCCGCCGCTCTCGCTGAGCGACGCGGCGCCCGTCGCCTCGGTCACCGTGCCGGCGGTCATGAACAGCGCGCTCTTGGCCAGCGCGTGGGCCAGCACGTAGAAGCACGCTCCGGCGGCCCCGGCGGCGCCACCGATCCCGAGCATCGTGACGACATAGCCGTACTGCGAGATCGTCGAGTACGCCAGCAGCCGCTTGAGCCCGTCGGCGGCCAGCGCGAGGACGCCGCCGACCGCCATCGACGCGAAGCCGACGACGAGCAGCCCGTCGAGCAGGCGCGCGTCCAGCGCGATCAGCGGGTGGATGCGCGAGAGCAGGAAGACGCCGGCGGCGACCATCGCCGCGGAGTGCAGGTACGCCGAGACCGGCGTCGGTGCCGCCATCGCGCGCGGCAGCCAGAAGTGAAACGGCACCTGCGCGCTCTTGGCGAGCGCCGCGACGGCGATCAGCCCGGCCGCGACGCTGACCGTCGTACCCGGCTGCGCCAGGGCGAGGATCTCGGGCAGCTGCGTGGTCGCGTACTCGACGCGCAAGATGAGGATCCCGATCAGCATCAGCACTGCCGAGACGGCCGTGACGAGCAGCGCCATGAGCGCCGACAGGCGGGCGTCGCGGTCGTGGCGGTCAAAGCCGATCAGCAGCCAGGACGCGACGGCGGTGAGATCCCAGAAGACGAAGAGCGCGATCAGGTCCCGGGCCGTCGCCAGGCCGAGCATCGAGATCAGAAACAGCACCATCGCGCCGTGCAGCCGGGCCTCCTCGCGACGCGAGCGCCCCTGGTGGGCGAGATGGCGCGGCACGTAGGCCGACGCGTAGACGAAGACGAGCACCCCGATCCCCGAGGCCAGCAGCCCGTACAGGGCGGCCAGGCCGTCGAGCTCGAACGCGAGGCGCAGGTTCCAGGTCGGCGCCCACGTGACGTCGACCGCCGCGCCACCCGCCAGCCAGCCGCCGAGGAAGGCCGCAAGCGCCGCACAGGCGCACGCCACCGCGCCGCCGGCCGCGGCGCTCAGCGGGGCGTTCTCGTGACGATCGCGGCCGGGCACGATCCATCACTCCCCCGCGCGACCGCGGATCTAGCGTCGATGTCGTCGATCCGTGCGCCGCCAGACCCGCGGCAGCCGGCGCTGTCCGGCGATATACCAGCGCCCGACGGCGTCAGCGCGCGGTCCGGCGTCGATTGGCGCACGGGCGAGTGGGCATGCCGGAAGCGTGCATGATCCGCGCCCTCTCCCGGCAGTCCGGCGGCTGCGACGCCTCGGCGAGGCGTGCCTGTGGATCCTCGTCATCGCAGCGACCGCGTTTGCCGCCTTCTGGGCGGCCGGCAGGCTGCGGATCGTCGTGCTGCCGGTCGGTTTGGCGGTCGTGCTCGCGACGTTCCTGTGGCCGCCGACGAAACGGCTGCGCGATTTCGGCGTGCCGCCGGGCGCAGCGGCGGCGCTCGTCCTCGCCGTCGCCCTCGCCGTCCTGACGGCGGTGATCACGTTGCTCGCACCGCAGGCGATCGACGAGTTCGGCGAGCTCGACGTCGGCATCTCGGGGGGCCTGGACAAGATCGAGGAGTGGCTCGTCGACGGCGCCCTCGGGCTCTCCCAGGAGCAGGTCGACGACGTCGTCGGGCGCATCCGCGAGCAGGCCGAGAGCAGCGCGGGCGACGTCGCCGGTGGAGCGCTCAGCGGGGCGCTGGTGCTCGGCGAGGTCCTCGCCGCACTCGTCCTCGCGGTCGTGCTGCTGTTCTTCTTCCTCAAGGACGGCGACCGCATCTGGAGCTGGATCTGCGGCCTGTTTCCGCCTGAGCATCGCGCGGACGCGCAGGAGATCGGCGCGCGAAGCTGGGGCGCGCTCGGCGGGTTTCTCCGCGGGCAGGGGCTCGTTGCGCTGTTCGACGCGATCTTCGTCGGGCTTGCCCTCGTGATCGTCGGCACGCCGCTGGTGCTGCCGCTCGTGGTGCTCACGTTCTTCGGCGCCTTCATCCCGATCATCGGCGCGGTGACCGCCGGCTCGGCCGCCGTGCTCGTCGCGCTCGTCTTCCAGGGCTTCACCGAGGCGCTGATCGTTCTCGCAGCGATCATCGCCGTGCAGCAGATCGAGGGCAACGTCTTCCAGCCCGTGATCGTCGGGCGCAGCGTCAAGGTCCACCCCGTCGCCATCCTGCTCGCGGTGACGATCGGCCTGACGCTCGGCGGCATCATCGGCGCGCTGGTCGCCGCGCCGCTGCTGGCCGTCGCCTCGGCGATCCTCGCCTACCTGCGCGAGCGCGCCGACGCGGCGCCGCAGCCGGGCTGACGGCCGGGGCGGGCGCTCAGGCCGCCGTCAGGCGCGTCAAGCGGCGCGTGGCGAGCTCGGCGGCGTCGCGGCGCCGGCGCGCCGATCGCAGCTCGGCGACCGCGGCGGGAGCGCGAGCGGGAACGGCGCCAGGGAGCTCGGTTCGGCCGGGGCGGGTCTCCTGCCCGGCCTCGTGACGGAGCTTCTCGACGCCGAGCCGGATCCGGCTCTTGATCGTGCCGAGCGGCACATCGGCCCAGGCGGCGATCTCGTGGTGCGTCATGCCGCCGAAGTAGGCGAGGAAGACCGCGTCCTTCTGCGCCGGCGGCAGCCGCGCGATCAGCGACAGCACGAACGCACGGTCCGGATCGCCCGCGTCTGCGACCACGTCGCCGTGCAGCTGACCGCTGCCGTGCCCGGCGGCCGGGACCTCGACCGGGCGCGCGGCGCTGCGACGCCAGGCGTCGATCGCGCGATTGCGGACCATGCCCGCCAGCCAGGTGCTCACGCTGCCCAGCGCGGGCCGGTAGCGATGCGCGCTGCGCCACAGCGAGATGAACGTCTCCTGCGCGACCTCCTCGGCGAGCTCGCTGCTGGCGCACAGCTTGCGCGCCTGGCCGACGGCCCTGCGGATGTGACGGCGGTAGAGCTCTTCGAATGCCTCGGCGTCGCCGGCGGCGATATGGCGCATCAGCACGGCATCCGATGCGCGGGTGGCGGCCAGCGGACGGGAGGCGAGGGTGGGAGAGGACGACATGGGTCAAGCGTACAGGATGTGCATAGTGTTTGTACAGAGTTTGCAGAGCTGCGATACTCACCCGATGAGCGAGGACGACTCCCGCTGGCGGATCAAGGAGTTCGCCGAGATCGTCGGCGTGCCCGAGTCGACGCTGCGCGCCTGGGAACGCCGATACGAGCTGCTGGCGCCGCAACGCACCGCGGGCGGTTTTCGCCTCTACTCGCGCGGCGACGAGCGGCGCATCCGCTCGATGCGGGCGCACATGGCGCGCGGGATCGCCGCGGCCGAGGCCGCCGCACTCGCCCTTACCGAGTCAGATCGCGAGCTCAGCGCGCCGCCGGCGGCGACCGCGCTCATCGAAGGGCTCCTCGACGCCGCCGAGAAGCTCGACACCACGCGCTTCAACGCGCTGCTCGACGCCGCCTTCCTGCGCGGCACCGAGATCGCGATCGACGACGTCATCCTCCCGCTGCTCGTCGAGATCGGTCAGCGCTGGGAGCGCGCGGAGCTTGCCGTCGGGCACGAGCACTTCGCCAGCCACCTGATCGAGCGCCGCCTGCTCGCGCTCGCGAAGTCCTGGGACTCCGGTCGTGGGCCGCTCGCGCTGCTCGCCTGCCCGTCGGGCGAGCGCCACACGCTCGGACTCGTCTGCTTCGGCCTCGTGCTCGCCGAGCTCGGCTGGCGGATCGCGTACCTCGGGGCCGACACGCCGGTCGACCAGGTCGCGTTCGTCGGCGACGCGATCGGTCCCGAGGCGATCGTCCTCTGCGCCCTCGATCCCCTGCACCTGACGGCGAGCGCAGAGGCGATCGCGGACCTCGGCGCGCGCCATCGCGTGATCCTCGCCGGGACCGCAGCGACGGCGCCGCTCAGCGAACGGCTCGGCGCCCACCTCGCCGAGGGCGGTCCGACCGCTGCCGCGCGGGCGCTCGCCGACCGTCCTGCGCGATCGCCGTCGGGCGCAGGCGCCTGACCACCTCGTCGACGCGCCGCTCGCTGGCGGCCGCGTCGCCAGGATGCCCGCGAACAGCGCGACAGCGACGATCCGCCGGCGATCAGCCGGTACGGCGCGGGGCCGTCTCCCTCGCAGGAGACGGCCCGCGTCTGCGGCCGCTCAGCTGTCGCCGAGCACCTGGAAGGAGCGCATCTCTCCGCGCATGCGCTGCTGCAGGTAGCCGGTGAACAGCGTGTAGGAGTGCACGGTGCCGATGCGCTGGCCGATCTCGGCGAGCTGCGCCGCCGACAGGCGGTGGTTCACCGACCAGCGGCCGTTGCTGATCGGCGCATGGACGCGCAGGACCTTCGTCTCGCTGCCGTGCACGTACTCCAGCTGCACGCGGACGACGCCGCGTGCCAGCTCGTTCACCGAGCCCGCCGCGCGCAGCCGGCCATCGGCGAGCTGCGGCCGCTCGAGCTGCAGGTTCGCCTTGCGGCTGGCGGCGCGCAGGCGCACCGTCTGCGGCCTCGTGTCGCTGTCGCCGGCGTAGGTGATCGTCACGATCCCCGTCCCGAGCCGTGCCTGGGCGGCGGGGATCCGCTGGCGGAAGCGGATCCTGCCGTTGACCGAGTCGACGGGCGCCGTGAAGCGATAGCGCTGGCCGGCTGCATGCAGCTCGACGCGCACCCGTCCCGACGCGCGCGACGTGATCGGAGCCAGCACGTCGAGCACCCGCTGGCTGCGGTTGATCGTCGTCCGCGCGATCGACAGCTTGGCCGTGAACATCGTCGCGCCGCGGGCGGGCGGAGGCGTGACCACCGGCGGCGTTCCCGCTGCCGTGCCGGGGGGCGCGGGAGCCGGAGTGGCCGAGTCGTTGCTGCGGTAGATGTAGATGCGCCCCGCGTTGGTGCACCCGGCGGCGCACGTACCGGCGGCCGTCAGGTCGTAGCCGCCGCCCGCGATCGCGAAGTCGAGGAAGCCGTCGTCGTTGACGTCACCCAGCGGCGCCACGCCCTCGCCGAACCCGGAGCCCTGCTCCTGCGCCGGATCGGGGAAGCTCTGCAGCGCGCGCTCGTCGATGGTGCGGAACATGTGGACGTCGTTGATCACGCTGCGGTTCGTGCCGGGAGCGTGCGGGCCGATCGCGCCGACCATCACCTCGTTCGTCGGCGAGGAGTCGTCGACCTGGCCCAGGCCGGCGGCCGAGGCGCCGAAGTTGCCGCTGCTCTGCGGCGTCGGGTCGTTGAGCTGGGCGAACGGCGTGAACCGGTCGCGACCGGAGAGGTCGCCGTTGAACAGGTGCGCGCGCCCGACCGCCGTCCCGCCGACGTTCTGGTGCGTCGACGGCACGACGAAGTCCCAGGTCGTGCTCTGCCCGAGATCGCCGAACGCGGGCTGGATCAGGCCGTTCTGGGCCAGGCCCATCGCCGACACCGGCTGCGGCTCGGGGTTGTCGAACCGGCGCAGGATCGTCCCGCTGTCGCCATCCATCAGGAAGACGGTGCCGGTCCCGTCGAAGCCGAAGGCGTCGAAGTCCGGGCCGGCGCTGACGTAGTCGGCCTGGCCGTCGACGCTGCGCGACGGGTCCGGGCAGACGCTGCCGGGGGCCGGAGCGGGATTCGTGGTGCACTGACCGAGGTCGCCGACCGGGGTCAGCGTCGTCCCGATGCGGCTGCCGCCGTCGGCCTTGGAGTACAGGTCGGTGATCGTCTGATCGGGCGTCTCGTCCACCACCGTCGGATCGCTGCCGGCGATCGCCTCGCCGCTGTACGTGTAGACGCGGCCCGAGCCGGGGCACGCCGGCGCGCCGCTCGTCGCGCACGGCGACAGCGGGTGGCTGTTGGCAGGGGTCTCGTCGAAGTCGGTGGCGGCGACGAGGATGTCCGCCGTGCCGCCGCCGTCGATGTCGCCGGCGGCGACCGGCGCCGGCAGCGCGGGGCACGGCCCGATGCCGGCATGGCCGACGCACGGGAACAGCCCGTTCGGCGAGAGCGCAGCGCGGCCGTAGCGCGGGTCGTTGTCGAGCGCGACCTCCATCTGGCGGTCGACGGCCGGCATCAGCAGCTTCTTCAGCAGCGCGCCGGTCCGACCGTCGAAGACGTACGCGACGCCGAGGTCGTTGTTCAGCGACGGGTCGATCGCCCCCCCGATCGCCGGGTCGACGTCGACCCCGCTGGCCGTCACCAGCAGGTCGGGGATGCCGTCCGCGGCGCCCACCGTCGCGTTGTCGCAGTACGCGTCGGGATCGCCCGAGTCGCCGAGCGGACACGAGCCGACGTCGCTGAACGGCCCGCTGTCCTGGTTGAAGCCGATCTTGCCGACCGCGGCGCCGAACCCCGACGCGCGGCCGCTGCCGACGATGTCGGTGTCCGGCCGCTGCAGCTCGCGGATCATCGAGCCGTCGGCGCCGCTGATCACGAACACCTGCCCGGCCTGCCTGCCGTGCTTGTCGTTGCCGACGAGCAGATCCTGCTCGCCGTCGGCGTTGACATCCCCGACGACCGCCAGCGCTCGACCGAAGTTTCCGTTGGTGCTCGGAGCAGGGCTGTCGACCCGCTGCAGGTCGTACGTGCGCGGCAGCGCCGCGGAAGCCGAGCCGGCGCCCAGCGCGAGCAGCGCGAGCAGCGCCGGGACGGACAGCACCGGGCGGACGAACAGGCGAAGCATGGATCAGATCCCCTCAGTATTCTGCGGCCCGTACGGGCCGCAGAGTTTTCGTCCCCGCCTCTTCTCCCCCCAGGCCCGGGACGCAGGCGATCACAACGCTAGCGGCGTAGAATTGCAGAAGCAAGCGCGAGCAGCCTTGCCGACCAAGCGCGCCGGTTAGAGTGCGCACACGATGGCTGTCGGCATGCGAGCATGATCCGAGACGAGCAGGGTCGGCTGCTGTCCGACGAGTTCGTCGCCCTCGTCGCGCGCCGCTTCGCGGCCCTGTCGGAGCCGATGCGGATCAAGCTGCTCGATGCCCTGCACGTCGGCGGCGAGACCTCCGTCACCGATCTCGCCGCGACGCTCGGCGCCACGCATGCCAACGTGTCCAAGCATCTCAACATGCTCTTCGCCGAGGGGATCGTCAGCCGGCGCAAGCAGCAGACGAAGTTCCTCTATCGCATCACCGACGAGACGGTGATCGACATCTGCGACGTCGTCTGCGGCAACGTGCGCCGCCGGCTGCGCGAGCTCTCCGACCTGGCGGGCGGATCGACCGGCGGCCCGGCGGCGGGCTGAGTCGCCACGACCGCCGCGCGGGCGCCCGCCGTGGCGGCATCGTCGTGCCCGCGGCGTCAGCCGCGGCGCCGACGCGGCAGCGAGGGCAGGCGCAGGCGCGGCAGCCGCAGGCGACGGCGCAGCGTCCGTCCCTCGATCGACTGCGCGAGCAGCTGCATCGGGTGCACGAGCGGCCGCGGCTGGCCCCTGCGCTCGAGGTGCGCGGAGATCTGCAGCGTGCAGCCCGGGTTCGCCGCAGCGATCGCGTCGGCGCCCGTCGCCAGCAGGTTGTCGGCCTTGCGCTCGCCGAGCTCGCGTGCCGCCTCGGGCCGCGTCAGGTTGTAGATCCCGGCCGAGCCGCAGCACAGCTCCCACTCGGCCGGCTCGACCAGCTCGAGGCCGGGAATCGAGCGCAGCAGCTGGCGCGGCTGCGAGCGCACGCTCTGGGCGTGCGCGAGGTGGCAGGCGTCGTGGTAGGCGACGGTCATCTGCAGCGGGTGACGCTTCGCGCGCGGGGCGACCGACGCGAGCAGCTCGTGCACGTCGCGCGCACGCGCCGAGAGCTCGGCGGCGCGCTGCGCCCACTCGGGCTCGTCGCGCAGCAGGTGCCCGTAGTCCTTGATCGCCGAGCCGCAGCCCGCCGCGTTGACGACGACGTGGTCGTAGTGCTCGAACGCCTCGATCGTCGCCTTGGCGAGCGGCAGCGAGTCCTCCTCCTGGCCGGCGTGCAGGCCGAGCGCGCCGCAGCAGCGCGGCGCGCGCGGAGCGTGGACCTCGAAGCCCTCGGCCGCGAGGACGTCGACCGTTGCCGCGTTGACGTCGCCGAAGTACGCTCGCTGGACGCAGCCCTGCAGGAAGCCGACGGTGCCGCGCTTCTCGCCGACGGCCTTCGTCACCGCCGGAAGCCGGCTGAGCATGTCGCGCATGCGCACCGGGGGCGCGAGCTCGCTGAGCGTGCGCATGAGCGGCGATCGCTCGACGATCCGCGAGCGCCGCGCCCAGCGCGCGAGGCCCGACCGCCGGAACAGGATGATCGCCGGGATCGTCGCGCGCAGCCGGCCCGGGTAGGGGAACGTCGCAAACAGCGCGCGGCGCAGCAGGCGCTCACGTGCGGTGCGCGGATGCTGGCGCTCGACCTGCTGGCGCGTGTCCTCGATCAGCAGGTCGTAGCGAACCCCCGACGGGCAGGCCGTGACGCAGGCCATGCAGCCCAGGCAGTTGTCGAAGTGCCCGACCATCGTGGGGCTCAGCTCGCTGTCGGGCTGAAGGCCCTCGTGCATCAGCACGATCCGGCCGCGCGGAGAGTCCATCTCCTCGTTCCACAGCACGTACGTCGGACACGTCGGCAGGCAGAAGCCGCAGTGCACGCAGTCCTCGATCAGGTCGAGCTCGGGCGGCTTGTGGGTGTCGAAGGCCGGCATCGCCATCCAGCCTAGATGCCGCCGACGAAGATGCCGGGATTGCACGTGCGCGCCGGATCGAAGCGCTGCTTGACGCGCCGCATCAGGATGACGCCCGCGTCCTCGACGTGATCCCACGGATCGAGGTGCGCGCGCACGTACGCGGGGGCGTCCAGGACGACGCAGGGCGCCGGCGCCAGCACCTTGCGCACGCGCGCGATCGCGGTCACGAGCTCGCCGGGAGCCGCGGTCGGGAGCGCGAGCCACCACACGCCGAGCGCCGCGCGCCCGACGAGCGAGGCACCTGCGATCTGCGCCGCGACGCAGGCATCCGCCAGCGCGCTCGGCCGGCCCGAGACGCGGATCGTCGCGCCGCCGTCGGCAGGGCGCTGCGCCGCGCGCTGCTGGTTCCACAGCTCCTCGTCGTCCTCGGTCGCGGCCGCCTCGACGCCCGTCTCGGCGAGCAGCCGCTGCGCGGCGGCCGCCTGCGCCGGCGCCGCGACGCCGGCGAAGCGGGCCAGCACCATCCCGCTCTGCGCCTCCCAGCGCACGTCGAGCGCCTGCGCCTCCAGCGAGCTCGCCGACAGCGCGATCGCCGCCTGCTGGAGCACGCCGGGATCGTCGGTCGTGCCGGTCGCGGTGGCCTGCGCGGGCGGCCGCGGGTGCAGCCGTACCGCGATCTCGGTGATCACGCCGAGCGTCCCGAAGGAGCCGCAGAAGAGCTTGGGAAGGTCGTAGCCGGCGACGTTCTTGATGACCTTCCCGCCTGCCCGCGGAAGCGTGCCGTCGGGCAGCGCGGCGGTCACGCCGAGCACGAGGTCGCGCGCGGCGCCGAAGCGGTGGCGCAGCGGCCCCGAGTCGGCGGTCGCGACGACGCCGCCGATCGTCGCCGCCGCGCCCTCGCCGAGCGGCGGGTCGAGGGCGAGCATCTGGTCCTCGGCGGCGAACAGCTCCCGCAGCGCGCGCATCGGCGCGCCGGCCTGGACCACGGCGGTCAGGTCGCCGACGTTGTGCTCGACGACCGCGTCGAGCGCCGCCGTGCCGAGCTCGATGCCGCAGTCGGCGCCGGGGCCGCCCCACGGCTTCGTGCGCCCCCCGCTGATGCGGACGGCGATGCCGCGGGCGGCGTAGCCGCGCAGCAGGTCGGCGGCCTCGGCGGCCGTCGCAGGGGTGATCAGTTGCGCGGCCTGCGCGGTCAAAAGCGTTCCGCGATGCCGTCGCGCTCGAGCGGATGCGTGCGGTACGGGCCCGGCACCTCCCCGCACAGGCGCGGCGTCGGCATGACCTTGCCGGGGTTGGCGAGGCCGCGCGGATCGAACGCGCAGCGCAGGTGCTGGAACGCCGCGAGGTCGGGCTCGTCGAACATCTTGGGCATGTGGCGCTTCTTGTCGACGCCGATGCCGTGCTCGCCGGTGATCGAGCCGCCGGCGTCGACGCAGGCCTCGAGGATCCTGCCGGCGAGCTCCTCGGCGCGCTCGGCCTCCTCCTCGCCGTCGTAGCAGACGAGCGGGTGCAGGTTGCCGTCGCCCGCGTGGAAGACGTTGCCCACGCGCATCCCGTACTCCGCGGCGAGCTCGGCGATCTTCGCGAGCACCTCGGGCAGCTTCGTGCGCGGGATGACGCCGTCCTGCACGTAGTAGTTGGGCGCGACGCGGCCCATCGCCGCGAAGGCCGCCTTGCGCGTGCGCCAGATCGCGGCGCGGTCGGCGTCGTCCTGCGCGATGCGGATGCTCGTCGCGCCGCTGCGCTCGCAGATCGCGACGACCTCGTCGAAGCGCGCGTCGCACTCCGCCCGGGAGCCGTCGAGCTCGATGATCAGCGCCGCCCCCGCGTCGGTCGGAAAGCCGGCGCCGACGGCCTGCTCGGCGGCCTGGATCGTCAGCGTGTCCATCATCTCGATCGCGCCCGGGACGACGCCGCCGGAGACGATCTCCGACACCGCCTCCCCCGCCGCACTCGTCGTATGGAAGAACGCGACCATCGTCTTGATCGCCTCCGGCACCGGGATCACGCGCAGGGTGATCTTCGTGCAGACGCCCAGCGTGCCCTCCGAGCCGACGAACACGCCGAGCAGGTCGTAGCCGGGCACGTCGACCTCCTTGCCGCCGAGCTGCACGACCGCGCCGTCGGCGAGCACCACCTCCAGCCCGGTCACGTAGTTCGTCGTGAAGCCGTACTTGAAGCAGTGCGCGCCGCCGGAGTTCTCGGCCACGTTTCCGCCGATCGAGCAGACGATCTGCGACGACGGGTCGGGGGGGTAGAAGTGGGTCGGGCCGACGGCGGCGGAGACCTCGGTGTTCGTCACGCCGGGCTCGACGACGACGCGCCCGTTGTCGAGGTCGACCTCGAGCACGCGCCGCATCCGCGTGACGGCGATGACGACGCCCTCGGCGACGGGCAGCGCGCCGCCCGACAGGCCCGAGCCGGCGCCGCGCGCCACCCACGGCACGCCTGCTTCCGAGCAGGCGCGCACGACGTCGCGCACCTCGTCGGCGCTGCCGGGCAGGACGACCGCGCCGGGCTTGGCGCGGTACTGCAGCAGCCCGTCGGACTCGTAGGTGCGCAGCTGGATCGCGTCCGTGAGGACGTGCGCGCCACCGCAGATCGAGCGCAAACGGTCAAGCAGCGGACGTCCCAGGGGGCTTGGCTCGGTCTTTGCGATGTTTGGAGCGATCTGGCGCACGAGTACGGCGGGCGAAGGGTACGCCAGATGATGAAAGTCATGCCAAAGAGTTGCCTTCTGTCGGACCAACCGCGTACGGTCGCTGTTGCGATGAGGGCGAGAGGAGCGAGATGACGCAGCACACCTACGTGTTCGGGACCGAGCTCGTGGGACACCAAGGAGTTCGCCGCACGATCACCGTGCGCGACGACATGACGCTCGTCGACCTGCACTACGCGCTGCAGTCCGCATTCGGCTGGGACGACGACCACCTCTACTCGTTCTGGCTGGACGGCTCGTTCTGGGCCTCAGACGAGGGGCACTACATGCATCCCTACCACGCCGCCTCGACCGACCCGCCGGGCAGGAGCGCCTGCGCGCGGCTCAACGAGCTCGCGCTGAGCGAGGGCCAGCAGATCGCATACGAGTTCGACTTCGAGCGCGAGTGGCGGGTCGTCCTGCAGCTGCGCGAGATCCGCCCGGCGCAGGGCAGCGCCGCGGTCGCGCGCTGCATCGAGCGCGAGGGCGTGGCGCCGCCGCAGTACCGCGACGAGGTCGTCGAGAAGGACGAGGCGTCGGCGCAGGCGACCGTCGAGTTCGTCGCGCTGATGGCCGAGGAGGCCGACGCGGCCTAGGACAGGCTGGTGGCCGCCCTACGCGGCGCGCCCCTGCAGCTCCGCCAGCCGGCGGTGCACGAGCGCCGCGGCCATCGCGCCGTCGCCGACCGCTGCGGCGACGCGCTTGACCGAGCCGTGGCGAGCATCGCCGGCCGCGAACAGCCCGGGGATGCTCGTCTCCAGCGCGAGCGGGTCGCGCTCCAGCGGCCAGCCCGCCGGCCGCCGGCCGCGGTCGAGCAGGTCGGGACCGGTGAGGATGTAGCCCCCGGCGTCGTGGGCGACGCCGACGTCGTCGGCCCAGCCCGTGCGCGGCACACCGCCGATGCAGGCGAACAGCGCGCGCGCCGCGACATGCTCCTCGCGACCGCCGCGGGCGGTCAGCACGGCGCCGGCGAGCTCGCCCTGCTCGTTGCCCTCGACCCGCGTGACCTCCGTGCCCAGACGCACGTCGACGCCGGGCTGCGCGGCGATGCGGTCGACGAGGTAGCGCGACATCCCCTTGCCGAGGTCGCCGCCGCGGACGGCCATCGTGACCTTCGCGCCGGCGCGCGCGAGATCGATCACGGCCTGTCCGGCGGAGTTGCCGGCGCCGACGACGACGACCGGGTCGCCGGAGCACTGCGCGGCCTCGCTGCGCCCGGCGCCGTAGTACGCGCCGCGCCCGAGCAGATCCTCGAAGCCGGCGGCGTCCAGGCGCCGCCAGAGCATCCCGGGCGCGGCGATCGCGACCGGCGCGCGCACGACGTGGCCACCCTCGATCTCGATCACGAAGCGGCCGTCGTCGGCGCGGCCGCTGCGGACGACCGGGCGCAGGAGCGAGAGGTGCGCGCCGAAGCCCTCCGCCTGGCGCCCCGCGAGCCGCGCGAGCTCGGCGCCGCCGATGCCGCCGGGGAAGCCGAAGAAGTTCTCGATCCGCGAGGTATGCGACGCCTGCCCGCCGGGCACGTCACGCTCGAGCACGACGGTGCGCAGGCCGTCGGAAGCCGCGTACACCGCCGCCGCCAGACCGGCGGGGCCGGCGCCGACGACCGCAAGGTCGTAGTCCTCCCGCGGCGGCGGGTCGGACTCGCCCCACGCCTGCGCGAGCGCCGCCACCGTGACGTTGCACAGCACGCGCTGCCGCTCGACGACGAGCGGCAGGTCAGCGTCGGTGAGACCGTGCGCGGCGAGCAGCTCGGCGGCCTGCGCCGCGCCGGCCTCGAGCCACTCGTACGGCTGCGCGACGCGCGTCAGGAAGTCGCGGAGGCGGTGCGCCTCGCTGTCCATCCGGCGGCCGACGACGGTGACCGTCGGGCGGACGGGAGTCACGGGCTACTGCGCGACGAGCGCCGTGATCGGCACCGCGTAGAACGTCTCGCTCGCGCTGCCGCCGGCGGGCGTCTTGCCGCCGATGACCTCGAAGATCGGCTTCTCGCCGATCATCCCGCCGTTGGAGACGACGAACTCGTCGGCCTCCCTGCGGCGCTCCTCGGGAACGTCGGTGCGGCGGATCACGATCGTGCCCTCGGGGCGGTCGGGCGTGTCGACCAGCGGCAGGTCGAGGATCAGCTCTCTGATGTCATCTGGCATAAGCCGACGAGCGGATTCGAACCGCTGACCCCTTCATTGCGAGTGAAGTGCTCTACCAGCTGAGCTACGTCGGCAGCAACGGCGAATCCTAGCGGGGTCCGGACGCGTCGCGGGCTCGCGTCCGGCGCCGTTTGAAGAACCGCCGCGCCCGGGCAGCGTGACCACATGACCAACTCCGCAGCCGCCCCGCTGGCTCCGACCGATCGGCTTCTCTGCGGTCCCGGGCCGACGAACGTCGATCCCGTCGCCCTCGCCGCGATGCAGCAGCCGATGCTCGGCCACCTCGACCCCGAGCTGCACGACATCCTGCTCGAGGTCGTCCGCATGCTGCGGCTCGTCTACCGCAACCCCGACGGACTCGTGCTGCCCCTGCAGGCGACGGGGACCAGCGGCATGGAGACCGGCCTCGTCAGCCTCACCGAGCCGGGCGACACGGTCGTCGTCGGCGCGTCGGGCTACTTCGGGCGGCGCATCGCGGAGGTCGCGCGCCGGGCCGGCTGCGACGTCGTCGAGGTCGTCGCGGACTGGGGCAGGCACGTCGCCAACGCGCGCCTGCTCGCGGCGCTCGACGAGAACCCCCGCGCGACGCTGCTCGCCGTCGTCCACGGCGAGACGTCGACGGGCTCGCTGCACCCGCTCGCCGAGCTCGGCGCGGCGCTGAGCGACCGGCCGGGCACGCTGCTGATGGCCGACTGCGTCACGACGCTCGGCGGCACGGAGCTGGACATCGCCGGCTGGGGGGTCGACTTCGCCTACTCCTGCACCCAGAAGTGCGTCGGCGCGCCTCCCGGGATGTCGCCGATCTCGGTCTCCGAGGCAGGGATCGAGCGCTTCGCCGCGCGCAGCACGCCGGCGTCGTTCTCGTTCGACCTGGAGCTGCTGCGCGCGTACTGGCTCGACCGGCCGGCGAAGTATCACCACACGGCGCCGATCCTGCACATCTACGCGCTCTACGAGGTGCTGCGCCAGACGCTGGACGAGGGCCTCGCCGAGCGCTGCGCGCGCCATCTCGCGGCCGGCAGGCATCTGCAGGAGCGCGTGCGCGGCGCCGGCCTGAAGCTCATCGCCGAGCCCGAGCACCAGCTGCCGCAGCTCACGGCGGTCGCCGTCCCCGACGGCATCGACGGCAAGGCCGTCCAGGACGAGCTGCTGCTCGAGCACGACATCGAGGTCGGCGGCGGACTGCCCGGCGCGCCGGAGATGTGGCGCATCGGGCTGATGGGACCCAATGCGTCGACGCAGATCGCCGACCGCGTCTTCGACGCGCTGATGACGGTGCTCAAGACGAACGGCGCGCCGGTCTCCGCGTGACGACGCGACGCCGTGCCGCTGCCGTCACGGCGTCGCAGCGACGCCGAGCCGGCGGCCGGCCGCCGTGATCTCGTCGAGCGTCGACGCGACCCAGACACGCGCCAGGCCGGCCGCGGCCGCCGCGTCGTCCGACAGCCGGCTCGTCCCGGCGACGGCGTGGATCGGCACGCCCGCCGCGTGCGCGCGGCGGACGAGCTCGCCGACGATCTTCCCGCCGAAGCTCTGGTCGTCGAGGCAGCCCTCGCCGGCGATCGCGAGCTGCGCGGCGCGCAAGCGCTCGTCGACGGCGAGCGCCTCGAGCACGGCGGCGGCGCCCGGGCGAAGCGCGGCGTCGAACTCGGCCCACAGGCCGCCCGACAGCCCGCCCGCGCAGCCCGTCGCCGGCACGCCGCGGGGATCCTTGGCGAGCGTCCGCGCGAGCGCGTCGAGGCGCTCCTCGAGGCGCGCGACCAGCGCCTCGCCGGCGCCCTTCTGCGGAGCGAAGACGCGGGCCGCCCGCTCGAACGGGAGCTGCACGTCGCAGAGCACCTCGAGCGCGACGCCGTCGATCCCGCCGCCCGCGCGGATCGCCTCGATCGCGCCGGCGCCGCCGTCGGTCGTCGCGCTGCCGCCGACGGCGACGACGATCTTGCGGGCGCCCGTGGCGGCCGCGGCGAGGATCAGCTCGCCGGTGCCGCGCGTCGACGCTCGCCACGGGTCGCGCTCGTGCGGCGCGACGCGGCCGAGCCCGGAGGCCTGCGCCATCTCGACGATCGCCGTCGCGCCGCCGTCGACGAGCGCGAACGCGCAGTCGACCGGGCGTCCCAGCGGGTCGCCGGCGCGGGCGCTGACGAGCTCGCCGCCGAGCGCGTCGACGAGCACCGCCATCGTGCCCTCGCCGCCGTCGGCGACGGGGCAGAGATCGGCGTCCCAGCCGGCCTCGTCGAGGCCGGCGGCGAGCGCGCGCGCCACGGCCGGCGCGTCGAAGGTGCCCTTAAACGAATCGGGTGCGACGAGCGCGCGCGGCCGCATCGAACGGCAGGCTAGTCGGCGCGGCCGAGGACGGGTCGGCTCCAGCCACGACACACACGTGCGCCGTCGGACATGATGGCGCCGATGCCGACCGACGCCGAGCCGCCGCGCTTCGACCTGCAGTCGCACTCGACCTGCTCCGACGGCGCGCTCGATCCCGCCGCCGTCGTCGCGGCGGCGGCGGACGCCGGGGTGCGGTTGCTGGCGCTGACAGATCACGACACCGTCGACGGCGTCGCCGCGGCGCAGGCAGCGGCCGCCGAGCACGGCATCGGGCTCGTCCCGGCCGTCGAGATCTCCGCCGTCGACGTGCTCGGCGAGGACTTCCACGTACTCGGCTACGGCATCGATCCCGGCGACGCGGCGTTCGGCGAGCGGCTCGCCGAGTGGCGCGCCGACCGCGCGGCGCGGATCGACCGGATGGCCGACATGCTCGCCGACCTCGGGCTGGCGCCGGATCGCAGCGAGATCGAGCGCCGGCGCGCCGCGGGAGCGCCGGTCGGTCGCCCGCATCTCGCCGCCGCGGCGATCGCCGCCAACCGCGAGCGGCTCGGCGCCGAGGGGCTCGGCGAGCCGTCGGCGTTCCTCGAGGCCTACCTCTGCCGCGGCGGCCCCGCCTACTCGCGCCGGACCAAGCCCACCGTGCCCGAGGCGATCGACGCGATCCACGGCGCGGGCGGCGTCGCCGTCTGGGCGCACCCGTTCTGGGATCTCGCGTCCGACGACGACGTCATCGAAGCGCTCGAGCGCTTCGTCGCCGCCGGGCTCGACGGCGTCGAGGCTTTCTACACGACGCACAGCGAGGCGCAGACGCGCCTGCTCTGCGCTGCCGGCGAGCGCCTCGATCTGATCACGACCGGCTCAGCGGACTTCCACGGACCGCAGCACAGCCGCTTCTCGCGCTTTCGCGCCTTCGCGGTGTATGACCTCGAGCCGCGGCTCGGGCCGATCGCTTCGTTTGCCGTCGAGTAGGTCGGGGGCGGCGCGACCCGGCGGGCGCCTACGCCCGCAGCGTCCGCGCGAGCCGCGAGCCGAGCGCGTCGAGCGCCAGCTCCTCGTTGGGGTTGAACTGCAGCAGCGTGCGCGTCTCCTCGACGAGCTCGTGCGCGGCGCGCACGCGCGCGCCGTCGCCGGATAGCGCCGCGTCCTCCCCCAGCTCGGCCACCCGGTCTGTGTTGTGGACGATCTCCGGCACGCCGTCGCGCACGCACGCCACGTCGCGCAGCCACAACCCGACGAGCGACAGGCCGCGGTCCAGCGCCGCCGTCTGCGCGCGCCGCGCGGCGCGCTTGCCGCGCTCGGCGGCCTCGCGGCGCAGGCGCGCATGGTCCTTGGCGATCGCGTACTGAAGCTCGTCGTCCAGCGTCCGCTCGATCGCATCGCCCGCGCCCGCGGCCGCGGCGCGCGCCCGCTCGAGCAGCGCGGTCCACGGCCGCCCGGCGATCTCCCCGCGCAGCGCGGCACGGGCGACGGCCTCGGCACCCGCGCGCAGCGCGGGACCGTCGCCGAGCGCGAGCGCCAGCGCGCGCGACGCGTCGCCGAGTCCGAGCCGCGCACACGCGTCCGCGAGCTGCGGCGCGACGCCGCGGCGACCCAGGCGCGCGGCGATCTCCTCGACCGACGGCGCGTCGAAGCGCACCGGCTGGCAGCGGCTGGCGATCGTCGGCAGCACCTCGCCGGGACGACTCGTCAGCAGGATCAGGTGCGCGAACGACGGCGGCTCCTCGAGCGTCTTGAGCATCCGGTTGGCGGCCTGGTCGTTGAGCTCGTCGGCGTGCTCGATGACGAACACCCGGCGGCTGGACTCGAACGGCGTGCGTGCCGCGCCGGCGACGACGGCCTCGTCGATGTCGCCGACGAGGATCCCCGCGGCGCTGGCCGGTGCGACCCACGTCAGGTCGGGGTGCGCGCCGTGCTCGACGCGGATCGCCGCGCCGGCCGGGTCGGCGGCGTCCTCGATCAGCAAGGCCGTGGCGAACGCGCGCGCCACCGTCCGCTTGCCGCTGCCGGCCGGACCGCAGAACAGGTACGCGTGGCTCGCGGCGCCGCCGGGTGCGAGAGCGGCGCCGAGGACGGCGCGGGCGTGGGGGTGGCGCTCGGTGCCGTTGAGCATCGGCTGGGAACGGTAGCGTCGCGTCGGATGGCGCAATCGGTACGGGGAAGGCTGATCACGATCGAGGGGATCGACGGCGCCGGAAAGTCGACGCTCGCGCAGGCGCTGCACGCCGCGCTCGGCCGCGAGCGACGCGTCGAGCTGCTGCGCGAGCCCGGCGGCGTGGAGCTCTCCGAGCGCATCCGCGCGCTCGTGCAGGACCCCGCTCTGCGCTGCGACCCGCGCGCCGAGGCGCTGCTCTACGCGGCTGCCCGCGCGCAGCTCGTCGACGAGCGCCTGCGCCCCTGGCTCGAAGCCGGCACCTGGGTGCTGCTGGACCGCTTCGTGGACTCGTCGCTGGCCTACCAGGGCGCCGGCCGCGGGCTCGGCGTCGTCGAGATCGCGCGGCTCAACGCGTTCGCGACCGGCGGCCTGACTCCCGACCGGACGCTGCTGCTGCGGATCGACCCGGTGACGGCGCGCTCGCGCCAGATCTCGCGGATGGTCGCGCCCGATCGCCTCGAGCAGGAGGACCACGTGTTCTTCGCCACGATCGCGGCGGCCTACGACGAGCTGGCGGCGCACGAGCCGCAGCGCATCCGCGTGCTGGACGCCGACGACACGGCCGAGCACGTCCTCGCGCTTGCGCTCGCCGCGCTGAAGGACCTCGATGGGTGAGCTCGCGGCGGCGACGCAGCGAACGCGCCATCTAGACTGTCCGCGGTCGTGAGCGGCCGCGCCCCCGCATTCGAGGTCGAGCGCTTCGAGCGCGTCGCCGCCGGGGGCGGGACCGTCCTGCTGCGAATCGCCGGCCACTGGCGCGCGGAGTCGCGCGAGCGCCTCGCACCGCCGATGCTGCTGCTCGACGACGGCCGCCGCTCGCGCCGCCTCTCCGCGCTGCCCGGGCCGGACGACGCCGCCCCGCTCGCCGACCGCGACCCGCCGCTGTGGCGTGCCGCGTTCTCCGTTCCCGCCGCCCTGCTCGCCGACGGGCGCCTGGCCTTCGCGCTGGAGACCAGCCGCGGCATCGTCGATCTGCCCAGGCCGCGCGAGGCGGCGGCGCGCTCGCGCAAGCCGGCCGCCGCGCCGGACGAGCCGGAGACGCCGCGCAGGGTCGCGCCCGTCCTCTCGATCGACCCCAGCGTCCTGCGAGAGGAGCGCCGCCGGCGTGAGGACGCCGAGCGCGCCGCCGAGGACCGGCGGCAGGCGATGGCAAAGCTCGAGCAGCGCCTCGAGGCCGAGCGCGAGCTGCGCAGCACCGCCGAGCGAGCGGCGCGCGACGCGCGCGACGAGCTGGTCCGCCTGCGCGCGCAGTCAGAGGCCGCACAGCGCAGCGGCGAGCGCGCCACCCGCGAGCTGTCCGAACGCGTCGCGTTCCTCGAGCAGGCGCGCGGCGCCGCCGAGGAGCACGCGCGCGCCGCGCGCGAGGAGATCGCGTCGGCGCGCGAGACGCTCGAAGCGCGGATCGCGGCCGAGCGCGAGGCCCGCGCGCAGCTCGAGGCGGCCGTCGCCGCCCGCGAGCGCGAGCTGCTGTCCGCCCGCGCCGAAGCCGAGCGCGCGACGCGCGAAGGCCGGCGCGCGCTCGAGCAGGCGCGCAGCCAGGCAGAGGAGCGCGCGACGCGCGCGGCGGCCGAGATCGATTCCGCCCGCGCGCAGGCCGAGCAGGCCGCCGCGCTCGCCGAGGCGCAGACGCAGGCCGCGCGCGAGGAGACCAGGTCGGCGGCGAAGCGCGCCGACGCGGCGATCCAGGCCGCCCGCGACGAGGCCCGCGCAACCATCCAGCGCGAGTGGACGACCGCGCGCGAGCAGCAGGCGGCCGCGACCGCGCAGGCGCGCGCGGCGGCTGAGAAGGCCGTCGCCGAGGCGCGCGCGCAGGTGCAGCGCGCGCAGCGCGAGACGCAGGGCGCGCGTGCCGAGCAGAAGGCGTCGGCCGAGCAGGTGGCGGTCGCCACCCGCGAGCTGCACGCGACGCAGGAAGCGGCAACGGCGATCGCCGAGGAGCTCAGGCAGGCCAAGGCGCAGGCAGAGGCGCTCGAGGCCGCGCGCACGAGCGCCGAGTCGCTTGCCGCCGAGCGTGCTGCGGCGCTGAAGGCCGCGCAGGCCAGGGCCACGGAGGCCAACGAGGCGACGCAGGTCGCGACCGCGCGCGCGACCCAGACCGAGCGCGCGCTCGAGGCCGCGCGCCGCGTCGAGCGCGAGCGCGACGAGGCGGTCGTCGCCGCCCGCGCCGCCGCCGAGCGCGCCGACCGCGCGACGAGCCGCGTGCGCGGACTGGAGCGCGAGCTCGACGAGGTCCGCCGGCGCGCGGAGGCGGGTGACAGCGCGCAGCAGCTGGTGACGGATCTGAAGGCGCGCGTCGCGGAGCTCGAGACGGCGCGCCGCCAGGTCGCGGAGGTCGCCGACCGGGTGCCCGAGCTCGAAGGCGAGCTCGAGGCCGCGCACGCGGAGCGGCGCCAGGCCGAGGCACTCGTCGAGCGCTCCCGTGCGGAGCTGGCCGGTCTGCGCACCGACTACGCGCGGGCCAGCGACGAGGCGGCGCTGCTGGAGGAACAGCGCGGCGAGGCCGAACGGCTCGTGGCGCGGATCGCCGAGCTCGAGCAGGACGCGCAGGATCGCGAGCGCGCGGCGGCCCGCGCGGCGGACGCGCACGCCGCCGAGCTCGCCGCCGAGCGAACGCAGGCCGAGGCTGCGCTCGCCACCGCGGCGGATCGCCTGCGTGCTGAGCGCGAGCGCGCGGCCGAGCTCGACGAGGCGCTGCGGAGCGCGTCGCAGAGCGGCGACGATCTCCGGCAGCAGGTGGCCGAGCACACCCGGCGGGCGCGCGAGCTCGATGCACGCGCGGCGCAGGCGGAGGAGCGCGTGGCGGCGCTCGAGCGCGTGGCCGGCGAGGCGCGCGAGCGGGCGCAGAAGCTCGCGCCGGCGGAGGCGCGCGTCGCGGCGCTCGAGGGCGAGCTCGAGCAGGCGCAGGCGCAGGGCGCCGAGCTCGAGCGGCTTCGTGCCGACCACGCCCGTGCAGTGGCACAGCTCGACGAGGCGCAGGCGCAGATCGCGCAGCTGCAGAAGCTCGCCGCCGAGCTGCCGGCCGCCCGCAGCACGGCGCAGGACGCCGACGAGCGGTACGAGGAGCAGGTCGCCGCGCGCGAGGACGCCGAGCGCCGGGCCGGCGAGATCGCCGCCGAGGTGACCCGGCTCAGCGCGCTCGCCGACGACGCGGCCGCGCGCGCACGCTCCGCCGAGGAGGAGGCCAGCGCGCTGCGCGCCGCCGTCGACACGGCTCAGGGCGAGGCGGTCGAGGCGCTGGCCGACGCCGATGCCGAGCGCAGCGAGCGCGAGGCCGCCCAGCGCGAGCTGCAGGAGGCGACGCGGCTGCGCGCCGAGCTGGAGCAGCGCGTGGCGGCGCTGGAGCCCGCCGCCGCGCGGCTGCCCGAGCTGCAGGAGCGCCTGCTGGCGGCGACCGCCGAGGTGGCGCGGATTCCCGACCTCGAGGGCGAGCTCGAGCGCACGCGCGACGACGCCGGCCGCGCGCGCGAGCTCGAGCGCGAGCTCGCAGCGCTGCGCGTGCAGGCCGAGCGCGCCGAGCAGCTCGACGAGGAGCTGGCCGGCGCACGCGCCGACGCCGAGCGCGTGGTGGAGCTCGAGGCGCGCGCGCTCGAGCTCGCCGAGCGCGCCGCGGCGGCCGACGAGCTCGAGGCCCGGCTCGAGTCGGTCGCCTGGAAGTCGGCGTCGCGCAGCAAGGCGCTCGAGGCCCTCCGCGAGCAGAGCGAGCAGCAGGCGGCGGCGCTGGCGTCGGCGCAGCAGCAGGCCGACGCCGATGCCGCTGAGCTCGCCGCCACGCGCGAGCGGGCGGCGCAGCACGCCGCCGAGCGCGACGCGGCGCAGGCGCAGACGGCAGAGCAGGCCGCGCAGCTGGCCCGCGCGCAGGCCGAGCTCGACGAGGCGGTGCGGACCGCCGAGCAGGCGCAGGCCCGGGCGCAGCGGCGCGCCGCGGAGAACGAGGCGCAGGCGGCGTCGCTTGCCGCCGAGCTCGACGAGGTGCGCGCCGAGCACGCCGCTGTGCAGCGCGAGCTCGGCGGCGTCCGCGCCGAGCGCACGGCGCTGTCGGCCGAGCTCGCGTCGATCCATGCCGAGCAGGAGGACGCCGGGCAGCGGCTGCAGGCCGCGCAGGCGCAGGCGAGCGAGCTGGCGGGCGAGCTCGAGGCCGCGCGCGACGCGCTGGCGGCGCTCCGGGCCGAGCGCGACACGGCGCAGCACGAGCGCGACACGGCGCAGCAGGAGCGCGACACGGCGCACGGCGAGCGCGATGCGGCGCAGGCGGCGGCGCAGCGGACGGCGACGGCGCTCGAGCTCGCGCGCTCGCAGGGCGCCAACCTCGAGGAGCAGCTGCTTGCGGCACGTGAGGACGCGGCTGCCGGCGAGGCGCTGCTGGAGGAGGCCGCCGAGCGGGCGCAGGAGCTCGAGCTGCGACTGCACGAGATCGGCGGCGACGTGGACGAGCGCGCCGCCGCGCTGGACGGGGCACGGGCCGAGACGGCCGCGATCTCCGTCGAGCTCGCGCAGGCGCGTGCGCGTGTCGACGAGCTGACGGCGCAGGTCGAGACCGGCGGCGCGCGGACGGAGTCGCTCGAGCGCGAGCTCGGCGACGCGGTCGCGCGCGCAGACGCGCTCGCCACAGACCTCGAGCAGCGCGACGCCGCCATGCAGGCCGCCGAGCAGCAGCTCGCCGCGGCGCTGGCCGGCCGCGACGAGGCGCTGGCACGGGTGCAGACGCTCGTCGCCGAGCACGACGCCGCGCAGGAGGAGATCGCGGCGCTGGTCGCGGCGCGCGACAGCGCGCAGCAGGAGATCGCGGCGCTGGTCGCGGCACGCGACAGCGCGCAGCAGGAGATCGAGCGGCTGACTGCGGCTCGCAACGCCTCGCTCGCCGGGATCGAGACGGCCAGCGGCGAGCGCGACAGCGCGCACGACGAGCTGCGGCTGCTGGCAGCGACGCACGAGACCGCGCTGACGCAGATCGCCACGCTCACCGACGAGCGCGACGCGGCCGACGCGCGGATCCGCGAGCTCAGCGCGGCGGCCGAGGACGCCCGCGCGCAGGCCGCCGCGCTCGCCGACGAGCGCGACGCGGCCCGCGAAGAGCTGGCGGCGCTGAGCGCACGGCACGACGAGGCCCGCGCGCAGATCGACGCGCTGACCAGGCGACACGCCGAGGCGCAGCAGCGCATCGACGCGCTCGCGCGCCACCGCGGCGATGCGAGCGCGGAGCTGCAGGAGGTCACGGCAGAGCGCGACGTCGCGCAGGCCGCGCTGGAGGAGCTGGCCGCCGGACACGACGCGGCACGCGACCAGCTGCGGGCGCTCACCGCGGCGGGCGAGGCCGCCCAGGCGAGCATCGCCGAGCTGGAGGGCGAGCGCGACGCGGCGCTGGCGAAGCTCGGGCAGCTCGCGGACGAGCGCGACAGCGCCGAGGCGCGCATCGTCGAGCTGACCGCGCTGGAGGAGCGCGCGCGCGCCGAAGGCGACGAGCTCGCAGACGAGCGCGATGCCGCCCGGGCGGAGAGCGAGAGGCTCACGGCGCAGCGCGACGAGGCGCGCGCGCAGATCGAGGCGCTGGCGGCGGAAGCGCGGGACGCGCGCACGGCGATCGAGGCGCTCACAGCGCAGCGCGACGAGGCGCGCGCGCAGATCGAGACGCTCGCCGAGCAGCAGGCGCAGGCTGCGCAGCGCATCGAACTGCTTACCCGCCATCGCGGCGACGCCAGCGCCGAGCTGCGCGATCTCAGCGCCGAGCACGACGCCGCGCGGGCGCAGATCGAGCAGCTCACGGGCGAGCGCGACGACGCGCTCGCACAGATCCGCGAGCTCACCGGCGAGCGCGACACCGCGCTCGCGCAGATCGCGGCGCTCACCGCCGACCGCGAGCGCGCCGCCGCGCGGATCGCCGAGCTGACCACGCTCGAGGAGCAGGCGCGCGTCACGGCCGCCGCGCACGCCGAGCAGCGCGATCGCGCGCGTGCCGCGATCGCGGCGCTCACCGCCGAGCGCGACGGGCTGCGCGCGCAGCTGACGGAGCTTGGCGAGCAGCACGAGCGAGCGCTGGCGCGACTCACCGAGCTGACCGCGGAACGCGACGCGGCCAACGCGCAGATCGCGGCGATCGCCGAGCAGCGCGCCGTCGCCGAGGGGCAGGTCACGGCGCTCGGAAGGCGCCTCGACGATGCCCAGGCACAGATCGCCGACCTCGCCGCGCAGCACGACGAGACGACCGCGGCCCTGCGCGCGCACGTCGAGCAGCGCGACGCCGCACGTGGCGAGATCGAGCGGCTCGAGCAGCAGCGCGCCGCGTCTGCGGCCGCGCACGACGCGCTGAAGACCGAGCGCGACGACGCGACCGCGCAGATCAGCCGGCTGCTTGCGCAACGCGTGTCGGCACAAGCCGAGATCGAGGCGCTGAACGGCGAGCGCGAAGCGGCCCACAGCCAGATCCGGGAGCTCGTCGCCCAGCGCGACGAGGCGCTCGCACAGGCGCGTGAGCTGACGCAGCGCGGCGCCGCCGCCGAGGAGAAGCTGCGCGAGCGCACGGCGGAGCGCGACGGCGCGACCGCCGAGCTGCGCGAGCGCACGGCGGAGCGCGAGGACGCGCAGTCGCTGATCGACCGCCTGCGCTCAGAGCACGCCGTCGCGCAGCGCGAGATCGAGCGGCTGACCGCCGAGCACGAGGCGGCCGCCGCCGAGCTCGAGCAGCTGGCGGGCGTGCTCGCCGCAGCGCACGCCGAGGCCGATCGGCGCGCCGACGAGGACGCCGAGCTCCAGCGCGAGCTCGAGCAGTCGCTGCAGACCGCGCTGGCCGATCTCGACCGCCACGCCGCCCACGAGCGCGCGCTGAGCGGTGACCTCGAGGATGCGCTCGAGGACGTGCGCCGGGCGACGGAGCGCATCTCGGCACAGGAGCGCGAGCGCGCGGCGCTCGAGCAGCGGCTCGACGAGGCGCTGGCCGCGCAAGCGGAGGCGGCGCTGCACGCGCGCGCCGAGGCTGCCGCGCGCAAGGCGCTCGAGAGCCGTGTGGAGAAGCTCGCGACGTCGGGCGAGGAGGCCGCCCAGCAGGCGGTCGAGGCGCGCGAGGCCGCGCTGCGCGCCGCGGCGCGAGCGGCGAAGGCGTCGCAGCAGCAGGCCGCCGCCGAGGCCGAGGCACGGGCCGTCCAGCGCGCGCTGGACGAGCGCACGCGCGAGCAGCAGCGCGAGGCCGAGGCGCAGCAGGCCGAGGAGCGCACGACGCGGCGCCGCGAGGACGACGAGCAGCGGCGCGCGGCGGGGGACAAGCTGCGCCGCGATCAGGAGCAGGCGCTGCGCGCGGCCGCCGAGCAGCGCCGGCGCGAGCGCGCCGCGCGCCGCGAGCAGGCCGCCGCCGCCGAGCGCGCCGCCGCCGCCGCGCGCGCCGAGGCCGCGCGGCCGGTCGCGCCCGAGCCGGAGCCCGAGCCGGAGCGGGCGCCGCGGGGGAAGCGCAGGGCGAAGGGCAGGCCGAAGGCCCCGCCAACGGCCGCGCCCGCCGGCGAGCGCGAGCTCGTCGGCGCCGCGCCCGGCAAGGAGCGCAGCGTCGCCCCTCCGGCCAGGCGCGAGCGCGAGCGCGAGCTGCGCCAGGCCGCGACCTCGCGTCCCGTCGCTCGCGCCGGCGTCAGCGAGCTGCCCGCGTCGCGGCTGCGGGCGCGGTCGCAGCGCCTGCCGTCCGAGCTCGTGATCGGTGTCGTCGTCTTCCTGCTCGCGCTCCTGGCGGCGATCATGATCCTGCTCGACGTCTTTCGCGTCTCGGTGACCGGCTGACGCGGCCGCCGGCGGTCAGCCGCCGGGCGTGTCCGGCGCCGACGTGACGCCGCCGTCCGCTGCACCGCTGCCGCCGGCCGGCGACGGCGCCCCTCCGGCCGGCGGCGCGTCGGCTGCGGCCGGCGGCGCGAGCGCCCCTGCCGCGGCGCCCGTGGCGGGAGCGCCGAGCGGCGCCGGCGTGGTCGCCTGCGAGGCGTCGTAGCGCGGGCTCAGCGGCGTCCCGGTCGCGGTCGGCGAGCCGGCGGCAGGCACCTCGAAGATCGCCAGCCGCCCGGCGAGCGCGCGGGCGCCCGAGCCGATCGGATCGAGCTCGAGCAGGCGCTGCGCCGCTGCTTTCGCGCCGCGGCGGTCCGCCGTCTTGAGCGCGAGCTCCAGCAGCCGCAACCAGACCGTCGAGTTGTACGGCTGGCGATCTGCCGCGTCGAGCAGGAAGCGCTGCGCCTCCAGCAACCGGCCGCGGCCCTCGGCGAGCGCCGCGGAGGCAAGCAGCGGGCGCACGGCCGTCGGGTCCAGCCGCGCCGCCACCTCGGCATCCGCCGCCGCGTCCTGCAGCTCGCTCTCGTCGGCGTCCGTGGAGACGGCCTGCGCGGCGCTCGCCTTCTCGTCGGCGATCATCGGCAGCCCGGCGGAGACGATCACCCGGCCGAGGAAGACGCACGCGAGCGCGAGCGCGAGCCCGCGCGCCCCGGTCGCGCTGCGCAGCGCCGCCGCGCCGTGCCGCCGCTCGGGCGGGCAGGCGGCGAGGACGCCGAGGAACAGGAGCACGGGAACGGTCACGGCGGGGATGTCCCAGTCCCAGTCGACGAGGCCGTGCACGAGCCACGCGGCCGCGCCCGCGAACAGCGCCGCCCCGATGTCGCGCTCGCGCCCGGGCGGCATCGCCCGCAGCCGGTCCAGCGCGCAGAAGAGCAGAAAGCCGATCGCCCCGGACACCAGCAGCGTCCCGACGATGCCGGTCTCGGCGAGGAACTGCAGCGGCATGTTGTGCGGCTGCGTCACCCCCAGCTCGACCTCGCGATACATCTTGTGCGTCACCGCGAACGAGCCGGCGCCCCAGCCGTGCAGCGGCTTGTCCGACCACGCGCCGGCGGCCTCCTTCCACCACACCCAGCGGTTGCCCGAGTTCGACGAGACCAGGCGCGACGGATCGGACACCTCGTCCTTGCTCGTCTGGCTGAACTTCTCCCAGGCGCGATCGGCCCAGCCGCCGGGGCCGTCGGGCGCGGTCAGGATCGCGCCGACCGTGATCACGGCGAGGATCGCGCCGAGCGCCGCCATGCCGCGCCAGACGAGCTGCGTGCGCTCGCCGTCCCACGGCGTGCGCTGCTCGAGGTTCAGCATCCCCCAGCCGGCGATCAGCAGCGCGATCAGGCAGCCGGCGCCGACGAGCCCGAGCACGATGCCGTCGGGGATGCGCTCGTCGAGCGGCACGTTGATGCCCTTCAGCGCCGGGCGGTTGAACGCCAGGCCGAGCACCGGGATCGAGATGACGATCGTCACCGCCACGACGGCGAGGCCGCGCAGGCGCTGGCCGCCGAGCGCGGTGACGACGACGATCGCCGTCGACAGCGCGAGGATCGCGCCGCGCGAGTACGTCATGCAGAGGCAGACGAACAGCAGGAAGAACGCCGCCAGCGCAGCCAGCCGGGCGGCGTCGCGGCGGGTGGTGTCGGTCGTCAGACGCAGCGCGATCGGGATCGCCAGCACCATCACGAGGCCGAGCGCGTTCCAGTACTCCAGCGGCGCGCGCAGGCGCGAGGCGAGCGCGGCGTGGTTGAAGTCGACGCCGAGGATCTCGACGCCGGGGATGATCTTGCCCGCGACGGCATACAGCGCGCAGACGACCGCGACGGCGAGCCAGCCGTAGGCCAGGCGGCTGATCGCGCGCGGCACGCTCGACGCGAAGGTCATCGCGAGGACGACGACTAGCGTGTAGGAGATCGCCCGGTTGACGTGCGCCCACGTCCGCTCGGGAGCGACCGACCACAGCAGCGAGACGCCGCACCAGATGCCGAAGCCGGCGAGCAGGCCGACGCCGATCCACGCCTCCACCGGCGCCCGCAGCGACAGCGTCCGCGTCAGCAGCAGGCCGACGGCGGCGCCGACGGCGACGAGCGCGACGCCGATCTGCAGGCGCGGCTCCTCGGGCAGCCCGATCGCGCCGTGCGCGAAGACCGCGTAGGCGCACACCGCGACGAGGGCTGCGAGGAGCGCGGCGCCCGATCGCGGCGTGCGGAGAGGGGCCGGACGCACGCCCACGCGCGTGGCGACCCGCGGGCTGGCGGGGGTCGTGACGGCCATGGGTAGCGGGCGTCGATGCTAGCGTGAGGGCTCGATGACGCGCCGCATCCTCGTCCTGCTCGTCGCCTGCGCGGTGAGCCTCGCGTGCGCCGCCCCCGCACAGGCCGACCTGCTCGCCGACATCTTCAAGGACTACACGCAGGACGGGCGGATCAACCCGTGCTCGTACAGCGAGAAGCAGCTGCGCGACCTCAAGCGCCTGATCCCCAACGACATCGAGCAGTACTCCGACTTCGGCTCGGCGGTCGACGACGCGCTCGCCAAGCGCGCGCAGGGCGCCTGCAACAGGGGCGGCTCGACGCCGCCGGGCAGCGCCCCGGCGCCCCCGGCGGCGACCGGCGCCGCACCGCCTCCGCCGCCGGCCGCCGGCACGCCGTCGACGGCGCCACCCGCGAGCGGAACAGCCGCGCCGGGCGCGCCAGCCGCCGCGCAGCCGCCGCCGACGCCGGCGACCGCGCCGACCCCGGCGCCCGACGTCGCGTCCCGCGACGCCATCGCGGCTGCCGCGCGCTCGACGCAGACCGCCAACGAGGCGCCGTTCGTGCTGATCGCGCTGGCTGCGCTCGCCGGGCTGCTCGCGCTCGCAACGCTGATCTTCGGCCTCGTCCGCTGGCGCGCGTGGGAGCCGGCGTGGGCCGATCGCTTCCGCCACACGGCCGGCGAGGCGGGGTGGCGCGCGTCGTCGACGTGGGCCGAGTTCGCCGACTTCGTGCGGCTCGGGCGCTAGCAGCCTGTCGCAGCGGACGCGCTCCCGGCTCCTCCGGCCGGCAACCCCCCCGGACCTGTTCTCGCTAGGGTCAGCCGCATGCTGCTCGAAGGCCGCAAACTGCTGATCACCGGAGTCCTGACCGAGGGCTCGATCGCCTTCGCCGTCGCCCGCCGCGCGCAGGAGGAGGGCGCCGAGATCGTGCTGACCGGCTTCGGCCGCGGCATGCGGATCACGCAGCGGATCGCCAAGCGGCTCGGCGATCCCCCGCCCGATGTGCTGGAGATGGACGTCAACGAGCCCGACCAGCTGGCCGCCGTCGCGCAGCAGCTCGACGAGCGCTGGGGCAGGCTCGACGGCGTCCTGCACGCGATCGCCTTCGCGCCCGAGGACGCGCTCGGCAACAACTTCCTCAACACCCCGGTCGAGAGCGCGCAGATCGCGTTCGCCACCAGCGCCTACTCGCTGAAGTCGCTGTCGGTGGCGATGCTGCCGCTGCTCGAGAAGGGCGACTCGCCGGCGATCGTCGGCCTCGACTTCGACGCCCAGGTGGCGTGGCCGGTCTATGACTGGATGGGCGTCGCGAAGGCGGCGCTGGAGTCCGTCAACCGGTACCTCGCGCGCGACCTCGGCCCGAAGGGGATCCGCTGCAACCTCGTCTCCGCCGGGCCGATCGGCACGATGGCGGCGAAGTCGATTCCCGGCTTCGGCGAGCTCGCCGGCGTCTGGAACTCGATGGCGCCGCTGCACTGGGACACCGCCGACGCCGGCCCCACCGCCGACGCGATCCTCTTCTTGCTGTCGAGCCTCTCGCGCGGCATCACCGGCGAGATCACCCACGTCGACGGCGGTTTTCACGCCATCGGCGCGCCGCCCTCGCCGCCGGCCCCCGCCGGCGACTAACGCCGACGGCGGGTCGCGGCCGGCGGGCGATCACGGGCGGCAGGTGATCCCGGGCGGCAGGTCGTCCCGGGTGGTGCGCGGCGGGCGCCGCTGATCGGCGCCGCGCCTACGGGGTCTTGTCGCCGCCCGGCGCGTAGACCGCGCGGAACCACAGCTCGGTCAGCTGGCGCACGGCCTCGCGCATGTCGCGCCCGTGGCGGATGACCTCGATCGTCAGGTGGCGCTCGACCATCGCGCAGAGCGCCTGCGCCGCCACCCGTGCGGGGATGTCATCCGGCGCCAGGCCGCGCAGCTGGTCGCGCGCGATCCGCGCCTCCGCGCCCGCGATGAAGCGGTTGACGTAGGGCTCCCACTGCGACGGCATGTGCTCGTCCTCGCCGTACAGATGGGCGGCGAGCATGAGGATCGGCCCGTTGCGGTTGACGACGCCGACGAAGCGCGCGAGCCCCAGCGCCAGCTCCATGCGCGGGTCGCCGCTGCCCGTGAAGTACGGCGACGCGGCATCGTCCATGTCGGCGAACGCCTGGTGGATCAGGCGGTCCATGACGGCGCGCTTGTTCTCGAAGTAGAAGTAGACGGTCGTGCGGCTGACGAACGCCCGCCGCGCGATCGTGTCGATCGTGACCTGCTCGTGCGCGCCCTCGCCGAGCAGCTCGCGCGCGGCCTCGAGGATCGCATCCTCGGTCGCGTTGCGCGGCGCGAGCCGGGGAGCGTCGGGATCCGAGCCGTCTGTCTGCTTGAAGGTGCTCACGATCAGCTCGCACGGTACGCCTGTTGGCGGCTTTCTGCAGGCGACCCTCCGGCTGCCGGGGCTAGCGTCGCGCCTCGAAGTGAGCGGCGATCCGGGCGCGCGTGTTCGCCGGCTCGACGATCTCGTCGACGTAGCCCATGCTGGCGGCGATCGCGACCGGCAGGTGCTCCTCCTCGTAGGCCGCGGCGAGCTGCTCGGGGTCGGCGCCCGCCTCGAGCTCGCGGCGCTTGACGATCTCGACGGCCTGCGGCGCGCCCATCACGCCGATCCGGGCGCTGGGCCAGGCCAGGCACAGGTCGTTGCCGAGGTCGCGGCAGTTCATGACGATGTACGCACCGCCGTAGGCCTGGCGCAGCGTGACCGTCACGCGCGGGATCTCGGCGACCGCGAAGGCGCGCAGCAACGCCGCGCCGCGGCGCAGGACCGCCTCGCGCTCCTGGCGCACGCCGGGACGGTAGCCGGGCGTGTCGGAGAGCACGACCAGCGGGATCCCGTAGCGGTCGCAGGTGCCGACGAACCAGGCGCCCTTGTCGGAGGACGCCGCGTCGAGCACGCCGCCGAGGTAGCGCGGCTGGTTGGCGATCAGCCCGACGGGATGGCCGTCGATGTGACCGAAGCCGATCACCATGTTCTTCGCGTAGCGCGCGCTGAGCTCGAGGAACTCGCCCCCGTCGAGCAGGTGGCGCGCGACGTCGCGCACGTCGTAGACCTTGCGCTGGTTGCGCGGCACCGACGCCGACGGGTCGCCTGCCGGCGGGTCGACGGGCTGCCTGCTGGGCGGCGGCGCGCCGATCGTGCCCGGGAAGTAGGACAGCGCCCGGCGGACGAGGTCGGCGGCGTGGGCGTCGTCGTCGGCCTCGATGTGCGAGACGCCGGTCTTGCGATGCACCCTCGAGCCCCCGAGATCCTCGGCCGTGATGACCTCGCGCGTCACCTTCGCGATGACGCGCGGTCCGGTGAGGAACATCTGCGAGCCGTCGCCGACCATCATCACGAGCGTCCCGAGCGACGGCGAGTACGCCGCCCCGCCCGCGCAGGGCCCGCAGATGACGCTGATCTGCGGCACGCGCGCGCGCGAAGTCGCGCGGAAGACGGAGGCGTAGGCGCCCAGCGCGCCGACGCCCTCCTGCAGGCGCGCGCCGCCGGAGTGCAGGAAGCCGACGACCGGCGCGCCGGCCTTGTCGGCCGCCTCGATCGTCGAGCAGATCGACGCGCCGCCCTTCTGTCCCAGCGAGCCGCCCTTGTGCTTGACGTTCTGCGACCAGACGTAGACCGCACGCCCGCCGACGCGGCCCGCGCCGCAGATGACGCCGTCGCCCGACTCGCTGCGGATCGCGTGAAACGAGCCCGGGTCGCAGAGCAGGTCGATCCGCGCCTGCGCCGGCACGGGCGGCTCGTCGATCAGCGCGACGCGCGTGCGCACCGGCGGCGGTGCCGCCTCCGTGCTCACGTCGCCTTCCGGAACGCCAGGCACGCGTTCTGGCCTCCGAAGCCGAACGAGTTCGACAGCGCGAGCGTGATGCCGGGCGCCTCGCGCGGGCCGTCGGGCACGTAGTCGAGGTCGCAGTCGGGGTCGGGCTGCTCGAAGTTCAGCGTCGGCGGCAGCAGGTTGCGGCGCAGCGCCTCGAGCGTCGCGACGGCCTCGACGGCGCCGGCCGCGCCGAGCAGGTGCCCGATCGCCGACTTGGTGCTCGACACCGGCGGCGACCCGCCGTTGAACACGGAGTGGATCGCGACCGTCTCGATGCGGTCGTTGAACGGCGTCGACGTGCCGTGGGCGTTGATGTAGCCCACGTCCTCTGGCGTCGCCCCCGCATCGGCCAGCGCCGCGCGCATCGCCTTCTCGGCCCCGCGCCCCGTGTTGTCGGGCTGGGTCATGTGGAAGGCATCGTTGGAGGCGCCGTAGCCGGCGACGTAGCCGAGGATCTCGGCGCCGCGCGCCTCGGCATGCTCCCTGCGCTCCATGACGATCACGCCGGCGCCCTCGCCGAGCACGAAGCCGTCGCGGCGCGCGTCGAACGGGCGTGACTTGCCCTCGCGCGACAGCGCTCCCATGCGCTTGAACGCGGCCACGCAGAGCGGCGTGATCGCGGCCTCCGTGCCGCCGGCGACGACGACGTCGGCCTCGCCGCGCTCGAGCATCCGCTTGGCCTCGCCGATCGCGTGGCTGCCGGTCGCGCACGCCGACGAGACGCTGAAGCCGGGCCCGTGGGCGCCGAGCTCCATCGCGATCGCGCCGGCGGCGGCGTTGGGCATCATCATCGGCACGAAGTGCGGCGAGACGGCGCGCTCGCCGCCGTCGACGAACTTGCGGCACTCGCCCTCGAGCGTGATCAGCCCGCCGACGCCGGTGCCGACGAGGATCGCCAGGCGCTCGAGGTCGACGCCGTCGGGCAGTCCGGCCTCCTCGCAGGCCTGCATCGCGGCGGCGAAGCCGAGCTGCGAGTAGCGGTCGCTGCGCCGCGCGACCTTCGGTCCCATGGCGGCTTCGGGATCGAAGTCGGCGCAGGGAGCAAGACCGTCGCCGACGCCCGAGCGCCGCTCGAGCAATGCGTCGACGAACGCGTCCGCCCCCTCGCCGATCGACGAGACGACACCGCGCCCGGTGATCGCGATCTCAATCTGGGGGGACGCGTAGCTGCTCATGCAGGCGCGCCCTCTGACTCGGAGAGGCGCATCGTCAGCGCGATCGCGTCGCCGACGGACTCGATCGGCTTGAGGTCGTCGTCGGAGATCGTGATCTCGAAGCGGTCCTCGAGCGCCTTGACGAGCTCGACGAGATCCAGCGAGTCGACGTCGAGCTCGGTCCACGTGTTCTCGGGCGTCGCCTCGCGCGCGCCGGGAACCTTGATCGCCTCGAGCTGGTCGCGGATCTCTTCCAGGACCTCGGTTTCGGTGACAGCCATGTGTTTCATTCCCCTTGTGGTTATGCGGCCAGCCCGCCATCGACGGCGAGCGTGGCTCCGTTGACATATTCCGCCCCGTCCGAACAGAGGAACGAGACGGCGTGCGCGACCTCGTCGGGTCGCCCGATCCGGCCGGCGGGAACGCCGGCGAGAAGCTTGTCTGCGACGTCCGTCGTCATGTCCGTCTCGATGACGCCCGGCGTCACGGCGTTGCAGGTGATGCCCTTGCGTCCCATCTCGCGCGCGATCGTGCGCGTCAGGGACAGCATCCCGGCCTTGGCGGCCCCGTAGTTGGCCTGTCCCGGGTTGGCGCGCTCGGCGACGACCGAGGAGATGTTGACGATCCGGCCCCAGCGCGCGCTGAGCATGTCGTCCAGCGCGCGGCGGATGCAATGGAAGGCGCCGTTGAGGTTCGTGTCGATCACCGACTCCCACTGCTCGGACTTCATCCGGATCGCGAGGCCGTCCCGGCGCTCGCCCGCGTTGTTGACGAGCACGAGGACCGGCCCGAACCGCTCGCGCACATCGGCGAATACCCGCTCGACGGACTCGGCATCGCCGACGTCGGCCTGGACGTCGCCGCTCGTGCGGCCGAGCGTCACCACGGTGAAGCCGTCGCCGGTCAGCCGCTCGGCGATCGCCCTGCCGATTCCGCGTCCGCCGCCCGTCACGAGCGCGACGCCTCCGTCAGGCACCGGCACGGACGCGCTCCTTCCACTTCAGGATGCCCGCGCCCCACACGAAGCCGCCGCCGAAGGCGGCCAGCGCGACCGTGTCGCCCGGCTTGAGGTTGCCGCGCTGCTCGGCGTGGTGCAGCGCGAGCGGGATCGAGGCGCTCGATGTGTTGGCGATCGTGTCGACGTTCGCGAAGACCTTCTCCTCGGGCACCTTCAGCCGCCGCGCGGCGGCGTCGATGATGCGCTGGTTGGCCTGGTGGACGATCAGGACGTCGATGTCGTCGACGGTCATCTCGGCGCGGCGCAGCGCCTCGCGCGTCGCCTCTACCATCCGCTCGACGGCGTGACGGTAGACCTCCTGGCCCTCCATCCGCAGCAGCCGCTCCTCGCGCTCTGCGTACAGCAGGTCGCCGTGCTCGCCGTCTGACGCCAGCACAAAAGGGGAGCACCCGTGGGCGAAGTCGCCGCCCTCGACGACGACCGCGGCGGCGCCGTCGGCGAACAGGATCGCCGTGCCGCGGTCATGCGGATCGGTGACGCGGCTGAGCGCCTCGGCGCCGACGACCAGCGCGCAGCTCACGCGCCCGGACTCGACCAGCGCCGCGCTCTGGTCCAACCCGTAGAGGAAGCCCGCGCAGGCGGCGTTGACGTCGATCGCGCCGGCGCCGTCGGTGCCCAGCACCTTGGCGAGCTTCGGCGCGAGCCCGGGCATCAGGCGGTCGGGGGTGAAGGTCGCGACGATCACGTGGTCGATGTCGGCGGCCTCGCGGTCGGCGTCGACGAGCGCGGCGCGGCAGGCCTCGGCGGCGAGGTCGGTCAGCGTCAGCGAGCCGTTGAGATGGCGGCGCTCGCGGATGCCGGTGCGGCGCTGGATCCACGCGTCGGTCGTGTCGAGGTAGGCCTCGAAGTCCTTGTTGGTGACGATGTGATCGGGCAGCGCGGAGCCGATGCCGATGACGCCGGCCTTCACCGTCACGCCGCCGCCCTGAGCGTTCGCTTCACGAGGCCCTTGAGCACGGAGCCCGGTCCGCACTCGACGAAGCCGGTCGCGCCGCGCGCCTGCAGCTCGAGCAGGATCTCGCGCCAGCGCACCGGCTTGAGCAGGTTCTCGGCCAGCTCGGCGCGGATGTCGTCGAACGGGCGCGCGCTGCCGTTGGAGAGGACGGGGAACTCCGTGTCGCGGATCGGCGTCCGCTCGAGCGCCGCCGCCAGGCGGTCGGCGGCCGGCGCCATCAGCGGCGAGTGAAACGCGCCGGCGACGTCGAGCTTGCGCGCGCGGCAGCCGATCTCGCCGGCCTTCGCGACGGCCGCGTCGACGGCGGACATGTGACCCGAGAGCACGATCTGCCCCGGCGCGTTGTCGTTGGCCAGCGACAGCTCGAGCGTCGCCGCGAGCTCGTACACGTCGTCGCGCTCGCCGCCGAGCAGCGCGACCATGCCGCCGGGCCGCAGCGCGGCGGCGTCGGCCATCGCCTCCGCGCGCGCGCCGACGAGCCGCACGCCGTCGTCGAAGTCGATCGCGCCCGCCGCGGTCAGCGCCGCGTACTCGCCGAGCGAGTGGCCGGCGGCGGCGAGCGGGTCGCGCTCGTCGGGTCCGCGCGACGCCCACTGCGCGATCGAGCAGAGAAACAGCGCGGGCTGCTGCGAGCGGGTGCCCTCGGCGAGGCTGTCGAAGGGGTCGAAGCCGAGCAGCTCGATGCCGCGCCGCAGGAGCGGGTGGTCGGCAAAGGGCTCGTGCATGCCCTCGGAGTGGCTGCCCTGCCCGGGGAAGAGCAGTGCTGTGTTCGACGACATCGGGTTCATCCAACTAGCTCTCACCCCGCGCCGAGGCGTCTGTTACGGATCTTCGACAACCCGGCCGCAAGTGTCGAAATCGCGAAGGGTGCGCTCGATGGGTTGCTGCACCTGCTACAGCACGACGTCGTCGCGCGGCGTGCGTGATGGCCTATGTTGCGGTTCATGCGCAGCACCGCCGCTGCCCGCTCGCGCGACCGAACCCACCGGGGAGGCAACGACCATCGCCAGCTATCCGAGTGACCTGCGATACAGCGAGGACCACGTCTGGGCGCGCCCCGAGGGCAAGCTCGTCGTGATCGGGATCACCGAGGCCGCCGTCGCGAACCTCGGCACGGTCGGCTTCGTCGAGCTGCCCTACCCCGGCGAGCTCTACAAGAGCGGCGAGGTGATCGGGAGGGTGAGCGGCGGCATCCTCTCGGCGCCGATCAAGATGCCGTTCACAGGCCAGATCAACTCGGTCAACCGGTCGCTCGACGACGGCGCGGCGCAGATCAGCGACGACTCCTACGGCGCGGGCTGGATCGTCCGCATCGAGCCGGGCGATCCGGCGGCGCCCGAGCAGCTGATGGACGCGCCGGCCTACGAGGCGTTCCTCTCCAGCGCCGAGGGCTGAGCTCGCTCAGTTGCGGTCCGCCGGGGCGTGCGCGGCCGAGCGGACCTTCGCGGCGGCCGTCTCGCGATCGTCGCCGAGCGCGCGCAGGAGGTCGAGCGCCGTCGAGCGGACCTGCCCGACGATCGCGCTCGTCGAGAGGTTGGCGGTGCT
>JBKHXR010000054.1:0-49435 GCA_046565905.1 Thermoleophilia bacterium | reverse complement strand
CCAGAACCTGCGCCTGTTCGCGAAGCTCGAGAAGGTCGCAGATCCCGACGCGACGGTCGTGCGGATGCTCGACCAGACCGGCCTGGGGGAGCGTGCCGACGAGGAGCTGGGGCGCCTGTCGGGCGGCAACCGCCAGCGCGTCAACATCGCCGTCGGGCTGCTCGCCGATCCGCCGGTGCTGCTGCTCGACGAGCCCTCCGGGGCGCTCGACCCGCGCCAGCGCGAGCGGCTGTGGGGCTTCATCACCGCACTGACCGAGCGCGGCACCGCGGTCGTCTTCGCCACGCACGACATCGCCGAGGCCGAGCGCCACGCCGACCGCGTGCTCGTGCTCGCCGACGGTGAGCTGTTGTTCAACGACACCCCGACAGCGCTCAAGCAGGCCGCGAAGGCCGACGAGGAGCACGACCTCGAGCAGGCGTTCGTCGGCTTCCTGCGCGACCGAGGCCACTAGGGACCGCCGATGCGCTGGATGCTCGTCAAGGACCTGCAGATCCTGCGGCGCTCCAAGCTGCTCGTCGGCCTGCTCGTCGTCTATCCCGTCGCGATCGCGCTGCTGATCGGCTTCGCGCTGTCCAGCGGGCCCGAGAAGCCGAGCCTCGCGTTTCTCAACCAGATCCCCGAGAGCCAGAACACGATCGACTTCGGCGGCGAGCAGATCGACGTCCAGGCCTACACCGACCAGCTCTTCGAGGCCGTCGACCGGATCGACGTCGAGAACCGCGCGCAGCTGCTCGAGAAGGTCCGCACCGGCGAGGCGCTCGCCGGCCTGATCATCCCCGCCGACTTCGTCATGAAGCTCTCCACCGGCGGCTTCGACTCGGCCACCGTCGAGGTCGTCTACAACGGCGACGCGCTGAAGCAGAACTTCGTCGAGTCGACGGTCGAGTCCAAGCTCGCGCTCGCCGACGCCGCGCTCGCGCGCCAGATCAACAAGGTCGCCTCGGGCTACATCAAGGTGATCACGACCGGCGGCGAGATCAACGCCCTCGGCCAGAGCTTCGAGCTGCTCGGCCTGGTGGAGTCCAAGAAGCTGCTCGACGAGACGCTCGAGGACGCGCCGCCGCGGATCGTGCGCAAGCTCGAGCCGCTGCAGCGCTTCGCGAACATCGGCGTCGCCAACATCGGGCGCTTCAACGACGTCCTCAACACCGTCGAGCGGCCCGTCGTGGTCGAGGAGACGGTGCTCAGCGGGCGCCGCACGCCGCTTGACACGTTCGCGGTGGCGCTCGCGGTGACGGTGTCGCTGATGTTCGTCTGCGTCCTGCTCGCCTCCGGACTGCTGGCGCTCGAGCGCGAGGAGAACACGTTCTCGCGCCTGGCGCGCGGGCTCGTGCCGGGCGGCTGGCTGCTGGCCGGCAAGGTGGTGCTCGCGGCGGGGTGCGCGTTCGTCGTCACGCTCGTGATGCTGCTCGGGATCAGCGCCTTCGTCCCCTTGGACTACGGCCGCGTCGCGCTGTGGATCCTCGCGATCGCCGTCAGCGCGATCGCGTTCGCGACGCTGGGCGTCGCGATCGGCTCGCTGGCGCGCGAGGTGCGCGCGGCGTCGCTGCTGGCGCTCATGCTCGCCCTGCCGCTCGCGTTCCTCGCGCTGGTCCCCAGCGGCGGCGTCTCGCCGCTGCTGTACGACGTCATCCAGGTGATCTCGGCGCTGTTCCCGTTCAAGCCCGCGCTGGATGCGATCAACACGGCGGTCAACGACGCCGACGCCAGCCTGCCTGTCGCCTTCGCGCACCTCGCCGCGCTGACGCTCGCCTTCGGCGGCGCGGCGTACTGGGGCCTGCGGCGCTTCGCCTCGGCCTGAGCCCGGCCGCGGCGGCGCGGCCCTACCCCTCGGCGAAGCCGAAGCGCGCCTGCAGGCGGCGCAGCGGCGCCGGCGCCCACCAGTTCCACTCGCCGAGGAGGCCCATCAGCGCGGGCACGAGCAGCGCGCGGACGATCGTCGTGTCGATGATCACCGCGGCGGCCTCGGCGACCGCGATCTGCTTCATGAAGAAGATCTTGCTGACGGCGAAGGCGAGGAAGACGACCGCGATCGCCGCCGCCGCGGCGCTGATCACGCGGCCCGTGCGGCCGATCCCGACGGCGACCGCCTCCTCGTTGCTCGCACCGAGGTCGTGCTGCTCCTTGATCCGCGCCATCACGAGCACGGCGTAGTCCGTCGCCAGCGCGAACGTCAGCGCGAACAGGAACGCCAGGCTGGTGACCTCGATCGCGGCCGGTCCCGTGTAGGCGAACAGCCCGTCGAGCAGGCCCTCCTGGAAGGCGAGCACGATCACGCCGAGCGAGGCTCCGAGCGTGAGGACGTTCATGACCAGCGTCTTGATCGGCAGGATGATCGAGCCGGTGAGCATGAACAGCAGCAGCAGCGTGGTGCCGGCGATGATCGCGGCGGCGAGCGGCAGGTGGTCGGCCAGGCTCTGCTTCTCGTCGATGAAGCGCGCCGTGTTGCCCGACACGAGCACGGCGCCCCCGGCGGGCGGGTCGATCGCGCGGATCTCGTGCACCGCGTCCTGGGTGCGCGGCGCCAGCGCGGGCCCAGCGGGCGTGAAGTTGGCGAACGCGACGCGCGGCGACACGCGCACGAACGGCGTCCCGCCGTCGATGCCCGCGATCGCGTCGATGCGCCGCTGCAGCAGCGCCAGCTGCGCCGGCGACGCGGTTCCCCGCACGGTGACCGTGATCGCGAACGCGACGCCCTGCGAGTAGTTCTCCTCGATGTACGTGTTGACCGCGTACGAGGGCTGGCTGGGCGGGACGGCCTCGGCGCTCGGGCCCGTCAGCTGCGCCGACAGCAGCGGCGACGAGGCCGCCAGCAGCAGCGCCGTGCAGGCGACCGCGACGACGAGCGGGCGACGCATGACGGCCTTCGCGAGCCGGTACCAGCCGTTTGAGTGGTCCGACACGGACGGCCCGCGACGGATCGCGAGCGCGTTGATGCGGGTCCCGAGCAGCGCCAGCATGGAGGGCACGACGAGGATCGCGACGATCGCCGACAGCAGCCCGACCGCGGCGCCCGCGGCGCCGACGGAGTACAGGAAGCGCTGGGGCATGATCGTCAGCGCCGCCAGCGCGATCGCCACGGTGAAGCCCGAGAACATCACCGTTCGACCCGCTGTCAGCACCATGCGGCGGTGCGCCTCCTCGGTCGCCTCGCCGGCCCGCTCGAGCTCCTCGCGATAGCGCGAGACCATCAGCAGCCCGTAGTCGACGGCCAGGCCGAGGCTCAGCGCGGTGGCGATGTTCAGCGCGAACAGCGACGTGTCCACCAGCCCGGACATGACGCGCAGCATGAGGAACGTGCCGAGGATCGAGATCACGCCGAGCAGCAGCGGGATCGCCGCCGCGACCGCTCCGCGGAAGACGATCAGCAGCAGGATCGTGAGGATCGGGAAGGCGATCATCTCGGCTCGCGTGAGGTCCTCGCGCGTCTCGTCGTTGACCTCGTTGAAGCTGACGGCGAAGCCGCCCATGCGCACGTCGAGCGCGCTGTCGCCGATCCGCCGCCGCGCCTCCTCGGCGGCGTCGCCGCCGTCGCTCTCGACGTCCTGCGTCGACAGGCCGGCGCTGATGACGAGCGAGCGGCCGTCGGACTCGATCAGAGCGGCGCCCTCACGGCGGTCGCGCAGCGGGTTGACGACGTGGCCGACGTGGCGCGTGCGCTCGAGCGCCGCGCTGATCCGATCGACCTCGCGCCGGACCGACGGCGCGGCGACGTCGAGCCTGCCGCCGTCGGGATCGCGCACGAGGACGACGATCGCCGGGTTGGCGTCGTAGCCGAGCTCCTCGCGCAGCAGCTCCGTCGCGCGCTCGCTCTGCGAGGCGCTGTCGGTGAAGCCGGCCGCCTTGAGGTGATCCTCGACGTCGTAGCCGACCGCGCCGGCGATCGCCACGAACGCGGCGACGAGCGCCAGGACGAGCCGCGGGCGCCGCCAGGTCAGTGTCGCTATGCGGTCGAGCACGAGCGACGCGACCCTACCGGCGCGGCGCGCTGGGGTGCAGGCGCGCTGCCGGCGGCTACACCGCCTGCGCCGGCCCGACGTCGCCGGCGCGCGCGGCGAGTGGCGACTTTCTGAGGCTGTGCCTCACAAAGTCGCCACGCTCGCGACTTCGCCGGCGCGCAACGTGCGGCTTAGCTCCCCGGCACCAGCGGCTGGATCTGCAGCGGCCCCCGGCGGCGGTGGATCGATACGTAGCGGACCCCTCCGTCGCCGGCGGCGATGCGCCGGCGCGTGCCGCGCGGCACGAGAATCGCGCTGCCGGCGGCCAGCTGCTGCGGCCGGCCGTCGACCGTCACGGTGGCCTCGCCTGCGAGCACGACGACGAGCACGTCGAGCTCCGAGTTGACGTGCTCGGCCAGCTCGTGACCGCCGGGCCACGCCAGCAGCGTCGCGTTGAGGTCGGCGCTGGCCATGCCCCAGACCGGCCCCGTGCCCGCGCGCGCGAGCAGGTCGACGGCGCCCTCGGCGGCGGTCGGGTCATCGTCGGACATGCGCCCGACGTTAGCCCGCTCGCGCGCCCGGCCCGGCCGGCAGGGCCGGGGCTCGCGGTCGAGGACGCCTGCGCGCCGCAGCGCGCTCAGCCCGCGCCGGGCGCGAACGCCATCAGCTCGACGCGGTGCCCGGCGGGCGAGCGCACGAACGCGCGCGGCGATCCCCAGTGACGGGTCCGCGGCTGCGGGTCGAAGCCGGCCTCGCGCAGCGCCGCCAGCGTCGCCTCGTGATCCTCGACGACGACGGCCACATGGCCCTCCGGCGGCACGACCGGCCGCTCTGCATACAGCAGGTGGATCTGCGTCTCGCCGGACTGCACCCAGGCCGAGCGCTGCGCGAGCGCGGCGGGCGCCTCGACGCGCGCGAAGCCCAGCAGCGCCCAGAAGCGCAGGCACGCCGCCACGTCCTGCTCGCGAACCTCGAGCGCTACGTGCTGGATCATGCCCCGCTGCGTACCCGCTGCACGTTGGCGGCATGGAGCGCGCGTTGCGCCTCGCTGCGGCGTGCGATCGGCAGCTCGGCGTCGGGCAGCTTGGCGAGGTAGTTGAGGTCCTCGCGCAGGATCGCCGCGGCGCGCACGGAGTCGAGCACCTCCCCGTGCCCGGGCACGACGTACGACGCCGCGTCGACCAGCGCCTCCAGCCGCCGCAGCGTCGCGACGTACGCGTCGCGCGAGCCGCCGTCGGAGATCGCCGGGACCTCGATCGGCGAGATGTAGTCACCGCAGACGAGCACGCGCGCCCAGTCGACCCAGACCGCCATGCCGTCGGCGGTGTGCCCGTCGGCGGGATGCAGCTCGAGCTCCCGGTCGCCGATCTCGCAATGGCCGGGGACCGGCAGCGGCTGGACCTGGCCGAGCGAGAGCGGGGCGGGGCGGTCGAGGTAGTGCTCGTCGTCGAAGGCGCGCAGGCCCCGCGCGGCGGCGCCGGGCTCGGCGGCCAGGCGCGCGGCCGTCGTCTCGGCGACGCCGAGCGCCGCGCCGGGAAAGGCCAGGCGCCCGAGCAGGTGGTCCCAGTCGGCGTGCGTCGCCAGCAGGCCCGTCAGCTGGAAGCCGGCGTGCTCGAGCACCGCCGGCAGCACCTCGAGCTCGTCGGGAAACACCGGCGAGTCGATCACGAAGCACTCGTCGCCGTTGCGGACGATCGTGCAGGTCGTCTGCCAGGCGCGGCTCGTCGCCACGAGCACGTCGGGGTGCAGGCCGACGACGCGCACGGCAGCGCTCTCGGGGCCTACAGGCCGAGCAGCTTGACCGCCTCGGCGAGGTTCTTCGCCTCGGCGGTCGGCTTCTTCTGGCCCGGCTCGAGCGTCTCCTTGTTGCGGTTGATCCAGATCACCGGGATCTTGTTCTTCACGCACGGGTCGACGTCGTGGTAGTAGCTCGCCGATACGTGGACCCAGCCCTTCTTCGTGCCCATGCGGCGCGCGCATTCGGTGAAGTGGGCCATGTCGGGCTTGTAGGAGCGCACCTGCTGCGCGGTCACGACGAGGTCGAAGTCGTGCGGGATGTGGCGCCGCGTCTGGCCCAGCAGCTTGTCGTCGATGTTCGAGATCAGGCCCGTCTTGTACTTCTTGGCGATCTTGGCGATCTGCGTGTTGGTCTCCTTGAACGCCGGCCAGCGCTGCACGCTGTCGGGCAGGAAGCCCGAGCGCGACGGCTCCAGCGGCCAGTCCAGGCGCTTGGAGATCTCGACGGCGGTCCGGCGCAGCACCTCGGCGTACAGCTCGTAGGAGCCCGACTCGATCTGTCGCTCGATCTCGTGGAAGTTCCTGATCAGCTCCTCGCGGTCGATCGTGAAGCCGTCGCGCGCGGCCTCGTTCTGAAACGCGTCGACGATCCCCTGCTCCCAGTCGATGAGGGTGCCGTAGACATCGAAGGTGACCAGCGAGATCTGCTTGGGAAGCGCCATGAGGGGCGCCATGATAGGAGCTAGCCCGCGGCGGCCACCGCGCGGCCCGCGGCCGGTGAACTATCGTGGCGCGCCGATGGACCTTCTCGAGTACAAGGGAAAGCAGGTTCTCGCGCGCTACGACGTCGTGCAGCTTCCCGGCCGCGAGGCGACCACCGTCGACGCCGCGGTGGCGGCCGCCGAGGAGATCGGCTTCCCGCTCGTCATCAAGGCACAGGTCAAGATCGGCGGCCGCGGCAAGGCAGGCGGCATCAAGCTCGCCAACACGCTCGACGAGGTCCGCGAGCACGCGACGAACATCCTCGGCATGGACATCCGCGGTCACACCGTCAACGAGCTGTGGCTGCAGCTGGCGAGCGAGATCGTCTCGGAGTACTACGCCGCGGTCGTCTTCGACCGCTCCGCGAAGGCGCCGCTCGTGATGCTCTCCACCCAGGGCGGGATGGACATCGAGCAGGTCGCCGCCGAGCATCCCGAGGCGCTCGCGACGCTGCACGTCGACCCGCTCGTCGGCTTTCATCCGTTCCATGCGCGGCGGCTGGTCTACGAGGCGGGCGTCGACGCCGACGTCGCGCGGCCCGTCGGCGACATGCTGGCGACGCTGTACACGGCCTTCATCTCCGAGGACGCGACGCTCGTCGAGATCAACCCGCTCGTGATCACGCCCGAGCGCGAGGTGGTCGCCCTCGACGCGAAGGTCACGCTGGACGACAACGCGATGTTCCGTCATCCCGAGAACGCCACGCTCGACGAATCCAGCGACGTCGATCCGCAGGAGGCGATGGCCGCCAAGCGCGGGCTGACGTACGTCAAGCTCGACGGCGACATCGGGATCTTCGGCAACGGCGCCGGCCTGGTGATGTCGACGCTCGACGTCGTCGCGCACGCCGGCGGCGCGCCCGCGAACTTCCTCGACGCCGGCGGCGGCGCGAAGGCCGAGGCGATCGTGGCCTCCGTCGAGGTCATCCTCTCCAACCCCAAGGTCAAGGCCGTGCTGTTCAACGTCTTCGGCGGGATCACGCGCTGCGACGAGGTCGCCAAGGGCCTGATCGAGGCCTACGAGATCCTGCAGCCGAAGGTGCCCTTCGTCGTGCGGCTGGACGGGACCAACGACGTCGAGGCGCGCAGGCTGCTGGCCGACGCGAACCTGCCGGGCCTGCATCCGGAGGCGACGATGGACGGCGCCGCGGCGCGCGTCGTCGCGCTCGCGCGCGAGCGCGCGGTCGCATGACCGCGCGTCTTGTGCGCACCGTGCCCGGCCGCGAGCGGCGGGAAGCGAGGTCCTCGCGATGAGCATCCTCGTCGGCGAGGACACCCGCCTCGTGGTCTCCGGCCTGACCGGCCGCGAGGGCAGCTATCACGCGATGAACAACCGCCGCTACGGCACCAACGTCGTCGCCGGCGTGACGCCCGGCAAGGGCGGCCAGGACGTCGAGGGCGTTCCGGTCTTCAACACGTTCCGCGAGTCCGTCGCGAGGACCGATGCGAACACGGCGATGATCTTCGTGCCGCCGCGCTTCGCCGCCGACTCGATCCTCGAGGCCGAGGACGCCGGGATCGCGACGATCATCGCGATCACCGAGGGCATCCCCGCACACGACGAGCTGATGGTCTTCAATGTGCTCAAGCGCAACCCCGGCGTCCGGCTCGTCGGCCCCAACTGCCCGGGCGTGCTTTCTCCCGGCAAGGCGAACGTCGGGATCATCCCCGCGGCCTTCTTCAAGCCCGGCAACGTCGGCGTCGTCTCGCGCTCGGGAACGCTGACCTACCAGATCGGCAACGAGCTGGCGCAGAGCGGCTTCGGCAACTCGACGATCGTCGGCATCGGCGGCGATCCGGTGCCGGGGTCCTCGTTCGTCGACATCATCGCCCTCTTCGAGGCCGACCCCGAGACCGAGCTGATCGTCATGAGCGGCGAGATCGGCGGCTCGGCCGAGGAGGAGGCTGCGGCCTACATCGCCGCGCACGTGAGCAAGCCGGTGGTCGGCTACATCGCCGGCCTGACGGCGCCGCCCGGCAAGACGATGGGCCACGCCGGCGCGATCGTCTCGGGCTCCAGCGGCGGCGGCCAGGCGAAGATCGACGCGCTCGAGGGCGTCGGCGTGCGCGTCGGGCGCACGCCCACGCAGGTTGCGCGGATCGCCGTCGAGATCCTCGGCGGGTAGCGGCGCTGGCGCCCGGCTGCGGCGGGCGCCGAGATCGAGCGGGGGACGCAGCCTGCGGCGCCCGGCAGCCAGCGTGACCGAGCGGGACGGCGAGCGGTTGCGGGAGCAGGGACCGCTCGAGCATCACATGCATGATCCAGCCGGACCGCAACCAGCTCCCCGACCACCGCGACCGCTGGAACATCACATGCATGATCCAGCCGGACCGCAAGCAGCTCCCCGACCACCGCGACCGCTGGAACATCGCATACGTGATCCAGCGGGACCTGCGCGACCACTCGCGCTGCGCGTACCGCTCGATCATCGGCGCAGGCCCGCAGGTGTGCGCCCCACGCGCCGGGGGTAGCGCCGAGCGCGTGACGCACATCGGCGACAACGCGCGCCGCGGGCTGCGGCGGCCGGGCCGCCTGGCGGTCGACGGCGCCGGCTACGGTCTGGGCGCGCTGCTCGCCGCGCTGGCTGCGGCACGCGGCGGCAAGGCGGTCCATCCGACCGGCGTCGCCTACCGCGCGCGGCTCGTCGTCGACGGCGCGCCGCACGCGCCGCGCGCCTCGCAGCTGCTCGGGCGACCCGGCGAGCACGCGGTGCTGATGCGCTTCTCGCGCTCGCTCGGCCTGCCGCGTCCGCTGCCGGACCTGCTGGGCGTCTCGCTGCGCGTGCTCGACGCCTACGGCACCGGGCGCCACCAGGACTTCTTGCTCGTGACATCCGTCGACCTGCCGGTCCTGCACCACATCTTCGTCCCGGCCACGGACGTGCAGCAGCGCCCCTACAGCTCGTCTCTGCCATACCGCGCGGGCGGCGAGACGTTCCTCGTCGGCGTGGTCGCGGACGCCGGCTCGCCGCAGCCCGCGGGAGACGACGAGTTCGAGCGCCTGGAGCGCGCCGCGCAGACCGGCGCCCTGACCTTCGGCCTCGCGACCGCCCCCGTCCGCGGACGCTTTCGCCGTGCCGGAACGCTGCACGTCGAGCAGCGCCTGCCGCGGTCCACCGACGCGCTTCGCTTCAACCCCTTCAACTGCGGAGGCGGCCTCGAGCCGGTCGGCTTCCTCAACCGCCTGCGCGACTACGCCTACCCGCTCTCGCAGGCGGCGTGGGCACGGCGCGGCGGCGGCGCCGACGCGCAGCGGCTGGCCGACGCGCAGCTGCGCGCGTCGCTCGAGGACGCGTCGCCGGCGACCTGAGCGACGCAAGCGCTCCGTCGCGGCCAAGCCGCGGTTTGCGATGCTGTCCACGTGCAGGCAGCGGTCACGAGCTACGTCCCGCCGGCCCGGCACCTGCTGCGCGCCAAGGACCTCGCCGACGCCCGCTACACCGAGCCGCTGACCGTCGACGACCTCGCCCGCGCCGCCGGGCTGTCGCGCGCGCACTTCAGCCGCGAGTTCCGGCGCGCGTTCGGCGCCTCGCCGCACGCCTACCTGCTGACCCGCCGCCTCGAGCGCGCCGCGGCTCTGCTGCGCAGCACCGACCGCTCAGTCGCCGACGTCTGCGTCTCGGTCGGACTGGCGAGCGTCGGGTCGTTCACCACGAGCTTCACGCGCACCTACGCGATCTCGCCGGCCGAGTACCGCAGGCGCCACCCGCCGGCCGCCGCGTACGCGGTCGTCCCCGCCTGCGTCGTCCGCGCGTACGGGCGCCGGCAACGCAGCACGAATGAAGAAGACAGCCGCTCGCACCCGGATTAGCGTCCTGCTCGTCAACTCCCCCCTGACACGAAGGAGCATCACGATGATCAGGATCTCGACGGCGCAGGTCTGGGTGCACGACCAGGACGAGGCGCTCGCCTTCTACACCGGGAAGCTCGGCATGGAGGTGCGCTCGGACGTGACGCTCCCCGAGATGGGCGACTTCCGCTGGCTCACCGTCGGCCCTCCCGGGCAGGACGACGTCGCGATCGTGCTCATGGCGATCCCTGGTGCGCCGGTGCTCAGCGACGAGACGGCCGACGAGGTCCGCAACCTGATGGCCAAGGGCCTCGCGGGCACGGTCTTCCTCACGACCGACGACTGCCGCGCCACGTACGAGCAGCTCAAGGCGCGCGGCGTCGAGTTCAGCGAGGAGCCCGAGCAGCGGCCCTACGGCATCGACTCCGGCTTCCGCGATCCGTCGGGCAACAGCTTCCGCCTCACGCAGGTGACGGAGCGGGCCTTCGCCTGAGCAGCGCGTGGCGCCTGGTGCTCGACGGTCCGGCCACCAGGCGCCGCCGAGCCGGGTTGCCGGAGGGGGGCGAATCGCGGTCGCCCGCGACCTAGAGTGTCCAGATGCCCGCGACGACCGACCTGGCCACCCGCGCGACCGAGCTGCTGGGCGAGCTCGCCGGCCCCGGCGCGCGGTTTCGCGAGCACCAGCTCGAGGCGATCGCCGACCTCGTCGAGGAGCGAGCCCGGGTGCTGTGCGTGCAGCGCACCGGCTGGGGCAAGTCGGCGGTCTACTTCATCGCGACCGCGCTGCTGCGCGAGCGCGGCGCCGGGCCGACGCTGATCGTCTCCCCGCTGCTGGCGCTGATGCGAAACCAGATCGCCGCCGCGCAGCGGCTCGGGATCCGCGCGCACACCGTCAACTCGACCAACCGCGACGCCTGGGAGGAGATCTCGCGCCTGCTCGACGCCGACGCCGTCGACCTGCTGCTGATCAGCCCCGAGCGGCTGAACAACCCGCAGTTCCGCGCCCGGATGCTGCCGGTCTTCGCCGAGCGCGTGGGCCTGCTCGTCGTCGACGAGGCGCACTGCATCTCCGACTGGGGCCACGACTTCCGGCCCGACTACCGGCGCATCGCCGAGATGCTCGAGCGCCTGCCCGCCGGCGTCGGCGTCCTCTGCACGACGGCGACCGCCAACGACCGCGTGGTGGCCGACGTCGAGGAGCAGCTGCGCACCGGCCACAGCGGCGCTTCGCTCGTCGCCTACCGCGGCCCGCTCGGGCGCTCGAGCCTGCGTTTCGAGGTCGTCGAGCTGCCCGGCCAGGCCGACCGGCTCGCGTGGCTGGCGACGCACCTCGGCGGGCTGCCGGGCTGCGGGATCGTCTACACGCTCACCAAGCGCGACGCCGAGCAGGTCGCGCAGTGGCTCGGCGACCACGGCATCGCCGCCGAGGCGTACACCGGCGAGATCGAGACCGAGCGGCGGATCGCCGTCGAGGACCGCCTGCTGGCCAACGACCTCAAGTGCGTCGTCGCGACGAGCGCCCTCGGGATGGGCTACGACAAGCCCGACCTGGGCTTCGTCGTGCACTACCAGGCGCCGGGCTCGGTCATCGCGTACTACCAGCAGGTCGGGCGCGCCGGCCGCGCGATCGACCGCGCCGAGGTCGTCCTGCTGCGCGGCGCCGAGGACCGCCGGATCCAGGACTTCTTCATCGAGCAGGCGTTTCCGCGCCGCGAGCTGGTCGACCGCGTGCTCGGCCACCTCGACGAGGTCGGCGCCGAGGGCGCCTCGACGGCGGAGCTGACGGCGATGGTGAACCTCGGCCGCGGCCGGATCGACGCGATGCTGAAGGTGCTCGACGTCGAGGGCGCCGTGTCGCGCGACGCCAGCCGCTGGGTGCGCGAGCCCGCCAGCACCTGGCAGTACGACGGCGAGCGATACGCGCACATCACCGACCTGCGCCGGCGCGAGCAGGCGACGATGGCGAGCTTCGGCGCCGACGGACGCTGCCTGATGCGCGCGCTGCAGGAGGAGCTCGACGATCCGGCCCCGCAGGACTGCGGGCGCTGCGCGGTCTGCACCGCCCCGCGCTACGACGGGCCGCTCGACCCCGGGCTCGTGCGCGAGGCGATCGACCACCTGCGCTCGCAGCCGCTGCGCCTGGACACGAAGAAGATGGCGCCCGATCCCGAGGGCCGGATGCGCAGGATCGCACCGGAGTACGTCGTCGAGGAGGGCCGCGCGCTGGCGCGGCTGGGCGACGGCGGCTGGGCGCCGGTCGTGCAGGCGGGCCTGCGCGAGGGCCGCTTCGCAGACGAGCTGCTCGACGCCGTCGACCGCCTCGTCCGCGCCTGGAACCCGCCGGTGAGCTACATCACGAGCGTCCCGTCCGCGGCGTATCCGGGCGTCGTCGAGGACCTCGCGCACCGGCTCTCGCAGACGCTCGGCATCGCCCATCTCCCGCTGCTCGAGCGCGTCGCCGACCGCCCGCCGCAGCGCGAGATGGCCAACGCCGCGCTGCAGGCGGCCAACGTGCGCGGCGCCTTCCGGATCAGCGCCGACCCGCCGCCCGAGAGCTGCCTGCTGCTCGACGACGTTCGCCTCAGCGGCTGGACGATCGCGATGACCGGGGGCCAGCTGCGCCGGCGCGGCGCCGGCGCGGTCTTTCCGCTCGCGCTCGCGACGGCGTTCTGAGGCGCCGCCGGATCGAGCCTCAGCGCGCGGCCCGGCCGCGGAACGGCAGCGCGAGCACGGCGAACATCGCCAGCGCGAGCAGCCCCGCGGCGGCGATGTACCACGGCCACGGACCCATCAGGTCCAGCAGCGAGCCGGGCGGCTTGCGACGCAGGAACATGTAGTTGCCGCCGGTCGCGACGCTGGCGGCGGCGGCGACCGCCGCGACCGCGACCGTCGCGGCGAAGGCGCGCGCGACCGCGCCCGGCCGCGGCGCGATCCCGCGCCCGGCGACGAGCAGCAGCGCTGCCACGACGACGCCGCCGTGCGTGACGAAGTACGTCAGAAACAGGACGTCGGGGAAGTCCTGGCCGAGGTCGGGCGTCAGGAGGGCCTGCAGCGCGCCAGTCAGCCCCCAGAAGTAGGTCAGCTCGACGAGCAGCGGTCGCCCCGTCCAGAGCGCGACCACCGCGACGACGGTCGCCGCGTCGGACAGGTGCAGCGGCAGGTACAGCCGGATCGACCAGATGCCGCGCGACGCCGCGACGGCGTGGTCGGTGAGATAGGCCGCCAGGATGACGAGCGCGAGCGCGCGCGAGGCTCGCAGCGCCCGGTCCGTCGATCGCGCACGGGGCAGCCACGCCGCCGCGACGGCCAGCGCCGCCGTGACGAGCAGGGCTGCGACGTGGTCGGCGGCGAGCGGTTGCACCGCCGCAAGGCTGCCACGCAGACGATCGGGCCCCGCGGCTGCGCGCTATCTTCGGGGCATGGCGGACACAATCTCCTTCGCGCGCGGCGCACCCTCGCTGGACATCGTCGACGTCGACGGGCTGCGCGACGCCGCAACCCGCGCGTTCACCAACGACCCGGCCGGCGCGACCGCCTACGGGACGAGCATCGGCTACGTGCCGCTGCGCCGCTGGATCGCCGAGCAGCACGGCGTAGACGAGGCGCAGGTACTCGTCACCAACGGCTCGATGCAGGCCGACGCGTTCCTCTTCGAGACGGTCGTCGAGGCCGGCGACGTCGTGGCGGTCGAGAAGCCGACGTACGACCGCACGCTGCTCAACCTGCGCTCGCTGGGCGCCGACGTGCGGCCGATCTCGCTGCAGCCGGACGGGATCGACGACCACGAGCTCGCGCTGCTCGCCGATACCGGCAAGCTCAAGCTCGCCCACGTCATCCCCAACTTCCAGAACCCCGCCGGCTACACGCTGTCGCAGGACAAGCGCGTCAGCCTGCTGTCGATCGCCGCCAACAACGACTTCCTGATCTTCGAGGACGACCCCTACCGCCACATCCGCTTCAGCGGCGCGGACATCCCGACGATGCTCGAGCAGGACACTGCGGGCACCGTCGTCTACGCCTCGTCCTTCTCGAAGACCATCTGCCCCGGCATCCGCGTCGGTTATCTCGTCGGGCCCGCCGACCTGATCGCGCGGATCGCCAAGCTCGCCACGAACACGTACATCTCGCCGAACATGGTCGCCCAGGCGATCGTCTACGAGTTCTGCGTGTCGGGCGCGATCGACGGCGCGATCGCGACGGTCAAGGCGGCGCTCGCCGAGCGCGTCGCGACGCTCGACGCGGCGCTGAAGGAGCACCTGCCCGAGGCGCGCTACCAGCTGCCCGAGGGCGGCTACTTCATGTGGGTCGAGCTGCCCGACGGGACCGACGTCAGCGCGCTCTTCGCGGCGGCCAACGAGCGCGGCGTGCAGTTCGTCAAGGGCACGGACTTCCTGCTGGAGGGCGGCGAGAACACGCTGCGCCTCGCCTACTCCGGGGTGACGAACGACCGCATCGGCGAGGGCGTCAGGCGCCTGGCCGACGCCTACCGCTCGCTGACGCCCGCCGGCGCGCCGGCCTAGCCGGCAGTCGCCGGGCCACCGGCGCGTCCGCGCCGCCGCAGCTCGGCGATCACCCGCTCCAGCGTGTCGACGGGCACCGCGAACGCGATCCCGTTGCCGCGGCCCTGCGAGATGACCCCGATCACGCGCGCGTGCCCGTCCAGCAGCGGGCCACCGGAGTTGCCGGGGTTGATCGGCGCGTCGATCTGCACCGCGTGATCGATCTTGGCGCCGTTGGGGGCATCGATCGTGCGATCCGTCGCCGAGACGACGCCGGCCGCGAGCGAGCGCTCCAGGCCGTAGGGATTGCCGACGACGATCGCGGGATCGCCGATCCCGACCGCCTCCGAGTCGCCGAGCGCCAGCGGTCTGAGCGGTGCGCGCGCCTCGCCCGGGTCGACCCTGACGAGCGCCAGGTCGGTCGACGCGTCGCGGCCGACGATCGTCGCGCCGACCGGCTTCTCGCCGGGCCCGAACTGGACCGTCGTACTGCCGCGGCCGGCGACGATGTGCTGGTTGGTCACGACATGTCCCCGGCGATCGATCACGAAGCCCGACCCGGTCGCGATCCCGTCCTTCCGCGTCGGTGGTCCGGTCCTCGGCCGCACCCCCGGCGGCCGGTGCTCGACGAGCACCACGCCGAGCCGCACGCGCCGGTACACGTCGCCGACGGAGGGGACCGGCGTGGTCGCCGTGATCGGGGCCGCTGCAGGCTCCGCCGCGCGACCGTCGTCGAAGGCGCCCGCCGCGAAGAGGATCGCGCAGACGGCGGTCGCCGACAGCACGCCGCTGACGGCGGCCGCGCGCAGCACCGGTCGTCCGTAGCGATCCACCGCTCACATTGAACCGGGGGCGGCTGCGCGCCGCGCCGGCAGCGCGCTCCGCGTGCGGGTCGGCAACTTCGCGGTACCGCCGCCCCCGGCCGGGGTAGGGCCACCCCATGCTCTGGCTTGTGCTCATCATCGCCCTGATCGCCATCTTCGGCCTCGGCACGGTGCTCGAGGCGACGTTCGTGACGCTGCTGATCGTCGCGGCCGTCGTCGTGCTGGTCGGGCTCGCGATCGGCCGCGTCATCGGCCGCTGAGCGCGGCCCTGCGCGCTACTCGTCGCGCATGCCGTCCGGCGAGATGACCTGCACGCCGACCTTGACCTCCGGCTGCTTCTTCGTGCGATCCGGCCGCCGCGGCCGGCGCGTGAGGTGCTTCTGCCAGAAGCCGACGAGGCCGACCTTCCAGGCGTAGTAGCCGGTCTTGCCGGGCGTGATCGAGAAGTCCATGACGCGCAGGTGCGCGAGCACGCGCTTGCTGAGGTACATCGTGCGCAGGATCAGGCCGAGGCGCGGATAGAGCTTCTGCGGCTCGCTCGACGCGCGCACGCGGCCCATCAGCCGGTTCCACAGCCACGGCGGCGGGCGCCACAGCGCGATCAGGTAGAGCATGAGGTTCGCCCAGCGCGGCGGGATCGCGAGGTAGGACTCGTCGATGTCGTCGAGGTCGACGCCGCGCTCCTTCATCGCCGTCGCCAGGCCGGTGTTCGGGATCACCTTCAGCGAGTAGATGAACAGCGTGTACGGGCGGTCCATCAGGTACAGCAGCTGCAGCGTCGACTTCACGTCGTCCCGGGTCTCGATCGGGTTGTCCATGATGATGTCGTAGGCCGCCGGGATGTGGTACTTCGGCGCGAACGACGCGATGACCCTGCCCGCGTTGAGGATCTTCTCGGGGGGCGTCGGGCGCTTGTAGAAGTCGAGCATCTCCTTCGAGCCCGACTGGATCCCCATCCGGATGCGGTTCATCCCCGCCCACGACAGCAGCTCGAACTTGTCCTGGCGGACGTAGTTGGGGATAACGCCGTAGACGGCGAAGGGCAGCTTGAGCTCGTCGTGCCACAGCTCGGCGAACTCCTCGAGCTGCCCGTAGGGGATCGCCATGAAGGAGTCGTCGTGGAAGGAGACCTGGCTGAGGTGCGGGAAGCGGGCACGCGCGTCCTTGACCTGGTCGACCATGTAGCGCGCGCTCGGATGGCGGATGCGCTTGTACTTCTTGTCGTTGGCGATGAACTTCGTGTTGCCGCAGTACGAGCAGTGGAAGGGGCAGCCGATCGACCACAGCGTGGTGTAGCCGAGGCCGTCGTTGAGCAGGTAGTCCTCGACGCCCATCTTCACGAAGCCCTGGCCCGGCAGGTAGATCTTCTCCGTGTCGGCGCCGTACTGCGGAAACGGCAGCGCCTCCATCTCGTTGGGCGACATCAGCGGCAGGAAGTGGTTCTTGACGAGCTGGTCGCCGTTGCCGTTGCTCGAGCCGTGGCCGTCGGGCTTGAACCAGAAGTTCTTCGTGTTCGTGTAGTCGCGGTCCTCCTCGAAGGCCTGCAGGAACTCCTCGAAGGCGAACTCGCCCTCGCCGGTGCAGATCGCGTTGACGTCGGCGAGGATCGCATCCTCGGGCTGGATGATCGGGTGGATGCCGCCCCAGATCATGTAGACGCCCGGGTTGATCTCGCGGATGCGCTTGATCAGGCGGCGGGTGAGATCGGCATAGCCCGTCATCGACGAGAAGCCGACGAGGTCCGAGTCGGCGAGGCCCTGCGCCATCTCGTCGACCTGCTCGTCGCCGATGACGGCCTTGTCGCCCATCCCGCGCACGGCGGTCTTCACGCTGCGATAGCGCTCCGTGGAGATGTAGAAGGACTCCGTGCCCGGCTGCAATTGGGCGACGTAGGCCGCCATCTTGCGAAAGCCGCAAGATGTGATCCCGTCCTCCAGGCAGACCATCCGTGTGCGCATGAGGGGGGTCAGCCTAGCGGGCGTGGTGGCCTGGTCTTCGTTTGCGGCGAGGTGGCCCGGGGGTGGCTCCGCGACCGGGTCGCCGGCGTTCCCCCGACGCGTGGCACCCGTGCCGCCGATCGCGCTGCACATCTGCCACGACTCCCGGACCCACCGCAACCGTGGCACCGCTGCCGCCCACGGCGCTGCAGATCTGCCACGCCAGCCGAAGCTCCACCCCGCTCAAACCCCGACCAGGCGCGGAGCGGCGCCGTCAGCCAGCGCCACCGTCAGGGTGCTGCGGGCGGTGGAACCTTCCCGGCCGGCGCGGCCGGCGCCGGCCCCGTCAGCGCAGCCCATAACTCGTTGCGGGACCGGAGCCACCCGGAGCAGCCCGCCACAAACCACAGCGCGTCCCGCCACAGACCACAGCGCGCGACAGCTAACGCGCCGACAACGACCTAACGCCCGTAGCGCTCCCGCGCCAGCACCAGCTGCTCGGGCAGCGCGATGCGCGACGGCGGCGACGGGTCGGCCAGCACCGAGACGGTCTCGGCGACCGAGAACGTGACCGTGCACTGCCGGCCGTCGTCGCACGTGACCGTCACCTCCTCCGGCGACGTCGCCGTCAGCGTGCCCTTCATGCCGGGCTCGATTCCGGAGTCCTTGAGGTAGTGCAGCAGGTCCTCGGCCTCGTTCTCGAAGCGCAGGATCGTGACCGACGCCCCGTCAGCGACGTCGGCGAGCGGTACCCCGTCGATCCGCGCGCCGGCGACGATCGGGTGGCCGTGCGGGCACGTCTTCGCATCGCCGATCGCGGCGAGCATCCGCTCCTCGAGCACCGGGCTCATCGCGTGCTCGAGCCGCTCGGCCTCCTCGTGCACCTCGTCCCACGGGATCCCGAGCACGTCGGTCAGGAAGCGCTCGATCAGCCGGTGGCGCCGGACGACGCCCTCGGCGTGCTCGCGCCCGCTCGGCGTGAAGCTGATGACCTTGTCGCTGGCCCGCGTGATGTAGCCGTCGCGCTCCAGGCGGCCGATCATCTCGTGCACGGTCGGCGCGGAGAGCTGCATCGCGCGGGCGACGTTCGCGCCGGTCATCGGCAGCTTGGCCTCCTGCAGCCAGAACAGCGTCTGGAGGTACTCCTCCTCCGCGACGGTGGCGTGCTCGGTGGCCATCGCGAGCGATCCTACCGGCCCGGCACGCGTCCGCACGAACGTCATCCGTAGCATCGCCTCCACGTGGAGATCCGATCCGGCACCCGCGCGTTCGTGACCGGCGCTTCGCGCGGGATCGGGCGCGCCGTCGCGCAGGCGCTGGCGCAGCGCGGCGCGGTCGTCGGGCTCGCGGCGCGGTCGACGACCGACCTCGCGGCGCTGGCGGCCGAGCTGCCGGGAACCCATCATCCGCTGACCTGCGACGTCGCGCTGCCGGCGTCGATCGCGACCGCCGTCGAGGACTTCGTCGCGGCCGCCGGCGGGCTGGACCTGCTCGTCGCCAATGCCGGGATCGCGCATTACCGGCCGATCGCCGAGCAGCGCCTCGAGGACATCGAGAACATGACGGCCGTCAACTGGCTGGGCACGGTCCACACCGTGCAGGCCGCGCTGCCGTATCTGCTCGACCAGCGCCGCGGACACATCGTCGTCATCTCCTCCGGCGCGGGCCTGCGCGGCTTTCCCGGCGCGGCCGCGTACGGCGCGACGAAGGCCGCCCAGCGGATCTTCGCCGAGGCGCTGCGCCACGAGCTCGCCGGCAGCGGCGTCTCGCTGACGACGGTCTACCCCGGCGAGATCCGCACGTCGCTGCACGACCACGAGCGCACGCAGATGCCCGACTGGTATCGCGGCGGCGCCCGCGCGGCAGCGCCCGAGGCGCTCGCCGCGCGGATCGTCAAGGCCGTCGAGCGCGACCGCCGCGACCTGCACTACCGGCCGCTCGTCAAGGGCATGGGGATGCTGAACGGGCTGTCGCCGGCGTTCGCCGACCGCGTCCTGCGCCGGCTGCGCGGCGAGACGGCGGCGCCGCGCCGCGGCTGAGCGGGCCGCCCACCGGCCGGCGGCCGCATCGGGCTGCGCTACGTCACCGGCGACCGGCGGCGTGGCGGCTCGCTGCGGAGGATCTCCGCGAGCGCGTCGAGCCGGCGCTCGGCGAACGTCATGAACGCGTTCGTCGCCGGCGAGAGCTGCGCGCCGCGGCGCCAGGTGAAGGCGAACGTCTCGTATATCGGTTCGGCGAACGGCACCCAGCCGAGCTCGCGGGGCGCCAGCCGGCGCAGCATTCCGGCCGGCGCGATCGTGTCGCCCAGCCCGCGGGCGGCGAGCTCCAGCGCCACCTCCATGTCCTCGACGTCGATCTGCGGCTCGATCGCCACGCCGGCCCGCTGCGCGAGCTCGCGCAGCTGCCGGCGCGTCGGGTCCTCGCTTCCCCAGCTGGCCTCCGAGAGGATCAACGGCGCGACCGCCAGGCGCTGCATCGGCATCGCCTGGCGCAGGCGGGCGGGGTCGGAGGACACGAAGAGCACCTCGTCGCGCATCGCGGGACGGATCTCGAGGCCGCGATCCTCGACGGGCAGCACGACGAGGCCGGCCTCGAGCACGCCGTCGCGGATCGCCTCGACGGTCTCCGACGAGTTCTGGCCGACGATCCGCACGCGCACCCCCGGGTAGCTGCGGCGGAAGTCCTCGACGAGGTCCGTGCCGAGGTACGTGCGGGCGGTGCCGAACGTGCCGAACGCGGCCGTTCCCGCGCGCAGCTCGCGCACCGCGCCGACCGACATGCGAGCGGCCTCGACCGCCGCCAGCGCCGCCTCGGCATGCGGGCGCAGCGCACGCCCGGCCTCCGTCGGGACCAGGCCGCGGCCGACCCGCTGAAAGAGCGCGACGCCGAGCTCGGCCTCCAGTCGCCGGACCTGCTCCGAGAGCGACGGCTGGGCGAGGTGAAGCGCCTGCGCGGCCGCGCTGAACGAGCCGTGATCGAAGGATGCGAGAACGTAGTGCAGCTGTTGCAGGTTCATAGGCAACGCCTTGAAGTGCTCAAGACAATCAAGGCTATCGCTAGAGCGCACAAGCGGCGATCATCCGCTCGTGGTCACGCTCTTCCTGCTGCTCGGCGGCTTCGCGCTCTTCGAGCTGCTCGCCTACAGGCACGGCGCCGAGTCGCGCCCCGGCTTCGACGAACGCCTCGAGCGTGAGCCGCGCCGCGACATCTGACGCGCGCCGCAACGCGGGCGTCGCGCTGTGCCTGCTGTCGGCCGTCGGCTTCGGCCTGATGGCGATCTTCGCCAAGCAGGCCTACGCCGCCGGCCTTGGCGTCACCGCGCTGCTGGCCGCGCGCTTCGTGCTGGCCGCAGCGGTCTTCTGGGCGATCGTCGGCGTGCGCGCGCGGCTGCGCGCGCGGGTCGCGGGGCGGCGGCGTGCGCGCCCGCCGCGGCGGGTCGTGCTCGCCTGCCTCGGACTCGGCACGCTCGGCTATGCCGCCCAGGCGGCGTTCTTCTTCTCGGCCCTCGAGCAGATCGACGCCTCGCTGACGTCGCTGCTGCTCTACACGTATCCCGCGCTCGTGTTCTGCGGCGCGGTGGCGCTCGGGCGCGAGCACGTGACGCCGTGGACGGCGCTCGCGCTCGGGCTCGCGAGCGCCGGCGCCGCGCTCGTCCTGCTCGGGGGCGGCACGGGGGGGCTGCACGCGACCGGGGTCGCGCTCGCGCTCGCGGCGGGCGCGACGTACGCCGTCTACATCCTCGTCGCCGAGCACGTCGTGCGCAGCATCGACCCGTTCCTGCTCGGCGCGTTCGTCGCGACAGGCGCGGCGGCCACCTTCCTCGTCGCCGGCGCGGCCACCGGCGCCCTGCGGTTCACCGCCGCCGGCTGGCTCTGGATCGCCGCGATCGCGATCCTCAGCACGGTCCTGCCGATCGTCACCTTCATGCTCGGCGTGCAGCGCATCGGCGCCGCGACGGCCTCGATCGTGTCGACGTTCGAGCCGGTCGTGACGGTCGCGCTCGCGGTCGCCCTGTACGGCGAGACGCTCGGACCGCCGCAGGCGCTCGGAGCCGTCCTCGTGCTCGCCGCGGTCGTGGCGCTGCAGACGCGCGGCGCGCGGGGGCCCGCCGTCGCACCGGCCGCGCTCGCGCACGAATCCGTCGGATAGCTTTGCGGGGATGGCGCTGCCGCTGAAGCCGCCGGTCCACCCCCAGCTCGCGCGACCACGGGCGAACCTGCCGGAGGGCGACGGCTGGGCCTACGAGCCCAAGTGGGACGGCTTTCGCGCGATCGCCTTCGTCGACGGCGACGGGAGCCACCTGCAGTCGCGAAACGGCAAGGAGCTGTCGCGCTACTTCCCGGAGGTCAGCTTCCCGCCGGGGCGCTACGTGGTCGACGGCGAGCTCGTCGCGGCGACGTTCGGCACGCTCGGCCAGCGCATCCACCCCGCCGCGTCGCGGATCGCGCGGCTCGCCGAGGAGACGCCGGCGCGCTTCGTCGCCTTCGACGTCCTCGCGCTCGACGACGACGTGCTGCTCGAGCTCCCCTTCGCGGAGCGCCGGTCGGTGCTGGAGACGATCGGCGGCCTCGAGCTGACGCCGGTCGCGCGCACGGCGGACGGCGCCCGCCGGTGGCTGCACGACGAGGAGGGCGTGATCGCCAAGGAGCTGGCGGCGCCGTACAGGCCGGGCGAGCGCAAGGGCATGGTGAAGGTCAAGCGCGTGCGGACGATCGACGCCGTCGTGATGGGCTGGCGCCCCGGCAAGGCCGAGGGCACGGTCGGCGCGATCATCCTCGGCCTCTACGACGACGACGGGCGCCTGCGCGAGATCGGCCACTCCAGCGGCTTCACCGCGAAGCGCAAGAAGGAGCTCGTCGCGGAGCTCGCGCCGTACGAGACGGGCGAGCGCGGCAGCGGCGACCCGTCGCGCTGGACGCACGGCCGCGACCTCGAGTGGGTCGCGCTGCGGCCGCAGCTCGTCGTCGAGGTGACGTTCGACCACGTGTCGGACGGCCGCATCCGGCACGGCACGAAGGTCGTGCGCTGGCGCGACGACAAGAGCCCGGCCGAGTGCCGGATCGAGCAGCTCGAGTCCTGACGAGCGCTCGTCAGCGCCTGCCGGTTCTTCTCCGCACCAGCGCACCGTTCAACAGGCGCGTGGCAGCACGGGCCGCGCCGCTGCGACCTTCGTCCACTCGCCAGGAAGGCTCGGGAGGCTCCCCAGTGCGCGCCGCGACGGGCGCCTGGACGATGGCTGCGCGCGCCGGCCACGTTCGCTTCCCAGCCTGTGGTCGAGGCGCCTGATCGGGCTGGTGGTTCGATCGTCGTAGTTGGACCCGATCGCCGGCTCGCTGCACGCCGGGGTGGGGTCCTACGACCCCGCCGGCAGCGTCGCGGCGACGAGCGCGACGCCGTGGCGCTGCTGCGACGGCCTGCCGAGCTCCCACGTGAGCCGGTCGGTGCGGCCGCAGCGCAGCGAGCTGCGCACGTCCCAGCCGCGCAGCAGCTCGGCCAGCCCCGCGTCGTCGTAGACGCGCTGGAAGTCGTCGACGGTCGGCTGCTCGCCGAACGGGACCGTCAGGACGAGCAGGCCGCCCGGAGCGACGAGCTCGCGCAGGCGGGCCAGCGCCGCGAGGTCGGCGCGCGCGTCGCTCCATCCCAGGCCGTAGTGCTCCAGCCCGAAGTGCTCGACGGCCGACAGCGCGACGGCGGCGTCGAAGCGCTGCGCCGGGGCGGGAAGCTGGTCGAGGCGGCAGGCCGCGTGGGACAGGTTCGGATGCGCCAGCGGATGCGGGCGCGGGTCGACGATCGTCACGTCGTGACCGAGCGTCGCAAGCGAGAGCCCGACCGTGCTCTCGCTGCCGCCGACGTCGAGGATCCGCGCCGGCTGCGACAGGCCGGCAAGCGCCGCGAACACGAACGGCTGCTCGACGATCCGCTCGTTGACGAGCAGCGGCTGCACCGCGCCCGCGTCGTGGTGCACCGGCACCGGCGGGTTGAACCACAGACCGGCCTGGGCGGCGTAGCCATCGGGGCCGGTGGCCCAGTTCAGGTAGGCGGCGCGCGGCGCGTCGAGCCGGTCGAGCGCCGTGCCGGGCGCGGGAACGTCGCGCCAGCCGAGGCCCGCCAGCATGTCGCGGCCGATCCGGTCGAGGTCGTCGAGGCGGTCGTGCAGCGTCGGGCGCGCGAGGTTGTCGCTGCCCAGGCGCGCGTCGATCTCGGCGACCGTCATCCGCACGCGCGTGTCGAGCACGCGCCGCAGCGGCCAGCCGAGCAGCCGCTTGAGGCTCACTCGGCCTTCTTGGCGCGCGACGGCTGCACGCGCCTCGGCTCACCGGGCTGCTTGGCGAAGTTCGGCGGCCAGGGCGCGTCGCCGAGGCCCTCCTCCTCGTCGCGGCGGGCGAGCTCCAGCAGGCTGTCGAGGTACCCGGCGTGGTCGTCCATCTCGGCCGACGGGTCGCCGAGCCGATCGACGCGCTCGGGGACCGTGTCCAGCCGCAGGTCGGCGGGCTCGGCGTCGGCGACCTCGTCCCAGCGCAGCGGCGTCGAGACGCGCGCGCCGGGCACCGGGCGGACGGAGTAGGCGCTGGCGACGGTGCGGTCGCGCGCGTTCTGGTTGTAGTCGAGGAACACGCCCCGGCGCTCCTCCTTCCACCACTTGCTCGTCGCCTTGCCCGGCATCCTGCGCTCGATCTCGCGCGCCAGCGCGAGCGCCGCCCGCCGCACCTCCGTGAACGTCCACTGCGGATGGATGCGGACGTTGACGTGGATGCCCCGCGAGCCCGACGTCTTCGGATAGCCGCGCAGGTCCATCTCGGTCAGCAGCTGCTCGACGGCGAGCGCGACCCGGCGCACGTCGTCCCACTCGACGCCGGGCGTCGGGTCGAGGTCGATGCGCAGCTCGTCGGGATGGTCGAGGTCGGCGCGCCGCACCGGCCACGGGTTCCAGTCGATGTTCGAGAGGTTGACCGCCCACAGCAGGTGCGCGGCGTCGTTGGGCACGAGCTCGGTCGCGCTGCGGCCGGAGGGAAAGGAGACGGTCGCGGTCTGCAGCCACTCCGGGCGCTTCTCGGGCACGCGCTTCTGGAAGAAGAAGTCGCCCGTGATGCCGTCACGCCAGCGCTTGAGCGTCGTCGGGCGCTCGCGCAGGTGGTTGACCGTCGCGTCCGCCAGCCGCAGGTAGTACTCGGCGAGGTCGAGCTTCGTGAACGGGCCGACGCCCTCGTGCTCGGGAAAGTAGACCTTGCTCGGCGAGGAGAGGCGGATCTCGTGGCCGGCGGCCTCGAGCGTCGTGTACTCACCCTTGGGCGCCATCCGCAGAGCATGCCAGCGCGCGGCGATCGCGCGCGGGCGATCGGTTGCGCGCCGCTGCCGCCGGGTCGGCGTCGTCGACAGGCGCCGCGATCAACACGGCCTGCGGCCGGTCGCCGCGGCGCCGGACCGGCGGCCGCCTCGCCGTCGCACGACCGCGCAGCGAGAGGTCGTGTAGTCCTTCGCCGCGATGGCCGTCACTGCACCCGTGCTCGTCGCACCCGATGCCTTCGGCGCCGACCTGCGCGCGCCCACCGTCGCGGCGGCGATCGCGCGCGGCCTGGAGCGAGCGGGCGTCGCGCCGCCGCCTGAGCTCTGCCCGGTCGCCGGCGGCGGGCGCGGGACGATCGAGGTGCTGCTGCCGGCGCTCGGCGGCGAGACGGCCGACGGCTTCGCGCTGGTCGAGGACGGCGCCACCGCGATCGTCGAGCGTGCCGCGACGGCGGGCGCGACCGGCGCGCGGGTCGCCGCCGCGGCCGCGGCGGGCGCCGCGGTGGTGCTCGTCGCGGCGGGCGGTCCGGATGTCGAGTTCGACGGCGGCGCGGGCGCCGTCGAGGCGATCGAGGCCGGCGGCGGGCTGCGCGGCGCGGCGCTCGTCGTGCTCTGCGAGTTGCGCGCGGCGTGGAGCCGCGCGGCGGGCGACCTGGCGCGCGATCCCCGTGGCATCGCGATGACCGCGGCCGGCGGCGGTCTCGCCGGCGCGCTGTGGTCGCGCTATGACGCGCGCCTGGTCGCGGGCGCGCCGTTCGTCCTGCAGCAGCTGGGCTTCGATGCGCGGATGCGCGCCGCCCGCGCCGTGGTCGTCGGCGAGGGGCGCCTGGACCGCGCGACGCTCGAGGGCCGCGTGACCGGCGAGATCGCGACCCGTGCGCGCCAGGCCGGCGTCCCCTGCCACGCGATCGTCGGCGAGGACGCGATCGACCGCTTCGACGCCCGGATCCTCGACCTCCAGGCGATCTGCGCCGCTTCGACGATCGAGCAGATCGAGGCGGCAGGCGAGTCGCTGGCGCGCTATCTGTGAGGTCCGGGCCGCGGCCTCATGCGGCGCGATCGGTCCCCGAGGCGTGACGATCGGTGGGATACTCGCGCCGCGGGGATGGGTCCGATCAGCGGAGGGTGCAGATGTCCAGGATGTGCGTGGCGCTGCTCGCATGCGCGGCAGTCGCCGCCGGCTGCGGCGACGAGGACGACCCCGCGTCGCCGGCGAGCGGTGCATCGGCGGGCGGGCAGGCCGAGCAGCGCCTGACGAAGGAGAAGTGGATCGAGCGCGCCGACGCCATCTGCGTCGAGACCGAGGACGCCCAGGCGGAGATCTCCGACAGCCTCGCCGAGCTGCGCTCCCGCAGCTACAGGGGCCTCTTGAGGAAGTACGTGCGGGTCCTCAGGAAGGGCGTGGCCGAGACGCGCGACGGCTTCGACCGCCTGCGGGCGCTGAAGCCGCCCGCCGCCGACGAGCTGCAGGTGGCCGAGTGGCTCTCCGCCGTCGACCAGATGCTCGGGACGTATGACGATGTCGTCGTCGCGTTGCGCGACGCCAAGCGGGCGCGGCTGGTGAAGGCGATCAGGGAGGGCGAGCGGATCGACGGCGAGCAGGAGGTGCTCGCGGACCTGCTCGGGCTCGTCGACTGCCGCAACGTCTTCTCGTGACCTCGTGTACTAGCCTGCCCGCCGCCCCGCGGCCTGCGCGAAGCGCGCCGCGAGCTGCGCGCAGCACGCGACGAGCTCGGGCGGCTCGTGGACGTCGAAGTCGAAGCCCAGCATGCCGATCCGCATCGCCAGCCACTCCAGCGAGTCGTCGCTCGTGCGGTACTCGCAGGTCTCGGCGCCGCGCGGCTCGACGCTGCCCCACAGGTGCCGGTGGCGCTCGAGCTCCGCTGCGGGGGCCCGCACGGTGACGCGGGCCTGGTAGCGCGACGGCGCGTCGCGCAGCCTGGACGCGACGAAGGCGGCGGCGTCGCCGCCGGGCAGCGTGCGCGCGACGAAGCGCGCGCCGGCCGGCGATGGCCGCTCGAGGCGATCGACGCGGAACGTCCGCCAGGCCTCGCGCTCGCAGTCCCACGCCACGAGGTACCAGCGGCGGCCGAGGTTGACGAGGCTGAGCGGCTCGACGTGGCGGCGCGACTGCAGCCCGTCCCGGCTGCGGTAGGCGAAGCGCAGGCGCTCGCGGTCGCGGCAGGCGCCGGCGATCGTCGTCAGCGCCTCGGGGTCGACCATCGGACCGCTCGCCGGAAGCGTGGCGAGGACCGAGCTCAGCGCGTTCACCCGCCGGCGCAGATGGGACGGCAGGACCTGCTCGAGCTTGACGAGCGCGCGGATCGACGTCTCCTCGATGCCTGCCACGGAGGCGCCGGCGGCGGTCCGCAGGCCGACGGCGATCGCCACCGCCTCGTCGTCGTCGAGCAGCAGCGGCGGCATCGCCGCGCCCGCCTGCAGCCGGTAGCCGCCGGTCGGCCCGGTGACCGCGTCCACCGGATAGCCGAGCTCGCGCAGGCGCTCGACGTCGCGGCGGATCGTGCGGCCCGACACGCCGAGCCGCTGCGCGAGCTCTCCGCCGGGCCAGTCGCGGCGGGTCTGCAAGAGCGACAGCAGCCTGAGAAGGCGGCCTGATGTCTGCGTCATCGAGCGCGGAGGATCTCACGTGATGCGGCCAGAAACTGGCCTAGACCTCCCCTACGGTCTGCGGCCATGGCAATCAGATTGCAGCAACGGATGACCGACGTCAGGACGCACGGACACGCCGGGCCCGGCCTCGCGATCCGCGTGCGCGGGCTGCGCAAGTCCTTCGGCGAGGTGCGTGCGCTGGACGGCGTCGACCTCGAGGCCGCACCGGGGACGGTGCTCGGGCTGCTCGGCCCCAACGGCGCCGGCAAGACGACCGCCGTGCGCGTGATGGCGACGCTGCTCAGGCCCGACGCGGGCGAGGTCTTCGTGGCGGGCCTCGACGCCGTGCGCGAGGCGTCCGCGCTGCGCGAGCGGATCGGCCTGGCCGGGCAGTACGCGGCGATCGACGAGAACCTCACGGGCCTGGAGAACCTCGTCATGGTCGGCCGGCTGTACGGCATGTCGCGAGCGGCGGCCAGGCGGCGCGGGCGCGAGCTGCTCGAGCGCTTCGACCTGACCGGCGCCGCCGGCCGCCCCGCGAAGACCTACTCCGGTGGCATGCGGCGGCGCCTGGACCTCGGTGCGGCGCTCGTCGCCAAGCCGCCGATCCTCTTTCTCGACGAGCCGACGACGGGCCTCGATCCGCGCAGCCGGCTGGATCTGTGGATGACGATCGAGGAGCTCGTCGCCGAGGGCACGACGGTGCTGCTGACGACCCAGTACCTCGACGAGGCCGACCGCCTCGCCGACACGATCGCGGTCATCGACCACGGTCGCGTGATCGCGAGGGGTACGCCCGACGAGCTGAAGGATCGCGTCGGCGGCGAGCGCCTGGAGGCGCGGATGCCGACGCCCGAACGGGCACAGGTCGCGGCCCGCGCGCTCGCGCCGATGGGCCACGAGCAGCCGCTGGTCGAGGGCGACACGGTGACCGTCGGGGTGCGCCGGCGCAACGGCGTCATCGTCGAGGCGGTGCGGCGACTGGACCAGGCGGGCGTCGAGGTCGACGACGTCACGCTGCGCCGCCCGACGCTCGACGACGTGTTCCTGGCGCTGACGGGGCGCATGGCGCAAGCGGCCGGCGAGGACGAGCGGGAGCAGGCGGCATGAGCCGGCTGGTGACGGACACGATGGTGGTGGCGGAGCGCAACCTCGTGCGCATCACCCGCGCGCCCGACCTGCTGCTGGCGTTCACCGTCCAGCCGGTGATGTTCATCCTGCTCTTCGTCTACGTCTTCGGTGGGGCGATCATCATCCCGGCGACCTACGACGGCTACGCCGAGTTCCTGCTGCCGGGGATCATCGTCCAGAACATCGCCTTCGGCGGCTTCGTGACGGCGCTCGGGCTCAACGAGGATCTCCACAAGGGCCTGATCGATCGGTTCCGCTCGCTGCCGATGGCGCGCGCCGCGGTGCTCGCGGGACGGACGCTCGCCGACATCGCGACGAACACGCTCTCGGTGCTCGTGCTGCTCTCGACGGGTCTCGTGATCGGCTTCTCGTTCGATGCGAGCATGATCGAGATCGTCGCGGGCCTCGGGCTGCTGCTGCTGTTCGGCTACGCGTTCTCGTGGGTCTTCGCGCTGCTCGGGCTGATCGTCTCCTCGCCCGAGGCGGCGAACTCGCTGGGCTTCATCGCGGTCTTCCCGCTGACGTTCATCTCGTCGGCGTTCGTGCCCGTCGAGTCGATGCCGGCGGCGCTGCAGTGGTTCGCCGAGATCAACCCGTTCACGATGGTCGTCGACGCGATGCGCGCGTTGTGGGTCGGCCAGCCGGCCGGCAACAGCGTGTGGGGCGCCGTCGCGTGGTCGCTCGCGATCCTCGCCGTGTTCGCGCCGCTGGCCGTGTCGCGCTACCGCCGCGCCGCGGGGCACTAGGAAGCCTGTCGCCGGGCGTCTGCCGTTCCGGCGGGCTGCCGCCGGTCGGCCCGGGGCGGCGAGAGGTTCGATCGGCGGGCAAAGGCCGTACGCTCGCCGGCGATGCCCGACGGCCGCCAGCGACCCAGCCTGTCCCTGCCGTCACCGGTCGCCAAGCGCGCGGTCGTCGTCGGCGCCGGGTCCTTCGGGACCGCCGTCGCGGTGCTGCTGGCCCGCGGCGGCCTGCGCACGACGCTGCAGACGCGCACCACCGAGCAGGCGCGGCGGCTGCTCGACGATCGCGAGAACCTCGTCTACCTGGCCGGCGTCGAGCTGCCGCGCGAGCTGCGCATCGAGAGCGTCGACGCAGGGCTCGGGCGGGCGGACTACGTCTTCCTCGGCGTTCCCTCCGACGGCCTGGGCGTGACGATCCGCGGGCTGACGAAGAGCGGCCTGGGCTCGCGAACCGCCGTCATCTCGCTCGCCAAGGGGCTGACGCCACCGGACGGGGTCGCACCGACGATCCTGCTGCGCGAGCGCTTCGGTGAGGCCCGTGTCGCCTGCATCGGGGGGCCCGCGCACGCGCGCGAGATGGTCAGCGAGGGCGCCGCGCTCGTCGCCGCGTCGACCAACGAGGAGCTCGCGCGCACGATCTCGGGCGTCTTCATCCGGGCGGGGGTCGTCTGCGAGCAGTCAAACGATCCGATCGGCGTCGAGCTCGCCGGTGCGGCGAAGAACGCCGCCGGGCTCGCCGCCGGCGCGACCGAGGCGCAGGGGCTCAACGCCGCCGGCGCCGCCGCGGGGCACATCTTCGCCGAGGTCTGGCGCTATGCCGAGGCGCAGGGAGCGCGGCCGGAGTCGATGCTCGGCCTGGCGGGAACCGGCGACCTCGTCGCGACCGTGCTCGCCCCGCAGAGCCGCAGCCGGCGCGCCGGCGAGCTGCTGGCGGCAGGCGTCCCGGCGGATGCGATCCCCGAGCGCATCGGGCAGGCCGTCGAGGCGCTGGAGTCGGTGCCGCTGCTGGCGCGCGCGCTGAGCAACGCCGGGCTCGAGGCAACGGTGACGGAGGGTCTGGCGCAGCTGATCTCCGGCGAGCTTCCGCTCGAGCAGTGGATCGGCCTCGTGCGGACGACGGTGCCGCCGCCGGCGCGCTGGCGACGACGGCCGTCGGGTTCCGGCCGCGCGGAGCTGTGGTCGCGACTGCGCGGCTGGATCGGCGGCGTCAGAGGCGGGTGATCGAGCCGGGGGTGGCGCGCCGCCGCACGGACGGACGTGGAACGTCGCCGGCCCGCACCCGACCCCCGCCGTCGCTCACCCGCCGGCGAGCGTCGTGACGACCGCCTCGTAGACGCCGGCGCCGTAGGACTGCTCGGCGACGCGCACGTTGGCGCGCGCGCCGATCGCCTCGCGCAGCGTCGGGTCGCGCTGCACGGCGTTGGCGACGAACCAGAACGCGCCGACGTGCGCCGCGGTCTCCATGTCCTCGCGCGAGTCGCCGGCGGCGACCACGTCCTGCGGGGCGTAGCCGCGCGCCTGCATGTGCAGCGCGACGGCGTTGCCCTTCGACGCCCCGCGCGGCACGAGGTGGTAGGCGCGCACCTCGCTGAGCGCCACGAGGTCGGGCGAGCGGCGGTGCACGCCGCCGTTGTCGACCAGCCGCAGCCCGCCGTGGCCGTGCTCGGCCAGCAGCGCGTCGGCCTCGACCGCGTCGACGAGGCCGCGAAACAGGTGCGACACCTCGCGCCCGTGGTGCCACGGGTCGTGGTACTCCAGGCGTCCCGCGTAGTGCTCGAGCAGCAGCGCGGGCGCGCCGGCCGCCTGGATCTGGTCGTGGATCGAGCCGGCGTCGCCGTAGGGCAGGTAGTCGCCCGTCAGCCAGCTCTCCTCGCCGTCGATCACGAGGCACGAGCCCGCCTCGTAGATGTACGCCGGCTGCGCGAACAGCCGCGCGTTCTCGGCGACCGTGGCCTTGCGCCGCCCGGACATCAGGACGACCTCCGCGCCGGCGCGGTCGCAGGCCTGCAGCGCGCGCACGCCCTGCAGCGAGAACGCGCCGTCGCCGCCGCGCAGCAGCGCGCCGCCCGGGCCGAGCAGCGTGCTGTCGAGGTCGACGTAGAGGCAGCGCACGGCGACATCCTCGCGCACCGGTGCTGCTCGCGGATCGGCTCGCGTTGCGATTTTCATGGGCTCAGCCCCTTTAACTCGCAACGCGAGCCGACGCGGGCGCTCGCGCCCGGGGGCGACGTCTGCGCGGGCCGGTGGCTACGAGGCCTGGCGGATCGCGCGCAGCTCGGCGAGCGGCGGGCGCTCGAGCTGCGCCTCGGCGTCCTGGGCGCCGACGAGCCGGCCCTCGCGGCGCAGCCGCGTCGTCACCGCGCCGAGCACGGCGCCCGCCATCGGCGCCAGGTCCTCCAGGCGCTGGTGTCGGTTCTGGCGCGACTCGAGGTCGACCTGGGCGAGCGCGGCGGTGCCGGCGTCGGCCCAGACATCGAGCAGCAGACCGATCTCGACCGCGTAGCCCGTGCAGAACGCCATCCGCTCCAGCAGCTCCCGGCGCGCGGCGAACTCACCGGCGAGCGGCTGGCGGACGTCGGCCAGCTCGGGGTAGAAGGCGCTCAGCAGCGGCCTTGCCGTGAGCTGCGTGACGCGCCCGCCGCCCGTCGGCCGGACGTCGCCGGCCGCGTGCTTGAACGGCCGGCGGTAGAAGCCCTTGACGAACTGCGCGGCGGGCGCGCAGACGAGCGGGCCGAGCAGGCCGCAGGCGAAGTGCGCGCCGAAGTCCTCGGAGTCGGCGTCCACGAAGCAGACGAGCTCGCCGCGCAGGATGCTCAGCGCGCGCCACATCGCATCGCCCTTGCCGAGGACGGGCCCGAACTCCGGCAGCAGCGAGGCGGGCCGCACGACGTCGGCACCGAGGCGCGTGGCGATCTCTGCCGTCGCGTCGCGCGAGTCGTCGTCGAGGACGACGACCTGATCGACGACGCCCTCCTCCAGCAGCGCCATCAGCGGATCGACGACGCGCGCGATCGTGGTCGCCTCGTCGCGCGCGGGAACGCAGACGGAGATCGTCTCGTCGCGCTCGGCGCGCAGACGATCGGCCGGAAACTCGGCGTGGTGGAAGCTGCGCACGCTCAACGCGCTCGTACTATGCCAAGGCGTGTCCGTCGCCCCCGAAGTGCATCCCTGGAGCGCGCTGCTCGACATCGGCCGCGGCGACCGGCGGCTCGTGCGCGAGGCGTTCGAGGCAGCGCGCGCGGCGGTCGCCGAGCCGCTGGCCGAGGAGCTTCACCCGGCGCTGCTCGACGCGCTGCGCGCGGCGGGGATCGAGTCGCTGTGGTCACACCAGGCGCAGGCGCTGCACGCCGCGTGGTCGGGGCCGACGATCGTCACGACCGGCACGGCGTCGGGCAAGTCGCTGTGCTTCAACCTGCCGACGCTCGACGTCCTCTGCCGCGATGCCAAGGCGCGGGCGCTCTACCTCTACCCGACGAAGGCGCTCGCCCAGGACCAGGCGCGCGCGATCAACGCCTTCGGCCTGAGCCGGCAGGTGCGGCCGGCGATCTACGACGGCGACACGCCGCGCGAGCAGCGCGCGCAGATCCGCCGCCGCGCCAACCTCATCCTCACCAACCCCGACATGCTGCACATGGGGATCCTGCCCCACCACCGCCAGTGGGGCGACTTCTTCTCCAACCTCGCGGTCGTCGTCGTCGACGAGGCGCACGTCTACCGCGGCGTCTTCGGCTCGCACGTCGCCAACGTGCTGCGCCGCCTGCGGCGGATCGCCAACGCCTACGGGACCGAGCCGCGGATCCTGCTCGCCAGCGCGACGATCGCCAACCCGGTCGAGCTCGCGCAGCGGCTCACGGGCCTGGAGGAGATCGCCCTCGTCGACCGCGACGGTTCGCCCGGCGCGGCGCGCGAGATCGCGATCTGGAACCCGCCGCTGACCGACGAGGCGCTCGGCACTCGGCGCTCCTCGCTCGGCGAGGCGGCGGAGATCGTCGGCCACCTCGCGCGGCGCGGGGCGCGCACGATCTGCTTCGCCAAGACGCGCCGCGCGGTCGAGCTGATCGCGCGGATCGTCGCCGAGACGGACCCCGAGCTCGCCGAGCTCGTCGTCCCCTACCGCGCCGGCTACACGCCGCAGCAGCGCCGCGAGCTCGAGGGCCGGCTGATGCGCGGCGAGCTGCTCGGCGTGATCACGACGAACGCGCTCGAGCTCGGCATCGACATCGGCGCGCTCGACGCCGCGGTCGTCGTGACGTTCCCCGGGACGGTCGCGTCGCTGCGCCAGATGTGGGGCCGCGCCGGGCGCCGCGGGCGCGGCCTGGCGGTCTACGTCGCCGGCGAGGACGCGCTGGACCAGTTCTTCTGCCGCCACCCCGACGAGTTCCTCGAGCGGCCCGTCGAGGCGGCGATCCTCGATCACGAGAACGAGCCGATCCACCTCGCCCACCTGCTCTGCGCGGCGCACGAGGGGCCGCTCTCGCGCGACGATGCGCGCACGCTCGGGCCGCGCTGGGAGGCGCACGCGCAGGCGCTCGTCGCGCACGGCGAGCTCATCGAGCGCGACGGCGCCTACCTGCTCAGGCATCCCGAGGACTATCCGGCGGCACGAGTCTCTCTGCGCTCGGCGTCGCCCGATTCTTACGCCATCGTCGACATCTCCAGCGGCGAGCTGCTGGGGACCGTCGAGTCCGCGCGCGCGCACACGACCGTCCACGACGGCGCCGTCTACCTGCACCAGGCGCGCTCCTACGTCGTCAGGCAGCTCGATCTGCACACGCAGCGCGCGCTCGTCGAGCCGTTTCAGGGCGACTTCTACACACAGCCCAAGAAGGAGACGATGACCGACATCGAGGCGCTGCTGGACCGCCGCGACACGTGCGGCGTGCAGCTCTCGTTCGGCCGCGTGAGCGTCACCGAGCAGGTCCACGCCTACCAGCGCAAGCGGATCTCCGACCACGAGCCGATCGACCTGCAGACGCTCGACCTGCCGCAGACGACCTTCGAGACGCAGGCGCTGTGGTTCGAGCTGCACGACGAGCTGCTCGCCGCAGACTTCCCGCTCGAGGTCCTGCTCGGCTCGCTGCACGCCGCCGAGCACGCGCAGATCGCCGTCCTGCCGCTGCTGGCGATGTGCGACCGCTGGGACATCGGCGGGCTGTCGACGAACGCCCACCCGCAGACCGGCGCGCCGACGATCTTCGTCTACGACGGCCACCCCGGCGGCGTCGGGATCGCGCGCCAGGGCTTTCTGCGCTTCGAGGCGCTCGTCTCGGACGCGCACCGCCTGATCGCCGAGTGCCCGTGCGAGCAGGGCTGCCCGTCGTGCGTGCAGTCGCCGAAGTGCGGCAACCTCAACGAGCCGCTGGCGAAGGCCGGCGCGCTGGAGCTGCTGGCGCGGATGCTCGAGCGCTGAGCGCGCGCCGACGCGGCCGGGCGCGGCGTTGCAGCGCTTGAGCGACGCGCCGCGCGCGCCGACGCTGGACGGATGCGGCAGTTCGTCCTCGTCGCCGCCATCGCGATCGCGACGCTTGTCATCGCACCCCCGGCGCCGGCGGCAGCCGGCGGGGCACCGGCGCCCCTGCGCAGCGGCGGCGCCGCGTTCGGCTCGCCGCTGCCCAGGCCCGCCGCCAATCCCGTCGCGCGGCGCCTGCTGCCGACGCCGCGGCTGATCACCATGGGCGACGCCGCACCGGCGCTGCGCCTGCGCGTCCGCCAGCGCGGGATCGCGCGAGTACGCGCGCGCATCGTGGTGCTGCGCCTGCCGCGCAACCGGCCCGTCGCGCAGCTGCGGCTGGGCTGGGTGCGGACCGATCGCAGCCTCACCGTGCGACTGCCGCGGGGACTCGCGCTGCGGACCGGGCGCTACCTCGTGCGCCTGCACGCCACCGACCCGCGCGGGCGCGTGCTGCGCCGCAGCGGCAGGTATCCCGGCCGGGCGCGGATCGTCGTGCGGCGGCCGCGGCCGGCGCCCCGCCAGCCCACCCCCGCGGCCACGCTGCCGCTGCCTGCGCCGCTGCCCTCGCCCGCAGGCCGCGGCGCCTTTCCCGTCGCCGGAGCGTTCGACCTCGGCGGCGCCGAGGCGCGCTTCGGCGCCGGACGGACGGGCCACATCCATCAGGGCCAGGACATCATGGCGGCCGCCGGCACAGCCGTCGTCGCTCCGTACGCGGGCACGATCAGCCAGACGTCGTTTCAGGCGCGCGGAGCCGGCGAGTACGTCGTGCTCGACGGCGCCGACGGGCGCGACTACTTCTTCGCCCACTGCCTGCGAGGCTCGACGGTGGTTGCCGAGCGCACCGCCGTGGCAGCCGGACAGCCACTGTGCGGCGTCGGAGCGACCGGCACGACGAGCGGCGCGCCGCACCTGCACTTCGAGATCTGGCAGGGCGGCTGGCACGCCGAGGGCGGCGCGCCGATCGATCCGCTGCCCGAGCTGCGCGCGTGGGCCGGAACCTGATCTGCCTGCGCTGAGAGCACCCGACACCGCTACGCTCGACCCAGAGCGCAATGGCCATCGTCCGTACTCGCACCCTTGCGCTGTTCGTCGTCGCGGCACTCGCGCTCGTCGCCGCCCTCGCGGTCGCCCTCCTCAACGCGCGTGCGCAAGCGCGCACGGAGCTCGAGGAGAACTTCAGCGCGCGTGCGAAGATCGCCGCGGCCGTGATCGACTCCACGCTGCAGGCGACGGCGCAGACGCAGGGCGATCAGGATCGCGCCGCGCTCTCCGCGCCGCAGATCGACCCGGCGCGCCTGCGGCGCATCGCGACGCTCGTCCCCGGCCAGACGAAGATCGTGACCGACGATCGAGGCCGGGTGCTCGCGGCCGTCCCCGCCGGCGCGGCCGCGGTGGGCTCCGACGCCCGCGACCGCGGCCCGCATGTCCGCAGCGCGCTCGACGGACGCACGTCCGTGGCGACGGTCAGACGCGGTGGACAGGAGCGCCTGGAGCTCGCGTTCGCGATCGACACCGCCTACGGCCGGCGCGTGTCGATCGCCGGCTTCCCGCAGCCGCTGATCGACGCCTTCCTCGGCAGCTACCTGCGCCGCATCCGGCAGGCCGGGGCCGACGAGGCCTACGTCGTCGATCCCGGCGGCACCGTCATCACGGGTGCCGGCAGCCCCTCGGGCGCGCTCCCCGGCGTCAATCCGGCGAGCGAGCACGGCCAGGTCCAGCGCGATGACGGCGACTACGTCTACGCCTCGAGCGCCGTTCCCTCGTCTGACCTGCGCGTCGTGCTGCTGAAGTCCGAATCGGACCTGTTCGCGCCGATCGGCGGCCTCGGCGCATGGCTCATCTGGGTGCTGTTCGTCGGCTTCACGGCGATGGTCGGCGTCGCGCTCGTGCTGATGTCGCGGCTCGCGCGCCGCGCCCGCGAGCTGAGCGACGCCAACGACACCCTCGCGCTGCGCAACGCCGAGGTCGAGCGCGCCGATCGCGCGAAGACGGACTTCCTCGCGACGATGTCGCACGAGCTGCGCACGCCGCTGAACGGCATCATCGGCTTCGCGGAGCTGATGCACGACGGCCGCGTCGGCGACGTCTCAGAGCGCCACCGCGAGTATCTGGGCGACATCCTCACCAGCGCCCACCACCTGCGGCGGCTGATCGACGACGTCCTCGACCTCTCGAAGATCGAGGCGGGAATGCTCGACATCCGTCCGGAACCCGTCGACGTCGGCCAGCTCGTCTCGGAGGTCACCGAGGCGCTGCGATCGCTGGCCGTCAGCAAGGACCTCGAGCTCGTCGCCGACGTCGACGCGGAGCTCGACGGCGTGATCACCGACCCCGGCCACCTCAAGCAGGTGCTCTACAACTTCCTCTCCAACGCGCTGAAGTTCACCGACCCCGGCGGCCACATCACGGTGCGCGCGCAGGCGGAGGGCACGGGCTCGTTCCGGCTGGCGGTCACGGACGACGGGCCGGGGATCGGCCCGCAGGACCGCGACCGGCTGTGGAGCGCGTTTCAGCAGCTCCACGGCCGGCGCTACGACGGCACCGGGCTCGGGCTGGCCCTCGTCAAGCGAATCGTCGAGGCGCAGGGCGGGACGGTCGGGGTCGACACGGCGCCGGGCGCCGGGTCGACGTTCTACGCCGTCCTGCCGCGGACCGCGCGGCGCGCCAGCCCGGCGCTGCCGGCCCTGAGCGATGCCTGAGCCCGCCGGCGACAGCGGCGTGCGGGTGCTGCTCGTCGAGGACAACCCGCAGACGCGGAAGCTCTTCCGGGTCACGCTGGAGAGCCAGGGCTGCGAGGTGCTCGAGGCCGGCGACGGTCACACCGCGATCGAGCTCGCGGCGGGCGAGCGCTGCCCGGATCTGATCATCCAGGACCTGCTGCTGCCGGACATGGATGGCATCGAGCTCGCCGCCCGGCTGCGGGCGAAGCCCGGCTGCGAGAAGGTGCCGATCATCGCCGTCTCGGGGTTCCCGCAGCGGATGTTCGGCGACGAGGCCGATCGCGCCGGCTTCGCCGATCGGCTGCTCAAGCCCGTCGAGCCGTCGCAGCTGCTCGAGCTGGTGCGCCCGTTCGTCGCGCTCGCACCACCGGCGGTCGCCGTGCCTCCGGCCGCGCACCGCGTGCTGATCGCCGACGACGACCCGGTGCAGCGCAAGCTCACGCGCCTGCGGCTGCGCGACGCCGGCTTCGACGTCATCGAGGCGGCCGACGGCGTGGCAGCCGTCGAGCTCGCGCGATCGTGGCGGCCCGACGCCGTCGTCAGCGACGTGCTGATGCCGCGGATGGACGGCTTCGACGTATGTCGCAGCCTGCGCGCCGACGCCGACCTCGGGCACGTGCGCATCGTGCTCGCGTCCTCGGCGTTCGTCGACGACGACGATCGCGAGCTGGCGCGCCGCGCCGGCGCCGACGAGTACGTCGTCCGCGAGCCGGACCTGACCACGATCGTCGACGCGCTGCAGGGAGCGCTCGCGAGCCCTTCGACGCCGCCGGGGCCGGGGTCGGCATCGTCGGCGTCCGGGTCGGCGTCGCAGGCAGAGCGCTACGAGGCGCTGCACGGCGAGCGGCTCGCGCAGATGGCGGCTTCGAAGGGTCTGGAGAGCGCCGAGCTCGCGATCGTGGCCGACACCCAGCGCGCGCAGCTGCTCGTGTTCGCCGGGATCTCGGAGGCCCTGGGGCGGTCGGCGTCGGCCGAGACGGCGCTGGGCGAGGTGCTCGCGCGCTGCCTCGAGGCGACGGGGCTCGCCGGTGCCGCGATCTACATGCTCGATCGCGACAGCGGCCGGCTCGTGCCGCGCGCCGTCGCCGGCGTGCGCCCGCGGATCGAGCCGGCGCGGCTGCGCGAGGCGATCGACAGCGGTCGGCCCGCGTTGAGCGGCAGCGTCATCGCGGCGCCGCTGCGCCAGGGCACGGACACGCTCGGCGTGGTGGCGATGTGCAGCGACGGCCCGATCGACGACGCGCGCCTGGCGATCGTGTCGGCGCTGGCGGCGCAGATCGGGCAGGCGGTGGCGCTCGCGCGCGCGCAGGCCGAGCTCGTCAGCTCGCGCGAGCAGACGGTGATCAGGCTCGTGCGCGCGATCGAGCTGCGCGACGCAGCCGTCGCCGAGCACACCCGGCGGATGAGCGGCCTCTGCGCACTGCTGGCCGACCTGAAGGGCTTCGAGCACGCGGAGCGCGAGCAGCTGCGGCTCGCGAGCCTGATGCACGACATCGGCAAGGTCGCGATCCCCGACGCGATCCTGCTCAACCCCGAGCCGCTGAGCGAGGCCGACTTCGCGGTCGTCAAGCGCCACACGGAGATCGGCCACGAGCTGCTGAGCGGGTCGGGCTCACAGCTGCTGGACCTCGCAGCGACGATCGCGCTGACGCATCACGAGCGCTGGGACGGCAGCGGCTACCCGCGCGGGCTGCGCGGCACGGAGATCCCGCTGGAAGGCCGCATCGCGGCGATCGCCGACGTCTTCGATGCGCTCACGAGCGACCGCGTCTACCGCCCCCGGATGCAGGTGCGGCGCGCCGTCGCGATCATGATCGAGGGCCGCGGCACGCATTTCGATCCCGATCTGCTCGACGCGTTCATCGCATCGCTGGATGCTGTCGTGGCGATCGGCGACGGGTCGGCGGCCTCCGCGTAGTGAGGGGACATCGCGGCAGCGCGAGGCCGCATCGTCGCAGCGCGCCCGCCGTGCTCTACGCGCCCATCCTGCGGCGCAGCAGGCGCTCGACCTTGGCGCCGATGCGCGCCCCCGTCGAGCCGCCCCGGCCAGCGCCGCCGGCCGCTGCGCGCCGACCGCCTGCGCCCGACGCGCCACCCACGAATCGCGAGATGAGTCGTCTGATCATGGATCCGCGGTTCCCCGCGCGAACCGGGCATCAAACGGCCCGCGTGGCGGCATCGGCACGGCCGCCCGGCCGCCCCTCGGCCGGCGCCCGCGGCGCTATCCTCCGGCTCGCGGCGAGATAGCTCAGTTGGTAGAGCACACGACTGAAAATCGTGGTGTCCCCGGTTCGAGTCCGGGTCTCGCCATCACCAAAAGCGCTGCAAAACTGGAGTTTTGCTGGACGCGTCGCCGGGACGGCGATCGGTCGAGACGCGCCCGTGGGCCTTTTCGGGCCTTTTCAGCCTCCCTCCCACCGGCAAATGGGTACCGCCACGCGTGTCGGCGTCCACATAGCGAGCAGGTCGCGCCACGATCCGGGCACATCCGGCGACGCATCGACCCCGGTACCGTCGCGCGTGTCGACGACGGCGTCGCGCTCCTACTAGCCACGGACCGGGGTACTGGCGCGCCCACAGATGACACCGCTAGCCACTGCCCGGGCGGTCCGCCCACTCGCGTTGCGCGTGTGCGCGGCGTTCAGACGAGTTCTCAGTTCGCATCGACCGGACGCTGGTCCCGCCGCGATGGCCAAGCGCTGGGGAGCCAAGTGGCGCCCTGCCTATGGGCTTTTGCTCAGTGTTCCACCGCGGTGTTTCTCTGGGTCATCTGCTTGATCTCTGCACGTACCCGCTGGCACGGCAACTCCGCGCGTCTCAGATGCGAGTGGTCAATTGGACGACCATGCCAAGATCTAGCCGATGGCACCCAAGGCACCACAGATCGCCACAGCGCAGGACACGCTCGAGGATCTTCTCAACCCGCAGCGCCACCGCCGTAGCTCGACACCGCTTCGCCGGGACTTCCTGCAGCACGCGAAGAAGAAGAACACCCCGGGTCCCTTGGTGAAGTTCGTCGAGCAGCGACGGGGCCTGGCGCTGGACCTCTTCCTCCTCTTGCACTGCGCGGCCAGCGGCGGCGAGTTCGACGTCGAGCTGCCCGCCATGGCATGGGCCCGCGCGCTCGACCTTTCCCAGACCGTCAGCTCGGAGACGACGATCTCCAAGAACTGGACGTGGCTCGAGAAGCAGCAGCTGATCCGGTCCGAGAAGCACAACCGGCTGCGCCGCGCCTACCTCATGCGCGAGGACGGACTCGGGGCCGAGTACACCAAGCCCAAGAAGGGCGAGGGCCACGGCTTCTTCTACCTGCCCTACGACTTCTTCCTGCAGCGCTGGCACAAGAAGCTCAGCCTGCGCGCCCGGGCGACGTTGCTGATCTGCATGGCGCAGAATGAGGTCTTCGAGCTGCGCACAGAACACGCCACCCGTTGGTACGGGCTGTCCCCGGACTCCATGCAGCGAGGCATGGTCGAACTGCGCGACGCGCGCCTGCTGCGCAGCTGGCTCGACTACCGGCCCGCACCCCGAGCCCGGCTCGGCTTCACTCAGGTCAACCTCAACCGCTTGCTCCCGCCGTTCGCCAAGGCCACGCCCGAGACCGAGCAGACGGCGGCGGCGGCGAAAAAGACCGTGCGCCGCAAAGCCAAGAAGACCGCGCCGAAGCGCACCTCTGCGGCCCGAAGATCGCACGACAACGGATAGCCCTGCACATGACCGTCACCTTGGGTTCGACATGAGCGCGCCGTCCCGCCTGACGCCAGAGTCGGTGACGGCGTGGTCGGCCGCGCTGCGCGAGCCGCTGCGGCTGCTGGTGATCGCCATCGCGTGCGTGTTCGCAGTCTGGATGCTCATCAGCCATGGCAACCCGGCGGGGCTGATGCCGCTGCTGTGGTGGGCGTTGCGCTAGCTGCCGGCCGTGGCCGTCTGGGCGAGCAACTCATCGATCTCCTTCACCGCCGCCTCGGCATCGTCCTCGGAGATGTGAGGCTTGGCGGCGCGCAGGGCGGCGGCGCGCTCGGCAACCGGAGCCTCGTCATCGAGCTTCCTGGTGACCCACATGGCGGTGGCGAGGCGTTCGAGGTCCATGACTCCGCGGTTGCCGAGGGTCTCGGCCATCCAGTCCAGGGCGGTGCCGTAGCGGGCCATGGTCTTGCTGAAGCTCTGCTCGACCTGCTCGCCGCGCGTCGTGACTTCGAGACGCGGGCCGTATCCGGGGTTCACCGATGTGCTGTCGATCAGGCCTTCTGCGCGCATCGCCGCCAGCTCGTCACGCAGGTCGAAGGAGAACGGGCCGTGCTTGTAGAGGATGAAGTCGAAGTCGAAGTCGATCCCGTACAGCTCCGACAGCAAGTAGGTGGCCTTCTGCAGGTGGGTTTCGCCCGTCCAGCTGCCCTGATCACGCAGCCGCCTTGCCAGACCAACAAGGACCGCTTCCTGTACAAGCCGGTTCACTGCGCCACCTCCTCTTCTGCTTCCTGGATCTTCTTCTTCCGCGCGTCGTCCAGGATGGACTCCCGGTTGGCTTGCAGCCAACCGCGGACCTCGGCGCGGATCTTCTGATCGGCGAGTACGAACTCGTCGGGGGACTCGGGCAGTTTCTGCATGACCTCGGACAGACCCTTGGCCCACACACTCTTGCCGTCGTCTCCGCGGACGGCAAAATCAGGCGGAGTCTTGTTGCTGGGGGCCGCCCCGTAGGCGATCTTGTCGGCGCCGAACTGCTGCTTGGCGGCCTCGGCGAGAACGGCGACGTCACCGGCGCGGTCGCCGCTGGGATCGTCGTCGCCCGTAGGGTTCGGTCGCTTCTCGTAGGCCTTCTTGAAGTGGTCGCGGGTGACGATGCGCCTCGCCGATTCGTGGCCGGCGTGATCGGGATCGGCGGCGGCGCGCTTGATCTCGGCGAGCACGTCCGAGTCGTCGCGGCTGAGGTGGCCGTCAACGTCAGCGGGGAATACGCCATCTGGCAGCCAGGCCTTCAAGAAATCCTTGAGGTGCTCGTTGTAGGCCAGCCGCGTTGGATGGTGGTAGACCTGGCTGAACATGAAGTAGCGGGCAAGCAGGAGCTGCTCGGCCGAGTGAAGGCCGCCGCGCTCGCATCCCAGCACCGGGAGCGTTTTGCCGTCGCCCTCGTCCTGCTCGCGCGGCGGCTCCGGTATGACGCGGAGGGTATTGATCAGCCGGTCGTGGTCGAAGCGGCCGTACTGGACGCCCGTGTGGAGAGAGTCGCGCAGCAAGTAGTCCATTCGGTCGACGCCGAATGCGTCGCCGGTGATGACGTCGGTCAGGATGGCCTCCCAGGGGGAGAACTCCACGTCGGGGTCGTACCGGCCCGCTTTCTTCGGACCTACCGCCAGTTTGCCGACGTGCCCGGGCTTGGGAGATGGCGTGATGCCGTCGAAGATCTTGTTGATGGGCTCGGAGTTGATGATCTCCCACGTGATGCGCTCGTGGTCGTACCCGTCGGGGAGCAGCTCGTCCTCCGCCGCGTGCGAGAAGGGCAGGTGGCCGGTGTCGTGGCAGAGCGCGGCTATGCGCACGACGGTCCGCCAGTAGCCGTAGTCGTTCTGCCCCGGGGTCGGGATGTGCTCGCGCACCGAATCGGAGACCTTGTCCGGCCGCGTGATGACGTCGTAGACCCTGCCGGCGAGATGCATGACGCCCAGCGAATGCTCGAAGCGTTTGTGGGATGCGCCGGGATAAACCTTGTAGGTGAGCGCCAGCTGGTGGACGTGCCGCAGGCGCTGAAAGGCAGGACTGTCGATGACCGTGCGCTCGTCGTCGTCGAAGTCGACGAATACGTGGACCGGGTCACGGACTTCGTGCAGCCGCTTGGCCATGGGCGCATCTTGCCTGGTGAGCACGGCATCGTGCGATCGAAGTGCCAGACGAACATAGGTTCGTATAGTTCACCACCGGGTCCGGACGGAAGCCGTCAGCTCTGGGCCATCTGTCCGGAACGGTCGGTTTCCTTCCGTAGTGGCGATGTCTGCCAGTGGACAGCACCCGCTTCATCCGGCCGCCCGGCGCGGCTCGCTGGTGCCTTGGCTGGGACACAAGCAGGAGTGGCTGCTTCCCGTCCTGCGCGAGCTGGGCGTGACCATGACGGCCTCGCCCTTGTACTACATGGGGCACAATCGCGAGCTGTCGTTGTTCTCTGCGGTGCCCGAGCCGATGGGTCTGGCGCTGGACCCGATGACCAACTTGCGCCAACTGCCCGCGGCCAGGCGCAGCAAGAACTACCGGCGCCAGAGCTTCGGGGGCGGCGCCGCCTTCCGCCCCGAGAGCGACAAGGTCGGGCTGGCCGAGATGATCCGGCTGGCGGAGGACCCGATGGACTCCCAGCGCGGCCACGGCGCCACCATCATCTTCAACACCTACCATCTTGCCGGCGCGGTCGGCACGCGCGGCCGGACACTGGATCTCGAGCTGGCCAGAGCCGGCCTCGCGCACTTCAAGGCCGAGCGCATGGACCAGCCCGCCGAGCACGCCGCGGTGCAGGTCCGACGCCAGTTCTACGCGGTGATCGCCTTGCAGCGCGGGGTGGTGGCATCGCCCGCGGCCGTCGAGGCGCTGATCGAGGCCTACGCCGCGCTCGAGGCCGACGGCTACTGGGTGAAGATCGAGGGCTTCACCGAGAGCGGCCCGGCGAAGGAGCTGACCGGCGGCGGCCACCTGCTGGGTGGGCTTTCGGAGACCGGCCGCCCGGTGGTCAGCTGCGGCCCGGGCGGCCTGCACCTGCCGCTGCTGGTCTCCGACATTTCCTCCTGCATCGGCCTCGGCGCTGCCGAGCGCTTCAGCCAGCCCGACGCCGACAAGCCAGCCCAGAAGGGCCCACGCCACCGCCTGGCCTACCACCCCGCGTTCGTGCACTCGTTCCAGATCAAGGGCGACGCCGCCGGACGCGCCTTCGCGGCCATGCCGTGCCGGTGTGGCAAGCATCCCAAGGGCAAGCCGCCGCAGGGCAAGGCCGCCGACGCCCACTGCGCGGTGGTGCGCGTGACCGAGGAGCGCGAGGCTGGCAACGGCACCCAGGAGGAGCGCCGCGAGTGGCTGCGCGGGACGATCAACCTGGCCTCCCATTTCGGCCACGACGCGGGCGTCGACGTCACCCCCTACGCCACCTTCGCGGCGCTGCTCGAGGGTATCGACGCGGGCCGCGGCGACCTGGCCCAGGTCAGCTGACCAGCAGCGCCTGACGCATCAGCCACTCTCCCATCTGCAGCCCCTCCCGCAGGGCGGCGGCCTCCCAGGCGATAGCCTGCTCGAGACTTACTTCCCCGGGAAGCCCGCGAAGTAGATCCGGCGAGCAGCGTGCCACCAGGCGCACCGGCACACTCACCACGGTCTGCGCGGCCTTCGGCGGCGCCTTCGCCTTGCGCCCCACGGTGAGCGCGCGCAGGTAGTCGGCCTCCGCGGCCGACAGCGCCACCGGGGCCCCTGGGTGCGCGGCGAAGTTCTCCCACCTTCCCGTCATCCTCAGCCAGATCACGGCCAGCTCCGCCTCGGCGAGCAGGGTGACCGACAAGTCGAGGGAGATACCGGAGCACGCCGCGGCTTGCGCCAGTTCCGCTGCGTTCTCCGTCGGCACGGCGATGACCTCGTGCCGTTCCCCCGGGCGGCGCAGGACCACCGTTGGGAGGACGGGGAGCGGTGGCGGCTCCGGAGCATGGACCAGGTGCAGGCTCATTTAGGGAATAATCCTAATCATGCCTCGGACGGCCGCCCCCGGATCCCCACCCATCACGGTGCGCTCCTGGCCGTTCGGAGCGCCCAGCCGCCGCTGCCTACTCGAGCTGGTCTTGCAGACCAGCCCGCCGTTGGAGGGCTGGCGGCGAAGCGCTCTCGAGAAGGCCTGCAAGGTCTCGGTGGGGACCCTGGACGCGCACCTCGACGCCCTCGTCAGCCTGGGACTGCTGACCCACAGCGACGGCCGGTTCTTCAAGCCATCCCCGACGCCACCGCTAGCGCGGTTCCTGCGCGGCGTTCTTCGCGAGACCAAGAACGCGCCGGACAAGCCCGCGCCTCCGTTGCCACGCCGCAAGTACACCCGGCGGGGCTAGTTAGGTAGCCGGCATGAGGTGCCGTCGTTGAGATCGATCTCCACCCATCACCAGCAGCCCAGAGAGGCCGCTCAACGTACGGTGCCGCGCGGGGATGACGAACCTCCTCCTGCGGCGTCCTCGCCTCTACTTTGCGCTTGCGATGCGACGGATCAGTCGTCGCTGCCGCGACGTCACGCCGCCGGTCGATACCGATGACGCTCCCACAGCGGCGGAGCCAGCTGTGATTTGAACGGAGCTCAGCCTCGCGGTTGGGTAGGCACATGTTCTGCCCGCCGAATGTCAGTGGCCGACTCGCGCATCGCCAACTGGCGGCGGCGTCCGACGTCACCTCGTCGGCGCCGCTGCAGCACGTACCGGTAGATGCGGTTGGTCGTCGTCACGTCCTCGTGCCCGACCTGGTCGGCGACGTACTCCTGGTCGGCGCCGGCGGCAAATAGCGAGGCGATGCAGGTGTAGCGCAACGTGTGCGGGGTCACCTCCTCGCGGATCGCGGGGAGTCCCGCGTCGGTGCGCTGGCTGTTGGCCTGCTCCAGGGCCGGCGGGATCACGTGCTGCGCGATGGCGTTGCGCGTCCAACGCTTGCCGCGCGCGTTCACAAACGCCGGCTCGCCCGGCTTCCACGCTGCACCGCGCGCTGCCTTGTACGAGGCAAGCTCTTCCTGGAGATCGTCGTGGATGTCGACGCGGCGCACCCCCGCCGGCGTCTTGGCATCGAGCACGCGAAGCTCGCGACGCGCGAGGTCAACATGCTCGCAGTTGAGCGCGCAGAGCTCGCCGACGCGCAGACCCGCGAGCGTGAGCGTCGCGACGACCGGGCGGTAGCGCGGCACTGGCCGCGCCGAGGAGCGGTTGGCGTGGTAGATCGCGGTCGATTCGGCGATGTCGAGCTCGGTGGCGATCGCCTTCCATGCCTTACCCGTCGCGCGCATGCTGACGATCCGACGGCGCAGCTCGTCGCTTGGTGCGGGGCGCTGGTCGAGCTTGCCTGCCGCGTCGACGAGCGACATCGCCTCATCGAGCTCAAGGCCGTACTTCTTCTTACGACGGACCTCGAGTCGGAGGTCCTCTCCTTCGGCGGGGTTTCGTGCGAGCAGTCCCTCGCGCACGGCGCGCGCGAGGATCTCCGAGAGCAGGTGCAGGTGCGAGTTGATCGTCTGCGGACGCAGCGGTTGCATCGCGCGTCCGCGCCCATCCACAAGCGGCTCGCCGATTGCCAGCGCTGCCTCGATGCGGCGGTTCTCTGCGAGCTTTCGATCGAGGTAGGCCTCGACGTCGCGGCTCGTCAGTTCGCTGACGGTGATGTGACCGAAGTGCGGCAGCAAATGGATCTCGAGCTTGCGCTTCATGTCGGCCAGGCTGTTCGGGCGCAGCCCCTTACGGACCTTGCGCTGGTAGTGCTCGTCCGCAACCTGCGCGATGGTCGGGACTTCCGCTTCGACGTAGTCGGCCTTCAGCGGCGGAGTCCAGGTCCCGGCGAGGATCTGGCTGGAGATCAGGCGTGCCTCGTGCTCTGCGCTCGCGCGCGTCATGCCTTCGTCGCTGCGCCCGAGAAGGATCCTCTGGTTGGGGTAGCCGCTGCCGCGGAAGCGGACGCTGTAGCTCACCACGCCGTCGCGGTGGGTGTGCTCGCGGATCTGCCCCGTCGGTCGCCGTGGCATGACCTGCAGATTCCTACAGGCGAGGACGAGCGCGCAACTCGCCGTTCGATGATGTTGTGGCATTTCGCGTTTGCGCCGCGGGTACCCAGCGGCGATCGCGGCGCGAAGAGGGGGCGTCGACGATCCGCTGCACGCCGTCACGGGGTATCCGCAGTGGCGCCGTCTGCCCGGTTCCGAGCTTGACGGCGCCGAGCTCGGCGGCGTGCTCGTAGACCCAGCTGCGCCCGACTCGAAGGATCTCAGCGGTCTCTGCGACCGTCAGCAGCGCCGGCAAGGCGCGCAGATCAGTGGTTGACGCAGTCGGTCGTGCCTCGATCGCCAGAGGTTGCCTTGGCTCAGATGAACTCACGCCTACTACTCCCAAATCGCCGTCGCGTCGGTTGCGACGAGTACGTCGAGCAAGAGCACGCGGGTTTCTTCCAGCGATGCGCTCCATGCCGCTCGCAGCAGCGCGTTGGCGAGGTCGCGGCGGCCAGCGGGGGTGAGGGTGTCGAGGAGGATCAGAACCGAGTCGATTCGCGGGTCCTCGTCGGGCTCTCGTGACCAGATGCGCATCTCTACTCATAAGGAGCCGCGCTGACGATTCTTGGCCCCCCGGTTGAGCGGGCGGTGCCGGTCAGCCCCAGAAGATGCAGGTGCGGTCGCGGTCGAGCTTGTCGAGCAGCGCGAGCACATCTCACGTCGGCGCGACGAGGTCGTGCTTGTGCCAGCGCTGGTTGCGGTCGCTCCAGTACAGCATCCAGTGCCTGTGCGTGGCGGTGTAGCGGAAGCGGGCCATGCCGCGGCGCGTCCACTCGAAGCCAAAGTCCGCGCGCCACGCCGCGCGGCACTCCATCACCGTGACGGCGCGGTCGGTCACGTCGGCTTCGACGCGACCCGATGCAGCGCGTGCGACAGGAGGCGCTGCTCGCAGTAGTAGCGGATGGCCGCGACGTCGAGCCCCGGCAACACGAGCGCGGATGCTAGGTCCGACTGCGCCGCTGGCCGTTGGCGCTGTCGGCCAGGCGGGCACGTCGCACGCGGGCCCGACCTTTGGCGATGTGCTTGTTGACATTGGTGTGCGTCCGTCCGCCGGTCATCTGGGCGATCTCGCGGTAGCTGAAGCCGGCGACCAGGAGGGTGAGATCTGCGCGCTGGCGATCCGGCAGGCCGGCGAGGATCCTCAGCGCCTCGCGGGCCTCGAGGATGTCGTCAATCGAGAACGCGTCGGCGATGACGGCGTCCCAGGATCCTTTCGGAAGCATCGCCTCTAGGTGAAGATGCCGTCGCTCGCGCTCGCACAGACGGAACGCCTCGCGGATGGCGACCACGTAGAGCCAGCCAAAGATCGACGTCCTGTCGGGCTGAGCTCGAAGCATGATCGTCCACGCGTTCTGGCAGGCATCCTCGATCAGCTCGCGTGGCGCGTTGACCGCGTGGGTGACGGCGTGGTGCAGATCGTGGTGGTGCCGGCGGTAGAGCTCGGCCTCGTCGCCGCGCAGGGGGAGTCGCGCTGCCGCCTGTGTCGGTTCGGTCGGGGGCTGCATGAGCCCCGTCCCGGGTGAGACCGGCCGGCGGGCCTGACGCGCGTCGCCGCGCTGCGTCGCGGGCTGCCGGGCGGGCTTGCCCGATCATCGGGGTGGTGCAGCCCCCACCGAGCGAAGCGCTATGCGGCGCGGGCTTTAGAAGCGATCGCGTCGGTGGGCGGCTCGTGCGCGGCGTTCAGCGCGTTCTCGATGCGCCTAGCGACCGTGTCGATCGTGTGGGCGTAGTCGCGGATGGAGTCCAGTGCGCCGTCTTCGCCCCAGCCGGCGACATACGGGATCGATTCGCCGCCGACGTCGAGGCCGACGGAGCTTGAGACGATGTAGGTGACGCAGTCGACAAGCACTTCCGCCTGCCGGCGGCCGTAGTGCTCGTAGCCGATGCCAAGCGCGTGCCCGAGCTCGTGGATGAGCGTGCGGACCTGCTTGTTGGCCGCTCCGGCGGCGATGACGATGCCCTGGCGCGTGGGGTCACACCAGCCTTGCGGTCCAGGATTGGGCAGCGTTCGGATCTCAACCCGATAGCCCAGCTCGTCGGCCAATGCGATCAGGTGCGGGATCAGGTGCGCGTGGCTGTCGCCGGTGATCGGCTGCGCCGGCGGTGTGAGCGCGACCGGCGTCTTGCCGGGCAGCGGGTCGGTCATGCTGACGTCGAAGACCGGCACGGCGCGGAAGAACACCTTGCGCTGCTCGGTGTCCTCGGCGTCGTCGCGGTGCTTGACGGTGACGGGGGCGAGGATGCGGATCGCTTTTTCGCCTTTG
>JBKHXR010000053.1:0-45789 GCA_046565905.1 Thermoleophilia bacterium | reverse complement strand
CCCACCCGGCCGGCGCTCCGAGGACGGCCATGCCGAGGAACATCACGGCGACCATCTCGGCGTAGTGGCGGAGGAGGTGGCGATCGACCGTCCCGATCGCCGCGCGATGACCTGTGCTGGTGCTCATGTCGTGCCTCTTGGTCGTGATGGTGGCTGTCGGTCGTGGCGACGGTCGCTGTCGGTCGCGGCGACGGCGCCGGCCGGGACGTCCCCGGCCGGCGATATCCGCCGTTGCGAGGTCACGCCGCCTGCGCGAGCTCCTGCTCCGCAGCGGCATCGAGCGACTCCGATGCCGGGCGCGGGACGCGCAGCGTGGCGAGCGCGATCACGCCTGCGACCAGCGCGATCCCGGCCGCGCCGAGGAACGCGGCATGGAACCCGTCGGTCAGCTCAGCCGGGTTGCCGAGCTGATCGGCGCCGGACGCGAGCGACAGCGCCGTGATGGCGGCCAGCCCGAGCGCCGAGCCGACCTGGTAGGTCGTGTTGACGATGCCCGAGGCCAGGCCGCCCTGCTCGGGCGGCGCGGCGCCGATCGCGGCCATCATCGCCGGGATGAACGTCAGCGACATGCCGAGCGCGGCGATCAGCGACGCGGGCAGGAACGCGCTCGCGTAGCCGCCGCCGTCCGACGGGACGGTGGCGAACAACGCGATCCCGGCGGTCAGGATCGCGAGGCCCGCGACCATCGGGATCTTGACGCCGTAGCGGGCGATCAGCCGCGCGACGACGACGACCATGACCGCCATGATCAGGATCGTCATCGGCAGCAGCGCGGCGCCCGCCGCGAACGGACCCGAGCCGAGTACCTGCTGCAGCCAGAGATTCGCCGTGAACCACATCGGGATCCACGCGGCCCCGAGCAGCGCCATCACGACGTTCGCCGACGCGAGGTTCGGGATGCGGAACACGCTCAGCGGCATGAGCGGGTCGCGCCGGTTGGCCTGGAGGGCGACGAACGCCCCGAGCGCGAGCAGCCCCGCGCCGAGGGTGAGCAGCGTCTCCGGCGAGCCCCAGCCCGCCTCGTTGGCGCGCACGATCGCGAACACGGTCGCGGCGAGGCCGGCGGTCGCGGTGATCGCGCCGGCCACGTCGATCCGCCCGCGCCGCCGCAGCCCGGCGGGCAGCAGGCGCGGCGTCGCGACGAGGACCGCGACGGCGAGCGGCACGTTGATCAGCAGCGTCCAGCGCCAGTCCAGCCCGTCGGTCAGCACGCCGCCGAGGAAGACCCCGGCCGTGCCGCCCGCCGGGGCGGCGGCGCCGTACAGCCCCATCGCCCTGGTCAGCTCGCGCGGGTCATGGCTGAACAGCACCATCAGCAAGGTCAGGGCGGCCGGCGCGATCAGCGCGGCGGCGGCGCCCTGAACCGCCCGTCCGGCGATCTCGGTGCCGGGCGCGTCGGCCAGCCCTGCGAGCAGCGAGCCGGCGGCGAGCAGTACGAAGCCGGCGGTGAAGAGCCGGCGCGGTCCATAGACGTCGGCGAGCTTGCCGCCCAGCATGAGCAACCCGCCGAATGCGACGACGTACGCGTTGAAGACCCACGACAGGTCGGCCTGGCTGAAGCCGAGCTCGTGCTGGATGTCGGGCAGCGCAACCCCGATGATCGACGTGTCCATGATCACCAGGAACTGCGCGACGGCGATGATCCACAGCGCCTTCCAGCGCCGCGGATCCGGTGTGACGGATGACATTTGTCTGCCTTTCGGTCTCGTATGGGGCGTCAGCCGGCCAGCGGGGCGCCGAGGGCTGCGCGGAGGGATGCGATCTCGGTGACGGCGGCGCCGACGTAGGCGCTGCGGACCGCCTCGAGCTCGTCGAGGAGGTGGCTTGTGTACAGGTCGTTGGTCGCCGTTCCGGCGAGCCGCGCGGTCGCGCGCTCGCGCTCGAGCAGCTCCAGCTGCTCCCGAAGACCTGCGGCAGTCGTCGTGGTGTGCTCGTTGGTGGTGGGCATGGCGCCACCATCTCGCCGCGGGGCGAGTCGGGCATCGCGGGGCGCCCCTACAGCTGACCCCAATCCTGCGAGGCGCGCCGCGTTGGGGTGGCGCTGGCCGTCAGCTCGCAGCGAGCGCAGCAGGCGGGTCGAGTTGTCGCTGTCTGACGGTCACAGATCGACCCGGCGTCTGGGGGCGTGCCTCGGCGGCCCCACGCGGGTCGACTTGTTGCGGTCTGGCGACAACAGATCGACCCGGCCTCGCCGCCATCTGGCCACGATCGTCGACGGGTGGCAAGACCGCAGGGCCTCCTCGCCCGCCGCCCGCCGCTGCTATCGGTCCGGCCGCCGCCCTGTGGTGACCGTCATCTCGCGCCGGTCGCCGTCGCGTGTGACCGTGAAGACCAGCCGCTCGCCCGGCTCGGTCCGGCGCAACTCGGAGAGGACGTCCTCGACGGTCCTGACCTGCCGGTCGCCGACCTCGACGATCACGTCCCCCGCGCGCAGGCCAGCCCGCTCGGCGGGTGTGCCGTCGCCGACCCCGGCGACGATCGCGCCCTGCTGCACGCCGACGTCCAGGCTCTCGGCGACGTCGGGCGTGAGCGGTCGCAGCTGGACGCCGACGAAGGCGTGGTCGACGTCGCCGTCGTCATCGAGCTGTCGCACGACGTCGACGACGGTCGGGGAGGGGATCGCGAAGCCGATCGACACCGCGCGGGCGGCCGGCGGGATGTAGGCGACGTTGATGCCGATGACCTCCCCGTCCTCGCCGACGAGCGCGCCGCCGGAGTTTCCGGGCGAGATCGGTGCGTCGGTCTGGAGCAGGTTGACGAGCGCGGGCGTCTGGCCACCGGAGGGGATCGCACGATCGACGCCCGAGAGGACGCCCGCGGTCACCGATCCCGCGAACCCGAGCGGGTTGCCGATCGCGACCGCAAGCGAGCCGACCGGCGGCAGCTCGTCGGCGAACGTCGCCGGTGGAAGGTCGCGATCGACCGCCAGCAGCGCCAGGTCGGTGCGCGCGTCGCTCGCGACGATCCGCGCGGGGACGCGCTCGCCGTTGGCGAGCGCCACGGCGACGCTCTGCGCGCCGGCGATGACGTGGTGGTTGGTCACGATCCGGCGTGGCTGGTAGACGACGCCGCTGCCCTCGCCGCTGCCCCGGGCGCCGCGTACCTCGACGGCGACGACCGACGGCTCCAGGCGCCGGTAGATCTGCGGCACCGCCGCCAGCGTGCCGCCGCCGTCGCCGGCGGCGATCGGAGCGGTCCGCACGGAGCGCTCGCCGGCGGTCCCGCCGTCGCCGTCGCCGCCGCCGCAACCCGCGGCGAGCACTGCGGCGACGGCCACGGCGGCGCGCGATCGAGCGGCTCTCATGGCTGGCCGCATTCCCCGCCCACCGGGCCGCATCGGCTCGCGGTCATCCGGCTGACCGCGCCGCTGGACATCGGACCGCTCGGTCGGCGCAGATAGTGGGTAGCCGTCCGCCCATGGTGGCCCCCACGGTCATGTGCGCCGTCGACGTCGACGGCGACGGCGACGTCGAGGACGCCGGGACCTGCCGCGCGCTGCGCGTCGCCGCCGACCTGGCGACGCGGCTTCAGCGCCGGCTCGTCGCCGCGCACATCGCGCCGCCGGGTCCGTTTCCGAGCGGCGGTCCCGCCATCAACAGCGGCGACGGCGTCATCGTCGCGCCGGCGCCGGCGCTGCCGAACCAGTACCCCGTCATGCCCGAGGCCGGCGAGCTCGACGAGGCCCGCGACGAGGCGCGCCGACGCATCGAGCGGCTGCTGACGGCGTGCGGCATCGACGACGCGCAGATCGTCGTGGCGCTCGACGACGACGTCGCCGCCGGGCTGCGGCGGGTCGCCGCCGAGCACGGCGCCGAGCTGCTGGTCGTCGGCTCGCGGGGGCGGGGAACGGTTCGCGCCGCCCTGCTGGGGAGCACGTCGCACGCCCTGGTGAGCGACGCTCCCTGCCCCGTCGTCGTCGCCGCCGACTCGGGCTGAGGGCGCGCGAGGATCGGCACGATGGTCTGCCACGCGTTCGACACCGGCCCGTGAGCCGCGAGACGCGCTCCAACCGGCCGGACGCGCGGGAGATCTACCAGCGGGTCGCCTCCAACGCCGAGGAGCAGCTCGAGCGCTCGTCGAGCGCGCTGGCGTTCTCGGCGCTGCTCGCCGGCTTCACGCTGGGCGCGACACCGCTGGCATACGTCGCCGCGATCGTGCTGGTCGACGGCTCGGCCGGGCCGCTCGCCGGGGCGCTGCTCTACCCCGCGGGCTACATCGCCGTCATCCTCGGCCGCGCCCAGCTGTTCACGGAGAACACGCTTTACCCCGTCGCCCTCACGCTGACCGATCGCCGTCACCTGGCCGGAACCGCGCGGCTGTGGGCGGTGGTGCTCGCCGCGAACCTGCTCGGCGCCCTGCTCTTCGCGCTGATCGCGACGGAGACGACGGCGATCTCGCAGGCGCTTCGCGACGAGATCGCGCGCCTCGGCGACGAGGCGGCGTCGCGCGACGGCTGGACGACGTTCTGGAGCGCCGTCCTCGCCGGCTGGCTGCTGGCGTTGGTCGCGTGGCTCGTCGAGGCGACGGAGACGTCGATCGGCGCCTTCGTCGTCATCTGGCTGCTGACGGCGATCGTCGCGCTGTCGTCGCTGGACCACAGCATCGCCTCCGCGATCGAGGTCATCGCGGCGGCGCTGGACGGCCGCGTCGGCCTCGCCGAGGCGCTCGGCTGGCAGGGCGTGACCGTGCTCGGCAACGCGCTCGGCGGCGTCCTGATCGTCAGCCTCGTGAACTTCGGGCAGGTCCGCTCGGGCGGCGGCTGACCGCCGGCCGGCAGGGGGACGCCGGTCCGCCGGCCGGTCGGCCGAGTCGTCATCCGGCAGACAGGTCGCGCGGCCGCGGGTGGACGGCGGGTAGCGGGGGCGCGACCGGGAGGCGCCCTCGCGGGCGACCTCCGTGTGGGCGCCGGGGCAGCCGGCGTCGAGAACCCAGGAGGAGCAGATGCCAAGGGCAGGTCGACGAGATGGGCAGCGCAGGTTCAAGGCGCTCGGCCACCGGACGCTGGTGATCGGGGCCGTCGCGGTGGCGGCCGTCGCGACAGCCGTTCCGGCCGCGGGCGGCTTCGGCGAGGGCACCGAGCTGGAGGGCGGCGTCCGCAACCCGTCGCCGAATCCGAGCCTCGAGTTCGAGCGGGAGACCGAGATCATCGCGGACACGCCGACGTACGGCACCCGCCAGTCCAACAAGTCCAGCAGCGGCGGCGGCGCGATCTACGGCTGCCGCTCCGGCGCCGGCGGCACGGCGGCCAAGAACGAGCCGTGCATCCGCGCCAACAACCTCGAGCAGGGTTTCGCGTTCGAGTTCGAGACCGACGGGGCGATCACCGGCCTCATCTCCGCCGGCGGCGGCGGTCCCAACACCAAGCCCTTCGCGACGAACGCCACCGGCGTCGCGAGCGGCCTGAACGCCGACTTCGTCGACGGGCAGGACTTCGACGCGGCGGCGATCGGGGCCAACGGCCAGGTCGAGGCGGAGACCACCGAGCAGATCGCCGCGACGAGGACCGCCACCGGCACCTATCAGGTGGACTTCCCGACGCCGGCGAACACGACCTGCTTCTACCAGGCCACCGCACGCTCGGGCCCGGCGTTCGTGGTGGCGCAGGGCCAGCCGCAGCCGATCGGGCGAGCCGTCGTCACGACGTACTCACCGGTCGGGACGCTCGCCAACGTCCCGTTCTACATCAGCGCCCAGTGCTCGTCGGCGGCGGCGTCGACGACCGGCTAGGACGTCCGAGCTGATCCGTCGGCCGGCATCGCGCTGGGACCGGCCGGCAGTGCGAGCGGCACAAGCGGCTGCTGCTCGCGCTGCCGGTCGCCGGCCGGGGTGCCCGGCGCCTACCGCGCGGGGATCCCGAAGGCAGACGGCCCGTACGTCCATTCCGACCTCGAGACCCTGCCGTCGTCATCGGTGTCGTACAAGCCGAAGTACGCCGACTTGAACTCGTTCTCGTCGAGCGTGTCGGAGCTCCACGTCTCGCCCAGCGCGGACACGTCGAAGCGCTCGGCGAACTCGTCGGCGTCCAGCTCGGAGTCGCCGTCGCCGTCGACGTCGTCGAAGACGACGACCTCGGCGTCGTCGGGGTACCACAGCTCGGTGCCGGTCTTCCACTCGTCCTCGGAGAGCCTGCCGTTGCCGTCGCGGTCCCACAGCCTGAACGCGTTGCCGGTGATCTGGTCGGGATCGAGCTCGGAGTCGGCGTCGGTGTTCCAGGCATCGAACGTTCCCGAGACGTCGGCGCTCTCGCGGATCTCGTCGTTGTCGAGGTAGGAGTCGCCGTTGCCGTCCAGCGTGTCGAAGTCCTGGCCGGCCGCCACGGCGGGCACGGTCGGGTCGACGATCGAGGTCGCCTGGATCGCCGCCTGGCCCTCGACGTCCTTGAACGCCAGGTCGTCGAAGAACTGGTCGCCGGCCTGCCTGCGGAAGTCGTCGTCGACGAGCCGCACGGTCCCTTCGACCCGCACCTCGTCACCCTCCGTCGTGCCGAGCGGAAGGATCATGTCGTAGACGATCAGGTCATCGCCGCCACCGTCGGATTCGTCGAGCATGAACCCGCCCTGCAGGTAGAAGACGTCCGACACCTCGCCGCGGACGTCGACGTCCTCGCCGACGTACTGCGCGGGCTCGGACGTGATGTCGCTGATATCGGGCTCGGTCGCCGGCTCGTCGTCGCCGCAGCCGACGGCCACGACCGCCGCGACCAGCAGGGAGAGGACGAGCGGCAGGCCGAAGCGGGGCCCGGCGGCCCCGCCGCGGCCGCTCGCGTGTGCGCTGTGTGCGTGTCGGTTCACGGGCTGCTCCTTTTCGCGACTGGCCGCGCCGGGCGGGGATCCGGTGGCGGGCGGGGTGAGCCCACACACCCTTGCCCCGACCCCCGTCACCGTTCTGCCGCGCAGCCGTCGCGCGCCGTCACCGCAGTGACAGCGCCGCGTCATGGCGCTGACAGGCCGCGTCGCGGCGCTGGTAGCGGCGCGTCGCGGCGAGCGCTCGTCGGAGCGATACGGCCGGGGGGTCGCAGAACCGGTTTGCCCGGGCGTCCGCGCTCACGGCGTCCACGGCGTCCCGATCAGCGCGACGATCGCGAGCGCGATGAAGGCGGTGACGACCGCGCCGGCGGTCAGGCCGAAGAGCAGCGGCGACGAGTCCTGGGCCGCGAGGGCGTACAGCGACGCGAGCTCGCCCGAGGCGAGGTAGGCGAGCATCGCGACCGCCGCCAGGCGCTGCGTGCGCGTCCACATGCGGGCGACACGGGGATGGTGATCGGCGATCCGCGGCGGCGGGGGGATCAGGTACTCGATGCGAAAGAACTGCCCCTGGAGCGCCAGCGTGACGAGCAGCGACGGGATCAGGAACGCGACCGTCTGGTAGTAGGACGCGGGAGGAGTGTGCTCGAGCAGCGTCGCTGCGACCGTCGTCAGCAGGTAGGTGTTCAGCGGGATCGCGACCGCCAGGGCGAGCCCGATCGGGCGGCGCCGCTTCCTGTCGTCGGCCTCGCCGCGGGCGCTGTCGAACGCGGCGGAGCGCGCAGGCGTGTGAGCCGGCGTCATCGCGCACGGCTACCCCCCGCCGGGCCGCTATCGCGTGCCGCGTCGTTCGGCTGACAGTGTCGTCCGGCGCTGCCGGACGTCTGGCCGCCGTCGCGGTCGTGCAGACATCACCGCGTGTCGCGGGGGGCGCGTCGGAGATCGCCTGCATCCGGCCCGTGCCGCCGGGTATTCGGCAACCATGGATGAACGGACTTCAACCCACAAAGAGCGCCGGAGCGTGCGCTCCGACGATCCGAGCCTCTCGCCGAAGGCCAACGACCTGCTGACGAAGCAGCTGCAGGAGGCGGTCGGCGCCGAGGAGGTCGTCGTACCCGAGGACGTGCCCGACCGCGCTCGCGAGCGACACGCGACCCGCTCCCCCGTCACGGCGATGCTGACGGCCAACAGGCCGGTCCTGATCGTCACGTTCCTCACGGCGCTCGTCGTCGGCGGCGTCGTGGCGCTTACGACAGGCCAGTACTGGGCGCTGGTGCTGGCCGCTGCGCTGCACGCCGGCGGAACGCTGGCGGTCGCCGCGGGATCGATCGCCCTGTCGACGAAGACCGAGCACGTCGATCCGACGGTCGCGGCCCGACTGGAGGAAGAGGGGGTCGCAGATCCCGACGCCGTCCTCAGCGACCTCGTCGAGGACTTCGCGGGTATGCGCGACGCACGCGGCGTCCCCGAGGTCGTCAGCACCGGCCACAACGAGCGCACGGCGAGCGTCGAGCAGGATCGGGCGCGTGCGACCGCCGAGCAGCGCAGCGCGCTGACGCCTACCAGCGACGAGGCTCCCGCCGGCGGATCGGGCTCCGTGATCGAAGCGCTCGAATGGTGGGTGGTCGGCGCGGCGTCGGCCCTGACCGTCGCGATCGCCGTGATCATCGGTGGCGAGATGTGGGCGCTGCCGGCGATCGTGTTGCCGCTCGGCGCCGGCTGGATCGGGCTTCAGTACTGGATGGCGCGCGGGCGCGCAACGTCGGAGCGGCCGACCGGCGACGAAGCCGCTGGCGCGCGCCGCCTGGCGCCGATCGCCACGTTCGTCGTCGTCGGCGTGATCTGGTTCATGGTCGTGCTGGGCTGGATCGGCGGCCTGCTGTAGCCGTTCTCCGGACCGCCACCGGGCGCGTCCGTCCTCGCCGCCTACGCCCTCGGACCGTCGCGTGCGATGGCGCCCGAGCCGCGCAGCAGCGGGATGCTGGCGAGGATCGCCAGCGACGCGACCGGGAAGATCGCCGCGTAGCCGTCCGAGGAGGCGAACACCGGCTCGAGGGTCACGATCGCGAGCCCCGCGAGGAGCGGGCCGGCGAGCAGCCCCAGACCGCGGCTGAAGCCGTAGAGCCCGGCAGCGCTGCCGTGGTCGCCCTCCGGAAGCAGGTCCATGAGCAGGGCGTAGGGCAGCGTCATCACGGTGACCGCCGCCAGCGCCCCCGCGAAGACGAACGGCAGCACGTACGGCGACGCGGAGATCGCCGGCAGCAGCAGGCCGCTCCCGTAGACCCACAGCGCGCCCGCGAGGACGCGGCGCTGCCCGAAGCGATCCCCCAGCCACCCCGCCAGCGGCGCGGCGATCAGCGCCGCGACGACGACGACGCCGAGCACGAGCGACGCGAAGGTCTCCGACCGGCCCAGCCCCACCGTCAGGAACAGCACGACGAACGCGCGCAGCGCCGCGAGCGCGAGCTCCCACAGAGCGTTCGCGGCGACGAACCAGCGGATCGCGCGATGCTCGGCGAGCAGCCGCCAGACGGCGCCGCGACCCGAGGCCGGCGGCGTTTGCCGGCGCCCGTCGCCGCCGGCCCGCAGGCGTCGCCCGACGACGGCGCCGAACAGCGGCGTGACGGCCACCAGCACGACTGCCGCGAGGACGAACGGCGCCGGACGCCACAGCGCCAGCAGCGCCGGTCCGCCGACGAACCCGACGCCGAGCCCGACCTCGCGCCAGGTGCCGAGCGACCCCTGCGACCGGCCCCGCGCGGATTCGCCGACGAGGTCGGGAAACAGCGCGTAGTACGGCGTGAGATACGTGAAGTAGGCGACGTAGAAGAGCGCGACCGACAGCGCGACGACCAGCAGCGGCCCGCTCAGCCCGATCAGGACGAGCATCGCTGCGGCGACCGCACCGGCGCCCGCCAGGTAGGGCAGGCGCCGGCCGCTGCGGTCCGACAGCGGGCCGACGACGAGCGGCACGATCAGCGCGAAGACGCCCTCGCCGGCTACGAGCGCCCCCGCGACGAGCGGGCCCGCCTGCGCGGCGATGACGACCGGAAGCAGGCCCGACACGGTCGTGACCGCGAGCGACAGCGCGAACGACGGCAGACCGAGCACGGCGAGAAACCGCGCCGGCGTCTCCTGGAGGCGGCCGAGGACCGACACGCGGTGTCCTTGCCCCGGCGCCGGCACCGGACGCGCGCGTTGTCCGCGCGCTGACCGGACCGTCCGGCGGATGACCCGCGGGCGCCGTCCAGCGCAACGGCGCGCCGCGGAGGCTAGCCTGCCAAGGGTCGTTGCCCTTGGGCCTGCCTGACTGCCTGGGGCAGCGGCACAGTCGCGACAGGTGGCGGCCGGCGCTCTTGCAGGGAGCGGCCGGACAGCTCCTCACCCACCCCCAGCTTCACCACGAGGAGGCGCGCAGATGGTCCCCACTGCCGATCGATCGCTGCGAGGCGGTGTCCCCTTCCGGATCGACGTGCATCCCGAGCGCGATTGCGTTCGCGTGGTGCCCGTCGGCGAGCTCGACGTGGGAACCGCTCAAGCGCTGGAGACGACGCTGCGCGAGCTGCGCGAGGCGGACTTCGCCCGCATCGTGCTCGACCTCCGCGAGGTCGGGTTCCTGGAGTCGGCCGGCCTGCGGGTGATCGTCGTCGCGACCCGGCTCGCTCGGCGCGACGGGCAGGACCTCGCGCTGATCAGCGGCCCGCCGGCCGTCCAGCGCGTCATCGAGATGTGCGGCATGATCGAGCAGCTGCACTTCGACTCGTAGCGCATGAGCCGATGCAGGTCGCGCCGTTGCGCTACCGGCGGCTTGGCACCTCGCAGCGTCGCAGCGTGACGAACGGTCGATGAGCGACCGGCCCGGACGTCCGCGCTCGCGCGCTGCCGGCGCGCCGTGGCCGTGGTGGCGCAGCGCCGTCGTCTACGAGATCTACGTGCGCTCGTTCTGCGACGGCGACGGCGACGGGATCGGCGACCTCGCGGGCATCCGCCGGCAGATCCCCTACCTCGCGTGGCTGGGCGTCGGCGCGATCTGGCTGACGCCGATCAACCGCTCGCCGATGGCCGACGGCGGCTACGACGTCTGCGACCACCTCGACATCGATCCGGTCTTCGGCGACCTCGCCGCCTTCGACGCGCTGCTGGCGGAGTGCCACGCGCACGGGCTGCGGGTGCTGCTGGACTGGGTCCCGAACCACACCTCCGACCGCCACCCCTGGTTTCTCGACGCGCGCGCGTCACGCGGCGCGCGGCGGCGCAGCTGGTACATCTGGCGCGACGGCGACCGGCCTCCGAACAACTGGCGCGCCGCGTTCGGCGGTCCCGCGTGGACGTTCGACGACACGACGCAGCAGTGGTACCTGCACCTGTTCCTGCCCGAGCAGCCCGACCTCAACTGGGCCGAGCCGCAGGTCCGCGCCGCGATGCACGACGTGTTGCGCTTCTGGCTGGACCGCGGCGTCGACGGCTTCCGCGCCGACGTCGTGCACCTGATCGGCAAGGACGCCGCGCTGCCCGACCAGCCGCCCGAGCTCGGCGAGGTCGAGCGCGTCAGGATCCACGACCATCCCGGCACGCACGAGCTCCTGCGCGAGATCCGCCGCGTCGTCGACGCCTACGACGGCGAGCGCATGATCGTCGGCGAGGTCAACCTGCGCGACACGATCCGGATCGCCGCCTACGGCGCTCCCGACCAGCTGCACCTGGCGTTCAACTTCCTCGCGCTCGATGCCGGCTTTGCGCGCGGACCGTGGCAGGCGCTGATCGACGTGGTCGGCCACGCGTTCGGCCCCGACGCATGGCCGACGTGGGTGCTGTCAAACCACGACAACCCGCGCGTACGGACCCGCTTCGGAGGTTCTGAGGCACGCGCGCGCGCCGCGGCGGTGCTGCTGCTGACACTGCGCGGAACGCCGTTCGTCTTCCAGGGCGACGAGCTCGGCCTGGAGGACGCGGTCGTCGCCGACGACCAGCGCTTCGACCCCGGCGGCCGCGATCCCTGCCGGGCGCCGATGCCGTGGCTGCGACGGCCCATGCACGGCTGGCAGAGCGCGCCGGCGCTGCCGTTCGCGCCCGACGCCGCGGCGCGCAGCGTCGAGGCGCAGATCGCGCAGCCGCGCTCGACGCTGTGGCTGTACCGCCGGCTGATCGACCTGCGCCGCCGCCACGCGGCGCTCGAGCGCGGTGCGCTCGAGCTGGTCGACGCGCCGCACGAGGTGCTGGCATACGACCGCGTCGACGGATCCGAGCGGCTCCGCGTCCTGCTCAACTTCGGCCACGAGCCGGCGGCCGTGCCACGCGAGGACTGGGTGCTGGTGCTCTCGAGTCGCGCCGAGGCAGGCGCGGAGTGGGACGGCGAGCTGCCGGCGGAGACGGCGCTCGTCCTGCAGCGCGGCGAGATCCGGGCGTGAGCGGCGGCGCGCGCCGCCGCGCGCTACCGCCCGCCTCGCAGCAGCGCCGACCAGCCGCCGCCGTAGGGACGCTTGATCGTGCCTTCGACGAAGGACAGCGCGAGCACCACCGCGCCGGCGGCGGCGCTGCTGATCACGCCTGCCGCCGGTTGCTCGAGAAACCAGGGCGCGACGAGCAGCACGGCGGCGAGCGGACGATTGGCGCGGCGCACGCCGCGCAGGAACTCCCAGATCGCGACAAACGAGAACGTGACGATCAGCGCGCCGGCGATCCGGTCGACGACGGCCGCGGCGCCGTCGTAGCCGAGCACGCCGGGCGAGGCGTACAGCCACAGGCCGATCGCGGTGGCGGCTATCTGCGCGGGCATCTCAGGCCTGCCCGCCGGCCAGCCGCGGGCCGCCATGCCAGAAGACGTGCCAGACCGAGCGGCCCTCGTCGCGCGCTCGTCTGAGGTACTGCAGGCTGGCCAGCATCTCGTCCAGCGCCGGGCCGATCATCGACAGCGACACGACGGCCGACGCCAGGCACAGCGTGCAGAACGAGTCGTAGACGACGGGCTGGATGACGACGAGCATGATGCTGACGAGGCCCAGCGGGCCGACGGCGAGGCCGAAGATGACGACGATCCAGGGCATCGTGCGCCACCGCGAGCGCCCGCCGATCGCGCCGGTGATCGCATCGAGGAGGTAGCCGAAGGCGCCCAGCGCCGCGTCCGGGACGGGCAGCACCTCCGACGTCCGCGAGTTGAGGATCGTCTCGCTGCCGTCGCCGAAGAACGGCTCCCACACGGTGTCGAGGACGTCGAGCTGGTAGAGCGACAGGTACGTCGCGATCGCGAAGCCGACCATCGCCAGGCCGATGATCGGCAGCCGCTCGCCCCAGCCCGACGGGTTGGTCTCCCAGCCGGGCGGGACCGGCGGCTGTGCGCGGTCGCGCACCGGACGCCTCAGGCGCGAGCCGCGCGAGGGCACGTGGCACGGACGCGGCGCGACGGCGGGTGTGGTCCGATCAGCGTCATGCGGTGACCTCTCGGTCGTCGTGGTCTCGCGCTGCGGCTACCACCGCCGGGCGCCGCTGCTAACGCTCCGCTGTCAGCCGCCGGACGGCCCGCAGCGGCAGGTCTGGTCGCGCTGCGATCGGGCGGCGCCGCGCGAATCGCGAGTGGCGTGACGGCTGCGCGGGAAGAGATCAGGAGGTGAACACGACTGTGATGGACGCGCCGAGCGCCGCCGAGCGCATCGAGGTGCATGACCCCGCCACGGGCGAGGTGCTGGACACGATTCCCGCCGGAGGCTCGGCGGCCGCCGACGCGGCGGTCAGCGACGCGCGCGCCGCATTCGCGCCGTGGCGCGAGACCCCCGCGGCCGAGCGGGCCGCCGCGCTGAAGGCCGCCGCGCGCGCGATGCGCGAGCAGCTCGACGCGATCGCGGAGCTTCAGACGCGGGAGAACGGCAAGCCGCTCGCCGACTCGCGCGGCGGCGTCGAGGCCGGGATCGGCGCGCTCGAGCAGTACGCGGAGCTGGGGCCGCTGCACCGCGGCGCGCGGCTCGCCGGCGGCTGGTGGGCGAACGACGAGATGGTGCGCGAGCCGCGCGGCGTGATCGTGCTGCTCGTGCCGTGGAACGACCCCGTCGCGATCGCCTGCGGTCAGATCGCGGCCGCTCTCGTCACCGGCAACACCGTCGTCTTCAAGCCAAGCGAGAAGACGCCGCTGTCAGGCGCGCTCGTCGCCGGGATCCTCGCCGAGCAGCTGCCCGCCGGCGTGCTGAACCTCGTGCTCGGCGACGGTCGCGCGGGCCGCGCGCTCGTCGCCCACCCCGGCGTCGACCTCGTCATGCACACCGGCTCGGTGGCGACGGGGCGCGAGATCGCGCAGGCCGCGGCGGGGACGGCGAAGAAGGTGCTGCTGGAGCTCGGCGGCAAGGACCCGCTGATCGTCGACGCGGGCGTCGATCCGGAGTGGGCCGCCGAGCAGGCGGCGATCGGCGCGTTCGCCAACGCGGGCCAGATCTGCACCTCGGTGGAGCGCATCTACGTCCACGACGCCGTCGCCGAGCCGTTCATAACCGCGCTGACGCGGCGCGCCGAGCAGCTGAAGGTGGGGCCGGGCCTGGAAGCCGACAGCGAGATGGGTCCGCTGATCGACGACGGCCAGCGCGAGCTCGTCGACGAGCACGTGCGCGAGGCCGTGCGCGACGGCGCCGAGATCCGCGCCGGGGGCCGGCGGCTGGGCGACGCCGGGTCGTTCTACGCGCCGACGGTGCTGACAGGCGTGCGCGACGAGATGCGCGTGATGCGCGAGGAGACGTTCGGCCCGGTCGCGGCCGTCCGCGTGGTCGGCTCCTTCGCGGAGGCGCTCGCGGCGGCCAACGCGAGCGAGTACGGGCTCGCCGCGACCGTGCTGACCGCCGACGAGGAGCACGCACGGCGCGCGGCGCGCGAGCTGCAGGCCGGCACGGTGAAGATCAACGCGGTGTTCGGCGGCGCGCCGGGCGGCGCGGCGCAGCCGCGCAAGGCCAGCGGCACGGGGTTCGGGTTCGGGCCCGAGCTGCTCGACGAGCTGACGCTGACGAAGGTCGTGCACCGCGCACCCGCGGTGCCCGCAGACGGCGCTCGCTAGCGCGCGCGGCCGCAGCGCGGGCGACGTTCTCCGGGATGCCGGCCGTAACCTGACGGGCCGACGGCACGCCTGCGTGCCGGTGGCACGGGGGCCGGCGCCGGCGCCCGTCGGGCGCCGCCGCAGAAGCTGCGGACGGGTCCGCAGCCAGCCGTCACGCCGGCTGCATCGGCTCCTGCCGCGCTGTCAGAAGCCTGACAAGCCCCGTAGCCCCTGCTACTCACCGGGAAGCTCGGCTGCGTGCTTTCGCCGACCCATACACGCTTGGAGGGAGCCGGTCTTGCGCGTGCTCGGCATCAACTCCGTCTTCCATGATCCCGCGGCCGCGCTCGTCGTCGACGGCGACGTCGTGGCAGCCGCCGAGGAGGAGCGCTTCAGCCGTCGCAAGCACGGCAAGGAGCCGGTCCCGTTCTCAACCTGGGAGATGCCGACGCAGTCCGCGCGCTGGTGTCTCGAGCAGGCCGGGATCGCGCCGGCCGACCTCGACGCGGTCGCGTACTCCTACGACCCCGACCTCGCGCCGGTGCCCGGAGAGGACATCACGGCGGACGGCTGGGAGGACCTGCGCACGCTGTACGCGCGCCGGGCGCCGCTGTTCCTCGCATCCGCGCTGCCCGGCCTCGATCCCGCCAGGGTCCGCTTCGTCGCCCATCACGTCGCGCACGCCGCGTCGTCGTACCTGGCGGCGCCGCGGCGCTCGTCGGCCACGCTCTGCGTGGACGGCCGCGGCGAGTCGTTCTCGCATCTGGCCGGGCACGCGCGCGACGGCGACCTGGAGATCCTCGCTCGCCAGCGCCTGCCGCATTCGCTCGGCCTGATGTACGAGGAGCTCACCGCCCACCTCGGGTTCCGCCGCTCGTCGGACGAGTACAAGGTCATGGCGATGGCCTCCTACGGGCGGCCGCGCTTCCTGCCCGAGCTGCGCGACCTCGTGCGCGCGACCGGCGACGGCGGCTTCGTCGCCGAGGACGTCCCCTGGTCGCGGTTCGCGCCGGCGGCCGGCGGAGGCGAGGACTTCGGCGAGGACCACGCCGACCTCGCCGCGAGCGTGCAGGCACGGCTGGAGGAGGTGCTGCTCGACCTCGCGCGCTGGCTGCACGGGCGCACGGGCGAATCGCTGCTGACGCTCTCCGGCGGCGTCGCCCTCAACTGCGTCGCCAACTCGCGCCTGTGGCGCGATGGCCCGTTCGACGAGATCTGGGTCCAGCCGGCCGCCGGCGACGCAGGGACCGCGCTGGGCGCGGCGCTGCACACCGCGCACGCGCTGGGCGACGACGTGCGGCCGATGGCGACGGCGGCGCTCGGTCGGCGCTGGAGCGACGACGAGCTGGCGGCCTGGCTCGACGGCGCGGGCGTCGCCTACGAGCGCGTCGACGACGTCGCGCAGGTTGTGGCCGACGCGCTGTCGCAGGACGCGATCGTCGCCTGGTTCCAGGGCGCCAGCGAGTACGGTCCGCGCGCGCTCGGCCACCGCAGCCTGCTGGCCGACCCGCGCCGCGGCGAGAACCTCCAGCGCCTCAACGACGTCAAGGGCCGCGAGCAGTTCCGGCCGATCGCGCCGATGGTCCGCGACGACCGCGCGGCGGAGATCTTCGACGGCCCGCTGCCGAGCCCGTACATGCTCTTCACGCACCGCGTCCGCGACGGCTGGACGCAGCGGATACCGGCCGTCGTGCACGTCGACGCGACGGCGCGCGTGCAGACCGTCGATCCGGTGAGCGAGCCGCTCGTCGCGCGGATGCTGGCCGCCTTCGAGCGGCGCACCGGCGTTCCCGTCGTGGTCAACACGAGCCTGAACACCGCCGGGCGGCCGATGGTCGACGATCCGCGCGACGCGCTGGAGTGCTTCGGCTCGTCTCCGGTCGACGTGCTCGCGATCGGCTCGCTCGTCGTGCGCCGCGGCCAGGCGCTGCGTCCGGCCGCGCCGTCCGCGGCGGCGAGCGAGGCGGTCCTGTGAGCTATGACGTCGTCATCCCCACGACCGGCCGGCCGTCGCTCGAGCGCCTGCTCGCCTCGCTCGCGCGCGCGCACGGTCCGCTCCCCGACCGCGTCCTGCTCGTCGACGACCGGCCGGACCGCTCGCCGCCGCTGCTGCCGGCCGGCCCTCCGCCGGGACTGAACGCCGAGCTGCTGCCCGGCCGCGCCGCCGGCCCGGCCGCCGCCCGCAACACCGGGTGGCGCGCGGCAAGCGCCGAGTGGGTCGCGTTTCTCGACGACGACGTCGAGGTCGAGCACGACTGGCGCGCGGCGCTGGCAGATGATCTCGACGGGCTGCCGGCCGGCACCGCGGCAAGCCAGGGGCGCATCCGCGTGCCGCTGCCCGCCGACCGCCGGCCGACCGACTGGGAGCGCAACGTGCGCGGCCTGCAGGACGCGGCCTGGGCGACCGCGGACATGGCCTACCGCCGCCGCGCGCTCGAGCTGCTCGCCGGTTTCGACGAGCGCTTCCCGCGCGCCTACCGCGAGGACGCCGACCTCGCCCTGCGCGCCATGCGCGCCGGCTGGAGCCTGCAGCGCGGAGCCCGCGGCGTCGTGCATCCGGTGCGCCCGGCGCCCTGGAGCGTCAGCGTGCGGCTGCAGGCGGGCAACGCGGACGACGCGCTGATGCGGGCGCTGCACGGCCGGCGCTGGCGCGACGAGGCACGGGCGCCGGCGGGACGGCTGGCGGCGAGCGTCGCCACGACCGCGGCGGGCGCGGCGGGCCTCGGCGTGCTCGCGGCCGGGCGCCGGGCACCTGCGCTCGCGCTCGGCGCCGCCTGGGCGTCGGCGACCCTGCACTTCGCGGCACGCCGCATCGCGCCCGGTCCGCGCACGCTCGACGAGGTCGGACGGATGCTCGCCACGAGCGCGCTGATCCCGCCTGCGGCCGCGCTGCACCGCCTGCGCGGTGAGATCAGCGCGCGCGGCGCCGTCGCGCGCACCAGCGAGCGCCGCAGCGCGCCGCCGTCTGCCGTGCCGAGCGCCGTCCTGCTCGATCGCGACGGCACGCTCGTCGTCGACGTGCCCTACAACGGCGACCCGGCGAAGGTGCGGCCGATGCCCGGCGCGCTCGAGGCCGTCGACCGGCTGCGCGGCGCCGGTGTCAAGCTCGCGGTGATCTCCAACCAGAGCGGCATCGGCCGCGGGATGCTGACCGAGCAGCAGGTCGCATCGGTCAATGCCCGCGTCGAGCAGCTCTTCGGCGCGCTCGGGCCCTGGATGGTCTGCCCGCACGCGCCGTGCGACGACTGTGCCTGCCGCAAGCCGAGGCCGGGCCTCGTGCTCGGCGCCGCCGCGCGCCTGCGCGTGGCGCCGGAGCGCTGCGCCGTCATCGGCGACATCGGCGCCGACGTCGAGGCGGCGCGGGCCGCGGGCGCCCGCGGGGTGCTCGTGCCGACGCCCGTCACCCGCGCCGAGGAGGTCCGCGCCGCGGCCGAGGTCGCGCCCGACATCGGCTCCGCCGTCGACCTGCTGATCGGCGGCCGCAGATGACGCACGTCCTGCTCGCACGGATGGACAGCGACGGCGACGTCCTGCTGTCGGGACCCGCCGTCCGCGCCGCCGCGGCCCGGGCGACCCGCGTCACGTACCTCTGCGGTCCGCGCGGCCGCGCCGCCGCCGGGCTGCTGCCGGGGGTCGACGAGGTCGTCTGCCACCACTGCCCCTGGATCGACGCGCATCCCCAGCCGGTCGACCGCGCGGCGATCGACGCCCTCGTGCAGGACGTCGCGCGGCGCCGGGTCGACGAGGCGATCGTCCTCACTTCGTTTCACCAGAGCCCGCTGCCGCTGGCGCTGCTGCTGCGCCTCGCCGGCGTCGCGCGGCTGGCGGCGACGAGCGTCGACTACCCCGGCTCGCTGCTGGACGTGCGCCACCGGATCGCCGACGACGTCCACGAGGTCGAGCGCGCGCTGGACCTGCTCGCCGCGGCCGGCTACCCGCCGCCGCCCGGCGACGGCGGCGCGCTGGCGGTCGAGCGGCCGGCCGCCGGCTGGGACGGCGTACCCGACGGTCCGTACGTCGTCGTCCATCCCGGCGCTTCGGTCCCCGCCCGCGCATGGGCGCCCGAGCGCCACGCGGCGCTCGTACGCGCCCTGCGCGACGACGGCCACCGCGTCGTCGTCACCGGCGCGCCGTCGGAGACGGCGCTGACCGCGCAGGTCGCCGGCGACGGCGCCGTCGACCTCGGCGGCGCGACGACGCTCGCCGAGCTTGCCGAGGTGCTCGCGCACGCCACCTGCGTCGTCGTCGCAAACACCGGACCGGCCCACCTCGCCGCCGCCGTCGGCACGCCGGTCGCCTCGCTCTTCGCGCCGACCGTCCCGCCGTGGCGCTGGCGCCCGTGGGGCGTGCCGCACGAGCTGCTCTTCGTCGAGGTGCCGTGCGCCGGCTGCCGCGCCCGCGACTGCCCCGTGCCGGGGCATCCCTGCATCGAGCAGATCGCGACCGAGCAGGTCGTCGTGGCGGTCGAGCGCTTCGCGGCCGCCCGCGCCGGGACGGTCGCGGCATGAGGATCCTGCTGTGGCACGTGCACGGCTCGTGGACGACGGCGTTCGTGCAGGGCGACCACGATTACGTCGTCCCGGTCCTGCCCGACCGCGGCCCCGACGGCCGCGGCCGCGCCGACACGTACGAGTGGCCCGACTCGGTCAGCGAGGCGACGCCCGACGAGCTGCGCGACCTCGACTTCGACGTCGTCGTGCTCCAGCGTCCGCACGAGCTCGAGCACCTCTGCGAGGACTGGCTCGGCCGCCGGCCCGGCCGCGACCTGCCGTGCGTCTACGTCGAGCACAACGCGCCGCAGGGGCGGATCGCCGAGCTGCGCCACCCCGCCGCCGACCGCGACGACCTGCTCGTCGCGCACGTGACCCACTTCAACGACCTCTTCTGGGACTGCGGCAGCACGCGCACCACCGTCATCGAGCACGGGATCGTCGATCCCGGCCACCGCTACACCGGCGAGCTGCCCCACCAGGCGATCGTCATCAACGAGGCGCGCCGGCGCGCGCGAGTGACCGGAACCGACCTGCTGCCGCGCTTTGCCGCGGCCGCGCCGATCGATCTGTTCGGGATCGACGCAGCGGCGCTCGGCGGCTTCGAGGACGTGCCGCAGGCGCTGATGCACGGCGAGCTCGCGCGGCGGCGGGTGTACACCCATCCGATCCGCTGGACGTCGCTGGGGCTGTCGCTGCTGGAGGCGATGCATCTCGGGATGCCGGTCGTGGCGCTCGCGACGACCGAGGCGATCGAGGCGGTGCCCGCCGGCGCGGGGGTGCTGTCGACGGACGTCGACGTGCTCGTCGACGCCGTCCGCGACTACGTCGACGAGCCCGGGCGCGCCGCCGCCGACGGCGCCCGCGCGAGGCAGGCGGTCCTCGCCCGCTACGGGCTGGGGCGCTTCGTCGACGACTGGGACAGCACGCTTGTGAACGTCGCCTCGAGAAAGGTGGGCGCATGAGAATCGCAATGGTGTCCGAGCACGCCAGCCCGCTCGCGGTGCTGGGCGGGGTCGACGCGGGCGGCCAGAACGTGCACGTCGCGGCGCTGGCGACCGCGCTCGCACGGCGCGGCAACGACGTCGTCGTCTACACGCGGCGCGAGGACCCGGACGTGCCCGCGCGGATCATGTTCGGGCGCGGCGTCGTCGTCGAGCACGTCGACGCAGGCCCGCCGACCGTCGTGCCCAAGGACGAGCTGCTGCCGTACATGGAGGAGTTCTCCGACCGGCTGCGCGAAGCCTGGCGGCACGAGCGCCCGCAGGTCGTCCACGCGCACTTCTGGATGTCGGGCCACGCCGCGCTGGCGGCCGCGCGCGCCCACGCGATCCCGGTCGCGCAGACCTTCCACGCGCTCGGCGTCGTCAAGCGCCGCCAGCAGGGCGACCTGGACACGAGCCCGCCGGAGCGGATCGAGATCGAGCGCGAGATCGTGCGCCGCGCCGACCGGATCGTCGCGACCTGCACCGACGAGGCGTTCGAGCTGATGCGGCTCGGCGCGAGCACCGATCGCGTGACCGTCATCCCGTGCGGCGTCGATCTGCACCACTTCCGCCCGCAGGGGCCCGCCGAGCCGCGGCGCTCCGGCCGGCGCCGCGTCGTCTGCGTCTCGCGCCTGGTGCAGCGCAAGGGCATCGGCAACCTCGTCAACGCGCTCGAGCACGTTCCCGACACCGAGCTCGTCGTCGCCGGCGGCCCGAACCGCGACCAGCTCGCTGGCAACGCCGAGGCCCGGCGGCTGCTGCGGATCGCGCGCGACGCGGGCATCGAGGATCGCGTCGAGCTGCGCGGGCGCGTCTCGCGCGACGAGCTTCCGGCGCTGCTGCGCTCGGCCGACGTCGTGGCCTGCGCGCCGTGGTACGAGCCGTTCGGGATCGTCCCGCTGGAGGCGATGGCCTGCGGCGTGCCGGTCGTCGCGTCGGCGGTCGGCGGGATGATCGACACCGTCGTCGACGGCGTCACGGGCGTCCACGTCCCGCCGCGCGATCCCGAGCGGCTGGCCGAGGCGCTGCGCGGCCTGCTCGACGACGAGGAGCGCCGCGTCGCCTACGGGCGCGCCGGCGCCTCGCGGGCGCGCCGGCGCTACGACTGGGAGCGCGTCGCCGCGTCGACGTCGGACGCCTACCACGAGATCGGCGCCGGACGCGCGAAGCGCCGCCGGTTCGTCCGCTCCTCGCCTGCCAGCGGCCATCTCGACGCCCTGCGCTCGGCGCTCGACGACTTCGGCGGCGAGGTCGAGCGCCTTGATCGCTGGGGCGCCGCGCTCGCCGACGAGCTGGCCGGCGGCGCGCGGCTGCTGACGGTCGGCAACGGCGGCAGCGCCGCCGAGGCGCAGCACCTCACGGCAGAGCTCGTCGGGCGCTTCGAGAGCGAGCGCCGGCCGCTGTCGGCGCTGTGCGTGCACGCCGACACCTCGAGCCTGACGGCGATCTGCAACGACTACGGCGTCGAGGAGGCGTTCGCGCGGCAGGTGCGGGCGCACGGGCGCGACGGCGACGTGCTGATGGCGATCAGCACGTCGGGCCGCAGCCCGAACGTCCTCGCCGCGGCGGATGCGGCCCACGGCTGCGGCATGCGGACGTGGGCGCTGACCGGCCCCGCGCCCAACCCGCTCGCCGAGATCGCCGACGACGCCGTCTGCGTGCCCGCCGTATCGACGGCGACGGCGCAGGAGCTTCACCTCGTCGCCGTGCACCTGATCTGCCGCGCCGTCGACCGGCGCATCGCCGAGCTCGACGCGCGCCCGCACCACCACGAGCGCCGGCAGCTGTCGCTGAGGGCCGACGGGTGAGCGCGCCGGTCCCCGTCGTCGTCATCGGCGACGCCCTGCTCGACCGCGACGTCGAGGGCTCGGTCGACCGGCTGGCGCCCGACGCGCCCGTCCCCGTCGTCGAGCAGCGTGAGGTCTGCGTGCGGCCCGGAGGCGCCGGTCTGGCCGCCGTGCTCGCGGCGCGCGCGGGTCGCGACGTGACGCTCGTGACGGCGCTGGGCGGCGACGACGCCGGGGGCGAGTTGCGCGACGCCCTGGAGTCCTGCGGCGTCCGGGTCGTCGACCTCGGGCTGGACGGCGCGACGCCGGAGAAGGTGCGCCTGCGCAGCGCCGGGCGCTCGCTGCTGCGCCTCGACCGCGGCGGCGGCGCCGCCCGGATCGGCGCGCTGGGCGCCGCCGGGCGCGCCGCGATCGAGTGGGCGGGCGCCGTGCTCGTCGCCGACTACGGCCGCGGCGTCGCCGCCGAGCCGGCCGTCCGCGAGGCGCTCGGCGCGATCGCGGGCCACGTGCCGATCGTCTGGGATCCGCACCGCCGCGGCCCCGCGCCGGTGCCGGGCATGGCGCTGGTCACGCCGAATGCCGACGAGGCCGCGTACTTCGCGCGCGAGCACGAGGGGCGCGGCACCACCGTCGTCGCCGCGCAGGCCGTCGAGCTCGCGGGGCGCTGGCGCGCCGGGCACGTGTGCGTGACGCGCGGCGGGCTCGGCGCGCTCGTCGGCGCCGAGGACGGCACGATCACGGCGCTCCCCGCGGAGGGCATCAGCGGCGGCGACTCGTGCGGTGCCGGCGACCGGTTCGCCTCGCGCGCCGCCGAGCTGCTCGCCGACGGAGCCGACGCGCTCGCCGCCGTCGCGGGGGCGGTCGCCGCCGCCACGACGTTCGTCGCGGCCGGCGGCGCGGCGTCGGTCAAGGCCGCGGCCTCCGGCGCCGGGCGCGCGACGACCAGGGGCTGCGAGCCGCCGCTCGACCTGCCGCGGCCGCGCGCGGCGATCGGCGGACCGCAGCACGGCACGGCCGGCGACGACGACGCCGACATCGTCGCGCGCACCCGTGCCCGCGGCGGCGTCGTCGTCGCGACCGGAGGCTGCTTCGACCTCCTGCACACCGGCCACGTGCGCACGCTCGAGGCGGCGCGCGGGCTCGGCGACTGCCTCGTGGTGCTCTTGAACTCCGACTCCTCCGTCAAGCGCCTGAAGGGCGCGGGCCGGCCGCTCGTCGGCGAGCAGGATCGCGCGGCGGTGCTGAGCGCCCTGCGCTGCGTCGACGCGGTCGTCGTCTTCTCCGAGGACACGCCGATCGCGGCGCTCGAGCGCATCCGGCCCGACATCTGGGTCAAGGGCGGCGACTACGCCGTCGAGGACCTTCCCGAGGCCGACGCCGTCGCGAGCTGGAACGGCAGGATCGTCCTGCTGCCCCACCTCGACGGCCGGTCGACCACCAGGCTCATCCAGGAGGCGGCCGTCCGTGCAGTCTGAACCGCTGGGCACCGTCATCGTCACCGGCGCCGCCTCGGGTCTCGGCGCCGCCGTCGCCGCCGCCGTCGCGCGCGAGGGCGGCACGCCGGTGTCGCTCGACCTGAGGCCGCCCGCCGACGGCATCGCGCACGAGCAGGTCGACCTGTCCGACGCCCGCGCGACCGAGGACGTCGTGCGGCGCGTCGCCGAGCGAGCGGGTGACCTGAGGGCCGTCGTCACCGCCGCCGGCACCGACGCCTGCGGCAGGCTCGAGCAGGTACCGGCGCAGCAGTGGGACCGCGTCGTCGCCGTCAACCTGCTCGGCACCGTCGCTGTCGCGCGGGCCGCGCTGCCCGCGCTGGAGGCCAACGGCGGGCGCGTCGTCACCGTCGCCTCGACGCTCGGCCTGCGCGCGCTCAGCGACGCGACGGCGTACTGCGCGAGCAAGTTCGGCGTCGTCGGCTTCAGCCGTGCGCTGGCCGTCGAGACGCAGGGCCGGGTGGGCGTGACGATGCTCATCCCGGGCGGCATGCAGACCGCCTTCTTCGACGATCGCCCGGAGCAGTACAAGCCCGGGCCGGACGCGAAGCTGAGCCCGCCGTCGGAGGTCGCCGAGGCCGTCGTCTTCGCCCTGACCCGCCCCCCGGCGTCGAGCTGCGCGAGCTCGTCGTCACGCCCTCGACCGAGCCGTCGTGGCCGTGACCGCCACGGTCGTGGTCCTGCGAGCGCTCGGCCTCGGCGATCTGCTGACGGGCCTTCCCGCCCTGCGGGCGATCGCCGACGCGTTCCCCGAGCACGACAAGGTGCTCGCCGCGCCGTCGGCGCTCGCACCGCTCGTCGACCTCGCGCAGCTGCCGTTCTCGATCAGCGACCACGCCGGGCCGGCGCCGCTCCCGGCGCGCCTGCGGCGCCCCGACATCGCCGTCAACCTGCACGGCCGCGGCCCGCAGAGCCACGCCGTCCTGCGCGCGCTGCGACCCGGCCGGCTCGTGGCGTTCGCCTCGCAGGGGCATGACGGTCCCGTCTGGCGCGCCGGCGAGCACGAGGTCGAGCGCTGGTGCCGGATGCTGCGCGCGCACGGGATCGCCGCCGACCCGCGCCGCATCGAGCTGCGCGCCCCGGAGGTCGAGCTCGACGAGGCCGCCCGCGGCGCGACGCTGCTGCATCCCGGCGCCGCGAGCGCAGCCCGCCGCTGGCCCGCCGAGCGCTGGGCGGCGATCGCCCGCGCCGAGCGCGAGGCCGGTCGCACGGTGCTGCTGACCGGCAACCCTGCGGAGGCCGCCCTGGCGTGCCGTATCGCCGGCGCCGCCGGCCTTCCCGACGATGCCAGCCACGCGGGCCGGACGGACCTGCTCGGCCTTGCCGCGCTCGTCGCGGCGGCGGGCCGCGTCGTCTGCGGCGACACCGGCGTCGCGCATCTCGCGACCGCCCTCGGCACGCCGTCGGTGATCCTCTTCGGGCCGGTGTCGCCGGCCGAGTGGGGCCCGCCCGCGGACGACCCGCGCCACCGCGTGCTGTGGAGCGGCGGCTGTGGCGACCCGCATGGCGAGGAGGTCGATCCGGGCCTGCTGGAGATCGCCCCCGACGCGGTCCTGGCGCAGCTGCACCGCCTCGAGCAGGCGGCATGAGCTCGCGCGGCAGACCCGACCCTCGCGGCCGGATCAGGCGCTTGAGCGTGCGCGCCAGCCCGGACAGCGCGTCGGGCTCGGTGATCGCCGAGGCGCAGCAGCACGCGCGCGCCGGCGACCCGGCATGGCGCGACTGGCTGGTGCGCGTCGACCGCGGCGACGCGGCCGTCGTGCAGCTGCTCACGAGCGCCGAGATCGACGTCTGCGGCATGTGCGACCGGATCGAGGTCGTCAACCACGGTGTCTGGATCGAGCGCGACGCGCATCCGCCGAAGATTGAGGAGCAGATCCGCGAGATCGCGTACAAGGACGTTCGCCCGCTGCACGACGCGCTGCTCGTCCGCGGGATCGACGTCCCGGTTCGCGAGATGGAGGACATGTTCTTCCACGTCGAGATCGATCCCGCGCTCGTCCGCTCGGGCCGTTAGAGGTGGGCGCGTCCGGCCGACGGTCCGCAGCGCCGCACGCGCGCAGGCGAACTCCCCGCATACAGCGATCACGGGCGGGGTATGGGACGGCCGCAGGGGGCGAAGGATCGAGGTGACGGATGCACGCTGCGCAACTTCCGGAGACGAGATCCCCACCACCGCACTTCGAGCCGGCCGGCGAGCCGCGCTCTCGCGCCGAGGCCCGATGCGACCGTGCGCCGGCGTCGACCGATCTCGTCCGCGTCTTCGAGGCCGATCCCGATCTGCTCGGCGATCTCGATCCGGCGACCGGCGACCTGCTGCGCCGCCGCGCGGTGGCGCCCAAGCTCTGGATCGATCCCGGTCCCTGGAGTCCGCCGGCTCCGCGGCACGAGCGCGAATGGTTCGGCCTGCTCGTGCTCGGCGGCCTGATCATGCGCTCGGTCCGCCTGGACGACCGGGACTCTCCGGAGATCATCGGTGCCGGCGACCTGCTGCGGCCGTGGGACCCCGATCAGAACATCTCGATCCGGGCCTCGATCTCGTGGGCGGCGCTCGAGCGCACCACCGTCGCGGTGCTCGACGAGCAGTTCGCCGGGATCATCTGCCGCTGGCCGAGGATCGTGTCAGGGCTGCTGGCACGCAGCGCCGACTACTCGCGGACGCTCGCCTTCCAGCGCGCGATCATGCACGTGCGCCGCGCCGAGATCCGGCTGCACATGCTGCTCTGGCACCTGGCCGACCGCTGGGGCCGCGTGACGCCGCACGGCGTCCACCTGCCGCTCGCGCTGACGCACGAGACGCTCGCGCAGCTCTCCTGCATCCGCCGCCCGACGGCCTCGACCGCGCTGCAGGTCCTGACCCGCACCGGCGAGCTCGAGCGCCGGCGCGACGGCACGTGGCTGCTCAAGGGCACGCCGCCGTCGTCAGCCGGGTGACGCGCGGCCGGCGCGGCGTCGCGGCCGCCCGGAACGAGCGGGTCCGCGCGAACACGCCGGGGTATACGGCGCGCAACCGCGATCTTGGAGGTACGCAGATGGCATCACGTGAGCAGACCCAGAACACCGGCGGCAAGCCCGAGCAGGACGACGCAGCGGGCGGCGCCGGGCCCGACGGGGGGCGGATCCGGACCGGGCCGCAGACCTCGAGCTCGCTGAAGTACGCCCAGGAGGTCGCGTCGCCCGACGACGATCCCGAGCGCCCCGGACGCAGCCTGGCGACGACGCATCACGACGTGATCAGGCGGTGGGCCGAGGAGCGTGGCGGGGTTCCCGCGACGGTCGAGGGCACCGAGCACGGCGACCACCTCGGCGTGCTGCGACTGGACTTCGGCGGCGATGGCGAGAACCTGCGCCACGTCGGCTGGGAGGAGTGGTTTGGCACCTTCGACGCCCGCCGGCTGAACTTCATCTACCAGGAGGAGCGCAGCGACGGCGGCAACAGCAACTTCTTCCGCCTGGAGAGTCCGGACCGCGAGGACGCCTGAGCTCCAGGCGCGACGACGTGCCCTCGCCGGTACGGCCGCAGCCGGTTGCGGGTGACAGCGACCGCACGGCGGATCGCGACCCCTCGTCGCGCGGCGACCCGCGCGTCGCCGTCGTCATGATCGTGCTCGACGGCCGCCGTCGCCTGGAGCGCACGCTCGCGCGTCTGTCGGCATTGCCCGAGCAACCGGAGATCGTGCTGGTCGACAACGGCTCGCGCGACGGGACCGCGAGATTCGTGCAAGGTCGCTTTCCCCACGTCCGCGTCCTGGCGCTTGCCGAGAATCTCGGTGCGGCCGCTCGCAACGTCGGCGTCGCCGCGGTCGGTGCGCCGTACGTCGCGTTCGCCGAGGACGACAGCTGGTACGAGCCCGGCGCGCTGCGCGCGGCCGCCGACCTGCTCGACAGCCATCCGGAGGTGGCGCTCGTCAACGCACACGTGCTCGTCGGCGACGACGGTCGCGGCGAGCCGCTGCACGACGAGATGGTCGACACGCCGGTGCCGGAGCGGCGCGCGGGCCTGCCGGGCCACCGCATCCTCTCCTTCCTCGAGGGCGTGTCGATCGTCCGGCGGCGCGCGTACGAGGGCGTCGGCGGGTTCGACCCGCGACTGCTCGTCGGCGGCCCCGAGGAGCACCTTGCCGCCGACCTGCTCGCCGACGGCTGGGAGCTGCGCTACGTACCGGAGGTCCGTGCCCGCCACGTGCCCGACCACGACGAGCCGGGCGCCTTCGTGCGCCGCCTCGGTCTGCGCAATGCGCTGTGGTTCGCATGGGGCCGGCGGCCGCCGTCTCGCGCGCTGCGCTGGACGGTGCACCTGATCGGCCGCTCGCCGCCGAACAGCACCACGCTGCTGGCCGTCGCCGATGCCCTCCGCGGCCTGCCGCGCGTGCTGCGCGAGCGCCGCCCGCTGCCGCCGGACGTGGAGGCCGACATGGCGTTGCTCGACGAAGCCAAGATGACCTCGCAGGTCCGCCGCTATGGCTACTGAGCCACCCGCCGCCGGCCGCGCGGCGACGGCCCCTGATGCGGCGGGGGCCGTCATGAGCGCAGGCGGGCGCGCGGCCGCCACGCCGCGCTCGGGCTGCGACGTGGGCATCGTGATCGCGACCTGCGACCGCGGCGAGCTCCTGCTGGCGACGCTCGAGCGCCTGGTCGCGCTGCCCGAGCGCGCGCCGGTCGTGGTCGTCGACAACGCGGCGCCGCGCGACCTCGCCGCCATCGTGCGGGCGGCCGGACATGACCGCCGCGCGGTGGAGGTGATCACGCTGCCACACGATCACGGGCCCGCCGCGCGCACGATCGGAAGCCGCCGCCTCGCGACCGAGCTCGTCGCGTTCTGCGACGACGACTCGTGGTTCGCGCCGGGAGCGCTCGCCCGCGCCGCGGATCGGTTCGCCGCTGAGCCGCGCCTCGGGCTGCTGCAGGCCCGCGTGCTCGTCGGCGCCGACGAGCGGCTGGATCCGACGTGCGCCAGGGTGCGCGGCTCGCCCGCGCTGCTCGGCTTCGTCGCGTGCGGCGCCGTCCTGCGCCGGCGGGCGCTGCTGGAGGTCGGCGGCTTCGCGCCCGGCCGCTCGTTCGGCGGCGAAGAGCGCCGCTTGGCGCTCGATCTCGCGAGCGCCGGCTGGAAGGCCGCCTACGACGCCGACGTCGTCGCCCACCATCACCCGCTGCCCGACGAGCGCCGCCGCGGGCGCCGCAGCAGCGTCGTGCGCAACGACCTGCAGACGGCATGGTCGCGCCTGCCGTGGCGACTCGCGGCCCGCGCGACCCGGCAGGCGGCATGCCGCCGGCCGCTCGCGACGGCCTCGGCGCTGCTCGAGCTGCCGCGCGCGCTGCGCGAGCGCAGGCCCGTCTCCCCGGCGGTCGCCGCCGCCCTGCGGGCGATCGAGCGTCACGAGCGGGCGAACCCGGTCGCGCAGGAGTGATCGGACCTCCGCGGCCGGGTGTCAGCCGGTCATGTCCTCGTCCTCGAAGCACTCCTGCAGACTGCGCACGAAGTAGCCGTACATCCACGTTCGCCGCAGCTCGTACAGGCTCACGTCCGGTGGGCGGCTCAGCGCGCGGGCGAGGCGGTCGCGCAGCGTGATCCGCAGCTCGCCGCCGGCGCCGGGCAGCAGCCAGAACGGACCGTCCTCGCCCTGCTGGGCGTCCATCGGCTCCGCCAGCGCCAGCTCGGCGGCGAGCTCGGCGACCGTGTCCTGGGTCGCGTGCGGGCCGGTACCGGCGTCGTCGAGCCGAGCGGCGAGCGTGTCGAGCAGTGCGTCGTCGAGCTCGCGTGCGGCGTCGAAGATCGAGTACTCCGCCGCGCGCGCGAGATAGCCGAGCCGAGCGGCCGTCTGACCGGCGACGATGGCCCCGTCGGAGCACTCGCGCTGCGCGAGATGGGGAAGGCCGAGCTGCAGCACGGCGAGCGTGCTGTGCTCGATCGCAGAGCTGCGCATCGCCTCCATGACGGAGTCGTTGAGCTCGCGGAAGGCGCTGTTCTGCTCGGGTGTGAGCCGGGTGGCGGCGATGCGCGCGCTCTCGGCCGGCGGTCGGTCGACCTCTTCGTCACGACCGAAGCGACTCATGCGACGCATGCTCGCACAGCTGCCCCGCTCAACGCCAGTCCTCCACGAGCGGTGGTCGGCCCGCCGGCTGCGGCATCGTCCGTGGCGCCCGCAGCGCGCGGCGCCGCAGCTGGCGATCGGACGCGCCGGCGACGACGGCGCCTGGCATCGACGCGGTAGTGGTTTCCGCGCCGAGCGCGACGGGGACCATGTACGCCATGTCGGCCGAGCTCATGCGCGGACTGGCGAGCGGTGCGCTGGGCACCGCCGCGCTGAACATGACGACGTATCTCGACGTCGCGATCCGCGGACGCGCGATGAGCTCGGTGCCCGAGCAGGACGTCGAGAAGCTGGCCGACATCGCCGGCGTCGAGCTGGCCGCGGGTCGCTCCGACGAGGAGGCCGAGAATCGCAAGCAGGGGCTCGGCGCGCTGATCGGCTACGTCACGGGGCTGGGGATCGGCGCCGTCTACGGCCTCGTGCGCCCCCATGCCCGCGCGGTTCCCCTGCCGGTCGCCGCCGTCGCGGTCGGACTCGGCGCGATGGCCGCAACCGACGGCGCCACGACGCTGCTGGGCAACGCCGACCCGACGCAGTGGTCGGCGAAGAGCTGGGCGACGGACATCGTCCCGCATCTGGCCTACGGCGCCGCGGCGGTCGCCGGATACGAGCGATTCCGCTCCTAGACGGTGGTCTCCCGACCGGCGCCGCGATCCGGTCCCGCGCCCTGCTCGCCGCGACCCGCCGTTCTTCGGCGTCATCGGCCTGACGCGTCGCGTTGGCCGCGCCGCGGGCGGGAACCCCGAGCCGAATGCGCCTCAGCGCCGCCCTGATCGCCGCCATCGTCGTCGTCGTCGCGGCCTTCGTCGTGCTCGTCGTCGTCGCGCCGTTCGACGACGACGACGAGCAGGGGCGCACGGAGGTCAGCGTCGACGCCGTCGTCGAGACGCCGCCGCTGTGGTACCGCAAGCGCGTCGAGCTGACGGCGCCGGCCGTTCCGCTGGAGGGCGACCGGTTCCTGCTCGAGGGCGCGGAGCGGGCGATCATCGTGCAACCCGAGCCGGGCGCCGTCGAGGGCGCGGTCCAGCCGGGCGAGCGGGTGACCGTGACGGGCGTCGTCGCTCGGCTGGACCGCCTGCAGGCGTCCGAGCTGCGGCCGCTGCTGCGAGCCGGCCGTCAGCCGCTGTTGGCCGAGGCGCCGACGACCCTCGGCGGCGCGTACGTCTCGGCCGCGCGCGTCGATGCCGCATGAGGGCACGTCTCGCAGCTCGCGCGGCGCGGGGACCCGCCCTCCTCGCACGGCGGCCAGGTCGAGCCGAACTAGCTGCCCGCGGCCGCGTGCGGCCCGCGGATCTCGCGCCGGCCACGGGCCCGGCTCGCGGGAGCGCCGGGCAGCAGCCGCGACAGCAGCCCGGCGGCGAGGACGAAGGCGACCGAAGCCCAGAGGCACGCCTGCAGCCCCTGCCACTGGTACAGCAGGCCTGAGAGGACCGTGCCGCCGAGCCGCCCGCCGGCGTTGGCCATGTAGTAGAAGCCGACGTTCATCGCGACCCGGTCGCCGTCGGCGTAGGCGAGGATCAGGTAGGAGTGCACGGCGGAGTTCATCGCGAAGACGACGCCGAAGACGATCAGGCCCGCGACGACGACGAGCGACGGCTCGACGCCGGCCGCGAGCGACACGGCGATGCCCGCGGGAAGGACGGCCAGCGCGAACGCCAGGCGCGTAGCGGTGGCGCCGTCGGGCTCGGCGCCGTGCTCGTGCGCGCGCCGCCGGACCACGCGCGGCGCCGACGCCTGCACCGCGCCGTAGCCGATGACCCAGATCGCCAGAAACGCGCCGACCTGCCAGAAGCTCCAGCCGAGCTCGGCGCGCAGGAAGACGGGCAGGCCGACGACGAACCAGACGTCGCGCGACGCGAACAGGAAGACGCGTGCCGCCGCCAGCACGTTCACCGCCCTGTTGTTGGAGAACATCTGGCTGAAGCGCGCCCTGCTGTCCGGGCGCCCGAGCTCGCCGCGCATCATCGTCAGCACGACGACGAGCGCCGTGAGCACGAGCGCCCCGAGCACGAGCAGCGCGGTCCGGAAGCCGACCGTCGTCAGCAGCAGCCCGCCGAGGAAGAAGCCGACGCCCTTCAGCGCGTTCTTCGACCCGGTGAGGATCGCCACCCAGCGGTAGAGCGTCGCCGGCGCGTCCTCGGGGACGACGAGCTTCACGGCGCTCTTGGAGCTCATCTTCGTCAGGTCCTTCGCGATTCCCGACAGCGCCTGTGCCGCCATCACGTAGGCGACGACGAGCCACGCCTGCGGCGCGAACGCGAGCATCCCGAGCGCTGCGAGCTGCGTGGCGAGGCCGAGCACGAGCGTCGAGCGCAGCCCGAACCGCGCCGCGAGGAACCCGCCGACGAGGTTCGTGACGATCCCGAACACCTCGTAGAAGAGAAACAGCGACGCGACCTCCAGCGGGCTGAAGCCGCGCTCGTAGAAGTAGAAGAGCACGAGGATCCGGCTCGCCCCGTCGGCGATCGTGTCGGCCCAGTACGCGCCGGTGACGAGCGCGTAGTTGCGCAGGTCCGGCGAGCGGCTCATCGCGCGGCCACCCTGTCGGCCGGCACGGCGCCGACGATGCCGGCCAGCTCGACCAGGCGGTTGGCATAGCCCCACTCGTTGTCGTACCAGGCGAGCACCTTGACCTGGGTGCCGTCGACGACCATCGTCGACAGCGCGTCGACGACGCCCGAGCGCGGATCGCCGCGGTAGTCGACCGAGACGAGCGGCCGCTCCTCGTAGCCGAGGATGCCCCGCAACGGTCCCTCCGCAGCCGTCCGCAGCACGCCGTTGACCTCCTCGACCGTGGTCGGCCGGGCCAGCTCGAAGACGCAGTCCGTCAGCGACGCGTTGAGCAGCGGCACGCGAACCGCCAGCCCGTCGAGCTTGCCCAGCAGCTCGGGGAAGATCAGTCCGATCGCCGTCGCCGATCCCGTCGTCGTCGGGATCAGCGAGAGCGACGCGGCACGAGCGCGGCGAAGGTCTTCGTGCGCGCCGTCGACGACCGTCTGCGTGTTGGTCAGGTCGTGCAGCGTGGTGATGACGCCGTGCCTGATCCCGATGCCCTCGTGCAGCGCCTTGACGACCGGCGCCAGGCAGTTCGTCGTGCACGACGCCGCGGTGACGACGTCGTGCACGCGGCGGTCGTAGCGGTCGTCGTTGACGCCGACCACGACGTTCAGCGCGCGCGGGTCCTTCACCGGCGCTGCGACGACCACCTTCCTGACGCCCTGCGCGAAGTAGGGCTCCAGCGACGCCATCGTCCGAAAGCGCCCCGTGCACTCGAGCACCATGTCGGCGCCGTGCTCGCTCCACGGCACCGCGCCCGGCTCGGCGATGCTGGAGTGGCCGATCGACACGCCGTCGACGACCAGCTCGTCGCCGGCCGCGCGCACGTCGCGATCCCAGCGGCCCTGGACGGAGTCGAAGCTCAGCAGGTGCGCCGACGTGGCGGCGTCGCCGTTGAGCTCGTTGACGTGCACGAGCTCGAGCGCCGATCGTCCCCACGCGGCACGCAGCGCGAGCCGGCCGATCCGGCCGAACCCGTTGATGGCGACGCGAACGGGGGTCATGCGGGACGTTCGGCGGGGCGGACGGCGGCCATTTGATGTGCGTCGACGGCGTCGTCGCCGAACCAGCGGCGCCCGAGCCACAGCGCGACGTAGACGAGGGCGACCAGCACGGGAACCTCGATCAGCGGTCCGACGACCCCTGCGAGCGCCTGACCGGACGTCGCGCCGAAGACGCCGATGGCGACCGCGATCGCCAGCTCGAAGTTGTTCGACGCGGCCGTGAACGCCAGCGTCGCCGTGCGCGGGTAGCTCAGCCCGATCGCCCGGCCGAGGGCGAACGACCCGAGGAACATGAGCAGGAAGTACACCAGCAGGGGGAGCGCGATCCGGGCGACGTCCAGCGGCGCATCGGTGATCGCGTCGCCCTGCAGCGCGAAGAGCAGCATGATCGTGAACAGCAGGCCGTAGAGCGCGACCGGCGCGATCCGCGGCAGGAACGTCTGCGCGTACCAGTCCTCGCCGCGCCGGCGGATCCCCTCCCGGCGCGTCACGTAGCCGGCCAGCAGCAGGATGCCGAGGAAGACCAGCACCGTCCTCGCCACCTCCCAGATCGAGACCTCGAAGCCCTGCGTGTCGAGCCCGAGCAGGTTCGGCAGGCCGGTCAGGTACAGCCATCCGAGCAGGCTGTAGGCGACGATCTGAAACAGCGAGTTGATCGCCACCAGCAGCGCCGTCGCCTGGTTGTCGGCGCGAGCGAGGTCTGACCAGATGAGGACCATCGCGATGCAGCGCGCCAGGCCGACGATGATCAGCCCGGTGCGGAACTCCGGCTGGTCGGCCAGCAGCAGCCAGGCAAGCGTGAACATCAGCAGCGGGCCGACGAGCCAGTTGAGCACCAGCGATGCGGCCATCAGCCGCCGCTCGCCGGTCAGCGCCCCGAGCTCCTCGTAGCGCACCTTCGCCAGGACCGGATACATCATCAGCAGCAGACCGGCCGCGATCGGCAGCGAGACCGACCCGACGGCCAGCGAGTCCAGCGCGTCGTCCAGCCCGGAGATCAGCTCGCCCAACCCGAGACCCGCGGCCATCGCCAGCGCGATCCACAGGGGTAGGTAGCGATCGAGCGTGGACAGCCTGCCGGCGACGGCGTCCGGCCGGGATGGCGCCGGGGTCATGGCAGGCAACGTAGGGCGATCGATCGATGAATGCAAATTGAAGAACGTCGAACTACGGGCTACCGTGCGCGCCATGACCATCGAGCTCGAGCTGAGCGCGAAGACCAAGCGCAGGAAGGGTGAGCCGTGCTGCGACCCCGTCGTCTACCCCGACGTCGAGCGTGCACGGGCGCTGCGGATGGCCGCGATCGCCAAGGCGCTCGGCGACCCGATCCGCCTGCAGCTCGTCGACGTCCTGCGCAAGCACGCCGGCAAGGTCTGCGTGCACGAGCTGCTGCCGCTGTTCGACGTCTCCCAGCCGACGCTCAGCCATCACCTCAGGAAGCTGCGCCTCGCCGGCATCGTCGATGTCGAGCGGCCGGGCCTCTGGTCGTTCTACTACGTCCGCGAAGAGGCGCTCGACGAGCTCGCCGCCTGGCTGCGCTGACGGACCGGCCTGCGCGGCGGCGCGGCATCCGGCCGCGCGGAGCGGTGCTTCGCGACGGCGCGGGCGTCAGTGCGAGGTTCGCTCGCCGAGCAGCCGTGCGCGCATGCCGCCGCCGCTGCGCCGCAGGTCGGCTCCGTCCGCGCCCGTCGCGCCGAGCGCGACGGCGCCGGCGGCGAGCCGGAACGGCTCGATCTCGTCGAGCTGGCGCTGGGCGCGGGCGATCAGCTCGTCGAAGTCGACGTCCGGCAGGCGCTCGCCCAGCCGCGCGCAGTCGCGCAGGTTCTGCCAGAGCACCTTCTTGCCCTCGATGCCGTACCTCAGGACGTCGAGCTCGCTGAAGCGGCTCAGCGGCGAGTAGGCGGTCAGCCGCCCGTTGAGCTTCAGGCGGCCGCCCCGCTCCGCGGCGATCGCCAGCGCGGTCTTCGCGCGGTTCCTGCGGACGCCGAGGCGCTGCATGATCTGCTGGAACGTGGCGACGTCCTCGGCGATCGCGGCCGCGACCCGCGCGAGCGCGTCGCCAAGGTCGCTGCCGTCGTTGCTGCGCTGCGCGCGGCGCGCGAGCTCGCGCCACAGCACGCCGGCGGCGAGCTGGTCGTTGAGGTAGATGCCGAGCAACCGGTTCTCCATGGCCCTCGGGGTACCCGCCGGCGCCGTCCGACGCACCGGTGTTGGCACCCGCGCGGCGGCAGCTCGGTGCCCGATCTCAGCCGGACGGAAGGCGGAACCGCACGCAGGTCCCCGCATCGGCGTCGGCGAGCCAGATCCGCCCGCCGTGGGCCTCGATGATCGCGCGCGAGATCGCGAGGCCCAGCCCGGCGCCGCCATCCGAGCGGGCGGCGCGGTCGCCGCCGCGAAAGAACGGCTCGAAGATCCGCTCGCGGTCGGCGCTCGCGATGCCCGGACCCGAGTCGGCGACCTCAATCTCGATCGCCCCCTCCTGCGCCGGCACGGCGCGGACCACGACGCTGCCGTCCGCGGGCGTGTGGCGGATCGCGTTCTGGATCAGGTTGAACAGCACGCGCTGGATCTGCTCCGGGTTGGCGCGCGCGGCGGCAAGCCGCGGCGCGAGCTCGGCGTGCACGACGACGGCGCCCGCCTCGGCGTGCGGGCGGATCGCGTCGATCGTCTCCGCGACGAGCTCGTCGAGCATCACGCGCTCCATCTCCCAGCGGATGTCGCCTGACTCCAGCCGCGACAGCTCGAACAGGTCGTCGATCAGCGCGCTCAGCGCGTGCACGTTCGTCGAGATCCGGGCGAGGTACTCGTGGCGCATCGCCGCGTCGGTCACGAGGTCGTCGTCGATCGCGTCGACGAGCAGGCGCAGCGACGTGATCGGGGTGCGCAGGTCGTGTGAGACGGCGGCGATCAGCCCGCGCCGCGCGCGCTCCTCGCCGTCGAGCGTCGTGACCATCGCGTCGACGTCGGCGCCCAGCCGCGCGAGCTCGTCGCGGCCGGCGAGGCTCGTGCGCACGTCGCGCCGGCCGCGACCGACCGCGTCGAGCGTCCGCCGCACGGCATCGACGTCGGCCAGCGCACGGCGGCCGAGCAGGCGTCCCGCCCACAGCCCGAGCGCGCCCGTGTACGCGGCCAGCAGCACGGTCAGGAACGCGTCGTGGCCGGAGACGAACATGAGCTGCACGAACACGCCGACGGCGATCGCGAGCTGCGCCGCGGCGACGGCGGCGAGCAGCGCGAACTGGCGCCGCAGGCCGCCGATCCGCGCCCGCAGGGCGACGATGGCATGCGCCGCGAGGACGGTCGCGACGCCCAGCGGGACGAGGATCAGCAGGCTCGTCTCGGCGGCCTGCGCGCCGTAGCCGAGCGCCGCCAGACCGGCCGCGACGGCGGCCGCGAGGAAGGCGAACGCCAGGCTGCGCGTCACGGCGAGAACCGGTAGCCGACGCCCCACACCGTGTCGACGTGGCGCGGCCGCGCGGGGTCGGGCTCGATCTTCGCGCGCAGCCGCCTGATGTGGACGGTGACGGTCGAGGTGTCGGTGTAGAACGAGTAGCGCCAGACGAGGTCCATCAGCTGGTTGCGCGTGAAGGCCTGACCGGGATGGCGGGCGAGGAACAGCAGCAGCTCGAACTCGCGCTGGGTCAGCGCGACCTCGACGCCGCCGACGGTCACCCGCCGCGCCGTCGGATCGATCACGAGCTCGCCGAACTCCAGCGGCGGCTCGGTGCCCGGCGAGGTGTCCAGGCGGCGCAGGACGGCGTCGACGCGCGCGACGAGCTCGGCGGGGGAGAACGGCTTGACGACGTAGTCGTCGGCGCCGAGGCGCAGGCCGACGACGCGGTCGGACTCCTCGCCGCGCGCGGTCAGCAGGATGATCGCGGTCTGGTCGCGGTCGCGCTCGCGCACGCGGCGCATCACCTCGAGGCCGTCGATCCCGGGCAGCATCAGGTCGAGCACGATCAGGTCCGGCGCGCGCTGCTGCACGGCGGCGACCGCGGCGTGCCCGTCGCAGGCGATCTGCGTCCGGTAGCCGGCGCGCTCGAGGTAGCGGCAGAGGACCTCCGTGATCGTCGGCTCGTCGTCGACGACGAGGATCCGGCCGCGGGTGTGCTCGGCGGTCGCCATGCGTTCGCCGATCGTCGCAGCTGGCGCGCCTCGCGTCGCCTCGCGGCGCGCCTCGTTCACCGTCTGTTCATCGCGCCGGCGCGCGCAGCGCGGCGCCCGCGAACTCCGCCATCCCGGCGTCGAACGGCTCGCGCGCCGCGAAGCCGAGCTGCCGTGCCGCCTGCTGCGCGCCGGCGAAGACATGGCGCACGTCGCCCAGCCGGTACTCGCCGGTCGTCACCGGCGCCGGTACGTCGCCGTCGTAGGCCGCGTGCAGCGCGGCGGCCATCTCGCCGACGCTGCGCGGGGTGCCGCTGGCGACGTTGAACGCGCCCGGCACCGGCTCGGGCGCCGTCAGCGCGAGGACGTTCGCGCGGGCGACGTCGCGCACGTGGACGAAGTCGCGCAGCTGGCCGCCGTCCTCGAACACGCGCGGGGCGCGCCCGCCCGCCAGCGCGCTGGCGAAGATCGACGCGACGCCCGCGTACGGCGTGTCGCGCGGCATCCGCGGCCCGTAGACGTTGTGGTAGCGCAACGCCGTCACGGGCACGCCCGTCTCGCGGCTGAAGGCGGCGGCGAGGTGCTCCTGGTGAAGCTTCGTCGCGGCGTAGACGTTGCGCGGGTCGGGCGGCGCGTCCTCGGGGATGCTGCGCGGCTGCAGCGGCGCGCCGCAGTGCGGGCAGGGAGGCTCGAAGTGACCGCCGCGCAGATCCTCCTCGCGGCGCGGGCCGGGCCGGACGAGGCCGTGCTCGTCGCATGCGTAGCGGCCCTCGCCGTAGACGACCATGCTCGACGCGAGCACGAGCCGGCCGCCGAAGCTGCTGCGCGCCAGCTCGCGCAGCAGGACCGCCGTGCCGAGGTCGTTGTGACCGGCGTAGTCGGCGATCTCGCCGATGTCGGTGCCGAGACCGACCATCGCGGCCTGGTGGCAGACGTGGTCGACGCCGCGCAGCGCGCCGGCGACCGCCGCCGCGTCGCGCACGTCGCCCTCGACGAACTGCGCCGCCGGATCGAGGTAGCCGGGCCGCGCGGCGTGCGCGGCGGGATGCAGCCAGTCCAGGATCCGCACCTCGTCGCCGCGCGCGAGCAGCGCGTCGACGACGTGCGAGCCGACGAATCCGGCGCCGCCGGTGACGAGCACGCGGCTCACCGCCCACTCACCACGGTGAGCGCACCGCAAGCTGGAGCGCCAGCGCGAGCGCGACCTGGGCGGCAAGCCAGCCGCGCGCGCGCGGCAGCGCCGCCGTCGCGACGAGCACCCAGGGGACGAAGAGCAGCCAGATCCGCTCTGTCTCGCCCTTGGACATGCCCGACAGGTCGGCCGCGACGACGGCGGCGGCGGCCCCGCCGGCGAGCAGCCGGGCGCCGCGGTCGCGCAGTTGCGCCAGGCCGGCCGCGACGGCCGGCCCGGCCGCAAGCGCGAACGCCGCCAGCGAGACGACGAGGAACTCGGCGTACGGCCGCCGCCGCGAGACGCCCGCCAGGTACTGCTCGCGCGTGGCCTGCAGGCCGTCGAGCCAGTTGAAGCGCAGCGCCGCGAACGCTCCGAGCACGAGCAGCACGCCGCCCGCCGCCGAGGCGACGGCGGCGGGACGGCGGCGCCCGACGGCGATCGCCAGCACGACCGCGCCGAGCGTCGCGACGCCGTAGCTGAGCATCAGCGCCGCCCCCAGCACGAGCCCCGCCGCGAGCGCGAGCAGCGCCGCGCGGCGGCGGTCGCGACACGGCGACGCGCAGGCCAGCGCGAACAGCGCGACGCCGCAAGCGCAGACACCGGCGTAGAGCCCGTCCAGCGAGGTCGCCATCCAGACCGCCGCGGGCGTGAAGGCGACGAACGGCGCGACCGCGCGCGCCCGCGCCTCGCTCGCCAGCGCGCGGACGGCGACGAGCACGGCCGGCGCCGTGATCGCCGCGCACGAGATCGCCAGCGCCGCGGCCCAGCCCGGGCCCGCGAGACCGAGGCCGTCCAGCGCCCACAGCACGAGCACGCCGCCGGGCGGATGGCCCTGGACGTGCGTCGCGTAGCCGGGCAGCTGCTCGGTGAACGACGCCAGGAAGCCGGCCGGCGAGCCGACGAGCGGGACGGCGGTGAGCTGCTCGTACTTCGTGGCGAGCGGGGCGGCGATCGCGTCCCAGCCGTCCGTCGCCGCCAGCGCGACCGCCCACCCGGCCGCCGCGAGCCAGCTCGCGGCGAGCAGCGCGCGCCACCGCAGCCGCACGGCGAGCGCCGGAGCCCACGCGACCGCGGCGGCGCCCAGCGCGAGCGCCGGAAGGACGCGCGCCGACAGGCGCAGGTCGAAGCTGCCGACGAGCGGCGCGGCGCCGATGTGGACGAGCGGGTCGCGGGCGGCGAGCGCTTCGCCGAGCAGGTGGCCGGCCACGACGAGCAGCGCCCACCCGGCGACGCCGGCCGCCGGCCACGCGACCGCCGGGCGCACGCGTGCGGCGCGGCGGCGGGCGGCGCGCTTGAGGACGGCTTCCACAGCGCGCAGGCTACGGTCCCCTGCGCCGGCTGCCAGCGCCGCGGCGCCGGGTTTCGCACTTCGTAATCGAGCCTCCCGCCGGCGATTCGTAGTGTCGCCGCCATGCCCACCGTGATCCTCCCCGTGCTCGACGAGGCGCAGGCGCTGCCCTGGGTGCTGTCGCGGATGCCGGGCGGCTACACGCCGCTCGTCGTCGACAACGGTTCCAGCGACGGCTCCGCCGAGATCGCGTCCGCGCTCGGCGCGCGCGTCGTCCACGAGCCCCGGCGCGGCTTCGGCGCGGCCTGCTTCGCCGGGCTCTGCGCCGCCGCCGCGGAGGTCGTCTGCTTCATGGACTGCGACGCGTCGCTCGACCCGCGCGACCTGCCGTCCGTCGCCGGGCCCGTGATCGCCGGCGACGCCGACCTCGTGCTCGGCGCCCGCCGCTGCGAGCGCGGCGCGATGGCGCCGCACGCGCGCATCGCCAACGGTCTGCTGACGCTCGAGCTGCGCCGGCGCTGCGGTATCGCGCTGCGCGACCTCGGCCCGATGCGCGCCGCGCGGCGCCACGAGCTGCTCGCGCTGGCGCTGCGCGACCGCCGCTTCGGCTGGCCGCTGGAGATGGTGCTGCTGGCCGCCGCGCAGGGGTGGAGGATCGCGGAGGTCGAGGTGCCCTACCGCCCGCGCGCGGGGCGCTCGAAGGTCACGGGCACCGTCCGCGGCACGGTGCGCGCCGTGCGCGACATGGCGGCGGTGCTGTCGTGACCGCGATCACCGTGCGCGGCGTGGCGGCGCAGGTGCTGTCGTGACCGCGATCGCCGTGATCGCCAAGGCGCCGGTCGCCGGTCGCAGCAAGACGCGGCTGACGCCGCCCTGCACGCCGCGGCAGGCGGCCGCGCTCGCCTCCGCCGCGCTCGCCGACACGCTGGCGGCGGTCGCGGCCAGCGCCGCCGGCCGCCGCATCCTCGTGCTCGACGGCGACCCCGGGCGCTGGCGCGGGCGGGGCCTGGAGATCCTGCCGCAGCGCGGCGGCGGGCTCGCCGAGCGCCTCGCCGCGGCGTTCGCCGACATCGGCGAGCCGGCGCTCGTCGTCGGCATGGACACGCCACAGCTCACGCCCGCGCTGCTCGAGCACGCGCTCTGCCGGCTCGAGCACGCCGACGCCGTGCTCGGCGCGGCACCCGACGGCGGCTACTGGGCGATCGGGCTGCGCGCCGCCGACGCCGCCGTCTTCGCCGGCGTGCCGATGAGCGAACCGCAGACGTGCGCGGTGCAGCGCGAGCGCCTGCGTGCGCTGGCCCTGCGCACGCACGAGCTGGCGCAACTGCGCGACGTCGACGACATCGGCGACGCCCGCGCGGTGGCGGCACAGGCGCCGCGGACGCGCTTCGCGCGCGCGCTGGCCGGCATGCGCCTGACCGAGCCGCTCGCCGCGTGACGCCGACCGCCACCGACGTCTACGGGCTCGCGCTTGCGGGCGGCCCCGCGAAGCTGCGCGCGCGCCGCCCCGACGGCAGCGTCCAGACGCTGGCGCTCGACCGCTGGCTGGGCCCGCTCACCGCTGCCGACGAGGCGCTGCTGGACCGGGCCCGGTCGCCGGTTCTCGACGTCGGCTGCGGCCCCGGACGCCACGTGCTCGCGCTCGCCCGTCGCGGGCGCATGGCGCTCGGCGTCGACGTCGCCCCGGCCGCCGTCCGCGTCGCGCGGCTGCGCGGCGCGGCCGTGATCGAGGGCTCGGTGTTCGCGCGCATCCCCGGCGCCGGGACCTGGGGCAGCGCCCTGCTGCTGGACGGCAACATCGGCATCGGCGGCGCGCCCGACGCGCTGCTCGCGCGGCTGCGCCGGCTGCTGCGGCCGGACGGCGAGGTGCTCGTCGAGCTCGCGCCGCCCGGCGCGGCCACGACGCGCGAGCGCATCCGCCTGGAGTTCGGCGACCAGCACAGCCGCCCGTTCGCCTGGGCGTACGTCGGCGTCGACGCCGTTCAGGCGCCTGCCAGCGCCGCCGGCTTCGCCGTCGCGGAGCACTGGCAGGACGAGCGGCGCTGGTTCGCCCGGCTCGTCGCGACGGCGCGGCGATGAAGGCGCCGCCGGACCCGGTCGCCTTCGTCGCGGGGCGCCTCGCGCGGCGCCGGCCGCCGCGCCCGTTTCGCGAGGGTGCCTTCACCAGCCGGCTGCACGACGAGGGCATCGCCGCACGGCTCGGGGTCGCACTCGGGGTCGCCTTCCTCGCCTGCTTCGCGACCGGGCTCGTGTCGCACTTCGCGCAGCACCCGCTCGACGTCGGCTTCCTCTCGACGCCGGCGCAGCCGAGCTGGCTGTACCGCGTCACGCAGGGCGTCCACGTCGCGACCGGCATCGCGGCGATCCCGCTGCTGCTGCTGAAGCTGTGGACCGTCTATCCGCTGCTGTTCGCCTGGCCGCCGGCGCGCGACCTCCAGCAGGCGACGGAGCGCCTGTTCGTCGGCGCGCTCGTCGCGCTCGCGCTGCTTCAGCTCTTCAGCGGCCTGGCGAACACGACGCGCTGGTACCCGTGGGAGTTCAACTTCGTCGCGACGCACTTCTGGACGGGCTGGATGCTGATCGGCGCGCTCGGCGTGCACGCCGGGGCCAAGTGGCGCCAGACGCGGCGCCTGCTGCGTGTCCCGCTGGAGGATGCGGCGTCGCCGACCGCCAGGACGCCGCCCGGCGAGGACGGGCTCAGCCGCCGGGGACTGCTGTGGACGGCGGCCGCGGCCGCCGGCGCGGTGACGCTGACGACGCTCGGCCAGACCGTCCGCCCGCTGCGCGACCTCGCGCTGCTCGCGCCGCGCGTTCCCGACGTCGGACCGCAGGGGGTGCCGGTCAACCGCACCGCCGGCGGCGCCGGCGTTGTCGAGCGCGCTCGCGACGGCGGATGGCGCCTGCGCGTGCGCGGTGCGGTCGCGCGACCGCTCGAGCTCACGCTCGCAGACCTGAGGGCGATGGCACAGCACGAGGCCGATCTGCCGATCACCTGCGTCGAGGGCTGGAGCGCCGGCGCCCGCTGGCGGGGCGTGCGCGTCCGCGACCTGCTCGACCGCGCCGGCGCGCCGGCGGGTGCCGAGGTCGTCGTGCGCTCGCTGCAGACACGCGGCAGCTTCCGCAGCTCGGAGCTGAACACGATCGTCGCGCGGCACGACGACACGCTGCTCGCGCTGGAGATCAACGGCGAGCCGCTGCATCTCGACCACGGCTTCCCCTGCCGGCTGATCGCACCCAACCGGCCCGGCGTGCTGCTGACGAAGTGGGTCACGGCGCTCGAGGTGCGTACGTGACCGCGCGCCGCGGCGACTCCCCGCGCGCGCCCGCGGAGGCGGGCGGACGGCCCTGGCGCATCGGCCTCGCCGCGGGCGCGACGCTCTTCGCCTTCGGCCTCGCCGGCCTGCTCGCCGACGCGCGCCAGACGGTCCCCGCCGACTGGCTGACCTGGGCGCTCGCGTCGCTGGTCCTGCACGACCTCGTGCTCGTGCCCGTCGTGCTCGCGGCCGGGCTCGCGCTCACGCGCCTGCTGCCGGCCGCCCTGCGCGGCGGCGTCCAGGCGACGCTCGCCGTCTGCGGCGCGGTCGCGCTCGTCAGCGTCCCGGTCGTGCTCGCCGAGGGACGCCGCGCCGACAACCCCTCGCTGCTGCCCCACGACTACGGCCGCAACCTCGCGATCGTGCTCGGCGTGATCCTCGTAGGCGGCATACTCGTCACGCTCGTTCGCCTCAGGGTGCGCCGCGTGAGCCGCTCGGGCGACGGTGCTAGCGTTCAATAACCAGAATCGCACCAGGTTTTTGCCAATTTCGCGCATTGGAGGATGCAGATGGCTCTGACGATCGGCGACACCGCCCCCGACTTCCAGGCTGAGACGACCGAAGGCCCGATCTCGTTTCACGAGTGGCTCGGCGACTCGTGGGGCGTCCTGTTCTCGCATCCGCGCGACTTCACCCCCGTCTGCTCGACGGAGCTGGGCTACATGGCCTCGATCAAGGACGAGTTCGACAGGCGCAACACGAAGATCATCGGCCTCTCCGTCGATCCCGTCGGCAACCACGAGAAGTGGGCCGACGACATCGAGGCGATCACGGGCACCGCGCCCAACTACCCGGTGATCGGCGACGACAGGTTCGAGGTCTCCAAGCTCTACGGGATGCTGCCCGGCGACGTCGTCGGCGAGGCGACCGACCGCACCGCCGCGCAGAACCAGACGGTGCGCAACGTCTTCGTCATCGGGCCCGACAAGAAGGTCAAGCTCGTGCTCGTCTATCCGATGACGACCGGACGCAACTTCGACGAGGTGCTGCGCGTCATCGACTCGCTGCAGCTCACCGCCAAGCACAAGGTGGCGACGCCCGCCCAGTGGACGCAGGGCGAGAACGTGATCATCGCCGGCTCGGTGTCCGACGACGACGCCAAGGAGATCTGGCCCGAGGGCTGGGACGCGCCGCGGCCGTACATCCGCTACGTGCCGCAACCGAGCTAGCAGCCCGCCGGCTCACCGGCGTGCGCGGGGGCACCCGGCTCCCGCGCCGCCCGTGAATCCGTAGAGTCGGCGCAGCCTATGATCCGCCGCCTGCCGACGATCAAGCCCGTGCCGGTCGCCTTCGCGGTCGTGGCGCTCGTCGTGCTGTGGCTCGTGCGGCCGATCTGGCACGGGCTGGCGATGTTCTTCTGGACGCAGCCGCTCGTCTGGCTGCTGCCGCTGCTGCTGCTGATCGCGGGCGGCGTGCTGCTGCGCCGCTCGCAGCGCAGCTGGAAGACGCTCGAGGACCTGCGCAGCGGCGTGCGGCCGCCGACGTACCTGTTCGCGTTCCCGGCGCTGGCCTTCTTCGCGTTCGTGCTCGCCGCCGCGTTCAACCCGCCGCTCGTCGGCAAGGCGATCGTCGACAACACCGACTTCGAGGCGATTCCCGGGCTGCCGGCCAACGGCCAGGTGCGCCTCGTGCCGCGCGAGGTCGCCGAGGTCAACGCGTCGAGCGCGTTCAACTCGCCGACCGAGACGCTGACGAACTTCCGCATCGTCAACACCGACGAGGGCCTCAAGTGGACGGCGCTGCGCACCCCGCAGGGCGCGTTTCGGATCTTCAGCAAGAAGAGCCAGGGACTGGTCGAGCTCGACGCCGAGCAGACCGCGCGCTCGCTGCGCCAGATCGATGCGGAGCTGGAGGTCGCGCCGGGCCTGCAGATCACCGACAACCTGCGCTGGCGGCTGCTCAAGCGCCGCTTCCTGATCACGCTCGAGGAGCCGGTCGGGATCGACACCCCGCGCGGCCCGCGCCTGCTCGTTCCCTACCTGGAGTACAAGGGCGTCCTGATCCGCCGTCCCGTGCTCGGCGGCGTGTTCGTCGTCGCCCCTGACGGCACGATCGAGGACCTCGAGCTCGAGGAGGCCGCGCGCCGGCCCGAGCTCGCCGCGACCGGGCGGCTCTTCTCCGACACGCAGGCGCGCCGGATCCAGGAGGCCTACCAGTACAGGCGCGGGCTGTGGAACGCGTGGTTCGTGCACGAGGACCAGACGCGGATCACCGACACCGAGACCAACCGCCAGCCCTACCTCGTCGACTTCGGCGCCGCCGGCCTGGGCACGCAATGGGTCTCCGTCGCCGAGCCCTTCGGCCGCGCGTTCGCGGCCAGCGCGATCTTCCTGACCGACGCGACCACCGGCGAGACGCGGATCTGGCGCGTGCCGGCGCGGACGTCGCTGAGCGGCAACCGGCGCGCGCTGCAGGCCGTGCGCGCGGTGTCGATCCCGGGGGTCGACTTCGGCGACGGCACTCCGGGGTCGGGCAACTTCCGCGTCGTCGAGCCGCGGCCGGTCTTCGTGCAGGGGCGCGTCGTCTACCTGACGTCGATCATCCCGAACACCGCCAACGCGGTCTCCAAGACCGTCGTCGTCGACGCCGAGACGAACAAGCTCGTGGCGATCTTCGACAACGACCGCGATCCGCAGGCCGAGGAGAAGACGATGCGCTACATCGAGACGGGCGAGGTCCCGGGCGACTCCGTCGCGCCCGGCGCGCCGGGCGCGGTCGACGAGGAGGACGCGGGGACGACGACCACGCCC
>JBKHXR010000052.1:0-100004 GCA_046565905.1 Thermoleophilia bacterium | reverse complement strand
GCTGCCGGACCCCACCGACGCGGAGTCCCCGTCGGCCGGATCGCCGGCGCCGGTCGTCGCGGCGGTCGTCGTTCCACCTGCGTCCGGGGTGGCCTCGTCGTCGTCGCCCCCGCAGCCCGCAAGCAGCGCCGCGGCCGCCGCGCACAACACCACCGCACCCATCGTCCGTATCCGCATGGCCTCTCCCGTCGGGGTTGTCTGCGGCGAGAGTATGCGGTGGCGCGCCGACTGTCACGTCGGCCCGTGGGGAGCCCCGGAGCCGTCCCGGAACGACGAAGGGCCCGGATCGCCGGGCCCTTCGTGAGTAGCGGGGGCAGGATTCGAACCTGCGACCTTCGGGTTATGAGCCCGACGAGCTACCAGACTGCTCCACCCCGCGGCGTGGACCCGACAGTCTAGCAACGTGTCGCCTCCGCGATCAACGCGCGCGGCGGGCAGATAGCCTCGTCGGACGTGCGCGTGGCCGTCGTCGACATAGGCACGAACTCGACGCGGCTGCTGATCGCAGACGTCGCGCCCGACGGCGCCCTGACCGAGCTCTATCGCGAGTCGATCGTCACCCGGCTCGGGGACCGAGTCGATGCCACCGGCCGTCTTCAGGATGAGGCGATCGAGCGCGTCCTCGAGACGCTCGCGCACTATCGCGCGCTGATCGACGAGCACGGCGCCACCGCCACGACGGCGGTGCTCACGAGCGCCGTCCGCGACGCCGCCAACGGCGCGGCGTTCACCGCGCGCGTGCGCGACGACTACGGCCTCGATGCCCGCACGATCGGCGGCGACGAGGAGGCATCGCTGACCTTCGCCGGCGCGACGAGCGAGCGCGCCGACGACGGCGAGCAGACCGTCGTGGTCGACATCGGCGGCGGCTCGACGGAGTTCGTCATCGGGCGCGACGCAACGGTCGGCTTCCACGTCTCGACGCAGGCCGGGGTCGTGCGCCAGACCGAACGCCATCTGCGCAGCGACCCGCCGCGGCCGGCCGACGTCGCCGCCCTGCGCGCAGAGTTCGCGCAGATCATCGCGGCGAACGTCCCCGCCCGGGTCCGCGACGAGGTCTCCAAGGCGATCGCCGTCGCCGGCACCGCCACGTCGTGCGCATCGATCGAGCTGGGCCTCGAGCCCTACGACCCGAGCAAGGTCCACGGTCACACGCTCACGCGCACGACCACCGAGCAGATCCTCGAACGGCTGCTGCCGCTCGGCAACGACGAGCGGCGCGAGGTCAGGGGCCTGCACCCCGATCGCGCCCCCACGATCCTCGCCGGCGTCGCGATGCTGCTCGAGGTGTTCAGCTCGTTCGGCCTGGACCGCGTCGAGGTCTCCGAGCACGACATCCTGCGCGGCGCGGCGCTCGCACTGGCCGCCCGATCGCAGGCGTCCTCCGTCTAGAACACATCGGCCATAGACGGCGGACGCATGTCCTATTCAGATATCGCTACGGGATCGTCGATACTGCTGGGGCCGGCAGAGGGAACCCAGCCGTTCGGAGGGGAGACCGAGCCGGATATAGGTCCGAGCAAGCCGTGTATCAATCGGCGCCTCCCGCCGCTCGGGCCACTTCATAAGGCTCCTGGCAGGCACGTACCCCTGCCCGTCCTGCCGGAGCCAGCATGCGGAAGCCGCCCTTTCCCCTGGGGGCGGCTTCCGACTTTAACCCGATCCCCAGGGCCAGCTAAGCCTCGATCCTCGCGGCGAAAGCGGCCTCCGCGCAGCGCTCGATCGCCGTGCTGTGGCGAACTCACCGCGGATATCGAGGTCAAGTCGCCATAGAGCCCGAACCGGTGGATCGGAGCTAGGCCAGGTTCGAGCGCCGCGGATAGGCCACCGCAGGATCCGTCAGCACGTTGACGAGCGCCGGCAGCCCGCTGGCGAACGCCCGCTCGAGGGCCGGCCTCAGCTCGACTGGCTCGCGCACGAGCTCGCCATGCCCGCCGAGCGCCTCGACCACCGTGTCGTAACGCGTCTGCGGCGCGAGATCCGCCGCCACCGAGTAGCCGTAGATGAGCTCCATCGGGTGCTTCTCCAGCCCCCAGATCCCGTTGTTGCCCATGACGCCGACGACCGCGACCCCGTGGCGCGCGAGCGTGTCGAACTCCATTCCGGCAAAGCCGAAGGCGCCGTCGCCCAGCAGCAGCACAACCTGGCGCTCGGGGCGCGCGAGCTTGGCCGCCAGCGCGTAGCCGGGGCCCGAGCCGAGGCATCCGAACGGCCCCGGATCCAGCCAGCAGCCCGGCTCGTATGAGTCGATCATGCGCCCCGCGTACGAGACGAAGTCGCCGCCGTCGCCGATCACGATCGCGTCGCGGTCGAGCAGCTGCACGAGCTCGCCGTAGACCCGCATCGGGTGAAGCGGCGCGCGCTCGTCGCGCAGCAGCTCGCGCTCCCCGGCGCGTGCCTCGTCCTCTGCGGCGCGCAGCGATGCGACCCACGACGAGTCCGACCGGGCGCCGGCGCAGCCGAGGCGCAAGGCGTCCAGGGTGGCGCTCACGTCGCCGTAGAGCTCGGCCGCGACCGCCCGCGGATACGTCCGCTCGGGTTGGGCGCCGTCGACGACGACGATCTCGCCGTCCTCGCCGAACGCGCCGCCGAAGCCGAGGCGAAAGTCCATCGGCACCCCCACGACGAGCGCGACGTCCGCGCCCGCGAGCCCGGCCGAGCGCGCGCGCGAGAAGAACAGCTCGTGGTCGGCGGGGACGCAGCCGCGCGCCAGGCCGTTGAGGAAGACCGGGATGCCCAGGTCCTCGGCCAGCGCGCGCAGCGGCTGCTCGCCGTGGCCCCAGTACAGGTCGGTGCCGGCCATGATGACGGGACGCCGGGCGTCCTTCAGCAGGGCGACCGCCCGGTCCAGCGCGTCGCCGTCGGCTTCGAGCCCCGCGGTCGGCGGGCGCAGCGCCGCCAGGTCGCCGTGCTCGGCGCCCTCCGAGAAGACGACGTCAAGCGGGAAGTCGAGGAAGGCCGGGCCGCCGTGCGGCGTCATCGCGGCGCCGAGCGCGGCGTCGATCAGCGACGGGATGTCCGACGCGCGCTGCGCCGTCGCCGCCATCTTCGTCAGCGGCGCGACGAACGGGACGTGGTCGAGCTCCTGCAGCGACCCCTGCCCCCAGCGCATCGCGGGCGCGCGCCCGCCGAGGACGAGCATCGGCGAGTGGTTCTGCTGCGCAGAGGCGATCGCGCTGATCCCGTTCGTGACGCCCGGGCCGGCCGTCAGGGCCGCGACGCCCGGGCGGCGCGTGACCTTCGCCCAGCCCTCGGCCGCGAACGCCGCGGTCTGCTCGTGGCGCACGTCGACGACTTCGATGCCGTGCGCGCGGCAACCGTCGTAGATCGAGAACAGGTGGCCGCCGGACAGCGTGAAGAGCGTCGTGACCCCGTGCGCCCGCAGTCGGCGCGCCACGAGGTGCCCACCGACGTGCTCAGGGGCCTGGCCGGACGAATCGGTCGCCATCCGCCGCGACCCTATCAGTGAACATCAGCGTTCAGCTGGACTACACGGCGGCACGCGCGGCGGCGGCCTCGAGCAACCGGTCCTCGCCGCAGAAGAGCATCCGCCCCACGCGCAGCGCCGGCAGCAGCGATGCGCCGCCGGCGAGCAGCTGACGGCCAGCCTCCTCGATCGGACCGTCGCGAGCGACGTCGCCCGCCGCCGCGAGCGCCTCGCGCAGGCCGATACCGGCGGCTGCCGCCGCCTCGGCGAGGATCTCGGGGTCGTCGATGTCGAAGCCGCCGCAGAACGCCAGCCGCGACGCCGCCAGCACGAACCCCCCGCCGCAGCCGCGCTGCGCCGCCAGCGAGGCGACGCGCATCGCGCCACGGACGGCATGCTGCGGCTGCTCGGGCCAGACGAGCGGCAGCCCGAGCAGCCGCGCCCGCTCGGCGACGCGGCGCATCCCGTCCTCGTCCGGGGCCGTCGCGTGCAGCGCATCCGACGACGCCGGCAACCACTCCAGGCGCGCGAACAGCCGGTCGGCGCGCTCGGCCGCGAGGTACGTGTACGGCGATCGCAGGTCGAAGAACAGCGTCGCGCGCGGACGCGCACCGCGAGCGGCGGCAGCCTTGCGCTGGCGCGCGAGGCGATGGTCCTGAAGCGACGTGACGGTGCCCATCGCACTACATAACGCACGGGGTGGGCCAAACCTTCGGGAACCTTCGCATCGGATTTGGCACCGAAGGGTCCATGAACCGGTGCACCCACTTCCGGTGGATGGGCTCACGACTAGGGTGCCGGTGCGACGGGGAAGCGTCATGCTGCCGTCGCTACCCACAATTCATGCCAGCCATCCCACCGCCGAAGCGTCATCCCTATCACCAGTGGGCGCCCGACGCCCGTGCGCTCGACCTCGTCGGCGACAAGTGGACGCTGCTCATCGTGCGCGACCTCTCCGCGGGGCCGCGGCGGTTCGTGGAGCTGCAGCGCGTGCTCCCGGGCATCTCGACGGAGCAACTGCGGTCGCGCCTCAATCGGATGGTCGCCGACGGCCTGCTCACGCGTCAGCGCTATCGCGAGGTCCCGCCGCGCGTCGACTACGAGCTCACGCAGCGCTCTCGCGAGCTGCTACCGGTGCTCGGCGCGCTCGCCCGCTGGGGCTATGACTGGGCCTGGACGGCGCCCCGCGAGGGCGAGGCGGTCGACATCGGAGCGATCCTGCGCATCGCTCCGGGCCTCGTCGACGCACCCGTCTCGCTCGCCGGCACGGCAGAGCTCGCCGTCGCGCGCGCCGACGGCACGACGCGCACCTACGCGATCACGGTCAGCCGCGGCGAGGCGACGATCTCCGAGCAGCCGGCGACGGATGTCGCGGCGCGCATCGCCGGCAGCGAGGCGGACTGGATCGAAGCGCTCGGACCTGCCGCGGACCGCGGCGGGCTGAGCATCGACGGCGACGAGCGCCTCGCCGAGCTCGTGCTCGACGGCGTGTGCGCGACCGCGGCGCGCGGCGTGCGCGCGGCGTAGTCACCGAACCGGCCCTCCGCACCGCACCTACTGCCCCGCAGCGGGGTTAGGCTCACGCGATCCTGCGTCCGTGCCGATGTGGTCATGAACCCTGCTGAAAGGAAGCCCCCCCTCGTGAACCGCCGCCTGCTCCCCACGCTGCTCATCGCCCTCGGGCTCGTCGTCGCCGTGCCGGCGTCGGCCTCGGCAGCGAAGATGAAGGTCGCCGTCGGCATCGGCGACCAGAGCCCGAAGATGTTCGCGGACGCGAACTGGAAGGCACTCAAGCTCAAGAAGACGCGCTACTTCATCGAGTGGAACGCGATCGACCAGGCCGATCAGATCGCGAAGGCCGATGAGTTCGTCATGGCCGCCAGGGCGGCCAGGGTGAAGGTGCTGATGCACGTCTCCACCGATGACATCAACTCCGTCCCGCGCCGCCCGCTGCCGAGCGTCAAGAACTACAGGACCAAGGTCCAGCAGCTCATCAAGCGCTACAAGCCCGCCGGCGTGACCGAGTGGGGCGTCTGGAACGAGGCCAACCACAAGTCGCAGCCGACAGCGAAGAACCCCAAGCGCGCCGCCGACTTCTACAAGACCTTCAAGCGGATCTGCTCCAAGTGCAAGATCGTCGCGCTCGACGTGCTCGACCAGTCGGGCGTGGAGACCTACATCGCGCGCTGGATGAAGTACGCGGGGTCGTCGGGCCGCAGCGCGAGGATCATCGGGATCCACAACTACTCCGAGGTCAACCGCAAGCTGAAGGCCAAGCGGTCGAGGAAGAGCTTCAAGAAGTACCCCGGCACCGCGCGCATCATCAAGGCCGTGCGCAAGAAGAACAGGAAGGCGAAGTTCTGGTACACCGAGACCGGCGGCGTCATCAAGTTCGGCAGCCTCGGCTGCAGCCCGACGCGCCAGTCGAGCACGACGAAGTACATGTTCTCGCTCGCCAGGCGGTACGACAGGGACATCGAGCGCCTGTACACCTACAACTGGTACGGCATCGACTGCGTCGGCTTCGACGCAGGGCTCGTCAACAAGGACGGCAGCCCGCGTCGCGCCTACGCGACGTTCAAGTCCGGCCTGAAGAACGCCCGCCGGTAAGCGATCGGCGGACCGGGCGCGCGCGTAGGATTCAGCGCGCGCGCCCGGGTAGCCGAACGGCATAGGCGGGCGGTCTTAAAAACCGCTGCTCGCAAGAGCGTGCGGGTTCGAATCCCGCCCCGGGCATCCTCACCGCATCCTCACGAAGCGCGGCGAGCGGGCCGCTAGGCTGACGCGAGGCCGAGAAACCTCGGAACTTCGCGCCGCCTACGGGGTTCCAACCGATCAGCGGCACGAATGCCCTCGTCCCAGTCCGTGGAAGCCACAGCTCTCAGAACTCACGCCGTCGGCATGCGGGGCCCCACCCCGCTGCTCCGCCTGCAGTCAGACGAGCGCCTGATCGCGCTCGTGCGGCGCGGCAACCACGCAGCGTTCGAGATGCTCGTCTCGCGCTACCAGTCGCGCCTGCTGGCGTTCTGCCGGCACATGCTCGGTTCCCGCGAGGACGCGGAGGACGTCCTGCAGGAGGTCTTCGCCGCGTCGTTCAACGCGATCCTCGCCGACAACCGCCCGATCAACGTGCGGCCGTGGCTGTACCGGATCGCCCGCAACCGCTCGCTCAACCACCTGCGCCGCGTGCAGCCGATCGGCGTGGACTCGATGGACGTGCACCTCTCCGAGGGCGGCGTCACGACCGCCGACAAGGTGCACAAGCGCGAGGAGTTCCGGCTGCTCGTGGGCGACGTCCAGGACCTGCCCGAGACGCAGAAGACGGCCCTGCTGCTGCGCGAGATCGACGCGCTGTCCTACGAGCAGATCGCCGAGGCGATGGAGACGACGATCCCCTCGGTCAAGTCGCTGCTCGTGCGGGCGCGCGTGTCGCTCGCCGAGGCCGCCGAGGCGCGCACGCTGACGTGCGAGCAGGTGCGCGAGGAGCTCGGCGAGGTCGCCGAGGGGCTGCGCCGCTCGACGGCGCCGTCGCGGCGGCACGTGCGCGGCTGCGAGCGCTGCCAGGGCTTCAAGTCCCAGCTGCGCACGACGAACAGGGCGCTGGCCGTCGTCTTCCCCGTCGCCCCGCTGCTGCTGCTCAAGAAGGCGCTGCTCACGCAGTTCGGCATGACCGCCTCCGCGGGCGCAGGCGGCGCCGCCGGCGCCGCCGCCGCGACGGTAGCCGCGACGGGCGGCACGTCGGTCATGTCCGCGGGCATCAGCACGATCGCCACGAAGACCGCCGCCACGCTCGCCGCGGCGGCGATCGTCACCGCCGGCGCGGTGGAGGTCAAGCACGTGCAGACGAAGTCCGGCGCTCCGGCCGCCGCCACGTCGAAGCCCGCGCCCGCGCCCGCGGCACCCGCCGCCCCCGAGGTCGTCGCCGCCACGCAGCAGCCGGTCGCGCCGCGCAAGGTCGAGCCGGAGCCCAAGCAGGGGGTTCGTGCCGCGAAGGCGTCCGCGACCGCGCCGCCGAAGGCCGCCGCCGAGGCGAAGGACGCGCCCGTCGCGACCGCGAGCGCGACGCCGGCAGCGCCCGCAGGGCCCGTGGCCGCCCCCGTTACGGCGACCGCGCCGGTCCAGGGCGTGACGGAGACCACCACGCTGAGCCAGAAGCCGGGGCCGCCCGCCCAGACCGGCGGCGCCGCCGCTCCGGTCGAGCCGGCGATGCCGCCCGTCGCCGCGCCCGAGGCGACGCCGGCGGCGCCGGCTCCCGCGCCGCCGCCGGCGCCGGCCGAGCCCAATCCGGATACGACGGTCGCCGCACCCGGCACCGGCGGCGTGCGGCCCTCGCAGTAGCGCCAAGCGGGGCGCGCGACCGGCGGCGTCAGGCGATCCGGTCCCCCGGCTGCGATCCCTCGTCCGGTTCGAGCAGCAGCACCGGATGGTCGTCTGCGACCGCACCGAGCACGAGCACCTCCGAGCGCACCGGTCCGATCTGGCGGGGCCGGAAGTTGACGACGGCGACGACGAGCCGTCCCTCGAGCTGCTCGCGCGTGTAGTTCGTGATCTGCGCCGATGAGCGCTTGGCGCCGATCTGCGGCCCGAAGTCGATGCGCAGCTTCCAGGCGGGTTTGCGTGCCTCGGGGAAGTCCTCGACCTCGACGATCCTGCCGACGCGCATGTCGACCTTCTCGAAGTCAGACCAGTCCGCCCACTCGGTCACGCCGTCCCTCCCTTGCGGTCCGTGCCGAAGCGAAAGGACCGCAGCGGCGTCTTCAACGCTCCATGGTTGCCGATCTCGGTCGGGCCCGGCGTCCCCGCCGCCGGCGTCGACTCGAGCTCGATGACGACGCCGCGGCGCAGCCCTGGCGGGTCCTCCTCGACGAGCAGGTAGTGGCGCCCGTAGATGCGGCGCTCGCCGCGGCGCGCGCGGAACGTGATCTCGTAGCCGATCGCGTTGTTGATCCGGGCGCGGCCCTCGGAGACCGGCTCGAACTCCGCATAGCGCGCGGGAAGGGTCCGTACGTAGCCGGTGGCGTAGACGGGCAGAGTCCCGCCCGCGACCCCGCGATAGGCCGGCAGGCGCAGCTCGCGGATCACGTAGGCGTCGAGGAACAGTCCACTCTGGCCGGTGTTGCGCAGGGCGACGAGCGCGCCCGGGCGCTCGACGCGCTCCCATTGCGGCCCGTGGACGAGGTTGAACGCGACCGGCTCGCGGACGAGCACCTGCGCCTCGTCGGGCCGCGACGCGAGCACGATCGCCAGTGCGCCGATCGCGACCGCGACCGCGAGCGCGGCGGCGCCGGCGCGTACGGCGAGCGAGCGCGGGGCGAGCAGCTGCGGGAGCGTCGGGCCGTACTCGGCCTTGGTCACGGGCACCGGGCGCATTGTGACGACTGGACGGACGATCGAGCTCCGGCATGAAATGTGCCGTAACGCACAATCAGCCGGCCGATAACCGGCTCAGAGATGATCAGATGGACACGACGACTTCTTCATACGGCCGCAAGCCGATTCATTACGACCGCGTTCGCCGTCGCCTGTGGATCTTCGGTCAGCGCTGCCATCACGGTGCGACGGGCACGTTCCTGACGTTCTGGGGCGCGGTCGGGATCGCGTTGATGGCGCACGACTGGAAGGACCGCGCGGTGTGGTTCGCGCGCGGCTGGCAGGACTGAGCGCTCGCCGTCCGGTCATGGATCGGGCGACGATCCTCCCGGTCGATGTCATCGCTCAGGCGCCGGAACCTGAGCCGAGCTCTTCGGGCGACGTCACGTACCGATCGAGAACATCGTCTCCAGGTCGTGCCTGGAGAACGCCTCGAATGCGACCATCGTGTGGGTGCGCGCGACACCGTGCATCGACGAGATCCGGCTCGTCACGACGTTGGCCAGGTCCTCGTGGCGCTTGACGTGCACGATGCAGACGAAGTCCCACTCGCCGGTGACCGAGTAGGCCTCGCGGACGCCCTCGACGTCCGCCAGCGCTCCGCCGAGCGTCGACATCACGCTGCGCTCGGCTTCGACGAGCACGATCGCGTGCGTCACGACTCGGTTCCCTGCGGGTTGTCGCTGCGGCGCGCCGCAAGCTCGCGCGCCAGCTCGAAGCCGACCGACACGCCGACGAGCATTCCCAGCCGCGTCTCCTCCTCGAGCAGCGCCTGCAGCGCCGCGACGCGCTCGGACGGATCGTCCGTGCCTGCCGCCGCAGCGAGCTGCTCGTCGTGTGCCTGGTCGAACCAGCCGCCCTGCTGCAGCGCCGCGCCGAGCACGCGCTGCAGGCCCGGCGCGGCATGCGTCACGACGTCCTGCGCGTGCCCGAAGCGCTCGGGGTCCGACAGGGCCTCGACGGCGGCGTCGACCTCGTCGGCGCTGTAGCGCGCGCCGCTCATGCCCGCGAGCGCCTCGCAGCGGCGAGCGCCAGGCCCGCGGTTGCTCCGAATGCGCCGCCGACGATGCCCGCGACCGCGCTGCCCTGCGACAGCAGCGGCACGAGCAGCAGCACGGCCGCGATGACGAGCACGCCGAGCAGGTCGGCGGCGTCGTCGCCGTCGCGGTCGCGGCGCTCGAGCAGCACCGGAACCAGCCAGGCGCACAGCAGGCCGAGCGCAGCTCCGTGCGAGCCGAAGACGAGCGACTCGACGTCGATCGCCGCCGCCGTCGCAAGCGCGCCGGGACCGCAGAGCGCGAACAGCACCACGACGACGACCGGGCCGTGGCGGCGCTCGATCAGCGAGCCGAAGAGTCCGAGCCCGACCACGGCCGCGAACTGCGCCGCGATGCCGTCGTTGAGGAACGCCGCCGTGAAGAAGCGCCACGGGTCACCCTCCAGCGCGCTCACCGCGAAGTCCGCGCGTACGTAGAACGCGAGCAGCAGCCACAGGCCGAACGACAGCGCGACGAGGACCATCGTGGCGTACGGGCGCCGCAGCTCGTCGGGACTGATCCCCGGGATCTCGCCGCTGCGCAGCCTGCCGAGTCCGCGCACGTTCCCGGGCGCCTTGGGCGCCTTGGCCTGCCCGCGGCTCCGGCGGGCGCCCCGCGGGCCGCGCTTCTGCGGCTTGACGGGCGCGTCGGGGCGCTCGATGCGCGGCGCGCGCTTGCGCAGCCGCGTGCCGCAGTACGGGCACTCCGTGATGTACGGGCTCACCTCCGCCTGACAGTTCTTGCACACGACGAAGAGGTCCGGGGACGACATGGCCAACCGATTCTAGGGACCGGCTCGCGATGCTCGTCGAAGAAACGCCAATCCGGGCACGCCCACCTCATCCCCCGGCGCCTGCGACCGATAACCGTCTATATGCAACTCGCCGCACATGCCTGCCGGCGGACGCTCGGCGCCACCCGCCGGCTCGTCCTGTCGGACCTGCACTTCGGCTCCGGCGACGAGCTGGCGCAGCACCCGCTCGCGCTCGAGCGCCTCGCGCCGCAGCTCGCCTGGGCCGACGAGCTGCTCGTCAACGGCGACCTCTTCGAGCTCATCTTCGGGCCGCTGCAGCTCGCGGTGGAGCGCTCGCGTCCGTTCTTCGAGCTCGTCAACCGGTCCGTCGGCACGCTTCGCTTCATCCCCGGAAACCACGATCACCACTTCGTCTCGTGCGCACGCGACGAGCGCCGCATGGCGGCGATCACCGGCGACGACCCCGGCCCGGCGCTCCATGTGCCCCCGGCCGAACGCCTGCTGCGGTCGCTGTGTCCCGACGTCGAGGTCGTCACGAACTACCCGCTGACGACGCTCGACGGCGTCAGCTTCCAGCACGGCCACTACATCGGCCCGCACGTCGAGAGCTTCGGCTGGCGGATGCTCGACCGGCTGTCCTGGCAGCTGACCGGCTCGCAGCGTCCCGACAGGCTCTCGGTGACCGACTACGAGGCGCTGCAGGCGCCGCTGCTGGAGCTGATGTACGAGATGGCGAACCTCCCTCAGGGCGTGCGCGCGCAGCAGAACTTCGAGCGCTGGCTCGTCGGCGCCGGCGCCTGGATGCGCGCGCCGACGAAGGCGACCAGGCAGGTCAGCGGGCTGGCCGCGGGCCTGCTGCGTCGCGACTCGGCGTCGGAGGTGCGTGAGAACCCCGACCTGCCCGGCGACCAGACCCGCGCGGCGATGACCGCCGTCTGCGCGAACCTCGATCTCGCGCCGGGGATCGTGTGCTTCGCCCACACGCACAACCCGCTCGCCGATGCGCCGTCGACCGACGAGCGCAGGCGCTGGCGCTTCTACAACTCCGGCAGCTGGATGTGGGACCGCCGGCTGCGCGAGCATCCGCAGTACCGTGCGACGAGCTGGCCGGGGACCGCCCTGCGCGTCGCCGGCGCCGAGGTCGAGCTCGTCGAGCTGCTGGGCGACCTCGACGAGCGCGACCTCAGCGCGATGGTTCCCGCGGCGCCGCGTGCCGCCGTCGTGGCCGCGCCGCGCGCGCCGCGCACGCCGCGCACGCCGCGTCGCGCGCGGCTGGCGGCGCTGCGCGCGAGCCAGTAGCGCCGGCTACAGCGCCGTCGCGGCGATGATCTCGGCCATGACCTCGTTGAGGTCGGTGTTGGCCTCGTAGACGACGCACTGGCGCGTCGCGCCGTTGCCGCGCTCGAGCAGGTCGCGGATGCCGTTCAGCGCCTCGGCGCCGCCGAGCTGCTGGGCGTGGGGCTCGAGGCGCTCGAGCAGGCGCCTGGTGAGCGCCTTGGTCGTGACGCGCTCGTTGGTCGGCAGGTCGACGATCTCGCCCTCGAGGCCATGGCGCGCCGCCAGCCACTTGTTCTCGTCGAGCATCTGCCAGGGGTACTCGGCGAGCCGCTCTCCGGCGTCGAAGTGCTCGGCCAGCTCGTGGACCATCGCCTGGATCAGCGCCGCCAGCGCGACGGTGTGCTCGACGCGCGTCTGCGAGTCGCACACGCGGATCTCGATCGTGCCCAGGTTCGGGTGCGGCCGCACGTCATACCAGAGGTACGTGTAGTCCTCCATGACGCCGCTGGCGACCATGAACGCGACCTGGCGCTCCCAGTCCTCCCAGTCGCCGTAGGCGGGCGGCATCCCGACGCGCGGGAACTGGCGGAAGATCGGCGTGCGCGTCGACAGCAGGCCGGTGCGGTCACCGCGCCAGAACGGCGAGTTGGCGCTGAGCGCGAGCAGCACCGGGATGTGCACGCGCATCCCGTTGGCGACGTGGATCGCCTTGTCGGCGTCGTCGAGGCCCACGTGCACGTGCATGCCGAAGATGAGCTCCTGTCGCGCGACGAAGCGCAACGCCGAGATCAGGTCGCGGTAGCGCGGGCGCGCGACGATCCGCTGGTCCTCCCACATCGCGAACGGATGCGTGCCCGCCGAGCCGATCGCGAGACCGCGTCCCGCCGCGGTCTCGCGCACGTTGTGGCGCAGCGACCGCAGCTGCTCGCCCGCCTCGACGACGTCGCCGCAGGGCTTCGTCGCGATCTCCAGCACCGACTCCATGAGCTCGGGCTTGATCTCCCCGTCCTTGCGCTCCACGTTGGCGGCGCCGGCGTCCTCGAGCAGCGACTCGATCGCGTTGACGAGCGCATAGCTCTTCGCGTCGACGATCATCAGCTCCTCCTCGACGCCGACCGTGTAGCTCGGCCCGGTGAAGTTCGTCCGCATCGCGGCGCAGCGTACCCGTCCGCGTGGCGGCCAGACGTGGCGGCCGCAGACGGCGCACGGCGTTCGCGAAGGCCCCGCGGTTAACTACCGGTGCCGGCACGCCGGCGCGGAGATACGCTCGGTCGCCGCTGCAACGACGACCGAAGGGATGGACCTTGGCCACCGCAGGCATCACGAGCACGCGCTTGGAGGAACTGCTCGGCGACGACGCCGAGAACCTGCTCACGCACCGCTGCGAGACGATCCCGGCAGACCAGCTGCACCTTCCGGGTCCGGACTTCGTCGACCGCGTGACGCTCGACAGCGACCGCTCGACGAACGTGCTGCGCAACCTCGAGTGGCTGCGCAGCTGCGGCCGCCTGTCGGGCACGGGCTACGTCAGCATCCTGCCGATCGACCAGGGCATCGAGCATTCCGGCGCGGCGAGCTTCGCGCCCAACCCGACGTACTTCGATCCCGACAACCTCGTCCGCCTGGCGATCGAGGGAGGCTGCAACGCGATCGCCTCGACGATCGGTGCGCTCGGCGCCGTCTCGCGCCGCTACGCGCACCGCTTCCCGTTCATCGTCAAGCTCAACCACAACGAGCTGCTGACGTATCCCAACCGCTTCGACCAGATCATGTTCGCCAGCGTGCAGCGCGCGCACGAGCTCGGCGCCGCGGGCGTCGGCGCGACGATCTACTTCGGCTCCGAGGAGTCCCACCACCAGATCATCGAGACCGCGCAGGCCTTCGAGGAGGCGCACCGGCTCGGCATGTTCACGGTTCTGTGGTGCTACCTGCGCAACTCGTCGTTCAAGTTCGAGGGCACCGACTACCACGTCGCCGCCGACCTCACCGGCCAGGCCAACCACCTCGGCGTCACGCTGCAGGCCGACATCATCAAGCAGAAGCTGCCCCAGACCAACGGCGGCTACGCGGCGGTCAGCGCGCTCGACGGCTCCTACGGAAAGACCAGCAAGCTGGTCTACGAGCGCCTGACGACCGACCACCCGATCGACCTCACCCGCTGGCAGGTCGTCAACTGCTTCATGGGCCGCACGCCGCTGATCAACTCGGGCGGCGCGTCCGCAGGCGCGACCGACCTCGCCGAGGCGGTGCGCACGGCGGTCATCAACAAGCGCGCCGGCGGCTTCGGCCTGATCTCCGGCCGCAAGGCCTTCCAGCGTCCGCTCGGCGAGGGCGTCGCGCTGCTGCACGCGATCCAGGACGTCTACCTCTCCGACGAGGTCACGATCGCGTAGGAGGACGCGCAGATCTGCGGCCGCGGTCGCAAGATCGCGCCCATCGCGCCGCGGCCGCGCCTACGGTGTGTGCTCGATGTCCTCGCGCCGGCTGACCCTCGTCGTGCTGCTGCTCCTCGCCGGCGCCGGCGGGGCGACCGCCGGCGGAGTCCTCGACGGCGCCGACGACGCGGGGGCGGGCGAGCGCGGGCGTGTCGTGAAGGTCGTCGACGGCGACACGATCCACGTCCAGGTCGGCGGCACGCGCGAGAAGGTGCGCTACATCGGCGTCGACACGCCGGAGACGAAGCATCCGAGCAAGGGCGTCGAGTGCTTCGGCGAGAAGGCCTCGGACTTCAACGCCGGCCTCGTCGCCGGCGAGCAGGTCCGCCTGGTGCGCGACGTCGAGGAGCGCGACCGCTACGGACGCCTGCTGGCGTACGTCTACCGCGTGCGCGACGGCCTGTTCGTCAACGCCGAGCTTGCCCGCCTGGGATACGCCCAGCCGCTGTCGATCCCGCCCGACGTGCGCTTCGCCGACCGGTTCGCGCAGCTCGCGCGCGAGGCCCGCGAGCAGGGCCGCGGCCTGTGGTCGGCGTGCTGAGCGGCTGCGATCTCGGCTAGTCTGCGTAACGGATGGCAACCAAGATGCGCCAGTCGCTCGACGAGTTCGAACGCGCCTTCGTCGAGGAGACCCACACCGATCGCGTGCGGCGCGAGTCGCTGCGGCGCAAGGCGATCCTGCGCTCGCGCCAGCGCAACCTCGAGAAGGTGCACAAGCGCGGCACGGCACGCTTCGTCATGCTCGTGCTGATGATCATCGCGACGGCCGTCGTCGTGACGATCGCGATGTTCCAGACGCTCGCCTACGTGATGGGCTAGGAGCTGCTCGGGGCCGCCGCCCCGGCCGGTCCTACGAGCTCAGCTTGCGCAGCGCCTCGTCGACGTCGCCGCCGGCCGTGACCTGGCCGCGCTCGGCCTGGATCTCGAGGTAGACCTCCTTGCGGAACACCGGGATGTCCCGCGGCGCCTGGATACCGATCCGGACCTTCTCGCCCATGATCGACAGGACGGAGATCTCGATCTCGTCGCCGATCATGATGCTCTGATTGGACTTGCGCGTCAGGACCAGCATGGGAAAGACCACCCTCCTCTTGAGCGCCGTCAACTCAAGCAGGTTGGCACGGCAAACACAACCGGCCGGAGGGACGGTGCAGGTCGGATGCGATGCCGCCAGGGAGGCGACGTCGCGCGTTCTTGTAAGGTCCGCGCCCATGGCACGACGCTCACTGCGCCCGCACCTCAACCAGATCCGTGGTTGGGTCCGCCAGGGCCGCACCGATGCCTGGATCGCCCATCAACTCGAGGCGACGGTCCAGCAAATCGAGACCTTTAAGAAGGACAACGACCTTGGGCCCGCCGACCCGGACACCGGGGACGCCGCGGCCGACTTCGACGACGAGATCGACCTGCGCGCCGAGGACGACGCGCTCGTCGCGGCCGAGCTCGAGGCGGCCGAGGCCAAGCGCGCCGAGGAGGAGGCCGCGCGCCTCGCCGAGGAGGAGGCCGAGAGGGCGCGCAAGGCCGAGGCGGGCGGCGACGAAGAGGAGGACGACGCCGACGCCAAGCCCGCACCGCGGCGGCGTGGGCGCCGCGGCGGTCGCGGACGCTCACGCGCCTCGCTCGGCGTCCTCGAGGGCACGTTCGACCACGGCGAGGAGGGCTACGGGCTGTGGCTCGACCCGGCGGTCGCCGACAACCCGGTCTACGCCGAGCACTGGGCCGGCCACCGTCCCGTCGAGGTCACGGTCGAAGAGGACCAGATCGTGATCCGCCGCGCCGGTGCCGACGGCGAGGACTGAGGCTTCGGCGGGCTACGGCGCGGTGCGCCGGCCGCCGGCGAAGTCGCGCGCGTCGCGCAGATAGCGCAGGAAGGCCGCGTCGGCGACCGTCCGGGCATCCCAGGCCCAGGGCGCGTCCGGCGCGACCGCCGTCGCAAGATCGGTGCACCAGCCGGTCCCGCGCTCGTAGAGCTCGGTCAGCTCGTCGGTCGTGAAGGTACCGCCCAGGAGCTTGCGCAGCTCGGCGACGATCCGTGTCACGACGAACTCGAGGTCGGCACGGTGCTCGAGTGGAGCCCCCGCCATCCGCCGCTCGCCCTCGCGCCACTGGCCCAACGCTGTCTCGAAGCTCGTCGTCACCGGCGGCCAGGCTACCCGCCGACGCGCGAGCCGACTACGGTTCCCCCGCCGGCAGGCCGCGGACGACGTAGGCGCGCTCGTCACGCCTGACCATGCCCAGGCGGCGGGCCTCGGTCTCGATGCTGTCGCTGGCACGCAGCGCCCGCGAGCGCTTGACGAGCTCGGCGTGCTCGCGCTGCAGCTGCGAGACCTCGGCGCGCTTCGTGCGCGCCTCCTGCCACGTCGCGAAGTACGTCCGCGCCGGGTTGATGTAGAGGTAGATCAGCAGCAGCCCGACGAACAGCAGCGCGAGCCGGCCGATCCGGTCCCAGCGCACGTGCGGCACGAAGTCGCCCATGGGCCGGGATTTCGGGTCCCGGCCACGGACTCCTCCCGCTGGGCGCGGTCACCCGCGACCGCCGCGCGGGAGCCGCCCGGCGCGACGGTCCGCGGCGCGGCGCGGCGCGGCGCGGCTAGGCGCGCAGCACGCTGCGGCCCGGGAACTGCGCCGCGTCGCCGAGCGCCTCCTCGATGCGCAGCAGCTGGTTGTACTTCGCGACGCGGTCCGAGCGCGACGGCGCGCCGGTCTTGATCTGACCGCAGCCCGTCGCTACCGCGAGGTCGGCGATCGTCGTGTCCTCGGTCTCGCCGGAGCGGTGCGACATGACCGCCGTGTAGCCGGCGGCGCGCGCGGTGGCGATCGCGTCGAGCGTCTCGGTCAGCGTGCCGATCTGGTTGACCTTGACGAGGATCGAGTTTGCCACCCCGCTGTCGATGCCGCGCGTCAGGCGCTGCGTGTTGGTCACGAACAGGTCGTCGCCGACGAGCTGGACGCGGTCGCCGATCGCGTCGGTCAGCGTCTTCCAGCCCTCCCAGTCGTTCTCGTCCATGCCGTCCTCGATCGAGACGATCGGGTAGCGCGCGCAGAGATCGCGCCAGTACTCGGCCATCTCGCCGGCGCTCAGCGAGCGGCCTTCGTGCTCGAGCACGTAGGCGCCGTCCTCGAAGATCTCGCTCGTCGCGGGATCGAGCGCGATGTAGACGTCCTCGCCCGGCGCGTAGCCGGCGGCCTCGATGCCCTTGACGAGCATCTGCAGCGCCTCCTCGTTGGAGCCGAGGTCCGGCGCGAAGCCGCCCTCGTCGCCGCCTGCCGTGCCGAGGCCGGCGTCGTGCAGCGTCCGCTTCAGCGCGTGGAAGACCTCGGCGCCGATCCGCAGGCACTCGGCGAACGAGCGTGCGCCGGCGGGAACGACCATGAACTCCTGGAAGTCGACCTTGTTGTCGGCGTGCGCGCCGCCGTTGAGGACGTTCATCATCGGCACGGGCAGGACCCGCGCCTCCGCTCCGCCGAGGTGGCGCCACAGCGGGACGCCGGCGTCGGCCGCCGCGGCGTGGGCGACGGCGAGCGACACGCCGAGGATCGCGTTGGCGCCCAGGCGCGACTTGTTCGCGGTCCCGTCGAGGTCGATCAGCGCGCGGTCGAGCCCCGCCTGATCGGCCGCGTCCAGGCCGCCGATCGCGGCGGCGATCTCGCCGTTGACGTTGGCGACCGCAGCCGTGACTCCCTTGCCCCCGTAGGCCTCGCCCCCGTCGCGCAGCTCGGTGGCCTCGAACTCGCCCGTCGAGGCGCCGGAGGGCACCGCCGCGCGGCCGGTCGCCCCCGAGCTCAGCGCGACGTCGACCTCGACCGTCGGGTTGCCGCGGCTGTCGAGGATCTGGCGGGCGTGGACGTGTCCGATCTGGCTCATGGGTCTCCTTGGTGTGAGTCGAGCGCCTGCGAGTCCAGGCGGTCGCGGAAGCGCTGGGCGGCGGCGCGCAGCGCAAGCTCGGGGTCGACGCGCAGGCGGCGCGCCTCGTCGACGACGGCGAACAGCCGCTCGCCGATCTGCTCGAAGGCCGCCGTGCGCTGCGCGGGGGCGGGCGCAGCGGGATCGCGCTCGGCCGCTCCGGACGGATCGGAAGGGCGCTCCAGCAGCCCTGCCGTGGCAGCACGGCGCTGCAGCTTGCGCGCGTAGAGCAGCGCGGGCAGGTTCTCCGGGACGTCGCCGAAGACGCCCGGCTCGCGGCCTGCCTCGGTCGCCTTGATCGCGTCCCAGTTGCGCAGGACCTCACCCGCGGACCGCGCCTCGACGTCGCCGAACACGTGCGGGTGGCGGCGGATGAGCTTGCGGCGGCAGTGCTCGGCGACGGCGCCGAGGTCGCCGGCGCCGCGCTCCTCGAGCAGCAACGCCAGGAAGTGGACCTGGAAGAGGACGTCGCCCAGCTCGTCGAGCAGCTTGCCGTCGTCTCCGCGGTTGGCGGCGTCGGCGAGCTCGTAGGCCTCCTCGACGGTGTGCGGCACGATCGAGCGCTCGTCCTGCTCGCGGTCCCACGGGCACTCGCTGCGCAGGCGCCGCGTGAGCGCGTCGAGGCGCCCAAGCGCGGCGGCGATCTCAGATGGCGAAGCAGCGGTCACGGCCGCGACAGCCTATGCGGCTGGCGCGGCCGTGCCGGGTCAGCTTGCGGGGACGGTCTGCACGCCGCCCGGGGCGGCGGTGTTCGTCTTCGGCTTCGGCGCGTTCTTGCACTGCGACATGACGAATGCGTCGGCGCAGTTCGTGCGTGCCTTCCACTTCTTGCGCAGCGCCTCGTTGAACTCGTCGTCGGCCTTCTGCTTGGCCTGCGCGTCGAGCTGCTGCCTGATCGCCGGGGACGCCTCCTTCAGCGACTGCTGCTTGGCCGGCGTGACCTTCTGCACCTGGAAGACGTAGTAGCCGAACTGGGTCTTGACAGGCCCGGTCAGCCTGCCCTTCTGCGCACCGAAGATCGCGTCGTCGAAGGCCTTCTCCTGCGTGCCCTTCGCGATGCCGAGCAGCGACCCGCCCTGGTTCTTGGACGCCTGGTCGATCGAGTACCGCTTGGCGACGGCGCTCCAGCTCTGGCCGGACTCGAGCACCTGCTTGGCCTCGTTGGCCTTGGCCTCGGTCTTCGTGAGGACGACGCGCAGGTCACGCGTCGCCGGCGTGGCGAAGCGGTTCTTGTTCTTCTCGTAGAAGTCGGCGACGGCCTTGTCGGTGATCTTCGTCGCGTTCTTGACGGCCTTCTCGCGCAGCTTCGTGTACACGGTGTTGAAGCGCACCTGGAACTTCGCGTCGTTGAGCGTCATCCCGGACTGCTTGAGGAAGTCCTGGAAGTCGGACTCCTTCGGGAACGACTGCTTCTTGGCCTCCTCGAACTGCTTGTCGGCCTCCTTGGCGGAGACCTCGACGCCCTGGTCCTCGGCCTCGCCGGTGACCCACTTCTCGAGGATCAGGAACTGCATGACCTGATCGCGCAGACCGTCGTACTCCTGCTTGCACTGGGCCTTGAACTGCGCGTCGGTCTGCTGCGGCTGGCCCTTGGCCGGCTTGGGCGCGGTCTTCTTCTTGTTCGCGACGCAGGCCGTGTACGCCGGCGGGTTGTAGGCAACCTTGGCGGAGCCCTGCGGCTGGCTCGTCGATGCGGCGATGCCGAGCCAGTGCGTGAAGTCGTTGCGGGTGATGGTCTCCCCGTCGACGCTGGCGACCGAGTTGCCGGGGACGGAGTCACCGCAGGCCGCGAGGGCGATCGAAACCACAAAAAAGGCGCCAAGCGCCGGAAGAGAACGGATCTTGTTGCTCACGTCGCCGACTGTAGCGAACGTTCGCGCGTCGCAGCGCACCCCCAGCACGCTTCATACGGACTTCATATGTGGCCAAAGAAGCCGCGCACCGCGCGCTACGCGGCCTCGCGCGTGACCGCGAGCAGCACCTCCGCCGCGCGCACGACGGCGGGGAAGCGCTGCTCGGGGTCGTCGGAGACGCGCACCGACAGCTGGCTGCGTCCGGCCTCGTAGAGCGCGCCGGGGATCTCCGCGCGGACGCGCTTGGCGCGCACGGAATCGAGCTCGATCGGCGTCACGGCGAGGCGCCCGCCGCGGAACGAGACGGCCGTCGCGCCGGCCTGGCCGAGCTTGATCCGCGCGCGCTGCAGGTCGATCAGGTTCGACAGCGGCTGCGGCAGGTCGCCGAAGCGGTCGGCGAGCTCCTCGCGCAGCAGCTCGAGGTCGGCGACGTCGACGGCGCCCGCGATCCGCCGGTGCACGTCGATCTTCGCCTGCTCGTAGGGGATGTAGTCGGCCGGAACGTAGGCGTCGACGTTGACGTCGAGGCGCACCGGCTCGGGCGTCTCGTGGCCTTCTCCGCCGTCCGCGAGCTCGGCGGCGGCGACCGCCTCGTCGAGCATCTGCATGTACAGCTCGAAGCCGAGCGCCGCGACGTGGCCGGACTGCTCGTCGCCGAGCAGGTTGCCGGCGCCGCGCAGCTCGAGGTCGCGCATCGCGATCTTGAAGCCCGCCCCGAGCTCGGTGTAGTCGCTCAGCGCCGCGAGCCGGTGCGCGGCCTCGGGCGTCAGCGCGGCGGCGCTCGCGTACAGCAGGTAGGCATATGCGCGCTCGCGCGCGCGGCCGACGCGCCCGCGGATCTGGTAGAGCTGCGACAGCCCGAAGACGTCCGCGCGGTCGACGATCAGCGTGTTCGCCTGCGGGATGTCGATCCCCGACTCGATGATGCTCGTGCAGACGAGCACGTCGGCCTCGCCGCGCAGGAAGGACATCATGCGGTCCTCGAGCGTGTGCTCGTCCATCTGCCCGTGCGCGACCTCGAAGCGCATCCCCGGGCAGAGGCCGCGCAGGCGCTCGGCCGTCTCGTCGATCGTCTCGACGCGGTTGTGCAGGAAGAACGCCTGCCCGCCGCGCGCGTGCTCGCGCACGAGCGCCTGCTTGACGAGCTGCTCGTCGTACTCGCCGACGTACGTCTTGATCGGCCGGCGGCCCTCGGGCGGCGTGTTGATCACGGAGATGTCGCGCAGGCCGGCGAGCGACATCTGCAGCGTGCGCGGGATCGGCGTGGCGCTCATCGAGATGACGTCGACGCGCAGCTTGAGCTGGCGCAGCAGCTCCTTCTGCTTGACGCCGAAGCGCTGCTCCTCGTCGACGACGATCAGGCCGAGGTCCTTCGCGCGGACGTCGCGCGAGAGCACGCGGTGCGTGCCGATCAGGATGTCGACGGCGCCCGTCTGGAAGCCCTCGATCGCCTGCTTCTGCTCGGCTGCGCTGCGGAAGCGGCTGACGTGCTCGATCGTGAACGGGTAGTCCTTCAGCCGCTCGGCGAAGGTGCCGTAGTGCTGCTGGGCGAGGATCGTCGTCGGCACGAGCATCAGCACCTGCCTGCCGGCGTCGGCGGCCTTGAAGGCGGCGCGCAGCGCGACCTCCGTCTTGCCGAAGCCGACGTCGCCGCAGATCAGGCGGTCCATCGGGCGCTCGGACTCCATGTCCGACTTGACGAGCTCGATCGCCTCGGCCTGGTCGGCGGTCTCGTTGTAGGGGAAGGCGGCCTCGAACTCGCGCAGCCAGTCGCTGTCGGGCGGGTAGGCGAGGCCGGTGCGGCGGCGGCGCTCGGCGTAAAGGTTCAGCAGCTCGCCGGCGAGCTCCTGCGCGGCGCGGCGGGCGCGCGCCTTCATCCGGTCCCAGGCCTTGCCGCCGAGCTTGGACAGCGGCGGCGCGGCGCCCGCGCCGGCGCCGACGTAGCGGCTGATCTTCGCCAGCTGGTCGGAGGGGACGAAGACGCGGTCGTCGCCGTGGTACTCGAGGTAGAGGTAGTCGCGCGTCACGCCGGCGACGGTCTTCGTCTCGAAGCCGGCGAAGCGGGCGATCCCGTGGTCCTCGTGGACGACGATGTCGCCGGTGCGCAGGTCGGCGAACGAGCGCAGGGCGCCGCGGCGGCGGGCGTGGAGGTCGCGGCCGGCGGTGCGCTCCTGCCGGCGGCGCCTGAACAGCCTGTGGTCGGGCAGCACCGCGAGCTTCAGGCCGGCGGCGATGAAGCCGTCGCGCAGGTTGACGTGCGCGAAGCGCAGCGGGTTGCCGTGATCCCAGCCCGTCCCGCCGTCGCCCTCCCCCAGCCACGACGACTTCAGCCGCGCCAGGTTGTACGCCGCGCGCTCGCCCTCGCCGCGCTGCGGCCACGTGACCACGGTGCGGTAGCCGGAGCGCACGAGCTTCTCGAGCTCGGGCTCGGCCTCCTTCAGCGAACGCGCGGCGAGGTCGGGCGCCTGCGCGCGGAACTGCAGCGGCTGGTCGGTGTCGTAGGAGGACAGCCGCACGTGCGCGCGCGCGTCGAGCGCCGCGCTGATCTGCTCGGGCGCGACGTACAGGTGGTGCGCGTCGGCGTCGTGGAACGCGGCGCAGACGTCCTGCCAGTGGTCGTCGAGCGCGGGCTTGATCTCCTCCTCGGCGGCGAGCAGCACGGCGGCGTCGGGCGCGAGCTCGAGGAAGGCCGCGAAGCGCTCGACGGGCAGCAGCTCGGCGATGTCCGGCCGGTCCTCGTCGGACTCGAGCGCGGCGATCTCCGCGAGCTCGCGGTGCTCGGCGGCAAGCTCGGCGGCGGGCGCGATCTCGACCTCCTGCGTCTCGCCGAGCGAGCGCTGCGTGAACGTCGAGAACCAGCGCAGCGACTCGATCTCGATGTCGAAGAGGTCGACGCGCACGGCGCGGTCCTCGGTCGCCGGGTAGATGTCCAGCAGCCCGCCGCGGGCCGCGAACTGCCCGCGATCCTCGACCTGGTCGACGCGCTCGTAGCCCGCCGCGACGAGCTGCGCCATGCACTCGTCGAGGTCGAGCAGGTCGCCGACGCGCAGCCGGAAGGAGTGCGGCCGCAGCGCCGGGTCGGGCACCTTCTCGCTCAGCGCGACGGCCGAGACGACGACGACCGGCGCTCCCTCCGACGCACGCTGGCCGTCGTCATCGAGCAGCGCGTCGAGCGCCGCGACGCGCAGGCCGACGAGATGCGCCGGCGGCGCGAGATGCGACTCGTAGGCGACGCCGCGGCTGGGATAGAAGCGCACCGGGCGCGGGTGCAGCCAGGCGCGCAGGTCGGCCGCGAGATCGCGCGCCTGGCGGTCGTCGCCGGTGACGACCAGCGCCGGCCTGGTGGCGTCCTCGTCGGCCAGCGCGGCGAGGACGTACGGCCGCAGCGACGAGGAGACGAACGCCGCGCCGCCGTCGCGGGCGAGCGTCGCTCCGTCGTCGGCGTCGGCGAGGTGGGAGAGGAGCGGGCGCAGGGACATGGCAGGCGAAGCGACCGCGCTGAAGGCGCGGCCGGGGCGTCATGCAGTGTAGGTCGAGGTCGTCGCGGGCGGCTGGCATCACGCCCGCGCAGCGAGTAGACATGCGGCGATCCACGCGCAGCCCAACAGGGAGAGCCGCACATGTCCAAGTCCGCACAGGAAGGTCCCGACGAGGCATCCGCTCCGGCGGGTCGCTGCGGCGCCGACGGGAAGCTCTGGTTCCTCGGCGCCGGTCCGGGTGCGGCGGACCTGCTGACGGTGCGCGCGGCGCGGGCGCTGGCTGCGGCCGACGTCGTCGTGTGGGGCAAGGCGCTGATGACCGACGGCGTCGTCGAGGAGCACGCCCGGGCCGATGCCGAGCTCGTCTTCTGGCCGCCCGCGGAGATGGCCGACATCCACGCCGTCTACGACCGTGCGGCGCAGGAGGGGCTCGTCGTCGCGCGGCTGCTGTGGGGCGAGCCGTCGCTCTACGGCGCGGTCCGCGACGAGGTTCGCGCGGCGCGCGAGCGCGGCCTGGACTACGAGATCGTCCCCGGCGTCAGCTCGCTGTTCGCCGCCGCCGCCGCGCTGGAGATCGAGCTGACGGCGGCGCCGCAGTCCTCCCGGCCGCTGATCCTCTCGCAGGGGCGCGGCGACCCGGTGCCCGTTCGCGAGCTCGCCCGTCACGGCGCGACGATCGCGCTGTTCATGGTCGGCGAGCGCGCCGCGGATCTGCAGCGCGAGCTGATCGTTGGAGGCTACGACCGCGGCGCCCGCTGCGGGATCGCGCACCGCGTCTCGTGGCCCGACGACGAGGTCGTGCTGACATGCCGTCTCGACGAGCTCGCCGCCACGATCGCCGAGCGCGAGCTCGACCGCCACACGATCATCATCGTCGGCCCGGCGCTCGAGGACGGCGGTCCGGGGATCAGCGCGCCGTCGTAGCGCGCAGCGCCGCCAGCATCGCGTCCGCCGCGCGGTCGGCGTCGGCAGCGGTCGTCTGCCAGCCGCTGACCGAGATCCGCATCACGGCACGGCCGTGCCAGCGGCTGCCGCTCGCCCAGCACGTCCCCTCGCGCTGGATGCGGTCGATGACCTCGCCGGTCACCGCGTCGCTGTCGGCGAAGCGGACCAGCACCTGGTTGAGCACGACGTCGTTGAGGATCTCGACGCGGTCGTCCTCGTCCAGCCGCGCGGCGATCCGCTGCGCGTGGTCGCAGCAGCCGTCGACGAGGTCGGCGAGGCCGTCGCGGCCGAGCGAGCGCAGCGCGGCGTAGAGCGGGACGCCGCGCGCGCGGCGCGAGAACTCCGGCGCCCACTCGCCGGGCCAGTGCTCGTCGGCCTCGTGCCGGGGGATGTAGTCGGCCGTCGAGCCCATCGCCGCGCGCTGCGCGGCGCCGTCGGCGACGATCGCGATCCCGCAGTCATACGGCACGTTGAGCCACTTGTGACCGTCGGTCGCCCACGAATCCGCGCCCTGGACGCCGTCCAGCAGCGCGCGCCGCCGCGGGCTGGCAGCCGCCCACAGCCCGAACGCTCCGTCGACGTGGCACCAGGCGCCGGCGCCGCGGCAGATCTCGACGATCGCGGCGAGCGGGTCGAAGGCGCCGGTGTTGACCTCGCCCGCCTGCGCGCAGACGATCTGCGGGCCCTCGTGCTCGCGCAGCGCGACGTCGAGCTCGGAGGCGAGCATCCGCCCCTGCGCGTCGGCCGGGACGATGCGGATGCGGTCGGCGCCGAGGCCGAGCATCCGGCAGGCCGCGGCGACCGTGATGTGAGCGTGCGCGCCGGCCACGACCCGCAGCGGCGGCGCGCCCTGCAGCCCGTCGGCCTCGACGTTCCAGCCGGCGTCGCGCAGGACCGCGTGCCGCGCCGCCGCCAGGCACGTGAAATGCGCCATCTGACAGCCCGTGACGAAGCCGATCCCGCAGCCCGGGGGCAGCCCGAGCAGCTCGCGCACCCAGCCGGCGGCGACCTCCTCGGCGACCGACAGGGCGGGTGCGACGGGATAGCCGCCGGCGTTCTGGTCCCAGGTCGAGACGAGCCAGTCGGCGGCGACCGCCGCGGGCAGCGCGCCGCCGATGACGAAGCCGAAGTAGCGTGGTCCGGGCGAAGCGACCAGGCCTCGATCGGCGTCCGCCGCGAGCTGCGCGATCACGGTGCGCGGATCCTCGCCGGCGGCGGTGAGCGGTCGATCGAGACCCGCGCGCAGCTCGTCGAGCGATGCGGTCGCGCCGACGGGCCGGTCGGCGAGCGAGTCGACGAACGCGCGCGCCAGACGGGCCGCGTCGTCGAGCACGTCGTAGCGCCGGTCCATCGCGTGAGACTACGGCTCGCGCTCGCCCAGCACGATCGTCTCGGCCGCCCGCGCCGCGTCGTCGACGAGCGCGGCGACCTCGGCCCTGGACTGCCTGAACGCGCCGAGGACGTGGGCGGCGACGGTCTCGGGGTCGGTCGAGTCGGGGCGGCCGACGCCGATCCGCACGCGCGCGAAGTCGGCCGAGCCGAGCTCGGCCTTCAACGACTTCAGCCCGTTGTGGCCGGCCAGACCGCCGCCGACCCGCGTGCGGACGTCGCCGAACGGCAGGTCGATCTCGTCGTGGATGACGAGCACCCGCTCGAGCGGGAGCTTGTAGGCGCCCCGCGCGGGGCCGACCGAGCGGCCGGCCTCGTTCATGTAGGTCTGCGGCAGCAGGACGGCGACGCGCGGGCCGCCCGGGCCGGTGCGCCCCTCGGTCAGCAGTCCCGCGAACTTCGTCTTCGCGCGCGGAAGCTCCCAGCGCTGCGCGAGCAGGTTCGCGACCTCGAAACCGACGTTGTGCGGTGTTCCGGCGTAGCGCCCGCCGGGGTTGCCGAGCCCGACGACGAGCCAGTCGACGGGAGCGCTCGCCCCGCCGCCGCGACCGCGCAGGCGCACGGCCGGCTGCTACCCGCTCGAGCCGCCCGTGGGCACCTCGTCGGCGCCGGCGTCGGCAGGCGAGCCCTCGGCCGTCCCGGCGCCCTCGCCGACGATCCCGGTCTCGGCTTCGATCTCCTCGCCCTCGGTCTCCAGGCGCGGCGGCGTGAGCGTCGCGATCACCGTCTCCTCCGGATCGTCGAGCAAGGTGATGCCGGGCTGCACGGTCAGCTCGGCGAGCGTGATCGTGTCGTTGATCTGCATGCGCGAGACGTCGTGCGTGACCGACTCGGGAATCATCGTCGGCAGCGCCTCGATGTTCAGCTCGCGCGTGATCTGCTCGAGCACGCCGCCCTCGCGCACGCCGGGCGCGTCGTCGGAGCCGGTCAGCTCGAGCGCCACGACCGCGTGGATCGCGACGTCGAGGTTCACGCGCAGCAGGTCGACGTGCATCGTCTCACCGCGGACCGGGTGGTAGTGCGCGCTCTTGAGGACGGCGGGGCTGGTGGTGTCGCCGTCGGTGACCTCGAGGACGGCGCCCGTCGCGGCGAGCGCGTGGCGCAGCTCGCGCGCGTCGACGCTGAAGGCCAGCGGCTCGGCGTCGCCGCCGTAGAGGATTCCGGGGACGCGGCCGCTGCGCCGCAGCCGGCGCGTGGCGCGCGAGCCCTCGGGCTCGCGCGGGGAGATGGGGAGCTTCGTCGTCTGCGATGCCATGGCGATCGGGAAGGGTAGCGGACGCGCTCGTGCCCGCCCGCGCCTGGGTGGGCCGGGCGGGCGGGCGGCCTGCCTACTGAGCCCCGAGCTGCGGCGTCGCGGCGAACAGCCGCTGCACGTCGAACCAGGCCGGCTTCTTGGAGCCGTCGAAGCGCAGCAGCCCCTTCTCGTGGATCGGCGGGTTGGGCCGCGGGTTGCCGCCGTCCCAGTTGGGGCGCACGCGGAACTCCTGCAGCGCCCAGTAGAACGAGCCGCTCAGCCACGGCTTCGAGCCATGGACGGCCAGGTGGTAGTTCACGAAGTCCTGCTGGTACTGGAAGGTGCCCTTCTCCTCGACGGGGCCGTCGCGGTTGGCCTCGGCGCCGAACTCCGAGACGAAGATCGCCTTGTTCGGATAGCAGGCGCGCACCGAGTCCAGGTAGTCCGAAAGGGCGTCTCGGTCGGCGATCTGCCCGTTGGGGCCCGGGTACCAGCCGAAGTACTCGTTGATGCCGATGACGTCGAGCGCCGCGTACTGCGGCCGGCAGCCCGCGGACGGATAGCCGGCGACGGCGAGGCCGACCGGCCGCGACGGGTCCAGCGCCTTGGCCTGGCGCACCGCCCGCTCGATGTAGTAGCTCTGCACCGGGCCGGGCCGCGCCGACAGCTCGTTGCCGATCGACCACAGCATGATCGACGGGTGGTTCTGGTTGGCGAGGATGTTGTCCTCGAGCTCGCGGGCGGCGAGCTTGCGCACGGTCTCGCGCTTGAGGTACTGCGTCTTGACGGCGTAGACCGGGATCTCCGACCAGACGAGCAGCCCCAGGCGGTCGGCCAGCTCGTGCATCTCCGGGTGCAGCGGGTAGTGCGAGCGGATCACGGTCCCGCCGAGCTCCTTGGCCTGCGCGGCGATCTGCGCGCGCCGCGCGCTGTCGATCGCGAATCCGCGCTGCGGGTCGTCCTCGTGCAGGCCGACGCCGCGCAGGTTCAGCGCGCGTCCGTTGAGCGTCAGCTTGCCGCCCGCGACCTTGAAGGAGCGGATGCCGCTCTTCAGCCTGTAGCCGAGCACGCGCCGGTTGCCGGCACGGACGGTGAAGCGCACGCCGTAGAGGTACGGGCTGGCGGGCGACCACAGCCGCGGACGGCGGATGCGGATGCGCGTCTGGAAGCTCTTGAAGTCGCGTGCGCCGACGCGCCGCGTGCCGAGCCTGAGCGTGCGCCCGCCGAAGCTGCCCGTCACGCGCACGCTCGTCGGGCTGTCGCCGAAGTTGCGGACGACCACCCGCGCGAGCACGCTCGCGGTGCAGGTCGCGCAGGGCAGGTCGGGGCGCACGACGAGGCTCGTGATGTCGACGCGATCCACCCGCTGCAGGTAGACCTCGCGCAGCAGCCCGCCGTAGTTCCACCAGCCGCCCGCGGGGTCGCCGGAACCCGTCAGCCCGGAAGGCGGGAAGTCGGTCCGCAGGCGACGGTTGTCGACCCGCACCACGAGCCGGTTGGTCCCCCTGCGCTTCAGCGCGCTGCGCGGTAGGCGCAGGTCGAACGGCAGGTAGGCGCCGGTGTTGCGACCGATCGGCCGGCCGTTGAGCCAGACCCGGACGCGGTAGTTGACCGATTCGAAGCGCACGAGCCAGTCCATCCGCGAACGCCGGTCGGGCAGGCGGAAGTCCTTGCGATACCAGCCGACGGTGCCCGTCATCGACGCGACGGAGTTGTCGCCGGCGTTCCACGCGTTGGGCACGCTCGTCTTCTTCCAGCCGTCGGTTGCCGACTGGCGCTGGAAGCGCTGCTTGAGCCCTTGGCCGTTGTCGAGCCGAAACAGCCAGTCGCCGCCGAGCAGGTAGCGGTTGTCGGGCCCGTCCTTGTAGACGGTGCCGCGCGTGATGCCGTCGGCCGCGACGGCGGGCGCGGGCGCTGCGCACGCAAGGGCGGCGAGCAGGGCGACTGTGAAGGTGTGTGCGAGCAGGCGGTGCATTCGTCGGGGCACAACACCGCCTGCCGCCCCGAGTTGTGCTCAAGCCGCCGGGTTCGGCGGGCAGCTCGACTCGCGGCCGATCGGAGCTGTGACGCGCAGCAGGCTAACGGTCGTCCCGGCGAACACGTTGCCCCTGCGTCGCACGAGAACGCACTGGACCGTCGTCAGGCGCCCCGGCGTGAACCAGACGACGCGCGTGAAGCGCGTCCGCGAGCCGAGCGCGTGCGCCGTCTGCGACTGGTACAGCGCGATCTTCAGCTCGCCGTCGCTGCGCAGCCGCTCGGCGTTGCGCCGTGCGACGGCCACGCACGCCGGGTCGCTGCAGTCCTCCAGCCGGCGCAGCATCTCCGCGGCGTCGCCGCGGATCTGCGCCTCCAGCAGGCCGGTGACCTTGGCCCGCTCGACGGTGTCGTTGTTCAGCCAGCGCGCGACGAAGAACGAGCTGCCGAGCAGCACGACGACGGCGGCGGCGACGAGGAGCGGGCGCTTCACGCGCCCATTGTGGTGCGTGTCAGCCGGCGTGGTGGAAGTCGTCGCCGTTGAGCTCCAGGAAGCGAGTGACCGACGCCTCCTGGTGATCGAGCCACTCGACGGTGCGGCGCGCGTGCGCGGCGGCGCGCTCCTCGAAGTCCTCGAGGCAGGTCTGCGGATCGTCTGAGAGCTGATAGACGTGGGCCAGATCCTGCTGCGCGCAGACGATCCCCAGCGGCGGCCTGCCCTCGGCGAGCGTACGGGCGCCGCAGACGGCCGCGACGAACAGCCGCCGCTCGGGTGCCGACAGGGCGACCGGCATGAGGCGGTGGGCCGGCAGCTTGACGTGGAGCTCGATCGACCGGTCGACGGCGACGTCGCTGCCGGTCGCGGCGGCGAGCGGGCCGGCCCAGATCGCCAGCACGTTGTCGGCGGCGACGATCGCGTCGCGCAGCGCGCGCGCCTGCGCGGCGTAGAGCTCCTCGGCCTCGTCGCGGGTGGCGGCATCGGCCAGGTCCAGGTCGCAGGGGACGCGCAACAGCTCCGAGGCGCCGACGGCCGAGCCGGCGGAGCGGCCGCCGTTGGTGACGTACGTCTGCAGCGTGCCGAGGTCCCGGCGGCCGTGGAAGATGACCGTCAGCGCCTCCGAGAGCGGAAGCTCGGAGACCTTCAGTGCGACGGCCGCGCACGCCTCGGCGTCGGTGAGCGCGCGCTGGAGCAGATCGTCGGCGTCGGTCATCTCAGGCCTTCCTTGGTTTCTGACTCATGGTGACGCGCTGGGGGTACCCTGCGCAACCATGAAGCTTCTCTACAAGCCCTTCGGGATAGTCATCGGCATCATCGCCGGCATCCTCGCGCGGCAGGTCTTCAACCAGGTCTGGGGCCACCTCGACGATCGCGAGCCTCCGAAGCCGACGACCGAGGAGACGTCCTGGGGCCGGGTACTCGGCGCGGCCGCCGTGCAGGGAGCGACGTTCGGCGTCACCAAGGCCGCCGTCAACCGCAGTGGCGCCAAGGGATTTCACTGGCTGACGGGGATCTGGCCGGGCGAGAAGCGGCCCGAGAAGGAGTAGGGCCGTCCGGTCCCCGAGGCTGGAGCGTCACGGTCCCGAACGGCCGTTGCAGATCGTCGCGCGGGCCTTCCCGGAGCTGGACGAAGGTTCTACGCGCGCCGTATGACGAAGCCGCGCTCGGCGAGCACGGCCAGCGCGTCCTCGAACGCCTCGAAGTCACGCGCGGCGAGGTGCCTCGCGGGCACGCCGTTGGGCCCGCTGCGCCGCAGCCAGCTCCTCAGCGTCGAGGGGCCGACGCGATCGGCCGCCTCGGCCGTCAGCGCGAGCAGGATCGGCAGCTCGGGCCGGTGGTCGAGCTCGTCGGTGATGATCGCGATCGGGTCCTCGCCGAGCATCTCGCACAGCTCGTCGTCGCTGAGGCCGAGGCGCTCCATGAGCGCGACCGCGAGTGACTCCACGATGGCGAGGGTAGCGGCGTGGGCCGTCGCCGCCCACGGCCGCTGATCGGCGCGCTTCGGCGCGTCGACGACGATCGGGGCGGTCGGCACACGACGGGGCGTCGCCGCGGCCGGGGCGATTCAGAACAGCTGGTTCTACTTCCGCTATGACGGCCTGTAGCGGCCTATAGCGGGAAGTGCTGCTTTAGCAGGCGTTTCGGGACATGCGCGTCGCCGTGGTGCCGCGCCGTGATGCCTCGTGCTAACGCGTTCGTTAGCTTTTCTTAGCACGGGCGGTCCCGAAACACGGTCACGCGGCGAGCGGTTTACGCGCCAGGTGCGCGGCCTGGCGGCAGCGTTTCGAGCAGTAGAGCGCACGCACGTCTGCGGTCGCGCGCAGCGTCCCGTCGCACAGCTCGCAATACCGGCCGTCGCCGTCGCTCGCCTGGAGCGCGACACGCTCGGGATCGTCCGCAACGGCTGACAGGGCGCGAACCACCCGTGTCGCGGGTTCGCCCGCCCACGCGGCGGCCCATGCCGGTCGCGTCTCCCGCAGCACCGCTTGCCAGTCCGTCCGCTCGGTGATCGACTCGGAAGCGAGCGCCTGCTCGACGGCGGGCGGCCAGGCGGTCAGGAACGGGACGCCGGCAGCGCGCTCAGCGGTGAGTAGGGCGACGAGGCGCTCAGCGGGCGTCGGGGGCACGCGTGGCAGTCTGCCACGCGGCCCCGACGAACCGTCAAGTCCGACTAGAGGGTCTGGATCGTCCCCGGGGGAGTCAGATCCCGAGCGCGGCAGCCGGTATCACGTACCAGTGCGATGGCTCCGTCGTCGGGCCTCGCTGCCATCGTCCCTGACCCATCGCCTGCGATTCGTAGCCGGGCTGCGTTTCCATCCGGCCGCCGTGCGTGCGGACCCACGCGTCGATCTCCGATAGGTCGCCCTCGACCCGCGACCGCGCGACGATCACGTGGTTCGGTTCGGAACGGGGCGCGAACCCCCGAGCGGCCAGCAGCGCGGCACGGATCTCGTCATCGGTCACGCGAGGGAGTGTCGCAGCGCTCGACCCCTGCCGCATGAGGGCGGCAGGGGTCGATGCCTGCGGCCATCTACGCGACCGGCTGCGCGAGCCTCGCCGGCCTCACGTGGCGGGCGCTCGACCTCGACGGCGCACGTCTATCGGTCGAGCAGCAGCTCGTGCCCACGCGTGGCGGCGCCACGTTCGGCCCTCCGAAGTCCAGCCGCTCGCGGCGCACGGTCGCGCTCGATGCGATGACGGTAGCGGCCCTGCGCGAGCACCAGGCGGCGCAGCTCGTGGAGCGGTCGCTCGCGGGCGACGCGTACGCCGATCTCGACCTCGTGTTCGCCGACGCGCTCGGCGGGTCGATCCATCCGCAGCGGCTCACGGAGTGGTTCGGTCAGCATCGCAAGGCGGCCGGCCTGCCCACTGGATCGCTGCACATCCTGCGCCATACGAGCGCGACGCTCGCGCTCACGGCCGGCGTGCCGGTGCACATCGTGGCGGCCAGGCTGGGGGATGACGCGATCACCGTGCTGTCGACCTACGCGCACCTGCTGCCGCAGTCCGACGAGCTGGCGGCCGAGCGCGTGGCAGCGGCGCTCGCGCCGTGACGCTACGCGGCGGAGACGCAGGCGTCGTCGCCGGAAAGCACGGCGTCGCTAACGCGCTGGCGCATCGAACGCGCTACTTCATCGGCGAGTCCGCGCGATGAGTGGACGAGCGTAAAGACGATCCAGACCTTGCCGAGCTTCGCGTCGGCGCGAGCGGTCATCCCGGCGGCCTGCGAGGGTGCATGTTCGAGTGCAGCCTCGAACAGTGCCTCGGTCATCACACCGTCGGTGTCGCCGGCGGGCACCGCGAACGGCAGCGTGATCTTCCAGTCCTGGTACTCGCTCATCGTGGCTCCCATGCTTTCCATCGTCTGCCCATCGTACGCGTATGTCAACCACATAGTCGACAGATGGCGTTCAAACCTGCAGGCCCGCCTTGCGGAACTCGGCGAGTGCGTTGTCGTACGCATGATGGTCGCTGCTCGAGCCGTGCAGCATGACCTGTCCCGCGCCGTCCGGCGCGAGCCACATGATCCCGCTCTTTTTGGGCTCGGCCCACCATCCCTCGTTCCACGCCTCCTTCTGAAGCTTCTTGAGCTTCTTGTCGCCGACATAGCTGAACTGCGCCGTCGGGTTCGCCTTCCGCTTCGGATGGATCGGTATTTCGTCGTCCTGGCTCATCGCCGACTCCTACGTCCGACCGCCGTGCGATGCTGAGATTTCAACGGGTAGGCAACCTCAACATTGCGGTCTTTGATCGTTGAACGCCGTTTCGGTTGGCGCCGGGGCGGCGTTCGTGTTTGTGCGGGGGAGCACGATCATCCTTGGGGTGTAGGACGGAACACGAGTCGCCTTTCAGCAGCCCGGTTAGCACCTCGTGAGCATCTGACGCGAAACCCCTGCTAATCGCAGGATTCGCTCAGAACAGCTGGTTCTCGCCGCCGAACACGTCGCTCACGGAGCTGTCGCTGAAGATGCTGCGGATCGAGTCGGTCAGCAGGTCGGCGCAGGACAGGACGGTGATGTTGTCCGGGGCGCCCGCCCGCAGCGGGATCGTGTCCGTGACGACGATCTGCTCGAAGCCGGCGGCGTCGAGGTTCTCGAACGCGTTGCCGCTCAGGACGGGGTGCGTCGCGGCGGCGTAGACGGCGCGCGCGCCGGCGTCGAGCACCGTCCGGCTGGCGACCTTCAGCGTGCTCGCCGTGTCGATGATGTCGTCGACGATGACCGCCGTCTTGCCCTTCACGTCGCCGATGACGTAGCCGATCTCCGCGACCTGCTGGGCCGGGCGCTCCTTGTCGAGGATCGCCAGGTCGGCGCCGAGCTTGGAGGCGAACTTCTTGTTGAGCTTCACGCGGCCGGCATCCGGCGCGACGACGACGAGGTCCTTCAGGCCGAGGTCGCGGAAGTACTGCGTCAGGATGAACAGGGCGGTCATGTGGTCGACCGGCTTGCGGAAGAAGCCCTGGATCTGACCGGCGTGCAGGTCCATCGTGAGCACGCGGTCGGCACCACCGCGCTCGAGCATGCGGGCGATCAGCCGGGCGGAGATCGGCTCGCGCGGCGCGGACTTCTTGTCCTGCCGGCTGTAGCCGAACCACGGCGTGACGGCGATAACGCGGTGCGCGCTGGCGCCGACGGCCGCGTCGATCATCAGCAGCAGCTCCATGATCGCGTCGTTGGTCGTCATGCCGGCGGCCGGGTTGGCGCACATCGGCTGGACGATGAAGACGTCGGCGCCGCGGATCGACTCGCCGTAGCGGCAGTAGACCTCGCCGTTGGTGAAGGTCCTGAGCGTCACCGGCCCCGGCTCGATCCCCAGCTTGCCGGCGATCTTCGCGCCGAGATCCGGGTTCGCCCGCCCCGAGAAGACCATGAGGTTCTTGTCGTAGCCGAGTTCGAGGCGGGTCCTGGGCATCGGCTTCGGCTGGACCGTGGTCATCCCGCCGGACAGTCTATGAGGACGGCGTGCGCTTGCGATCGGCGTAGCCCTCGATGTTCGTCTGACGCTCGCGCGCGACGCCCAGAGCGCGCGGCGGGACGTCCTTCGTGATCGCCGAGTTGGCGGCGGTATAGCAGTCGTCGCCGAGCTGCACCGGCGCGACGAGCGTCGTGTCGACGCTCGTGTGGACGCGGTCGCCGATCGTCGTGCGGTGCTTGTCGACGCCGTCGTAGTTGGCGGTGATCGTCGCCGCGCCGAGGTTCGTGTCCTCGCCGATGTCGGCGTCGCCGATGTAGGACAGATGCGGCACCTTGCTGCCGCGGCCGACGTCGGAGTTCTTGATCTCGACGAAGGTGCCCGCCTTGGCGCGCTCGCGCAGGATCGTCCCCGGGCGCAGGTACGCGAAGGGGCCGACGGTCGCGCCCGACTCGATCTCCGCCTGCACGACGTAGGAGTGCGGGACCGTGACCTCGTCGTGCAGCGTGGCGTCGATCAGCGTCGTCAGCGGCCCGACGGTGCAGTTGCGGCCGATCGCGGTGCTGCCGCGCAGAAACGAGCTGGGCTCGACGACGCTGTCCTCGCCGATCCGCACGCCGACCTCGATCAGCGTCGACTCCGGGTCGACGATCGTCACGCCGGCGCGGCCGTGCGCCGCGTGGATGCGCCGCTGCGCGATCGCGCGTACCTGCGCGAGCTGGACGCGGTCGTTGACGCCGAGCGCCTCGTCTGGGTCGTCGAGCAGATGCGCGGCGACGGCCAGGCCGCGGCCGCGGAGCGCCGGCAGGACGTCCGGCAGGTACAGCTCGCCCTGCGCGTTGTCGGCGGTCAGCGCCTCCAGGGCCGCCAGCAGGGCGTCGCCCGCGAAGGCGAAGATCGAGCTGTTGACCTCGTCGATCGCCAGCTGCTCGGGCGTCGCGTCCCCGGCGGCCTTCGTCTCGACGACGCGCTCGACGTCGCCGCGGGCATCGCGCACGACGCGGCCGTAGCCGGTCGGGTCGGCGAGGATCATCGTCGCCATCGTCGCGGCGGCCCGCGCGGCCTCGTGCGCGGTGACGAGCCGCCGGATCGACGCGGCGCTGATCAGCGGCGCGTCACCCGGCAGCACGACGACGGTGCCGTTGGCGTCGATCTGCGGGACGGCGGCGCGGACGGCGCCGCCGGTGCCGTCGGGCCGCGGCTGGACGGCGGTGACGACGTCGCCGGGCAGATGCCCCCGCAGGGCGTTCGCGGGCGAGTCGACGACGACGATCCGCTCGGCGCCGGCAGCGCGCGCGGCCGCGACCGGCCAGCCGACCAGCGGGCGTCCGCACAGCGGGTGCAGCATCTTCGGAAGCTGCGAGCGCATCCTGGTGCCCTGCCCTGCGGCGAGGACGACGGCGGTGAGGGCGGGCATGGGGGCATCCTAGGGCTAGTCTTCTCGTCGGTCAGCGCCCCACTTGATGGGGAGTGGTGTAACGGCAGCACAGGGCTCTTTGGAAGCTCTAGCCCAGGTTCGAATCCTGGCTCCCCAGTCCCGGCTTCGTCGCAAGCGGCAGACATCGCGCGTGGATCGAGCGGTGGGCATCGCCACCGCCCACTTCGATTCGCGCGCCGCGCAGCGCAGCGGCCCGATCGACAGGGGGACGCCGCTCGACGCGATCCTCGCCGAAGGCTCGACGTACAGCCGCAATCACGTCAAGAAGCGCCTGTGTCGCGCCGGATCGAAGCTGCCGCGATGCGAGGTCTGCGGCCAGGCGCGTCGCCTGACGTCAGTCGAAGCGGAAGAACGTGCCGACCGGCTCGAGCTTGTCGGCCTCGATCTTCGGGACGGCCGCGGCCAGCGTGCTCGCGAACGTCGCTGCGCTGGCGCCGATCAGCCTGATCAGCTCCTCGACGGGCGTCGCCTCCGCCTTGACGCCGTTGGCGTAGTCGGTCGCATAGCCGATCAGCGCGTACGGGATCTCGGCCTCGCCGGCCAGCACGGTCTCGGGGCCGGCGGTCTGGCTGACGACGGTGACGCCGCAGTTCTGCAGCATCCTGATCTCGGTCCTCGTGTTGAAGCGCGGGCCGTCGACGTGGCCGTAGCAGCCGCCGTCGACGGCGAAGTTGCCGGACTCCTGCGCCCCCGCGAGCAGCGCCTCGCGCAGGTGCTGGGAGAACGGTCGCTCGTAGATCCAGTGTCCGCGGCGCTTCTCCCCCGGCTGCGTGTAGAGCGTGCAGATCTCCCCGCTGGGCAGCCGGTTGGCGACGAAGTGCAGGTCGTCGAAGACGACGAGGCTGCCGAGCGACAGGGTCGCGTCCAGCGCGCCGCAGACCGTGACGGAGAGGATCGCGTCCGCCCCGCGCTCCTTCAGCGCCGTGATGTTCGCCTGGTGCGTGACCTGGCTCGAGATCAGCTCGTGTCCAGCGCGGTGGCGCGAGACGTGCAGCACGTCGACGCCGGCGAAGCGGCCCGATGTGACGGGCGCCGCGCCGAAGCGCGTCTCGACGAGCTCAGGCTCGCCGTCGGCCTCGATGCCGGGAAGCGCGTATGTGCCCGAGCCCGTGAGGATTCCGATCCGCATCAGCGCGGCATCGTAGTTCGTCGCACGGCGGCGCGGCTGTCCAGGGCGTCGTCGCGCAACTTCCGGTGCAGCCGTCGCATCCGTCGGCTCAGCGCCGGGGGACTCGACCGGCGCCCGTCCCCGGCTCGGTCGCCGGTCCACCGGGAGCGGCGACGCCGAGGACGCGCATCGCCTTCAGCCCCAGCGAGAGCTTCTCGCGCCCGTCGGTCGACCCGACGTCGAGCCCGGAGAGATCGCGCACCCGCTCCAGCCGGTAGCGGATCGTGTGCCGGTGGGTGAAGAGCTTCTGCGCGGTGCCCGCCACGTTGCCGTCGTTGTCGAGAAACGCCTCGACGGTGCGAACGAGCTCGGTCTCGTACTGATCGTCGTAGGCGACGAGCGGCTCGACCGTCTCGGCATAGAAGCGCTGCAGCTCACCCGGATCCTCGCTCATCGCGGACAGCAGCAGCCGGTACGCGCCGGTCTGCTCGAAGGCCAGCAACGGGCGTTCCTCGTCGCCCTCGGCGACGTTGACCGCCAGCAATGCCTCGTTGGCGGCGCGGTGCAGGTCCAGCGGCTCGGTCGCGACGCGGCTGCGGCCGATCGCGAAGGTGTGGCCCGGCAGGGCCGCCTGCAGCTCGCGCAGGACTCCCTCGGCGGCGCGCCGGGCGAGCGCGTCGTCGTGTCCGGGCACGAGGACGACGACCTCGGCGACGCTCGTCTCGCGCTCCGCATGAGCGGCGATCGCCGTCGGCACGACCGCCCGCGCGCCGCGCTCGGCGGTCGCCAGGATGCGCGCGCGCCAGCCCTCCTCGGCCGGCGCGTGCGCGTGGGCGCGCGCCACGACGACGCTGCCGCCGTCCAGCACGTCGATCCCCACGTCCGTGCCGCGCGAGACGATCTCCTCGCTGTCGAGCAGCTCGCGCCTGAGGATCGCGTGCAGGAATGCGGCGCTTGCCTCCTGCGACGCGCGTGCCGGCGCGCGGACGCGCTCGACCTCGGAGGCGACGAGGGTCGTGACGAGCCGTAGGAGCGCCGGGCCCGGCTCCGCGCGGGCGCGCATCCGAAGCTGTCCGACGGGCGCGTCGGCGACGCGCAGATCGATCGTCACGACGCCGGCGGCGACGTCCAGCAGCGAGCGCTCGTCGGCGGGCGAGCGCGCGGCGACCGCGAGGACCGACCCCGTCCGGTCGAGCAGGACGAGGCTTGCCTCGAGCGCGCGCGCGGCGGCGCGCACGACGTCGGGCAGCCCGGCGCCGGACTCGACCGCTTCGGTGATCGCATCCAGCGCGGCAAGATCGAGTCCCGTCGACCCTTCGGCGGAGGTCGCCATCGCCTACAGGCTACGCCGCGATGCGATCCCAGTAATACGCGATCGCCGCGCCGCCCGCTGCCCCGATGAGCACGAGCGCCGCCAGGACGTAGAAGCACAGGAAGACGGCCGCGGCGCGCTCCCACGCCCGGCTGTAGGTGCTCCACGCAGGCCAGGCGATGAACCAGACGAAGGCCACGAGCGCCAACATGCCGCAGGTACCGGCGATGAGGATGGTGACCCCGGCGTTCGTCATGCCGGCCAATTGTGACGTAGTTTCAGGACGGCCGGCGAGCGCCGGCTGCGCGGCGTGCCGTCAGCGCACCTCGAACGGACCGGCCGGACGCGCGAGCACGGGCGCCGGCACGCGGCCGTCGGCGGCGAGCGCCTCGCAGACGCGGGCGGCGCGCTCGGCGTGGCCGGACTCCGCGAACACCCCGAGGACGGTCGGTCCCGAGCCCGACACGAGCGCATGGTCTGCACCCGCCGCGAGCACCGCCTCGAGCACCTCGTCGATCTGCGGGCACAGCGAGCGGGCCGCCTCCTGCAGGTCGTTGTGCAGGTGCTCGAGGATCGTCTCCGACGACAGCGCCGCCTGCATCCGGGTCAGCGAGCGCGCCAGGTCGAGCGTCTCGCGCGCCAGCCCGAGCCGGTCGGCCTCGGCGTAGACGTCCGCCGTCGCGAGCTGAGCGTCGATCGGCAACACGACGACGCTGTACGGCAGGCCGACGTTCAGCGGCCGCAGGCGACTGCCCTCGCCCGTCGCCAGCACGAGCCCGCCGCGGACCTGGCCGGCGACGTCGGAGCCGAGCGTCGCCGCGATCTCCTCCAGCAGCCGGCGGTCGCCGAGCCCCGATGCCTCCGCGGCGAGCCGCAGTGCGGCCGCCGCATCGGCCGACCCGCCGCCCATGCCGCCGGCGACGGGGATTCGCTTGTCGATCTCCAGCCGGACCGCCGGACCGTCCCAGCCCGTCGCGGCGCGAAAGGCGCGCAGCGCGGCTGCCGCGAGGTTCGGCCCCTCGACGCCGGCGCAGACGACCTCGTCGGCGAGGACCCCCGGCGCGTCGGTGTGCATCCGCACGTCGTCGCACAGCGTCAGCGAGTCCATCAGGGTGACGACCTCGTGGCGACCGTCGCCGCGCTGCGGCCCGAGGTACAGGCACAGGTTGATCTTCGCCCGGGCCTCGGTCGTCAGCAGCGCCATTGGCGCAGAGTTTCGTGCATCGCGGCGAAATCCTGCGGTGACAGTCGCTCCGCGCGCACGTCGACGGGATGGCCAAGCTGCGCGAGCGCGCTGCGCGCACGGTCGCGGATGCCGGCCGGCGCACCGGGCGCGAGCGCCAGCGAGCCCGCGAGCGCCTTGCGGCGGTGCGCAAACGCGGCGCTGACGAGCTCGCGCAGCGACGGCTCGGGGGCCGGACCGGTTCGCTGCAGCCCGACGAGGACGGAGTCGACGTTCGGCACCGGCGTGAACACCGATCGCGAGACGGCGCGCAGGACGTGTACCTCGCACGCCAGCTGGGCGAGCACGGACGGCACGCCGTAGGCGCTCGTGCCGGGCGCTGCGGCGAACCGCTCGCCGACCTCCTTCTGGACCATCCCGACCCAGCGCCGCACGCCCTCGAGCTCCTCGATCGTGCGCAGGATCGCGCCCGCGGCGATGCCGTAGGGCAGGTTCGCGACGACCTTCGTCGGGACGGGGCGCAGCGCTCGCAGGTCGAGCCTCATCGCATCGGCGAAGTGCAGCGTGACGTTGCCAAACGACTCCGTCGCGTCGCGCAGCGCCGGCTCGAGCGCGCGGTCGAGTTCGACCACATGGACGTGCGCGACGCGCGGCGCCAGGTACTCCGACAGCACCCCGAGGCCGCCGCCGATCTCGAGCACCACGTCACCGGCCTCGAGTCGCGCCTCGCGCTCGATCACGCCGAGGATGTTCGAGTCGATGAGGAAGTTCTGGCCGAGATCACGCTTCGGGCGCACGCCGAACTCGCGCATCCGGCGCAGGCTCGGCTGACTCGGCCCTTCGGCGCTCACCAGCCGAAGAGGTCTGCGGCGTTGCGTTCGACGAGCTGCTCGAGCTCTTCGTACGCCAGCCCGCGCAGCTCGGCGACGAAGCGCGCTGTGTGGGCGACGAATGCCGGCTGGTTGCGCTCCCTGCGGACGACCTGGGGCGTCAGGTACGGCGCGTCGGTCTCGACGAGCAGCCGCTCGGCGGGCACACGCCGGGCCGCCTCGGCGAGCTCCTGCGCCTTCGGATACGTGACGTTGCCCGCGAAGGAGATCCACCATCCCTGCGCCGTGCACTCGTCGAGCCGGTCGGGCATCGAGAAGCAGTGCAGGATCACGTCGAGATCGCCGGCCTCGCGGCGCAGCGTCGCGATCGTGTCGTCCTCGGCGGCGCGCGTATGGATGACGAGCGGCTTGGCGGTCGCGCGGGCAAGCTCGATCTGGGCGAGGAAGGCGCGCTCCTGGTCCTCGCGCGGCGCGTAGTCGCGAAAGTCGTCGAGGCCCGTCTCCCCGATCGCGACGCAGCGCGGATGGGCGGCGAGCGCGCGCAGCTCGGCGAGATCGCCGTCGTCGAAGCCGGTCGCCTCGTTGGGGTGATGCCCGACCGCGGCGAACACCTGCGCAAAGCGCTCGGCTGCCGCCAGCGCCTCGCGGCAGGTGACGCCGTTCGTGCCGACCGTCAGCATCCGCGTCACGCCCGCGCCGACGGCGGCCGCGACGAGCTCTGCGTCGTCGGGCCTGCACGCGTGCAGGTGGGTGTGGCTGTCGATCATCGGCAGCGCTGAGGCTACGCGCGTCGTCGCGCGACGGCGAGGTCTACGGCTTGGGAAACAGCGGCGCGAGCTTCTCGATCGCGCCCAGCCGTCCTGCCTGCATCCGCGCGCAGTCGAGCTCGAGCTGCGGCGACCCGAGAGCCGCCAGCAGCTTCTCCGTGGTCTGCGGCAGCCACGGGTGCAGCACGACGGCGACGACACGCAGCCCCTCCACGAGCGACGCCAGCACGCTGTCGAGCTCGCCGCTTCGATCGGGATCCTTGGCCAGCGTCCACGGCGCCTGCTCCTCGACGTAGCGGTTGAGCCGCCGCACCCGCAGCCAGATCGCATCGCCCGCCGCCGTCAGATCCGCGCGGTCGAGCTGCTCGCACACCTCGCCGCTCAGCGCGTCGAGGTCCGCGGCCAGGTCGGGGTCGACCTCGGCGCGCGGCACGACGCCGTCGCGGTAGCGGTGGATCATCGCGATCGTGCGGCTGGCGAGGTTGCCGAAGTCGTTGGCGAGCTCGGACTCGTAGCGCGCGCGAAAGCCCTCCTCCGAGACCGCGCCGTCGTGCCCGAAGGACACCTCGCGCATCAGGTAGAAGCGCAGGGCGTCGGTCCCGTACTCGTCCATGATCCTGAACGGATCGATCGCGTTGCCCGCCGACTTGCCCATCTTGTCCTTGCCGATGAGCAGGAAGCCGTGCACGAAGACGTGCTCGGGCAGCTGCAGCCCGGCGGCCATCAGCATCGCCGGCCAGAAGACGGTGTGGAACTTAAGGATGTCCTTGCCGATGAGGTGAAACTGCGCCGGCCAGAAGCGCTCGGTCAGATCCTCGCCCTCCCGCGCGTAGGACAGCGCGGTGTAGTAGTTCAGCAGGGCGTCGAACCACACGTAGAAGACGTGGTCCTCGTTCCACGGGACCGGCACCCCCCAGCTGAACGTCGAGCGGCTGAGCGAGACGTCCTGCAGGCCGGACTCGATGAACGAGCGCGCCTCGTTGTAGCGGTGGCGCGGCATGACGAAGTCCGGTCTCTCGTCGAGCAGCCTGAGCAGGTCGTCCTCGAACGCCGAGAGCCGGAAGAAGTAGTTGTCCTCCTTCTCGCGCGTGAGCGGCGTCCTGTGGATCGGGCAGAGGTTGTCGTCGCCCGCCTCGGCGTCGGTCTTGAAGTCCGCGCAGCGCGGGCAGTACCAGCCCTCGTAGACGCCCTCGTAGACGTGCCCGTTGTCGCGGATCCGTGCCAGTACCTCCTGCACCTTGGCCTTGTGCTGCGGGTCGGTCGTGCGGATGAAGAAGTCGTTGGAGACGTTCAGGCGTGGCATGAGGTCGATGAAGCGCGGCGCGTTGCGGTCGACGAGCTGCTGCGGCGTGACGCCCTCGCGCTCGGCGGCGAGCGCGACCGGCTCGCCGTGCTCGTCTGTCCCGGTCAGGAAGAAGACGTCCTCCCCGCGCTGGCGCATGTGACGCGCGAGCACGTCCGCCGCGATCGTCGAGTACGCGTGGCCCAGATGCGGGGCGGCGTTGACGTAGTAGATCGGGGTCGTCACGTAGAAGGACATCGATCGAGCAGGCTATTCGGTACCCCGCTGGGTGCGGCCGATCGGGGCGCGGCGAAGCGGCGCGGCCGCAACCTGCCGTCCGGCTGCGCGCTCATGACGCGGCCCGCGGACGCGGCGCGGGGACGTGCCGGCGCCTTGCGCGCAGGCGCACGATGCCACCGACCGGCAGCCCCAGCACGACGAGCGCAAGACCGATCCAGAGCGGCCAAGGCAGGTGCTCGGCGCCGGCCGCCGTTCGCCGGGGCGCCGCCGGCATGGCGCCCGCAGCGGCGCCGGGATGCCATCCGAGACGAGCCGGCGCCGGGCCGACGCGGACGGGCGCGCGGGCACCCGGTGCCGGGCCGAGCGGCAGCGGGCGACGCCCGGGCGGCAGCGGTGGCGCCGGCGGCCGGCCCGCGGGCGCGCCGGTGATCAGCGAGAGCGGATCGAAGTACGCGCCGGTCGCGCCGTCGCGGGCGCTCAGATGCAGGTGCGGGCGGGGGTCGGCGCCGCCGACGGTCCCGATCGGTCCGCCGGCGACGACCAGCCGCCCGCGGCGCGCGAACGCGGCGCCGAGCTGCTGGTAGGTGGCGACGAGGCGCCCGCACCGCACGCTGACCGTCAACCCGCCGCGCGGCACGCGCCCCGTGAAGCTGACGCGCCCGCCGCAGGCCGCCCGGACACGCGTACCGGCCGGCGCGCCGAGGTCGACCCCGCGATGCTGGCCGGCCGCAAAGCGATCCGATCCCAGCAGGAAGACCCGCAGCACCGGACCGTCGACCGGGCGCTGCCAGGTTCGCGCCTGCGCCGGCGCGGAAGGAGCGGCGTATACCCCGGCAGCGCCGAGCGAGATGCCGACTGCGGCGAGCAGAAGCGAGAGCCGGCGCATGCAGGCGACGGTACGGCGCGCCGGCGCCGGCAGACGCCGCTGCGCGTCATCCGTCGCACAACCGCGCGTGCGCTGTGACGAAGCGCGCGGCGCGGCCGCCCGCTACAGCTCGCGCACGACCTCCTCGAACGCCCGGCGGTCGGCTCGCGCCACCCAGTCGTCCGCCGCCAGCGACTCGGGATCGCGTCGCGCCCTCGCCGGATAGCCGAACGTCAGCACGGTCGCGACGCTCTCGTCCTCGCCGTGGCCGATCGCCTCGCGCAGCCGCCCGGCGTCGGCGATCCCGTTCGGGCACGAGCCGACGCCGTCGTTGGATGCGGCGAGCATCATGTTCTGCGCCGCGCGCCCCGCGTCGAACGCCGTCGGCCCCTTCCCGCCGATCACGACGGCGACCACGAGCGCCGCGCCACGGACGTGGTCGCCGGCGTAGACGCACGACGCGACCTCCTCGCGCACGCCCTCGTCGCGGATGACGACGAAGCGGCGCGCCTGGCGGTTCTTCGACGAGCCCGCGACGCGACCCGCCTCGAGGATCCGCCGCTCGACGCCGGGCTCCAACGGACGGGGGTCGTACTCGCGCACCTCGCGCTTGCTCGCGACAGCCAGAAACGCGTCCACGGCTGACAGCGTAGTGGTCGGCGGGGCCCCGAAGGCGTCTCTACACCCGCGGGCGCTCGCCGACCCGCTCGAGCCACGCCGCCGGCCGCGGTGGTCGCCGCCCAGCCGCTGGTAGCCCTCCAGCACGCGGTCAAGCAGCTCGTCGTCGTCGATCCAGACGGACTCCGCCTCCAGGCCTTGTGCGCGAGCGCCGGCGCGACGCGCTCGACGGTCGTCGAGAACGGCGCCCGGTACGGCCCGATCACGCCGGCGAACCGTGGTCGCGGTCCTGCTGCCCGTCCTGCGTCAGAGCGCGATACAGCGCGTTGGCCCTGACTCCCGTCAGCGACGCGACGACGGAGCTTGCGGCCCGCGGCTTCGCGCCCGCCGCGACGAGCTTGCGCAGCGCCTCGAGCGCCGGCTCGAGATCCGGCTCCGCGGCCGGCGCACCGCCGATCACGAGCACGACCTCGCCCCGCGGCGGCTGCGACTCGTAGCGCGCGGCGAGCTCGCCGGCCGCACCGCGGACGACCTCCTCGTGGACCTTGGTCAGCTCGCGGCACACCGCGACCGGGCGCTCGGCGTCGACCGCCGCCAGCACCGCCAGCGACGCCGCCACGCGGTTGGGCGACTCGAAGCCGACGATCGTCTCGGGCGCGCGCAGCATCGCCGTCAGCTCGCCGCGCTTGCGCGGCAGGTAGCCGACGAAGCGCCATACGTCGGCGGGAAGCCCGCTCACGACGAGCGCCGACAGCGCCGCGCTGGGCCCTGGCAGCACCTCGACGGCCAGGCCGGCAGCGACGCACGCGCGCACCAGCACGAAGCCGGGGTCGCTCACCAGCGGGGTTCCCGCGTCGGAGACGAGAGCTACGACGTCGCCCTTCTGCATGCGCTCGACGAGCGCCGTAGCCCGCGCACGCTCGTTGTGCTCGTGATAGCTGACGAGCTTCGCCGACACTCCGTAGCGCTCGAGCAGCACGCGCGTGCGGCGCGTGTCCTCGCAGGCGACGACGTCGGCCTCGCGCAGCGCGCTGAGCACGCGCAGGGTGACGTCCTCGAGATTGCCGATCGGGGTGGGGCAGACGATGAGGCGGCCGGAGTTCACGACGTCAGATCACAGCAGAACCACTAGCCGATGGCCGCAAGACCGTCGCGCGCGAGCGTCGCGGCGCCGAGCATCCCCGACTCGGGCCCGAAGCGCGCCGGCACGATCCGCGCGTGCTCCTTGGACGGTGACAGCGCCCGCCGCATGACAACCTCGCGGGCCGGCTCGAGCAGCAGATCCCCGGCCGCGATCACGCCTCCCCCGATCACGACGACGTCGGGGTTGAGCATGTTCACGAGGTTGGCGATTCCGACGCCGAGCCAGCGGCCGATCGCGGCGACGGCATCGACGGCGGCGGCGTCGCCGTCGTGGGCCAGCTCGGTCACGAGCGGGGCGCTGATCTCGCGCCCGGCGGCGAGCGCGCGGCCGAGCCCCGAGCGCGGTCGCTCGGCGGCGATCCGCTGCGCCTCGCGGGCGAGCGCGGGGCCCGACACGACGGCCTCCAGGCAGCCGTGATTGGGGCAGTTGCCGTTGCAGCGCGGCCCGTCGGCCTGCACGACCATGTGGCCGAGCTCCGCCCCCGCGCCCTGGCTGCCGCGCTGCAGGGCGCCGCCGACCACGAGCCCGCCGCCGATCCCGGTGCCGATCGTCAGCAGCGCCGCATCGCGTGCGCCGCGGGCGGCGCCGAAGCGCCACTCCGCGAGCATCGCCGCGTTGGCGTCGTTGTCGACGAACACCGGCAGCCCGATCCGCTCGGCGACGAGATCGCCGAAGGCAACCCCCGCGAGCGGCAGGTGCGTCGACATCACGGCGATGCCCCGTTGGCGGTCGATCAGGCACGGAATGCCGACGCCGACGGCGTCGACGGAGCCCGACCCGCCCTCGATCGCGTCGCGCACCTCGGCGATCGCCGAGACGACCCGCTCGACGACCGCGTGGTGGTCGGTCGCGGGCGCCGGACGCGTCGCACGGTGGTGGACGTTGAGCTCCCGATCGACCGCGCCGGCCAGGAGCTTCGTGCCACCGAGGTCGACCCCGATCACGCAGCCGGTCGACACGATCGGCCACCATACAGGGCTTCATGGTGCCACCCGAGGACCCCGAGGAGCCCGAGGGGCGGCCTGAATACCGCGTCTATCGGTCGCGCCGGCCGCTGCTTCCGAGCCGTCGCGGCGACGGCCGCGACAGCCTGCGCCGGCTGCGCGGCGGCGGTCAGCAGCCGCGCCATCAGGACCGCGAACGCGGCCGCAGGCTGCCCGGCCTGCCCCGCCGCCCCCGCGTTCGCAGGCGCATCGGCGGCTGGCGGATCGTGCGCTGGCTGGTGCTCGCGGTCATCGCCTGGGTCGCGCTCTCGGTCGTCGTGTTCCTCGTCAGCGCACAGCTCCAGCAGGCCACGGTGTCCGACGCCAACGAGTATCTCGGCGGCGCGGGCTACCCGCTGACGTCGCCGAACAACATCCTCGTGCTCGGCTCCGACGTGCGCACGGAGCGCAACGCCGAGCCCGGCGCGCAGACGAGCGGCAACGGCCGCTCCGACTCGATCCTGCTGCTGCGCGTCGGCGGCGGCGCGAACAGCCGCATGGCGATCGCGCGCGACACCGTCGTCGAGATCCCCGGCGCGGGGCGCCAGAAGATCAACGCCGCCTACTCGATCGGCGGCACCGCGCTCGCCGTGCAGACCGTGGAGCGCTACACCGGGGTCGACATCCATCACGTCATGGTGGTGAGCTTCGAGGACTTTCCGGACCTGATCGACGCGATGGGCGGCATCAGCTACCGCGGCGGCTGCGTCGTGTCGCGCATCAACGGCGGGTTCAGCAACGGCGGCTACACGCTGCGCCTGCCCGCCGGCAGGACGCACATCGACGGACGGCAGGCGCTGGCGCTCGCCCGCACCCGCAAGAACGAGTGCAACCGCAACGAGGACGACCTGACGCGCGCGCGGCGCCAGCAGAAGATCGTCGGCGCGATGAAGCGACGGCTGCTGTCGCCGGTGGCGTTCGCGCGCCTGCCGCTGATCTCGTGGAACATCCCCAAGGCGCTGCGCTCGGACATGAGCGGACCGACGCTGCTGGGCCTGTTCGGCGCTCTGTCGGTCGCCGGAACGCCGCGCGCGGAGGTGCTGGGAACCGTTTCCGGCGAGGTCCCCGAGAGCGTCAGGCAGGCGAAGGTCCGGCGCTTCCTCGGAGGCTGACGAGCTCGCCGTGCGGATGCTCGGCGAGCACCTCGCAGAGCGCCTCGACGACGACCGGATCGAACTGGCTGCCGGCACAGCGGCGCAGCTCGGCGCACGCGGCGTCCGCGCTCGAGTGGGCCGCGTACGGGCGGTCGGTGCGCATCGCCACCGCGCGCCAGCCGCACAGCAGCGCCGACCCGAAGACGACGAGGTTCGAGACGTACTTCTCGAACGGCTCCCCGCTGGCGCCGGGAGCGATCTGCAGCGCGAGCTCGAGCGCGAACGCGGCAAGCGCGACGACGAGGATCCAGGTCAGCATGCGCGCCGGGCGCGGCATCTGCCGGATCGCGTTCATGGTGACCGCTTCGGCCTGCGCGCCGCCCGGGTTGAGGCGCGCGCCCGAGGCTGGCCGCTTCGTCCCTGCGTCCGCGGTGGCGCGCCGCCGGCGGCCGCCCCGCGCCCTGGCGGACCGCGGTCAGCTGTCGGCGGGCTTGGACTTCGGCTTGGGCGTCGCGCTCGTCGCCGGATCCTTCGCGCCGGCTTTCGCGCTGTCGGCCTTCGGCGCCGGCTTGGACCCCTCGCCCGTCGCGGCAGCGTCGCTCTTGGGCTCGGCGGCCTTCTGGGACTCCTGCTCACGGGCGCGCTTCTTCGTCCCGTAGTCGGTGTTGTAGAAGCCCTTGCCCTTGAAATGCACCGCGATCGGATGAAAGATGCGCTGCAGCGGGACGCCCGTCTCGGGATCCTCGGTGAGCGGCGGGTCGGTCATCTTCTGCATGACCTCGAGGATCGTTCCGTCTGGGCGGCGGTACTCGTAGAAGGGCACGGACGTCCCATTATCTAGCATGGCGAGCCGGATGCCCGAGCCGACGACCACGCCCGCCGACGCGGTGACCATGGAGAAGATCGTCGCGCTGTGCAAGCGCCGCGGCTTCGTGTTCGCCTCGTCTGAGATCTACGGCGGCCTCGGATCGACCTACGACTACGGCCATTACGGGGTCCTGCTGAAGACCAACGTCAAGAACGAGTGGTGGCGCTCGATGCTCCAGGAGCGCGAGGACATCGTCGCCCTCGACAGCGCGATCCTCCAGCACCCGAAGACGTGGGAGGCATCGGGCCACCTCGCCGGCTTCACCGACCCGATGGTCGACTGCCGCACCTGCGGCCAGCGCTTCCGCGCGGACCATCTCGGCGAGCTGCAGTGCCCGCAGAAGCCGTCCAGGCACGTGGGCGACGGGCCGGGCTGCGACCTCACCGAGGCACGTGACTTCAACCTCATGTTCGAGACCACGATGGGCCCGGTGAAGGACTCCGGCGCCGTCGTCTACCTGCGCCCCGAGACGGCGCAGGGCATCTTCGTGAACTTCAAGAACGTGCTGCAGTTCAGCCGCAAGAAGCCGCCGTTCGGCATCGCCCAGGTGGGCAAGTCGTTTCGCAACGAGATCACGCCCGGCAACTTCGTCTTCCGCACGCGCGAGTTCGAGCAGATGGAGATGGAGTTCTTCGTCGCGCCCGACGAGGCACCGCGCTGGTATGAGTTCTGGAAGGCCGCGCGCCGCGACTGGTACGTCGAGCTGGGCCTGCGCGAGGATCACCTGCGCCTGCGCGAGCACGATGCCGACGAGCTGTCGCACTACTCCTCGGCGACCGCCGACGTCGAGTACCTGTTCCCGATCGGGTGGTCCGAGCTGGAGGGGATCGCCAACCGCGGCGACTTCGACCTCACGCAGCACGCGAAGTTCTCCGGCGAGAAGCTCGAGTACTTCGACCCGCAGTCCAGGGAGCGCTACGTCCCGCACGTCATCGAGCCCGCCGCGGGGGCCGACCGCGCGACGCTCGCCTTCCTCGTCGACGCCTACGACGAGGAGCAGGTCGCGGGCGAGCAGCGCACGGTGCTCAGGCTGCACCCGCGGCTGGCGCCGGTGAAGGTCGCCGTGCTGCCGCTCGTGCGCAAGGACGGACAGCCCGAGCTCGCTCACGAGGTGTACGCCGCGCTGCGCGGGCGGATGCAGAGCGAGTACGACGAGGGCGGGTCGATCGGCAAGCGCTACCGCCGCCAGGACGAGATCGGGACGCCGTACTGCGTCACGATCGACCACCAGACGCTCGAGGACCGCACCGTCACGGTGCGGGAGCGCGATTCGCTGACGCAGGAGCGCGCCGCGATCGACGGGCTGGCCGACGACCTGGCGGCGCGGCTGGCGCGGCCGTGGCGCTCGCCGAAGCCCGGGCCGTAGGCCGGGCTCGCCGGTTCAGCGGTAGCCGGTCGCGTCGGCCGGCAGGCCGCGATCCTGGACCTCGACCATGTAGCGCCAGCAGTCCGGCCGCGACCCGTCGAGGTCGCTGAAGCCGTAGTCGCGGGCAAGCCCGCCGGAGGAGAACGAACCGCCGTTGCGACGCGCGAGGTCGGGATCGGCCGCGAGCGCGGCGACGGCGCGACCGACGAACCGCGGCGACTCGGAGATCGCGGCGAAATGAGGGCTGACCGCCGCGCCGTCGCGCCAGTTCTGCTCGGTGACGCCGAAGTTCTCGAGCATCATCTCCGAGCGCAGCCAGCCCGGCGTCAGCGCGACCGCGGCGCAGCCGTGCGCAGCCAGCTCCGTGCCCTGCGCGAAGGCGAGCCGGATCGTCGCCGTCTTGGCGAGGTCGTAGAAGGCCGACACGCGATAGTTGCGCGCGTTGTACTCCGCGGTTCCGTCGGTCATCTCGACGACGAGGCCGCCGGGCCGGCGGATCAGCAGCCCGAGCGCGTGATGGCTGGTGATCAGGTGCGTGTCGATCGCGAGGCGCAGCAGGCGCAGTCCGGCGTCGAGGTCGTGCTCCCAGATCGGCGTGTCCCACTCGAAGAGCCTCTCGGCGCCCCAGATGTCGTTGACGAGCACGTCGAGGCGACCGTGGTCTGCGTCGATGCGCGCGACGAGCGCCTGCACCTGCGCCGGCTGGAGATGATCGACCTCGACCGCGATCCCGCTGCCGCCGGCGCGGTCGACGAGCTCGGCGGTCTGCTCGATCGTCTCCGGCCGGTCGTACTCCGAGCGCCGCGTCCTCGTCGTGCGGCCGGTGCAGTACACGGTCGCGCCGGCCTCGCCGAGCGACACCGCGATGCCGCGGCCGGCGCCCCGCGTCGCGCCCGCGACGAGCGCCACCTTCCCGGCCAGCGCAGCTGCCATCGCCGCATCCTACGACCCGCTGCGCGGCGACAGCGCGCCGCCCTGCGGTACGGTCCTGGCCAGTCAGCCAGTCTCGCTCTAGAGGACAGGAGTTCAAGCATGGCCGTGACCGTTCCCGCTGCGACCGAGCAGATCGACTACGCCGATCTGTACGCCCGCTGGGAGCGCGGCAACTGGTCGGCGACCGAGATCGACTTCACCCAGGACCGCATCGACTGGCACGAGCGGTTCACGCCCGAGATGCGGCGCGGCGCGCTGTGGCTCTACACGCTGTTCTTCCACGGCGAGGACTCGGTCGCCGACAACCTCTCGCCGTACATCGACGCCGCGCCGCTGGAGGAGCAGAAGTACTTTCTCGCCACGCAGCAGGTCGACGAGGCGCGCCACGCGGTGTTCTTCCATCGCTTCATGCACGAGGTCGTCGGCGTCGGCGACGGCACGCTGGGAGACGGGCTGCGCTCCACGCAGAGCGAGCTGAACTGGGGGCACCGCAAGACGTTCGGCCGGCTGGACCGGATGGCCGACGAGCTGCGCGCAGACCGCTCGCCGCGGATGCTCGCCAGGGCGATCACGATGTACCACATCGTCGTCGAGGGCACGCTCGCGCAACCCGGCCAGCACATCATCGAGACCTCGCTGGAGCGCCTGGACCTGCTGCCCGGCTTCCGCGAGGGGATGCGCAACGTCGCGCTCGACGAGCAGCGCCACATCGCCTTCGGCGTCAAGCTCCTGTCCGATCTGTATCGCGCCGATCCGCAGGGCACGCAGGACGCGATCGTCGACCTCATCCGCGAGGTCATGCAGTACACGCTGAGCGTGCCGATCCCGCCGAACTGGGACGAGAGCTACACGACGTGCTTCGGCTACACGCTCGAGGACCTCTACGAGGAGGGAGCGCGCGCCAACGAGGCGCGGCTGCGCGCCGTCGGGCTGCCGCTCGACGACATCGCCCACTTCCCGTTTCCGATGGAGGTGCCGCCGCGCGAGCGCGGCCGCCGCGCGCTGGCGCTGCTGCGCGCGGGACTGCTCGGCGAGGGCAACGGCGCGATCGGCCGCGACCCCGAGACGGTGCGGATCCTCTTCGACCTCCTGGCGCGCAACGTGCGCGGCCACGAGGTCGCGCACGGCACGACGATCCAGTGGGAGTTCGCGGACATGGAGCCGTGGTACCTGCTGCTCGAGGGCGACCGCAAGACCGCCCACCAGGGGCGCGTCGCGAAGCCGACCGTGCGGCTGCGGATGCGCTACGACGACTTCGGCGAGCTCGTCTCCGAACGGGCGCAGCCGCACTCGCTCGTGCTGCGCGGGCGGATGCGCCCCTGGGGCGACCCGCGCGTGCTGCTCAGGCTTCAGCGTCTGTTTCACTGACCCCGGGTAGTGTCTGCTGGTGACCATGATCAGCCAGGGCCCAATCCCGCGCTTCCTGCACGGCGTCATCGAGTACCTGGCGGGCGTGCTGCTGATCGCCGCGCCGTTTCTGTTCGGCTTCGAGTCCGACGCCGCCGTCGCCCTGTCGATCGTCGCCGGTGTCGTCGTGATCGCCGTCGCGGCGAGCACCGAGGGCGCGGGCTCGCTGATCGACTCGATCCCGATCTCGATCCACGTGCTGATCGACTTCGCCCTCGCGGCCGTCCTGATCGCGGCTCCGTTTCTGTTCGGCTTCAGCGGCGAGAGCGCGCCGACGGCGTTCTTCATCGTCCTCGGCGTGCTGCATCTGCTCGTCACGATCGGGACCCGCTTCCGGTCGCCGCACGAGGACAGCCGGCCCGAGGAGGCGGGCGACATCGCCGACGAGATGTTCCGCTGAGCATGGCTGAGCTGAGCGGCTCCTACGCCGCCGGACGCCGGCGGCCGGCTGCGAAGGCCTGCTCGAGGTACGGCGCGAGCGGGGCCGTGACCAGCGCGGCGGCGCGCTGCGGGGAGTGCAGCGGCAGCGCGGCATGGCTGATCGCCAGCCGCACCAGGCAGTCGGCCAGCGCGCGGGCGGCGCGGCGCGAGAACTGCGGCCAGGTCGCGACCAGCATCTCGGTCAGCTGCGCGCCGGCGCCCTCGACGAGCGGGGCGCCGCGCGTCGTGACGAACGGCAGCAGCGCGTCGTCGCCGTCGGGGCTCACGATCGCCTGGACGAGTGGGTTCTCGGCCGCAGCGGCGAGAAATCCCTCGAACGCGCGCGACAGCGCCTCGACGGGATCGTCGCGGTGGGCCTCGAGCGTCGCCTGCGCCGCGGCGAGGAAGCGCTCGCCCTCGCGCGCGACGGCGGCCTGCGCGAACTCCGCCCGCGTGCCGAACTCGCTGTAGAGCGTCTGCCGGCTGATGCCGGCGGCGGCCGCCACGTCGGCCATCGTGATCTCGCTCCAGGCGCGCTCGCGCAGCAGATCCAGCGCGCTGTCGAGCAGCGTGCTGCGCAGCAGGTCGCGCGCCGCGAGGCGATAGCTCATGCGGCCTGCTCGTCGGGCTCGAAGTCGACCTTGTCGCGCACGCCGCAGTCCGGGCAGGGCCAGTCGTCGGGCACCGCGTCCCATCGGGTGCCGGGGGGAAAGCCCTCGCGCGGGTGCCCGTCGCGCTCGTCGTAGACGTAGCCGCAGACCGTGCAGCGCCAGCGCGTCATCGCGCGCCGTGACGCGCCAGCAGCTTCGCGCGCCTGCGCGGGCTGAGGTTCGCGCGCGTGACGTCGCCGCCGTAGTGCTCGAGCAGGCGCGGGTCCATCACGCGGCGCCACAGCGGCGGGACCGCCGCGAGCACGATCATCCCCGCGTAGCCGGTCGGCAGCTGGGGCGCCTCGTCGTCGTGGCGCAGCGCCTGGTAGCGGCGCACCGGGTTGGCGTGATGGTCGGAGTGGCGCTGCAGGTGGTAGAGCATGACGTTGGACGCGACGTTGTTGGAGTTCCAGCTGTGCTCGGGGCGCGTGCGCTCGAAGCGCCCGTCCTCGCGCCGCCGGCGCAGCAGGCCGTAGTGCTCCAGGTAGTTGACGAACTCCAGCAGGCAGAACCCGACGACGGCCTGGATCAGCAGGTACGGCAGGACGACCGGGCCGAACGCGATCGCCAGGCCGCCGAAGAGCGCCGCGGTCATCGCCCACGCGTTGAGGACGTCGTTGCGGTACGTCCACGGGCCGCTGCCCAGCCGCCGCAGGCGCGTCTTCTCCAGCGCCCACGCCGAGCGCAGGCTGCCGCTCACGGTGCGCGGCAGGAAGGCGTAGAAGCTCTCCCCCATCCGCGAGCTGGCGGGATCCTCGGGCGTCGCGACGCGCACGTGGTGGCCGCGGTTGTGCTCGATGAAGAAGTGCCCGTAGGCGCTCTGCGCGAGGGCGATCTTCGACAGCAGGCGCTCCAGCGCGACGCGCTTGTGGCCGAGCTCGTGGGCGGTGTTGATCGCGACGCCGCTGACCATCCCGACCGTCAGCGCGAGTCCGAACGACTCCACCACCGAGAGCTCGCCGCTCGCCCACAGCCAGCAGGCGAGCGCGAGCGTCGCGTACTGGATCGGCAGGAACGCGTACGTGCACCAGCGGTAGTAGCGATCCTCCTCCAGCCACGCGATCAGGTCGTCGGGCGGGTTGCCCGCGTCCTTGCCGACGAGCAGGTCGATCAGCGGAAAGACGGCGAACAGCAGGACCGGCCCGACGAACCAGAACGCACCGCTGCCGGTGGCCTCGACGAGGCCCAACGCGATCAGCGGCAGCGTCGGCACGAGCAGGCCGAGCGGCCAGATGTAGCGCTTCGCGTCGCGCCAGGCGAGGGTCGTGGCGTCCATCCACGGCAACTTTGGACAGATCTGCGCAGTCTGTCAAGTTAAGCGACAGAAGTGGATGCGGTGTCGATTGGCAGCGGACGGCCCGCGCCTCCCAGATCGCGGTGCCGCCACGGCGATCGTCTACATTGCGCCGCGATGAAACACGTCGACATCGCGTCGCGCTTCGGCGACGTCACACTTCGCGTCACGCCGGTCCCGCATCCGTGGAACGACTCGCAGGTCGCCTACGACGTCCAGCTCACCGGCGTCATCCTCGATGCGTCGGACGTCTACATGGAGGCCGACGACGCGCCGCAGACGCTGATCGCCTTCTTCCGCGAGCTCGCCGACGACCACAAGGGCTTCGACGGCGAGAAGGCATGGGAGTCGGCGGGGGCGGCGCTGAAGCTGCGCGCCGACCACGACCAGGTCAACACGACGCGGCTCTACGCGACGCTGACCGGCGGGCCCGTCCCGCCGTGGAGCGCATCGGCCGAGCTCCACGTCGACCCCTTCCGCTTCGATCGTGTCGCGATCAACCTCGAGCTGTTCGGCAACGAGCTGCTCGCTGGCGAGGTCGAGGATCCGACGCAGGAGCCGCCGCGGATCGACCCGCGCAAGCGCGCGCGCGAGCCGATGAAGAAGATCGGCACGCCGAACCCGCAGGCCGCGGGCTAGGCGGCGCCCGCCGCGGCGCCGCCGGGATCGACAGGACGCGCCGGAGCGGCGCACCCTGCGGTCAGTCGCGCGCCGGGCGCTACGCCTTCGCGAGGTTCGCCGTGAACTGCTTGACGAGCGCCTGCAGCACGGCCTGCACCGTGCCCTCGCCCATCGACGCTGCCTTGCCGCTGACGTTCGCGGTCGCGTCGACCGTCCCGCCGTCGCCGGCGATCGCGATCGTGACGGTGCCGTCCGCGTTGCTCTGACCGCCGGCCTCCTTCGCCTTGGCCCTGATCACCGCGCGCCTTGCGGACGCGTCCTGCTCGACGATCTCCACGGGTCCCGTGAACGTCATCGCCATCGAGCCCATGTCGACCCTGATCTGCGCGTCGGCCTTGTTCGGCCCCTCGGCCGACAGCACCTTCGCGCCGGGCACGCACTTCACGAGCTGGCTGACGTCGGAGACGACGCCCCACGCATGATCGGGATTTGACACGCTGAACTTCTCCTGCAGCTGGGTTGCCATCTGAGGCTCCCTTCGTGTGGCTGGGTTCCCCCGCGAAAGCTGGCGTACCCGCGCTTGGCGCCGATAGTCCCGGCAGCCGCTCAGCCTCGCTCAGGCGTCGTCGAGCAGCGCCCGCACGCACGTCACGGCGGCCGCGATCGTGGCAGCGAAGTCGCGCTCCTCGGAGAGCATGCGCAGCCAGATCCCGTCCGCGAGCGACAGGAGCACGTCGACGACGGCGTCGGGATCGGCGCTCAGGTGCAGCACGCCGGCGGCCTCCTTGGCACGCAGCAGCGCCGCCACCTGCTCGCGCGGACGGCCGAGCAGCTCGCTGAACTCGGCGGCGACGTCCTCGTGGCGCCGCGCGAGGACGAACAGCTCGAAGAGCAGCGTCACGAAGCCGGGGTCGTTGCGCACGACGTCCTCGAGGCTGGCGACGAGCACGGCGATGAAGTCGTCGGCCGTCTGCGCCTGCGCGAGCGCGGCGTCGAGCGCCGCCATCCGCACGTCGCAGTCGCGCCGGACGACCTCGACGAGGAGCCGCTCCTTGGTCCCGAAGTAGTAGTGCAGCAGCCCGCGCGACACACCGGCCGCACGCGCGACCTGGTCGAACGTCGATCCTGCCGTGCCCCGCTCCGCGACGGACGCGCGCATCGCGTCGACGATCCTCACCGCCTTGTCGCCGGCGAGCCGGCGCTCGTTGGTCGTCGCAACCTGCATCACCCGCCACGCACCCTAGATGGTCGGTTGCCAGGACCGATGGCCGGCTGGCCGACCGGCAACGACAGAGGGCGTCCCGCGCGGACGCCCTCTGGCGCGACGTGTGTGTGGCGCGACCGCCTCAGGTCGCGGAAGCCGGCGCCTCGGCGGGTGGGGCGGGCGTCGTGTTGGAGGTGTAGTCGAACTCCTCCTCGGCCCCGAAGAGCGCGTCGAGCACCTTGTTGCGCAGATCCTCGGACACGGCGATCGCGATCGCGCCGCCGATGATCGCGATCAGCAGCAGACGACCGAAGCCGCCCTTGCGCTTCTTCTTCGGCGCCGTGTGCTTCGGCGCCTCGCGCAGCGCCGCGGTCGCATCGCGCAGCGCGTCGGCGGAGCGCTTGACGCTGGCGTGCAGCTTCTTGTCCTCGATCAGGTTCTTGGCCGGCGCCTTGCCCTTGTTGAGCCGGGTGTACGCGTTCCTGGCGGCCTCGAAGGCCACGACCATGTTGTCGCGCAGATCCTCGTCCTGGATGATCCGCTGCAGGTACGGATTCTCCTTCGCGGTCTGGGCGGCTGCGGCGGCCTTGGCGGCCTTGTCCTTCGCTGCCATGTAGTTCACCTCGGGTTGCTTGCGTGGAGCGTTGGCTGAGCATATACCCGGCTTGCGAGGCGACCAGACGACTTGGCCGGCTCCAGCGCCGCGTCGAGCACGGCGCCGATCTCGCTGACGAAACGGAACTCGAGCTTCTTGCGCAGATGCTCGGGGATCTCCTCGATGTCGGGCTCGTTGAGCTCGGGCGCGATGATCGTCGTGATGCCGCTGCGCTGCGCCGCGAGCGCCTTGTCCTTCAGGCCGCCGATCGGCAGCACCTGGCCGGTCAGCGTCATCTCGCCGGTCATCGCGACGTTGTCGCGCACGTGGCGTCCGCTGAGCAGCGAGACGAGCGCCGTCGCCATCGTGATGCCGGCGCTCGGGCCGTCCTTGGGGATCGCGCCCGCCGGGACGTGGATGTGGATGTCGTGGTGTGCGAACCAGTCGGTCGGCAGGCCGGGCGCGAGCTCGGTCAGGTGACCGCGCACGTAGGAGAGCGCAGCGGCGGCGGACTCCTTCATCACGTCGCCGAGCTGGCCGGTGATCTGCAGCTTGCCCTCACCGTCGAAGGCCTGCGCCTCGATGAACAGCACGTCGCCGCCGACGGGCGTCCAGGCCAGCCCCGTGGCGACGCCGGCCAGCCGCGTGCGGCGCTTGGCCTCGGAGTGATAGCGCCGGCGGCCGAGCAGCTCGCGCGCCCGCGCCTCGCCGATCGAGCCCTTCGGCGTCCCGCCGCCGGCGACCTCGCGCGCGACCTTGCGCGCGATCGCGCCGATCTGGCGTTCGAGCTCGCGCACGCCGGCCTCGCGGGTGTAGTCGGCGATGACGGCGCGCAGCGCGGCGTCCGTGATCCGCAGCTGGCTGCGCTTCAGCCCGCTGCGCTCGGCCTGGCGCGCGACGAGGTAGCGCTTGGCGATCTGCAGCTTCTCGTCGGCGGTGTAGCCGGCGATCTCGATCAGCTCCATCCTGTCGCGCAGCGGCCCGGGGATCGTGTCGAGCGTGTTCGCCGTCGTGATGAACATCGCGTGCGACAGGTCGAACGGCAGGTCGAGGTAGTGGTCGCGGAAGTTCTCGTTCTGCTCGGGGTCGAGCACCTCGAGCATCGCGCTGGCGGGGTCGCCGCGGAAGTCAGAGCCCATCTTGTCGATCTCGTCGATCATGAACAGCGGGTTGTTGGAGCCGGCGTCGCGCAGCGCGCGGATGATCGTGCCGGGCATCGCCCCGATGTACGTGCGCCGGTGGCCGCGGATCTCGGCCTCGTCGCGCACGCCGCCGGCGCTGATGCGCTCGAACTCGCGCCCGAGCGCGCGGGCGATCGACTTGCCGAGCGACGTCTTGCCGACGCCGGGCGGGCCGACGAAGGACAGGATCGACCCGCGCGCCTGCGGGTTGAGCTTGCGGACGGCGAGGAACTCGAGGATGCGCTCCTTGACGCGCTCGAGCCCGTAGTGGTCCTCGTCGAGCACCTGAGCGGCATGGTCGAGGTCCAGGTTGTCGGCGGTCGCCTTGTCCCACGGCAGCGCGGCGATCCACTCCAGGTAGTTGCGGATCACGCCGTGCTCGGCGGCCGCCGGCGGCAGGTTCTCCAGGCGCCCGAGCTCGCGGTCGACCTGCTTGCGGACGTCCTCGGGCAGGTCGATCGCGGCGAGCTGCTCGCGCAGCTCGTTGGCCTCCGCGGCGGACTCGTCGAACTCGCCGAGCTCCTCCTGGATCGCCTTGAGCTGCTGGCGCAGGATGAACTCGCGCTGCGTCTTGTCCATGTCGGACTGAACCTGGTTCTGGATCTTCGAGCCGATCGAGATGACCTCCAGCTCGCGCGCGAGCAGCTCCGTGAGACGGCGCAGGCGCAAGGCGACGTTGGTCTCGGCGAGCAGCCCCTGCTTCTCCTCGGTCGGCAGCCGCAACGAGCCCGAGATGAGATGGCTCAGAGCGCCGGGGTCCTCGACGTTGGCGACGGCGATCTGCAGCTCCTCGGGCAGGTAGGGCACCGCCTCGACGATCTGCGAGAAGGTCTGCTGCACGTTGCGCATGAGCGCGGTCAGCTCGGGCGACGGCTCGACGACGTCGGGCTGCTCGGAGATCTCGGCGACGAGGTAGGGCCGCTCGCTGGACCAGCGCTCGATCCGCACCCGCTGGCCGCCCTGCACGAGGACGCGCAGCGTGCCGTCGGGGACCTTGAGCATGCGCGCGATGACGCCGACGACGCCGACGTCGTAGAGCTGGGCCGGCGTCGGCTCCTCGACGTCGGGCTCGCGGCTGGCGACCATGACGAGCATCCGGTTGCCGGCGAGGACGTCGTTGACGAGCTGGACCGAGCGCTCCTGGCCGATCGCCAGCGGCGTCAGGGTCTCCGGAAACGGGACCGTCTCGCGCAGCGGGAGGACGGGAAGCGTGCCCGGTACCTCCGCCACCATGCCGACCTCGATCTCGCGCGCGCCGGTGCCGTCTGTGACGACGTCGATCATGGCTCCTCGACCTCGGTCGCCGTGCGCCGCTGGATCGGGACGCTGCGCGTGCGCGACTGCGGGTCGGCGAGCGGCAGCTCGACGCGCAGGATCCCGTCCTGGTAGCTCGCCTGCGCCTGCTCGGCGACGACCTCGGCGCCGAGCTCGATCGTCCGCCGGAAGGACCCGTGCTCGATCTCGAGCTGCTGGTAGACGCGGCCCTCGCCATCGGCCTCGCGGCGGTGCCCGGTCAGCGTCAGCGACCGTCCCTGGATCTCGAGACCGAGGTCGCCGGCGTCGATCCCCGCCAGCTCGGCATGGACCACCGCGCGCGGCGGGTCGTCGGCATAGAAGACGTCGACGGCGGGGCAGTAGCCGGTGCGGCGCGAGGTGAGCCCGACGCTGCCGAACACGTCGCCGAACAACTCGTCCATCTCGCGCCGCATGCGCTCGAAGTTCGCGAACAGATCGCGCTCTGGGGGCATGGGCTCGCAGCCTACCCGCTGTTCGACGGCCGTCCTCGGCGAATGTCAGAGCTCGTAGACCGCTCCTTCGCGCGCGACCTCGACCGGTCCCGCGAACGAGCGCCGCGCCTGGGCCAGGGCGGACTCCCGGTCCAGCTCGTCGGAGATGTGCGTCAGCACGAGGCGGCCGGCGTTGCAGCGCGCGGCGTGCTCACCGGCCTCGCCCGCAGTGAGATGACCGCGCCGCCCCTCGCGCTCGGGGCGCGGCAGCGTCGCCTCGAGGATCATCAGGTCGCTGTGGTCGGCGAAGCCGACCAGCGCGTCGGTCGGGCCGTGGTCGGCGCCGAACGTGAAGCGCGCGCCTGACGGGCAGCGCACCTGGATCGCGTTGGAGGGCAGATAGTGCGGCACCGGCTGGAAGCGCACGCTGAGCGATCCGATCTCCACGGTCGACTCGACGTCGTACTCCGACATCGCGAACGCCTTGTCGAGGAGGTAGGGCTGGCCTCCGGCCCCGGCGACGGTCCGCAGGACCTCGGGCGCACCGCGCGGCACGAGCAGCCGCGGGCGCGCCGGATCATCGGTCCCCGGCCAGCGCTCGACCGCGACGGGCTGCTGGCGTGGCGCGTAGGTCAGCGCGCAGGCGAACGGGATCAGGTCCAGGAAGTGATCGGCGTGCATGTGCGTGATCACGACCGCGTCGACCTCGACGTAGTCGCGGAAGCGGCGCAGCTTCGAGAAGACGCCGCTGCCGCAGTCGACGACGACGCACGTGTCGCCGTCCTCGACGAGATAGCCGCTGCATGCTCCGTCGGCGTCCTGCCACGACGGCGACTTGCCCAGCACCGTGATCCTCACGCCGCTGGACTCTATGCAGGCAGGTCAGTGCGCGTGCAGGGCCGCCTGCTCCTGGGCGCTCGGAAAGGCCCACGCGGCCTGCGTGCGGCGCTCCTGGCGAAACGCGAAGCGCAGCTGCTGCGGAGGGCGCAGGCCGTCCGGGCTGTCGGGCCGGAACGTCGGGCACGGACCGTCGAGGTCCAGCGCACAGAGCAGATTGCGGCGAAAGAAGCAGTCCTCGCACGCCACCTTCTTCGTTCCTCGCGTCTTGGCCATGCCGTCCCAGCACCCCTTCGTCGCCAACCGGATCGGGGCGCATGACACACGCTGCGCCGACCGGCCGCAAGGGGGTCTCGGCGGTCGTTGTCGCTCGCTTCGGGTTTTTCGCCTGCGGCTCTCCGCAAATGCCGGACGAAACCGCGGCGTTCCCGTCGGAGGCCGGCGACAAGCAGAGTCCGCCCCCCGGCGCCGGGCCCGTTGCCGCACTTTGGGGACACTTCGTGCCGCCCATGCCCACCGGCCGCTACGACACCATCATCGTCGGCGCGGGGATCGTCGGCCTCGCCGTCGCCCGCGAGATCCTCATCCGGCGCCCGCAGGCCCGGGTGCTCGTCGTGGAGCGTGAGCGCTCGGTCGCGCTGCACCAGAGCGCTCACAACAGCGGCGTCATCCACGCCGGCGTCTACTACGCGCCGGGCTCGCTGAAGGCGGCGCTCTGCGTCGAGGGCGCCGCCCGGATGCACGACTTCTGCGAGCACCGCGGGATCTCCGTGGACCGCATCGGCAAGCTGATCGTCGCGCTCGACGAGCGCGAGCTGCCCGCGCTCGAGGAGATCGGGCGGCGCGCGAAGGCCAACGGCGTCGCGGGGGTGCGGCGCCTCGACGCCGGCGGCCTGCGCGAGATCGAGCCGCATGCGACCGGCGTGGCGGCGCTGCATTCGCCGAACACCGCGATCGTCGACTTCGCGACCGTCGGCGCGCACCTGGCCGACGACGTCCGTGCGGCGGGCGGCGAGATCCGCCTCAACTGGGAGCTGACGGGCGTCGCTGCCGGCGCGCGCTCGATCCGCCTGCGCTCGGCGGCCGGCGACGAGGCCGAGGCGGCGCGCGCCGTCTTCTGCGCGGGCCTGTGGTCGGACCGGCTCGCCGTGCTCGCCGGCGCCGACCCCGACCCGCGGATCGTCCCCTTCCGCGGCGGCTACCTGCGCCTCGCGCCGCGGCGCCGCGAGCTCGTGCGCGGCCTGATCTATCCCGTGCCCGACCCGCGCCTGCCGTTTCTCGGCGTGCACCTCACGCGGCGCATCGACGGCGAGGTGCTCGTCGGCCCCTCGGCGCTGCTGGTCGGCGCGCGCGACGGCTACGCGCTTGGCACGCTGCGCCGCGCCGACATCCTCGACACGCTCACCTGGCCCGGCACCTGGCGGATGGCGACCCGCCTGTGGCGCACGGGGATCGGCGAGCTGCGCCTGGCCGTCCGCCGCGACGCCTTCGCCGCCGAGGCGGCGCGCTACGTGCCCGAGCTGCGCGGCGAGGACCTGCTGCCCGCCTTGGCCGGCGTCCGGGCGCAGGCGGTCGCCCGCGACGGGCGCCTCGTCGACGACTTCCTGCTCTCGGCGACGCCGCGCGCGATCCACGTGCGCAACGCGCCGTCGCCGGCGGCGACGTCGTCGCTCGCGCTCGCCGGCCGCATCGCGGATGCGGCCGAGCAGCTGTAGGCGGCCGCCGCGCAGGTCGCTGGCGGACTCGGGCGCGCGCAGGGTCCGCCTCCGCCGGGCGGCCGCGCGCGATCCACCACCATGTGACGGCGATGCGCATCCTGCTGACCGGCGCCAGCGGCTCGATCGGGGCCGCGCTCGCCCCCGCGCTGTCGGAGGCCGGTCACGAGCTGCGCGGCTTCGGCCGCGATCCGTCGCGCGTGCCGGCGACGCTGGCGTTCGTGCGGGGCGACGCGATCACCGGCGCCGGCCTCGACGAGGCGCTCGACGGCATCGACGTGGCGTACTTCCTGATCCACTCGATGGAGGGCGGCGGCGCGCGCTCGGGCTTCGCGGACAACGAGCGCCGCGCCGCCGAGAACTTCGTCGCCGCCGCGCAGCGCGCCGGCGTGCGGCGCGCCGTCTACCTCGGCGGCCTCGTCCCGCAGGCAAGAGCGCCCTCGCGCCATCTCGGCAGCCGCCTGGAGGTCGAGCGGATCCTGCTCGCCGGGCTGCCCGAGGCCGTCGCGCTGCGCGCCTCGATCGTGATCGGCGCGCGCTCGCGCTCGTTTCGGTTCCTGGTGCACCTCGTCGAGCGCATGAAGGTGCTCGCCCTGCCGCCGTGGCGCGAGCACCGCACGCAGCCGATCGACGTGCGCGACGTGCGCGCCTTCCTCGTGGCGTCGGCGACGACACCGCACGCGAAGGACGGGCTGTCGCTCGACATCGCCGGACCCGACGTCCTGACCTACGGGCAGATGATCGAGCGGATCGCCGACCTCATGCTCGTGCACCGCCCCGCGCTGCACCTGGGCCGCAACGCGACGCCGATCGTCGCGCCCGTCGCGGCGGCGCTCGCCGGCGAGGAGGCCGGCTTCATCGCTCCGCTGATGGAGAGCCTGTCCAGCGATCTGCTGCCGCGCGACGACCGCGCGCCCGAACTGCTCGGCGTGCGCCTGCACAGCTTCGACCGCGCCGTCGAGCGGGCGCTGCGCGACTGGGAGGCCGGCGAGCCGCTGGCGGCGCGATGACGCCACCCGTGCCGGGCCGCCGCGCCGCGAGGCGCTAGTTTCTGCGCCGCGTGTCCCTCGTGATCGCCAGCATCGACATCGACGCCCCGCTGCAGGACGTCTGGGACCACATCATGGATCCGACGAAGATGGGCTCGTGGGTGACGATCGTCGACCGCATCGACCGTGCCGATCGCGGTCCCGTCAGGCGCGGGTTTCAGATGAGCCAGACGCTCTGCCTGCGCGGCGTGCACTTCAAGGTGCACTGGACGCTCGAGGACGTCGACGAGCCGCGCTTCGCGCGCTGGGAGGGCAGGGGCCCGGCGCGCTCGACGGCAGTCACCGAGAACCGGCTCACGCAGCGCGACGGGCGCACCCACTTCGACTACCGCAACGAGTTCCGCACCCCGTTCGGACCGCTCGGCGCAGCCGCGTCGAGGGTCATCGTCGGCGGCATTCCGGAGAAGGAGGCCAACGCCTCGTTGCGGCGCCTGCGCGAGATTCTGGAACTGCCCGGCTAGGAAACGTCCATCAATGGGCGGCGCGACCGGCAGATGCTCTAGGCTCTTTGACGGTAATTGTCACTTGCCTGAACGGGGACGAAGTAGATGGCAGATTTCCTGGATGAGAAGCGAAGCGAGATCGGCGCGCGGCTGAAGGAACTCAAGCCGCTCGTCGAGGAGTACCGGCGCCTCGAGGCCGCGGCAGCGGCGCTCGACGGCGTGCCGCAGCAAAACGGCAACGCGCCTTCGGCCCGCCGTGCGCCCACACGGGCCGCATCGACGGCCACCCGGCGCGCGAGGGGCACCGGGCGCCGCGGTCGCCCGAAGGGCAGCGGCACGCGCGGCGCCGAGGCGCTCAAGCTCGTGCGCGAGAAGCCCGGCATCACCATCCCCGAGATCGCAGAGCAGATGGGGATCAAGCAGAACTACCTCTACCGGGTCCTTCCCGGGCTTGCCGAGGACGGCCTCGTGCGCAAGGACGGACGCGGCTGGCACCCGAAGGACGCCGCCTGAAGCTCGCCCCGCGGGGTCAGCGCCTCGGTAGGAGCCTGACCCCGTGGGAGCGGCGCAGCGCGCGAGCCGCTGCGCCCGTCACACGAGCCCGAGCTCGCGCACGGCAGCGCGCTCGTCGGTCAGCTCCTTGACGGTGGCGTCGATCTTCGCCCGGGCGAACTCGCCGACCGCCAAGCCCTGCACGATCTCGTAGGAGCCGCCCGCGCAGCGCACGGGGAAGCTCGAGATGATCCCCTCGGCGACGCCGTAGGAGCCGTCGGAGGCGACGGCCATCGAGCGCAGCCCGTCGGCGCCGCTGACCCAGTCGCGTACGTGGTCGATCGCCGCATTCGCGGCCGAGGCGGCCGACGACGCGCCGCGCGCCTCGATCACCTCGGCGCCGCGCTTGCCGACGCGCGGGATGTAATCGCTCTCGTACCACTCCATGTCGACCTGCTCTATGGCTGGGACACCGTTCACAGTCGCGTTGAACAGATCCGGGAACATCGTCGGCGAGTGGTTGCCCCAGACGGCCAGGTCGGACACCGCGTCGACGCCGACCTTTAGCTTCTGGGCCAGCAGCGCGACCGCCCGATTCTGGTCCAGGCGCGTCATCGCAGTAACTCGGTCGGCGGGGATGTCGGGAGCGTTGGAGGCGAGGATCAGCGCGTTCGTGTTGGCGGGGTTGCCGACGACGAGCACCTTCACGTCGTCGGCCGCGCCGGCGTTGAGCGCCTCGCCCTGCGGCTTGAAGATCTGCCCGTTGGCCTCCAGCAGGTCGGCGCGCTCCATCCCCTTCGAGCGCGGCCGCGCGCCGACGAGCATCGCGATGTTGACGCCGTCGAAGGCCTGCGCCGGATCGTCGTAGATGTCGACGGAGGCCAGCAGCGGGAACGCGCAGTCGGTCAGCTCGAGCGTGGTTCCCTCGGCCGCCTTGATCGCCTGCGGGATCTCCAGCAGCTTCAGCGCGACCGGCGTGTCGGACCCCAGCAGCTGTCCAGACGCGATCCGGAACAGCAGGGCATAGCCGATCTGTCCTGCGGCACCGGTCACCGCGACCTTCACTGGGGCGTTTGTCATGCGCTCATCTCCTCGATCACTGCGTCGGCGAACTCGCTCGTCCCGACCGCTGTCGGATCAGTCCGGCTGGCCTTGAGATCGTATGTGACCTTGTCGCCTCGGCGTATGACGGCGGCGATCGCGTTCTCCAGCGCGCGTGCTGCCGCGCTCTCTCCCAGGTGGTCGAGCATGTAGACGCCCGAGAGCATGAGCGCCGTCGGGTTCATGCGGTTCTTGCCCGCGTAGGTGGGCGACGAGCCGTGCGTCGCCTCGAACACGGCGGCCTCGGTGCCGATGTTCGCGCCGCCCGCCACGCCCAGCCCGCCGATCATCGCGGCGCAGAGATCCGAGACGATGTCGCCGTACAGGTTGGGCAGGACGATGACCTCGAAATCCTCGGGATACGTGATCAGCTGGTTGCAGAGGTTGTCGACGATGATGTCCTCGAACTCGATCGCCGGGTAGTCCGCGGCGACCTCGCGCGCGACCTCGAGGAAGAGGCCGTCGGAGAACTTCATGATGTTCGCCTTGTGCCCGGCCACGACCCTGCGGTAGCCGTGCGCGGCGGCGTAGTCGAAGGCGTGGCGGACGATCCGCTCGGAGCCGAACACGCTGATCGGCTTGATCGAGATGCCGGCGTCGTCGCGCACCTCGCGGCCGAGCTCGGCGAGCGTCGCGCGCAGCGTCGCGTTGTCCTCGGTGCCCCGCTCGAACTCGATCCCCGCGTAGAGGTCCTCGGTGTTCTCGCGGACGATGACGACGTCGGTCTCCGGAAACCGCGTCCGCACGCCCTCCAGCGCCTTGCACGGGCGGATGCACGCGTAGAGGTCGAGCTCCTTGCGCAGCAGCACGTTGATCGAGCGAAAGCCCGCGCCGACGGGCGTCGTCGTCGGCCCCTTGATCCCCACCCCGGTGCGCTTCAGCGACGCGAGCGTGGCCTTCGGAAGCGGGTCGCCATGCTTGCGGTACTCGTCGATGCCCGCCTCCCGGCGGTCCCAGTCGAAGTCGACCCCGGTGGCCTCGAGGACGCGCCGCGTGGCCTCGGTCAGCTCGGGACCGGTGCCGTCTCCGGGAATGAAGGTGACCTCGTGCGCCATCGTTGCGCGCGACGCTAGCGTGTCGCCCGCCGATGAAGATCATCTACACCCACACCGACGAGGCGCCCGCGCTCGCGACCGCCTCGCTGCTGCCGATCTTGCGCGCGTTCGCCGCTGCCGCCGGCGTCGCCGTCGAGCTGCGCGACATCTCGCTCGCCGGCAGGATCCTCGCCCGCTTCCCCGAGCTGCTCGCGCCCGAGCAGCGCGTGCCCGACGCGCTGGCCGAGCTCGGTGAGCTCGCCAGGACGCCGGCGGCGAACATCGTCAAGCTGCCGAACATCAGCGCGTCGCTGCCCCAGCTCAAGGCGGCGATCGCCGAGCTCCAGGACAAGGGTCACGCGATCCCCGACCATCCCGACGATCGGTCCGATCCCGCGCGGGTGAGGTACGACGCGGTCAAGGGCAGCGCCGTCAACCCGGTCCTGCGCGAGGGCAACTCCGATCGCCGCGCGCCGGCGTCGGTCAAGGCCTACGCGCGCAGGCACCCGCACTCGATGGGCGCGTGGTCGCCGGACTCGCGATCGCACGTCGCCACGATGTCCGGCGGCGACTTTCGCTCCACCGAGCAGTCCGTGACGGCCGGCGCGGACGGCGCCGTGCGGCTCGAGCACGTGGCCCCGGACGGCACCGTCACCGTGCTCAGGGAGCCGGTCGCCGTGCTCGCCGGCGAGGTGCTCGACGCCGCCGTCATGCGCCGCGCGGCGCTCGACGCGTTCCTCGCCGAGCAGGTCGCCGACGCCACGCGCCGGGGGGTGCTCTTCTCCGTGCACCTGAAGGCGACGATGATGAAGGTCTCCGACCCGATCATCTTCGGCCGCGCCGTCTGCGCCGTGGCGGGCGGCGTCTACGAGGGCCTCGACGCCAGCCCGAACGACGGCCTCGGGAGCCTTCTCGCCGCGCACCCCGAGCGCAGCGACGCGGTCGCCGCCGCGCTCGCCGCCGGGCCGCCGATCGCGATGGTGGACTCCGACAGGGGCATCACGAACCTGCACGCGCCGTCGGACGTCATCGTCGACGCCTCGATGCCGGCGGCGATCCGCTCGTCGGGGCAGATGTGGAACGCGGCCGGCGAGCAGCAGGACTGCAAGTACGTCATCCCCGACTCGTCGTACGCCGCGCTGTACGCGGAGACGATCGACCACTGCCGCGAGCACGGGGCGTTCGACCCGGCGACGATGGGGACGACGCCGAACGTCGGCCTGATGGCGCAGAAGGCCGAGGAGTACGGCTCGCACGACAAGACCTTCGAGATCGCAGCGGCGGGCACGGTGCGGGTCGTCGACGACGGCGAGACGACGCTGCTCGAGCACGAAGTGCAGAGCGGCGACATCTGGCGGATGTGCCAGACGAAGGACGCGCCGATCCAGGACTGGGTCAGGCTGGCGGTCGAGCGGGCCCGCGCGACGGGGATGCCCGCTGTCTTCTGGCTCGACGAGAGCCGGCCGCACGACGCCGAGCTGCTGAAGAAGGTCCGCCCGGCGCTCGAGGAGCTCGCCGTCGACGACCTGCGGATCGAGATCCTGCCGGTCGCCGAGGCGACGCGCCTCACGCTGCAGCGCGCCCGCGCGGGCGAGGACACGATCTCGGTCACCGGCAACGTCCTGCGCGACTACCTCACCGACCTGTTCCCGATCCTCGAGCTCGGCACGAGCGCGAAGATGCTCTCGATCGTGCCGCTGATGAACGGCGGCGGCCTGTTCGAGACGGGCGCCGGCGGGTCGGCTCCCAAGCACGTCCAGCAGCTGCTGAGCGAGAACCACCTGCGCTGGGACTCGCTCGGCGAGTTCCTGGCGCTCGCGGCGTCGCTGGAGATGCTCGCCGCGAAGACGGGCAACGCCCGCGCCAGGCTGCTCGGCGAGGCGCTCGACCGGGCGACCGGCAGCGTGCTCGAGAACGGGCGCTCGCCGTCGCGCCGCTGCGGCGAGCTCGACAACCGCGGCAGCCACTTCTACCTCGCGCTGTACTGGGCACAGGAGCTCGTGGCCCAGACGGAGGACGCCGCGCTCGTCGAGCTCTTCGCAGCGGTCGCCGACGAGCTCGCCGCCCAGCAGGACAGGATCGCCGAGGAGCTGCTGCTCGTGCAGGGCGAGCCGGTCGACCTCGGCGGCTACTACCGGCCCGACCCCGCGCGCGTGGATGCGGTGATGCGCCCGAGCGCGACGTTCAACGCCGCGCTGGCGGTCCTCGAGGCCGGCGCCGCTCCGTAGCGGCGCAGCGAGCCGGCGGGGGGACAGGTGCCCGCGAGCGCGTTGGTCCCGCGCTGCGTCGTGGCGCCGAGGGTGGGATATCGGGCACGCGATGCGTCACGGCCGTCGATCGGCTGGACGCTGTCCGAACCGCCGGTCGCTCAGCGAAGGATGGTGATCGAGCTGGCGCCGACGGTGAGATGGCGCCCGTTCGCGGTCCGGACCCTCAAGACGATGCGGTACCTGCCCGGCTTCAGCGGACGTCCGCGCAGCCGCCCGTCGAAGACGTAGCGGTTGAGGCCCTTGCGCGCGCGTGCGACGCGGCGGCCGCGCAGCTTCACGAGGCCGCGCGCCCGCCGCGCCCTGATGGTGATCACGAGCCGGCCGCGCCGCCGTGCCGCGTACGTCACCACGGCACCGCCCGGCGGACCGGGGAGCGCGGCGGGACGGAACACCGACGGTGTGACGGCGACGGCGGTGCCCGGCGCCGGGCTCTTCCGCTCGGCCGCGGCCGGCAGCTCGGGGAGCGATCCGCGGGGCGCCGAGCCGGCGAAGACGGCATCGCCGAAGGCGAACACACCGCCGTCGCCCGCCGTCAACCAGTAGCCCCTGCCCGACGGCGTCGACGCGATCCCCACCACCGGCGCATTCAGCGCCTGACCAGCCATCGACCCGACGAACACCGCATCGCCGAACGCGAACACCCCACCATCGGCCGCCGTCAACCCTTAGCCCCTGCCCGACGGCGTCGACGCGATCCCCACCCCCGGCGCATTCAGCGCCTGACCAGCCATCGAACCGGCGAACGCCGCATCGCCGAAGGCGAACACGCCACCGTCCGCCGCGGTCAGCAGGTAGCCGCGGCGCGACGGCGTGGCGGCGACCGCGATCGTCGGACCGTTGAGCGGCCTGCCACCCCACGACCCGTAGAACTGCGCGTCGCCGTACGTGAACACGCCGCCGAGACGCTCCACCAGCCAGTAGCCGCGGTCGGTCGCGGGCGCGATCCCGGCGAACCGCGCGAATCGTGCGATCGGCACGGCAGGCGTCGGGCCGCCCGGCGTCGGCAGGCCCTGCGGGCCGCTCCACCACGTGCTCGTGCGCTCGCGGCCGGCGACCGACAGCGTGAAGTGGAAATGGTCGTAGTGACAGGCGGTGTCGCTCGCGCGCGGGCAGCCCAGGCCGGTGTACGCGCGCCACGCGCCGATGTCCGCCGTCAGGCGACCGCGGTCGTGCGCGGTCGTCCAGATCCTCGCCGCCCAGATGATCTCCACGACGCCGAGGCGGCGCAGCCGCTCCGCGCCGGCCTCGAAGAGCCAGTTCAGCAGCGCCTGACCATCGGCGCGCTGCGCGGGGATACGCCAGTTGATCGGCACGTCGACGGCCCGGCCCGTCTTGTGCTGGCTCCTTTCCACGCCCCAGGATGCGTCACAGGGACGGGTCGTGCCGAACGAGTAGCCGCTCGCGGCGCGGATCAGCTCCGCGAACGACCTCGTCCCCGCCCGCAGGGTCGGGGCGCAGTGGAAGGGAGCGACGCCGCCGAAACCCTCGGCGGCGACGCCGAAAACCGGCCGCGGCAGATCCATCCGCGCCGCGGCGGGCGCCGCCCCCGCCAGACAGAGCGCGACGGCTGCGACTGCGGCCGTCAGCAGAACCCGTCGATCTCGGCTGGGCGGCGCCATGTCGGTCGCCAAGGTTCACGGTCGGCGTGCCCGTCTTCAATGGGACAAGTCCCACTCTTTGGCGCCGGCACAGTGAGCCGCCACAGGGCGACAGACCGGCGAGCGCCCGTCAGACCGGCTCGCCGCCGATCTCCCTGCGTGAGCACCCGACGATCAGCTGCGCGAGGTCTTGGGGAACGGCCAGGTCAAGACCCGTGAGCGCCGCGATCCGCGCCAGGCGCGAATCGAGCGTGTTGGGGTGGATGTGCAGCGCCTGGGAGGCCGCCTTGCGTCGCAGCCCGCTGTCGACGAACGCGCGCAGCGTGCGGATCCGCTCGCTGCCGTGCGCCGCGTCGTGCTCGGCAAGCGGCTCGACGACGAGTCGCTGGAGCGTGTCGTCGAGGACGGGCGAGTTGAGCAGGCTGCGCTCGAGCAGGAACTCGCGCTCCCCGATGCAACGCCGCAGTCCGAGCCGGGCAGCGACGTCGACGAGTTGCCGCAGCGCGTCGAAGGCGTCGCCGAGCCGTTCGCGCGGCGTGCCGGGCGCGAGCGCGAACGCCGCCTCGCACCGCGCGAGCGCGCGCTCGTCGCCATCGGCCTGGACGAGCCCGACGACGCCGCCCGCCTCCTGGACGACGAGGACGCCCGCCGCCCGCAGCGAGCGCACCAGCTCGAGGTTGGCGTCGTCGCCGCCGCGCGCGACGAACGGCGTGTAGGTGCGGCCGACGACGAGGCCGGCTGCTCGCGCACGGCGCGCCAGCTCGTCCGGCGCGGCGAAGTCGAGCAGGGCGGTCAGCGCCGCGCGCGCCAGGCGGTTGTGTCCGGTATCGCGCCGCTCGAGCTCGGCCGCGTACACCTCGCAGATCGCCGCCGAAACCGCTCGGAGAAGCTCACGTACAGATGCGTCGCGGCGAGCAGGCCGCGCGCGTGCTCACGCTGTTCGGCGGCGTCCGCGATCGTGCGCCAGGCGAGGGCGCCCCCGATCTGGTAGGCCTGCAGCACCGCCTCGAGCGGGATGCCGTCGCGGACGTCCTGGCGCGCCGCCTCGCGCCGCTCGTCGATGTCCGCGTCGGTGATGCTGCGCCGCTCGTCCGACAGCCGCTCGAACAGATCCAGGTTCGACCGCGCGAGTGCGAGCTTGCGGCCGTACAGGATGCCCTCGGGCAGCTGCCTGTAGGCCTCGATCTGCTCGCGGTAGGCGTCGACCATCGCGAGCGCGAGCGCGTCGAGGTCGACGCGGCGCATCACCTCGGCCAGCACGGCCAGCGACGCACCATCCTGGCCCGACGCCGGCTCGCCGCGGGCGCCGTCGGCAGGAGCACCGGCGGCCTTCGACTCCTCGGCCGGCGGCGCCTGCGGGTCAGGCCTCGCGTGCCCCGGCCGCTCGCTCACCGGCGCGATCCTATCTCGCGCATGGCTGCCGCCGTCAGGCACAGACGTCCTCGCGCAGGTCGCCGAGCGCCTCCTTCGCGCGACCCCTGGCGGGCGTCTCGGTCGACGCATCGGACACGCGATGCGCGCCGCGGTCGATGCCGGACCGCGGCGAGGACGATCGGCTGGCGGCCGGGTGGAACCCGCAGGCCACCGGCGTCGTCGTGCCCGCGTCCGGCAGTCCGGCTGCGGCCGTGCGGCACGTCGCTGCGCGACGGGTGCTTGACTGCATGGATGGCCGAACGGCTGTCGACGGCACCCGCCCCCTTCACCACGCACGAGGTCGAGAACCAGGCCCCGCCGCTGGAGGGCCGCAACCTCTTCACCGACAACGTGCCGCTCGTCGAGGCGCTCGAGCGCGAGGGCGCCGGCTGGGCGTACGAGCGCGCGCGAGAGGTCGGCGCGGCGTGGGGCGCCGAGCCGATCCGCTGGGGGTTCGAGGCCAACGAGAACCCGCCGAAGCTCACGACGTTCGACCGCTACGGCCACCGCATCGACGAGGTCGAGTTCCACCGCGCCTGGCACGACCTGCTCGCGCTCGCGACCCGCCACGAGCTGCACAGCCTGCCGTGGACGTCGGCCGACCGCGGCGCCCACGCCGCCCGCACCGCGCTGTACCTGACCGCCGTCCAGGCCGAGGGCGGCTTCGCCTGCCCGATCACGATGACCTTCGCGGCCGTCCCCGCGCTGCGCGCCACGCCCGCCGTCGCCGCGCGGTGGGAGCCGCGCCTGACGGCAACGAGCTACGACCCCGTCCTGCGGCGGGTGGGCGGGTCGGAGCCCGACAAGGCGAGCGCGCTGTGCGGCATGGCGATGACCGAGAAGCAGGGCGGCTCCGACGTGCGCGCCAACACGACGATCGCCGAGCCGCTGGACGGCGGCGGGCCGGGTGAGGAGTACGCCCTCACCGGCCACAAGTGGTTCTGCTCGGCGCCGATGTGCGACCTGTTCCTCGTGCTGGCGCAGGCGCCGGAGGGGATCTCGTGCTTCGCGCTGCCGCGGATCCTGCCCGACGGCACGCGCAACGCGATGCACCTCCAGCGCCTGAAGGACAAGCTCGGCAACCGCTCCAACGCGTCGAGCGAGATCGAGCTGCACGGCGCCTGGGCGCAGCTCGTCGGCGAGCCCGGCCGCGGCGTGCCGACGATCATCGAGATGGTCGCCCACACGCGCCTGGACTGCATGATCGGCACCGCCGCCGGGATGCGCTGGGGCGTCGCCAACGCGACCTGGCACGCGGCGCACCGCAGCGCGTTCGGCAAGCGCCTCGCCGACCAGCCGCTCATGCGCAACGTGCTCGCCGACCTGTGCATCGAGTCCGAGGCGGCGACCGCGCTGGCGATGCGCGTGGCGCGCGCCTACGACGAATCCGAGCACGACGAGCGCGCGCGCCACCTCCGGCGCCTGGCGACCGCGGTCGGCAAGTACGGGGTCTGCAAGCGTGGCCCGGGGCACGCCTTCGAGGCGCTCGAGTGCCTCGGCGGCAACGGCTACGTCGAGGAGTCGGGCATGCCGCGCCTGTACCGCGAGATGCCGCTGTCGTCGATCTGGGAGGGCTCGGGCAACGTCATGGCGCTCGACGTCCTGCGCGCGCTGCAGCGCTCGCCCGACGCGCTCACGGCGTTCCTCGACGAGATCGGCGAGGCCGGCGGCGCCGACGCGCGGCTCGACGCGTTCACCGCGGCGCTGCGCGACGAGTTCGCCGACGACGAGGCGATCGAGCTGCGCGCGCGACGGATCGTCGAGCGGATGGCGCTCGCGCTGCAGGGCTCGCTGCTGGTGCGCCACGCGCCGCCCGCGGTCGCCGACGCGTTCTGCGCTTCGCGCCTGGGCGGCGACGCGGGATTGCAGTACGGAACGCTGCCGCCGGGCGCCGCCGTCGAGGCGATCATCGCGCGCCACGCACCGCAGGCGGCATGAGCGCGGCACACGCCGCAGCGCCGAGCGCGGCACACGCGGCAGCGCCGCGCGCGGCACACGCCGCAGGCGGCCCGAGCGCGCCGGACACCGCAGCCGCCGAGCGCGCACCACGCCGCAGCGGATCTGAGCGAAGCCACACGAGCGCGCCCGCGGTCCGCCGCCTGGCGGCCCACTGCTGCCCGCCCGCGGATCGCTCCTGACAAGATCCGCTGATGCTCGCCACGGGACCCTCGATCCAGCTTGCGCGCATCCTCGGCATCCGGATCGGCGCCAGCCCGAGCTGGTTCATCGTCCTCTTCCTGTTCATCTACCTCGGCGCGGACTACTTCCACGAGGTCCTCGGCGGCTCGGCGACGCAGGCCTACCTCGTCGCCGTCGCGGCGGTGTTCCTGTTCTTCGTCTCGCTCGTGCTGCACGAATTGGGCCACGCGCTCGTCGCGCGCCGCGAGGGGATCGCGATCAACGGCATCGACCTGTGGTTCTTCGGCGGCGTCGCCAAGCTGTCGAGCGACACGCGGTCGCCGGGCGCCGAGTTCCGGGTCGCGGCGGCGGGTCCGCTCGTCACGCTCGTGATCGTCGCGTTCTGTGCCGGCATGCTCGTGCTGATCCAGAACAGCGAGGCGCTCGAGATCGCCCGCCTGTCGGGCGACGCGGAGGCATCGCCGACGCTGACGCTGCTCGTCGCGCTCGGCGGCATCAACGCGATGCTCCTGGCCTTCAACCTGATCCCGGCGTTTCCGCTCGACGGCGGCAGGATCGCGCGGGCGATCGTCTGGAAGCTGACCGGCAACCGCAACACCGCGACCCGCGTCTCCGGGCGCATCGGCGAGGGGTTCGCATACCTGCTGATCGGCATCGGGATCTTCCTCGCGGCCAGCGGCGAGGTCTTCGACGGGATCTGGCTGGCGGTGCTCGGCTGGTTCATCGCGCAGTCCGCCCGCGCCGCGGTCGTCTCGACGGCGTTCACCGAGCGCATCGACGGCATCACCGTCGCCGACATCATGGATGCCCAGCCCGTCGCGATGCCCGCCGCGACGCCGCTCGCACAGGCCCAGGACGAGTACTTCCTGCGCTACCGCTGGGACTGGTTTCCCGTCGTCGACGAGCACGGGCGGTTCGTCGGCGTCGTGCGCGAGGCGCGCGTCGACGAGGAGATCGCCGCCGGGCGACCGGCGCTCGCGGTCGGCGAGCTCGTCGAGCACGCCGACGCCGAGCTGTGGCGCGTCGCCTCGGACAGCCCGCTGGAGGCGCTGCTCGCCGACGAGCAGCTGCGCGCGCGCGGCGCGCTGATGGCCGTCGACGCCGACGGCGTGCTGCTCGGCGTCGTCACGATCGAGCAGGTCCGGCGCGCGCTCACCGCCGCGCTACCGCAGAGATTGGCGTAAAGCCGCCCGCAGCGGGAACCCAGGTCGAGGCCGGACCGTACATATACTCGACCTCCTTGCCCTCACACGACGTCCTCATCATCGGCGCCGGCCTCGCCGGTCAGCGCGCCGCCCTCGCCGCCGCCCAGGCCGGCGCGAGCGTGGCGATCATGAGCAAGGTTCACCCCGTCCGGTCGCATTCCGTCGCCGCCGCCGGCGGGATCAACGCGGCGATCGCCGTCGACGACGACTGGACCGAGCACGCCTACGACACCGTCAAGGGCTCGGACTTCCTGGGCGACCAGGACGCGATCGAGATCATGTGCAGTGAGGCGCCCGTCGAGGCGATGCACCTCGAGCACATCGGCGTCACCTTTCACCGCAACGAGAACGGCGAGCTCGACCTGCGCGCCTTCGGCGGCGCCTCCAAGAAGCGCACCGCCTACGTCGCCGACATCACCGGGCAGGCGATCCTGCACGTCCTCTACGAGCAGCTCATGCGCCATCACCTGAACGTCGACCGCTTCGAGGAGTGGTTCGCGACCTCGCTGATCCTCGACGACGACGGCCACTGCGCCGGCGCGGTCGCCCGCGACGTCCGCTCGGGCTCGATGGAGATCTTCAACGCCAAGTCGGTGATCCTCGCCAACGGCGGCAACGGCCAGTGCTACAGGCCGACGACCAACGCGCTGATATGCACCGGCGACGGGATCTCGCAGGCCTACCGGATCGGCTGCCCGATCATGGACATGGAGATGGTCCAGTACCACCCGACGACGCTCGCCGAGAACGGGTTTCTCATCACCGAGGGCGCCCGCGGCGAGGGCGCGCATCTGCTCAACTCCGAGGGCGAGCGCTTCATGGAGAAGTACGCGCCCAACAAGATGGAGCTGGCCTCGCGCGACGTCGTCTCGCGCGCCGAGCAGACGGAGATCAACGAGGGTCGCGGCGTCGGGCCCGACGGCCAGGGGATCTACCTCGACATCACCGTGGTGCCGAAGAAGCGCGTGCTCGAGGCGCTGCGCGAGATCGTCAACATCGGCCGTGACTTCGCCGGCACGGACATCACGCGCGAGCCGATCATGATCCGCCCCGGGCAGCACTACATCATGGGCGGCGTGAAGACCGACGTCGACGGCCAGACCCCGATCACCGGGCTCTACGCCGCCGGCGAGGTCGCCTGCGTGTCGGTGCACGGCGGCAACCGGCTCGGCGCGAACTCCCTGCTCGACACGCTGATCTTCGGGCGCCGCTCCGGCGAGCATGCCGCTCGGCGCGCCAGGACGCTCGCGATGCCGCAGGCGCCCGCCTCGCGACTGAGCGCGGACATCGACATGATCGGCGAGATCCTCGATCGCCCGCGCGACGGTCGGCGCGTCTCGGAGATCAAGCGCGACCTCGGCGAGACGATGAACGAGTACGTCGCGGTCTACCGCGACGAGGAGGGGCTGAAGGCAGCCCACGAGATCGTCCTGCGGCTCAAGGAGCAGGCCGCGACGGCCTACGTCGACGACCACGGCACCGTCTTCAACCAGGACGTGTTGGGAGCGCTCGAGCTCGGGTACATGCTCGACTGCGCCGAGATGACGATCGTGTCGGCGCTCGACCGCAAGGAGTCGCGCGGCGCGCAGTTCCGCCTCGACCATCCCGACCGTCTCGACGAGGAGTGGCTCAAGCACATCAACGTGACGCGTAACGGTGACGGCGAACCGGAGCTCTCCTACTCCGCGGTCACGATCACCAGGTGGCAGCCGGAAGTGAGGAAGTACTAGTGGCACATCCTGCAGGGACCGACGACTGATGGCCGAGTTCACGCTGCGACTGCGCCGCTACGACCCGGAGTCGGGCGACGCGCCCTACTGGGAGGAGCACACGATCGACCTCGAGCCGCACCGCTCGGTGCTCGAGGGCATCCTCCAGGCCAAGGACCGCTTCGACGGCTCGATCGGCATCCGCTGCTCGTGTCGTGCCGCGATCTGCGGTTCCTGCGGGGTGAAGATCAACGGCCAGCCCGACCTCGCCTGTCACACGCACCTCGAGCGCGCCAAGAGGCGCTCCAAGGACGGGATCATCGAGGTCGAGCCGATGGGCAACATGCCGGTCATCAAGGACCTCATCGTGGACATGGAGGAGGTGCACTGGAAGAAGATCCGGCGCGTCACTCCGTGGCTGATCGCCAAGCAGCCGGTGCCCGAGCGCGAGTACATCGTGCCGCGCGAGTCGATGGTCGACGTCACGCAGTCGATGGCCTGCATCCAGTGCGGCGCCTGCGTCTCGGACTGCCTGTCGATGGAGGTCGACCCAGAGTTCATCGGCCCCGCCGCGCTCGCGAAGGCCTACCGCTTCGTCGGCGACCCCCGCGACGCGCAGCACCGCGAGCGGCTGGAGGATCTCGCCGAGGATCCGCATGGCATCTACGACTGCACGCATTGCTTTCAGTGCATCGACGCCTGCCCGAAGGGCGTCGCGCCGATGAGCCAGATCATGCGCCTGCGCCGCCGCGCGATCGCCGACTTCGAGATCGAGGACCGCAACAACGGCGAGCGCCACGAGAGCGCGTTCGTCTCGCTCGTCAAGCAGTACGGGCTGCTCAACGAGGCCGAGCTGCTGCCGCGGTCCTACGGCGGCGACTCGCCGCTGGCGAAGTTCAAGCCGAGCGCCGCGGTCGAGCTCACCAGCTCGCTGCCAGTGATCGCCAAGGCGCTGCTGCGCCGCAAGGTCACCCCCGCCGCGGTGTTCAAGCCGCACAAGCTCGCGCGCGCCGACCGCGACGCGCTCAAGCACATCTACGACGAGGTCGAGGGGCGCGAGGAGCGCGCCGAGTTCAACCTCTACATCTCGGGCAAGGACGAGGACCGCTGAAGATGACAGCGCATCATTGCTCGACGCTCGCCCGCGCCGTCCTACGACCGAGGAGCTCGCGATGAAGGTCGCCTACTGGCCGGGCTGCGTCTCGCGCGGCTTCACCCCCGAGCTGCACGGCTCGATGGCGCGCGTCGCGCCGCTGCTGGACATCGAGCTCGTCGCGCTGGATCGCGCCTCCTGCTGCGGCGCCGGAGTGATCGCCGAGCACAACCCCGAGCTCGCCGACACGCTGAACGCGCGGACGTTCGCGCTCGCCCAGCAGGCCGAGGGGACCGCGCTGATGATGAACATCTGCTCGACGTGCCAGGGCTCGCAGTCGGAGTGCCAGGAGCGCCTCGACGCGAGCGCCGAGTACCGCGCGCGGATCAACGCGACGCTGGCCGACGAGGGGCTGACGTACGAGAAGGGGCTGACGAACAAGAACTTCCTCTGGCTGCTCGTCGAGGAGATCGGTCTCGACGAGCTGCGCTCGCGCGTGCAGCGGCCGCTGACGGACCTGCGCGTCGGCCCCTTCTACGGCTGCTACATCGTGCGGCCGGCGGATCGGCTGGGGATCGACGACGACCACGCGCGCGAGTCGTACCTCGGACAGGTCATCGAGGCGCTCGGCGGCACCGTCACCGACTACGCCGGCTCGCACAAGTGCTGCGGCTTTCCGATCATCACGATGAACAAGGAGGCCTCGCTCAAGCAGGCCGGCCGCCATCTCGGCGACGCGGCCGACGCCGGCGCGGACTGCCTCGTGACGCCGTGCCCGCTGTGTCACCTCAACCTCGACCTGCAGCAGCCGGCGGCCGCGCGCGTCGTCGGCAGGGACCTGTCGATGCCGGTGCTGCACCTGCCGCAGCTCGTCGGCCTCGCGCTCGGCCTGCCGCCCGACCAGCTCGGCCTGCAGCGCCACGTCGTCAAGCCGACCTCTGTGATCGACTGGACGGCGGCTGTGGTCGGCGAGGTCGGAAGTGCGACCTCCACTGGCGGGTAGGCGGGCGGCGGCACGGCGGCTGGCGGCGCAGGTCCGCGAGCGCCTGGAGCCGGTCGAGCGCGTGCTGCCCGTCAAGCTGCCGGGCTTCGGCGGCGGTGAGCGGCCGCAGAGCGATCGGCCGCCCGTGGCGGCGAGCACCGCCGACGACGCGGCCGCCCGGATCGACGCGGCGCGTGAGCGGCTGCGGGCATCGATCGAGCCGCCCGACGACCCCGACGCGCGCGAGGAAGCGGCCCCGTAGACAGGCTCCGCGTGTCCGCGCAGCGCCCGGTGACCCCTCGGGCGCGCGCGTCGGCACGGCCGTCGAAGCTCGCCCGCACACGCGAACAAGCCGCCCGAGGGCGCCGTCTCGCGTCCCCACACGCGAAGAAGGGGCCCCGCTGGCCCCTTCTCCGACATTCCCCTGTGGCCGCCCCCGCGGAAGTCCTCTGTGCTGCGTTCCCCGTGAGCAGCATGGTGGCGCATGGCCCTTCGCCGCTCATCCCCCGTGCGGGGTGATCTTCGGGGGAGGAGCACTCACCCTGCAACCCGTCGCTGCCGATAGGAGGGAGGTATGGACGCCAGCCGCCCGGTCACGGTTCTGCTCGCCCGCTTCGAGGATCTGGTGAGCGCCGGATTGCGCACGCTGATCGGCGAGGAGGCGAACCTGCGCATCGTCGCCGCGGACGTCGACGTCGATCGGCTCGACGCGGTCATCGCCGAACACGAGCCGCGCGTCGCGATCGTGAACTTCGGCTCGCTGCGCGCACCGGCGGACCTGCGCCGGCTGAGCGCCGATCATCCGGCGACGCGCCTCGTCGTGCTCGCCAACAGCCCCACCCCCGGCGAATGCGCCCAGCTGCTCGCGCTCGGCGCGACGGCATGCCTGTGCAAGGACGTCGAGGCGCGCGACGTGCTCACGACGATCCACCTCGCCTCTCGCGGCCTGCACGTCCTGCCTCACGGCACGCAGGCCACGGCGACGACGCCGCTGCTGCCCGACGTTCTCACCCCGCGCGAGGCCGACGTCCTCGACCAGCTTCAGCTCGGCCGCTCCAACGGCGAGATCGCGCTCGCGCTGTCGGTCAGCGTCGAGACGGTCCGCACGCACGCACGCAGCGTCTTTCGCAAGCTCGGCGTCAAGGGCCGGCGCGAGCTGGCGATCCTGACGCCGCACCGGCGCTGAGCGCCTCGGCGGCCGGCGCGACCCGCGGCGTGGACGTGCGGCCTGCGGCGTATCGGCGCTGAGCGGCTTCGCCGCCCGGCGCGACGAGCGCGGGGGCGCCGATGTCCGGCCGAGGCGGCGTACGGGCGCTGAGCGCTTCGAGCTGTCCCGCTGGAGCATCTGCTGCGTGACGTTCGGGCGGTCGCGGTGGCAGATGCCGGCCCCGCGGTCCCGCTCGAGCATGAGGGTGATGTCCGGGCAGTCGCAGCAGCACACGCCGGCCCGGCGGTCCCGCTCAAACATCAGAGCGATGTCCGCGCAGTCGCAGCAGCACACGCCGGCCCGGCGCTCCCGCTCAAACATCAGAGCGATGTCCGGGCAGTCGCAGCGGCGCGGTCCGCGCGACGAGAACGGCGTCATCATGCCGCCAGCGCCGGCGCGCCGGCGGTGAGCGCCTCGGCGGTCCGCGCGAAGCGCGGCGTCAAGCAGCGAGCGGTGTACCGCGCCGCGCTTCTGCCGTGCGCGGCCGCGCGAGCGCGAGACGGCGCGAGCGCGAGGCCGCGCGAGCGCGAGGCGGCGTGCCGGGCGCTGAGCTCTGCCGCGGTCCACGCGAAACGCGAGTCGGCGTGGGTCACAGCGCGGGAGGGGCCGGCGTACCGGCGCTCGCGCTTCTGTCGTCCGCGCGACGCCCGGCGTCAGCCACGAGGCGGCGTACCTGCGCTGAGCGCCTCGGCGGTCCGTGCGACGAGCGCGTAGGGCTGTCTGGTCAGCTCTGTCCAGGTGGTCCGCAGGACCAGATACCGCCTACGCGTGAGTTGCGCGGTCTTGCTGCGATCGCGGTCGAACGCCGCGCGCGTGGCGTGAAATGCGTAGGAATCGAACTCCAGCACGACGCGCTGCTGTTCCCAGAGCGCGTCGACTTCCCAGCCGTCGAGGATCGCGTTGAAGACAGGCTCTGGCAGCTTCGCCGCCCGCAGCAGCTTGACGAGCCGCCGCTCGGCGCGCGAGCGGGTGAACGCCGGCTGCTCGACGAGCGCGAGCAGGTCCGCGGCGCCGGGGCGGCGCGGCGAGCGGGCGATCGTTCCCCTCAGCTCGGCCTCGGTCACGAGTTGCCTGACCTGCGCAAGCTCGACGGCGTCGGCAAGCGCCCGTGCCGTCAGCTCCGGGGCGACCTCGAGCAGCGCGCGGGCAGGCGACGTGACCGGGATGCCGCGCAGCTCGCGGCGGTCCGCGGCGTCAAGCTCGCGGGCGCGATGCGATCGGACCCCGCGCGGGGCCACATGCCGCCCGACGGTGGTGACGTCGACCGGGCCCTCGGGCAAGGGGCGGATCGCGCAGAGCGCAAGCGTCGCGTGGTGGCTGGCGAGCGCGTCGGCGCCGCAGGCGAGTACGGCCGCGCGCACGCGTGTACGGACCGACCCGATCGGTCCCCACCTGTACACCCCGACGTGCAGCAGCTGCAGCAGGCCGCGCCGGCGGCGTGACTCGATCGCGCCACGTCCGAGACCGAGCGTGCGCAGGTCCGCAAGCGTGACCACCGCATCCTGCTCAGCGGCCAGTGCCCCGATGAGGCGGTCGACATGCTCCAGCGGGACCGCCCCGCCACCATCCGCCACCGCGACCGCCCGAACACCACCCACGTGCTCCAGCGGGACCGCCCCACCACCATCCGCCACCGCGACCGCCCGAACACCACCCACATGGTCGAGCGATACGCCGCGCGCACCGGTCGGTCCGCGTCTCGCTCGAGCACCAGATCCGGCCACGCGGGCAGTATCGACCCTCCGCGACCGTCCGCAGCCGACCGTGCGCATTCGGACACGATTCCTTCACCGATCTGAGAAGAACCGCGCGCGCCGAGACAAACACCCCGCACGCACCGAGGCAAACACCGCGCGCGCGCCGAGACGGACCGCCGCGCCAGGAGCACAGCACCGCGCGCGACCCAGGCCCGCACGCCACGGCGGCACAGCCGCCGCGCGAGCGCAGCCGGCTGGCTACGCGGCGGAGGCCCGCGGCGAAGCAGACGAGCCGACGAGCCCGCGCGCCACGAGCACCTCCGCCAGCTGCACCGTGTTCAGCGCGGCGCCCTTGAGCAGGTTGTCGCCCACGACGAAGAAGTTCAGGGTGTGGCGCGGATCGCCGAGGTCGGAGCGCACGCGGCCGACGGCGACCTCGTCGCGCCCCGCCCACTCCAGCGGCGTCGGGACGTCGTCGAGCACGAGCCCGGGGAACGCGGCCAGCACCTCGAGCGCGCGGCCGAGATCGACGTCACGAGCGAACGTCGCGCGCACGGCGACGCCGTGTCCGACCATCACCGGCACGCGCACGCACAGCGGCGAGACCGCCAGCTCGGGAATACCGAGGATCTTGCGCGACTCGTCGCGCAGCTTGCGCTCCTCGTCGGTGTGGCCATCGTCGCCGAGCATGCCGAGCAGCGGCACGACGTTGAACGCGAGCGTCGCGTGGTGCACCGAATGCGGCACCGACCCCGAGGCCGCCGCGCCGTCCTCGCAGAGCCTCGTCACGTCGGCGGCCAGCGGCGCGATCTGCTCGGCCAGCTCGTCGATCCCGGACTGGCCGGCGCCGCCGGCGGCCTGGTAGCTCGTCGCGACCATCGACCGCAGCGTGAACTCGTCGTGCAGCGCCTTCAGCGGCAGCATCGCGACCATCGTCGTGCAGTTGGGGTTGGCGACGATGCCGCGGTGCGCGTCGATCGCCTCCGGGTTGACCTCCGAGACGACGAGCGGCACCTCGTCGGCCATCCGGAACGCGCTCGAGTTGTCCACGACTACGGCGCCGGCGTCGACGAACCGCTGCGCCCACTCGCGCGAGCGCGTCGCGCCCGCCGAGAACAGCGCGACGTCGAAGCCCTGGATCGTGTCCTCGCCAAGCGGCTGCACGACGAGCCCGCCCTCGAGCTCGCGGCCGACCGACCGCTCAGAGGCGAACGGCACGATCTCCGAGGCCGGGAACGCCCGCGAGCGCAGCAGCCGCAGCATCACAGTGCCGACGGCGCCCGTCGCGCCGACGACCGCCACCCGCAGCGCGGAGCTCGACTCCGAGCCGGTGCTCATACGAACTCCCCGAACGGCCGCTCCGGGCGGATCGTGTCGCGTCCCGAGAGCTCGAACGCGGCGTGCAGCGCGCGAACCGCGCCCGGCACGGCCTCGCCCGCGATCACGCACGAGATCTTGATCGGCGACGTGGAGATCATCTCGATGTTCACGCCCTCGTCGCCGAGCGTGGTGAAGACCTTCGCCGCGACGCCCGGGTGGGACTTCATCCCGGCCCCGATGATCGACACCTTGCCCATCGCCTCGTCGGTCTGGATCTGCAGCCCGAGCTCCTCGGTCAGCGGCGCCAGCGCGGCGCGCGCGTCACCGAGGTCCGTCCGCGGCACCGTGAGCGACATGTCGGCGCCCGCGCCCTCGGAGACCGCCTCGTTCTGGATGATCATGTCGATGTTTACGTTCGCGTCGGAGAGCGCGCGCATGATCCGCCCGGCGATGCCCGGGGTGTCCGGGACGCCCATGAGCGTGACGCGAGCCTCCTCGGTCGAATGCGTGACGGCTGTGATGAGCGGCTGTTCCACGGTCTCCTCTTCTCCGACCACCACGGTACCCGGCTCGTCGCTGAAGCTCGACCGGCAATGGATGCGGACCCCGTGCGTGCGCGCGTACTCGACGGAGCGCAGTTGCAGCACGCCCGCGCCCGAGGACGACATCTCGAGCATCTCCTCGAACGACACGACCGGCAGCTTGCGCGCGTCGGGCACGATCCGCGGGTCGGCGCTGAAGACTCCCGCCACGTCGGTGTAGATCTCGCAGATGTCGGCGCCGATCGCCGCCGCCAGCGCGACCGCGGTCGTGTCCGAGCCGCCCCGGCCGAGCGTCGTGACGTCCTTCGTCGTCGACACGCCCTGGAAGCCGGCGACGAGCACGATCGAGTCCTCGTCGAGACCCTGGCGGATCCGATCGGCCCGCACGTCTAGGATGCGCGCCTTCGTGTGCGACGTGTCTGTCACGATCCCCGCCTGTGATCCGGTCAGGGAGATCGCTCGGTGCCCAAGGTCGTTGATCGCCATCGCGCACAACGCGCACGACTGGCGCTCGCCGGTCGACAGCAGCATGTCCATCTCGCGCGGGTCCGGCGTGGGCGAGATCTCCTGCGCCTCGGCGATCAGGAAGTCGGTCGTCTTGCCGCGCGCGCTGAGCACCGCGACGACGCGGTTGCCGGCCTCCCGCTTGGCGACGATGCGCGCGGCGGCGCGCTTGAGCCGCTCGGCATCGGCGACCGACGTGCCCCCGAACTTCATGACGACTGTCCCGGACATAAGCGGATCGGAGGCTAGCGCGTGAGTCGAGTGCCCCCCCAGGCGCGGCTGGCCGCGATCGCGGTCGCCGTGCTGCTCGTGCTCGGAGGCGGCGTATACGTGCTGTTCCTGCGCGGCGGCGGCGACGAACCGGTGACCGAGGCCGGGTCGCGCTTCGGCAGCGAGGACGAGGGCGGCCGCGGCGGCACGCTGATCGACACGCTCGCGCCGGTCCTGACGGCGGGGACGGAGGGACGCCGCAGCGGATCCGATCCGGCGCCGCCGTCGGAGGACGAGCTCGAGCGCGCGCCCGGCGACGCCGTCGCAGGGCTGTTCGCCGTCGGCTTCCGCGGCAAGCTGCGCGATACGGCGTTCTTCCGGCGCCTCGCCGCGCGTCCCTACGGCTCGGTGCTGCTGACGAACTCCAACTACGACCAGCCGCAGCAGCTGTCGGGTCTGACCTCGAAGATCCAGGAGGTCGCGCGCGAGGCGGGCCATCCTGCGCCGATCGTCGCCGCCCGCCAGGAGGGCGGTGACTTCAGCGCCTTCCCCAACCTCGAGCCGCTGGGGCAGGTCGACGTCGGCGAGGGCAACCGCGACCAGATCCGGGCGAGCGCGCGCCGCGCCGCCGAGCAGCTCAAGGCGCTCGGCGTCGCGCTGAACCTCGGCCCGAACGCCGACATCGCGGTCGCCGGCGGTCCGGGCCAGGGACGCGCGTTCTCCGACGTGCCCGCGAAGGTCACGAGCGCGATCAAGACGACCGTCGCCGCCTACAAGCGCGCCGGCGTGGCGACCGCGGTCGGGCCGTTTCCCGGCCATGGTGCCGCGTCGCAGGATCCCGACGCCGGCCCCGCCCCCGTCGGCCTGGGGATCGACGAGCTGCGCGAGGCCGACATGACGCCGTTCGCCGCGGTCGCCGGCGGCCGCAACGCGAGCCCCGCGATCCAGATGTCCAACGCGATCTACGTCGCATTCGACGGCGTCACCCCGGCGACCCTGATGCCCGAGGCCGTCAAGGAGCTGCGCGACCGCCTCGGCTTCGAGGGGACGATCGTCTCCGCCGACCTCGTGGCGACGACCGCGACGACCGGCGGCACCGTCGGCGAGGCCGCCGTCGAGGCGCTGAAGGCGGGCGTCGACCTGCTCGTCATCCCCGGCGGCCGCGCCCAGCAGGACGAGGCCTACCGCGACGTCGTCGCCGCCGTGCGCAGCGGCGACCTCTCGGCCGGTCGCGTCGTCGAGGCGCTCGAGCGGATCGCGAAGCTGCGCGCGTTCACGCGCGGGGCGCGCGAGCCCGTGAAGATCGAGTAGCCGCTCGGCGCGGGAGCTACAGCCGGCGGCGGCCGGCGAACGCCTTGCCGAGCGTCACCTCGTCGGCGTACTCGAGGTCGCCGCCGACCGGCAGCCCGCTGGCAAGCCGCGTCACGATGACGTCGGGCGCCCGCTCGCGCAGCACGCCGGCGATGTGCAGCGCCGTCGCCTCGCCCGTCGTCGTCGGGTTCGTCGCGAGCACGACCTCCCGGATTCCGTCGTCGGGGCCCGTGACGCGGGCGAACAGCTCGGCGAGCTTGAGATCCTCCGGATCGACCCCGTCGATCGGCGACAGCGCGCCGCCGAGCACGTGGTAGCGCCCGCCGTACTCGTGCGTGCGCTCGACCGACATGACGTCGGGTGCCTCCTCGACGACGCAGATCACGCTCGGGTCGCGGCGCGTGTCGTCGCAGATCCGACAGCGCGGCCCCTCCGCGAGGTTGAAGCAGACCTCGCACAGGCCGATGCGCTCCTTGACCTCGCGGATCGCGTCGGCGAGCGCCTGCGCGTCCTGCGGCGAAGCGCGCAGGATGTGGAACGCCAGCCGCTGCGCCGTCCGGTTGCCGATCCCGGGCAGCTTGCCGAGCTCGGTGATCAGGCGCTGGATCGGCGGGGCGTACAAGCGGCTGCGTGCCTAGAGGCCCATGCCGGGCGGCAGGCCGAGGCCGCCGAGATCCATCCCACCGGTCAGCCCGCCCATCTTCTTGGCGGCGTGCTCCTGGGCCTGCCGGATCGCCTCGTTGACGGCCGCCAGGACGGTGTCCTGCAGCATGTCGACGTCCTCGGGATCGACCGCGTCGGGGTCGATCGCGATGTCCTTGACGACGAGGTCGCCGGTGATCGTCACCGTGACCATCCCGCCGCCGGCCGACGCCTGGATCGTCTCGTTGGCGAGGTCCTCCTGGGCCTTCATCATGTCCGCCTGCATCTTCTGGACCTGCTTGAGCATCTGGTTCATGTTCGGCTGGGGCATCAGCTGGCCTCGCTCTCGGGATGGATCTCCTCGGCATCGAACTCTGCCACGAAGCGCTGGACCCACTCCTGGTCGGTCGGCGCGACCGCCGGCTGCTGCTCGGCGGCGGCAGGCTCGGCGAGGACGTAGGCGACCTGCGCCTTGGCGCCGGTGACCGAGCGGATCGCGCCGGCGACGCAGGCGCGGTACTCCTCGTCGTCGGCCTTGCGCAGGAGGTACGCCGCGTCGTGCGCGAACGCGACGGTGATGCGGTCGCCGTCGACGCAGACGGGGCGCGTCTCGCTGAGCAGTGCGGCGCAGAGCGCGTTTGAGCCCTTCACGTTCTCGAGCACCGCGGGCCAGACGGCGCGCAGGCCGTCGAGGTCGAGCGCCTGCGGCGGCGCGACGGCGACGGCACCGGCGGGCGCGAGCGCCGGTTCGGCGGTGGCGGGCGGCGCGGGCGGCATCGCCTCGCGCGGCGGCTGCGGCGGCTGGGTGGATGCCGGCGGGGCGGCTGCGGGCGGGGATCTGACCGGCGCGGGCGCAGCCTGCGTCACAGACGTCCCCGGCGCAGGCTCAGCCTCCGTCACGGGCGACTGCGGCGCTTGAGCAGGCGCCGCCGGCGATCTCCCCGGCGGCGCTGCGCCGCCGTCCTGTGCAGGTGCCGGCGATCCGCTCCGGCTCGGCGCCACGGCTGCCCCGCCGCGCAGCGCCGCCTCGAGGCGCTCGATGCGCTGCAGCAGCGCCTCGTGCGACGGGTCGACGGCCGGCGCGGCGGCCTTGACGAGCGCGAGCTCGAGCTGCGTGCGCGCGTCCGAGCCGTTCTTCGTCGCGTCCAGGGCCGCCGCGAGCAGGTCCAGCAGCCGCGCGATCGAGCCCGTCCCGACGCGCCCGGCCTGCTCCTCCAGCCGCGCGTCGCGCTCGGGGGTGATCCGCAGCTCGGTGGGCACGCCGCCGAGCATCTGGACGATCATCAGGTCGCGCGCGTGGGCCTCGAGGTCGCGCACGAAGCCCAGCGCGTCGCGGCCGGACTGGGTCAGCCGTGCGGCGGCCAGCAGCGCGCCACGGGCGTCGCCCGCGGCGATCGCGTCGAAGGAGTCGAACAGCAGGTCGGCGTCGGCGACGCCGAGCACCGCCAGCACGTCGTCGGTCGCGATGCGGACGCTCGAGGCGGCGCCGTCGGCGCCGGCGCTCGCGTAGGTGACGAGCTGCTCGAGCGTGCCGAGGGCGTCGCGGAACGATCCGGTCGCGTGGCGCGCGAGCAGCGCGATCGCGTCGGGCGCGATGTCGATCCGCTCGCGCTCGGCGACGCGCCGCACGACCGCGGCGAGCTGCTCGACCGTCGGGCGCGCGAAGTCGAACCGGTGGCAGCGGTCGACGACCGTCGGCAGCACCTTCGTCGCCTCGGTGGTGGCGAGCACGAAGACGGTGTTGGGCGGCGGCTCCTCGAGCGTCTTGAGAAACGCGTTCCACGCCTGCGTCGACAGCATGTGCGCCTCGTCGAGGATGTAGACCTTGTGCCGGCCGGCGAGCGGCGCGTACACGACGCTGTCGCGCAGGTCGCGGATGTCGTCGACGGAGTTGTTCGACGCGGCATCCATCTCGATGACGTCCAGCGACGTCGCCGAAGCGATCGCGACGCACGACTCGCAGCGCCCGCAGGGCTCGACGGTCGGGCCGTCCTGGCAGTTCAGGCAGGCGGCGAGGATCTTCGCCATCGAGGTCTTGCCGGTCCCGCGCGAGCCGACGAACAGGTAGGCGTGGTGCACCTTGCCCTGGTTGACGGCGTTTCGCAGCGTGCGCACGACGTGCTCCTGGCCGACGACATCGGAGAACGTCCGCGGGCGATGGCGGCGGTAGAGCGAGGGGGCGTCCGACACGGAGAACCGAGGATAGCTTCGCCGGCGGGCGGCGATACGGTCTGCGCCGATGGCTCGGATTCGCTTCGCGGCGGGCGTACTCGTCGGCGCCGCCGTGCTGCGGCTGCTGGCCGGGCCCGGGCTCGTCAACTACGACACGCTCTACACGCTGGTCTGGGGACGCCAGCTGGCGCACGGCGAGATCCCCGATCTCGCGGTCCCGATCGCGCCGACGCCGCACCCGCTGGCGAACCTCGGCGCGACGCTGCTGTCGCCGCTGAGCTCGGCCGAGACCGGCGGCCTGCACGGCGAGCTCGCCGCGGCCGCCGTGGTCGCGCTCGCGTACGTGTCGCTGGCGTTGCTGGGCTGGGTCGTCTTCGCGCTCGGGCGGGAGTGGTTCAACAGCGCCGCCGGCGTGCTCGCCACGGCGATCGTCCTCACGCGCGTGCCCGTGCTGGACTTCGGCGCCCGCGCGTATGTCGACATCCCGTTCCTCGTCCTCGTGCTCGCCGCGCTGCTCGTCGAGACGCGCCGCCCGCGGGCGGGCGTGCCGGTGCTGCTGCTGCTCGCCGCCGCCGGGCTGCTGCGCCCGGAGGCCTGGCTGTTCAGCGCCGCGTACGTGCTGTGGCTGCTGTGGCCGGGCGTGCGGACCGCGCGCCGCGGCGGACTGGCTCGCGCGGCAGCCTGGCGCGATGCCGCTCCGCTGCTCCTGCTCGCCGCGAGCGGGCCGCTGCTGTGGGCGCTGCACGATCTGCTGCTGACCGGAAACGCGCTGCACTCGCTGACCGGCACGCGCGACAACGCCGCGTTGCTGGGCCGGGTGACGGGCATCGAGCACGTACCGACCGCGGTCCCGCGCAGGCTCGGCGAGATCCTGCGCGAGCCGGTGCTGCTGGCCGCGGCCGGCGGCGGGCTGCTGGCGCTGGCCTGGCGGCGCGATCGCCGCGTGCGACTCGCCACGGCGGCGGCCGCGCTCGCGTTCGCCGCGTTCTGCGTGCTGGCGGCAGCCGGCCTGCCGATCATCACCCGCTACCTGCTGCTGGTCGCGACGCTGCTGGCGATCTTCGCGGGCGCCGGCGTCTTCGGCTGGCGCGAGCTGCTGCCGGGCCGCGAGCGGACGTGGTGGGCGCGGTTCGGCGCCGTCGCGCTCGTCGCGCTGCTCGTCTTCGTTCCGCTCCAGGCGCGGCGGATCGACCGCCTCGGCAACGCGCTGGCCCGGCAGGAGGCGATCCAGGGCTCGCTCGGCGAGCTCGTCGCCGACCGCGCGCCGCAGCGGCCGGTCGCCGTTCCCAACCGGCGCCCGATCCCGCTGCTGGCGCTGTGGCTCGAGTTCGATCCCGGACAGCTCGTCGACGCGCAGCAGGACGGGCTGCCCGCGCACGGCAGCTACCTCGTGCCCGCCACCCGGCAGGTCGCGCGCGACTACATCCTGGACCGTCGCGATCGCGACAGGCGGATCACCGTGCCGCCGGACGGCTGGCGCGTCGTCGACGTCAACGACGCGTGGCGCTGGTACGCCAAGCCGCCGCCCGGTGCGCGGACGGGCGACCGGCTCGGCACGACGCGGCGATGACGGGCTCGCGGCCCCGGCCACGGGCACGCAGACGAGGAAGGTGGACCGTGCACCCTTCTCCGAGGCACGGCCTCCGGGCGCTTGCGCCTGCGATGGCTCCGGCCTGGGCACTCCCGCTGCGCATGTCGGAAACCGCTTAAGGCTGCTTCCTTCCGGACCTGACCTGATTCACGGGCCGACACCGCGCGGGACCCGGGCCATCAGCACCACCACGAGCGGGCTGACCCCGAAGGCCGCGCCCCTCGAAAGGGGATTCGGCCTCGCTATAGCGGATTACGAGCGACAGGGCACCGCTGACTCCCCGCCTAGCACGGTCCGTCACCGAGTCTAGCCGTCGCGTAGGGTGCGCGAGCGTGAGCCGCAAGACGATCCTCTGGAGCATCACCGTCTTCTTCGGCGCCTCGGTCACGTTCCAGGCGATCAAGTCGGCGACGGAGGACAGCCCGGACGGCGTCTCGCTCGGTCTGCAGGCGCTGGCGCTGGCGCTCATGATCGTCGCGATCGTGCTCATCCTGCGCAAGCGAACGTAGGCTTGACTACGGTAGTGAGTGAGTGCATACTCACTCGTGCCCATGACCGCCGCCCGCATCCTTTCCACCGCCGAGGAGCGTCGCGAGGAGATCCTCGAGGCGGCCGAGCACGTGTTCGCCGCACGCGGGCTGCATGGCACGCCGACGATGGAGATCGCCAAGGCCGCCGGCATCTCGCAGGCCTACCTGTTCCGCCTGTTCCCGACGAAGGCCGAGCTGTTCACGGCGCTCGTCGAGCGCTGCAACGATCGCATCGAGCGCACGTTCGTCGACGCGGCCGCGACCGCGCGGCAAGCCGGCGAGCCGGTCATGACGGCGATGGGCGTGGCGTACATCGGCCTGCTCGCCGACCGCGATCTGCTGCTCAACCAGCTGCACGCGCACGCCGCGTCCGACGACCCGGCGATTCGCGACCAGATGCGGCGCGGGTTCGCGCGCCTCGTCGAGATCGTCGAGCGCGAGACCGGCGCCGCCCCGCAGGAGGTACGCAACTTCTTCGCGCAGGGCATGCTGCTCAACGTCCTTGCCGCGATGCAGGCACAGGAGGTCGACGAGCACTGGGCCCGGCTTCTGCTCAAGCCGCCGCCCGACGTCGAGGAATGCTGCTGACGGCGCTCTTTTTTTGCTTCCCAAGTGAGTGATTGCTCACACTACTCCCCGACCGCCGAAAGGACCACCGCATGCCCGCAGCGACCGACCCGTCGCGCACCGGCTGGACGCTCGCGATCGTCTCGATCGCGCTCTTCATGACCGCTCTGGACAACCTCGTCGTCGGCGTCGCGCTGCCGTCGATCCGCGTCGATCTCGGTGGATCGATCGAGTCCCTGGAGTGGACCGTCAACGCGTACACGCTGACGTTCGCCGTGCTGCTCATCACCGGCGCCGCGCTCGGCGACCGCTTCGGGCGCAGGCGGATGTTCGTCGCCGGCCTCGCGATCTTCACCGTCGCGAGCGCATTCGCGGCGCTCGCGCCGACGATCGAGAGCCTGATCGCCGCCCGCGCGCTGCAGGGCCTCGGCGCCGCCATCGTGCTGCCGCTTACGCTGACGCTGCTGTCGGAGGCCGTCGCACCCGAGAAGCGCGGCATGGCGCTGGGCGTCTGGGCGGGCGTGAGCGGCCTCGGCGTCGCGCTCGGCCCGTTCGTCGGCGGCGCCGTCATCGAGGGGCTCGCATGGCAGTGGATCTTCTGGCTCAACGTGCCGATCGGCCTCGTGCTGCTGCCGCTCGCCGCGCGCCGCCTGACGGAGTCGCACGGACCGGCCGGGCAACTGGACCTGCCGGGGCTCGCGCTCGCCGGCGCGGGCCTCTTCGGCCTGACGTTCGGGATCGTGCGCGCAACCGCGCTGGGCTGGACGTCGCCGACCGTCATCGCCTCGATCGGCGCGGGCGTCGCGATGATCGCGGCCTTCCTGTGGTGGGAGACGCGCGCGCCGGCGCCGATGCTGCCGCTGCGCTTCTTCGGCTCGCGTGCCTTCGCCGCGTCCAACGGCGTGTCGTTCGCCATGTTCTTCGGCGTCTTCGGGTCGATCTTCCTGCTCTCGCAGTTCTTCCAGACCGCCCAGGGCTACTCGCCCTTCGAGGCCGGCCTGCGGACGCTGCCGTGGACCGGGATGCCGATGATCGTCGCGCCGATCGCCGGCCTGCTGAGCGACCGCATCGGCTCGCGGCCGCTGATGGTGGCGGGCCTCGCGCTGCAATCGATCGCGCTGTTCTGGCTGGCCGCGATCTCGTCGCCCGACACGGCCTACGCCAGCCTGATCGCGCCGTTCATGATCGCCGGCACCGGCATGGCGCTCGTCTTCGCCCCGTCGGCGAACGCGGTGCTCGGCGCGGTGCGCCCCGAAGAGGCCGGGCAGGCCTCGGGCGCGACGAACGCGATCCGCGAGCTCGGCGGCGTGATGGGCGTGGCGGTGCTGGCGACGGTGTTCAGCGCGCACGGCTCGTACGCGACCCCGCAGGCGTTCAGCGACGGCGTCGTCGCGGCGCTGCCGATCGGCGCGGCCGTGCTCGGGCTGGGCGCCGTGATCGCCCTGTTCGTACCGGGCATGCGGCGGCGCGAGCCCGCCGCCGTCGCGCCGGCGGCGGAGGTGCTCGCTACCGCGCCAGCCGCACGATGACGTTCGACGTCGTGCCCGACGCCGTGCGCCGCATGCGGCTCACGTAGGCGGCGTCGGGCGCGAGCGCCGTGCTCCACAGCGTCACCGTGACGCCGGCCGGCGCCCGCTCGGGCAGCCGCGGCGCGCGCCGGCGCGGGTAGCCCTCGGTGTGGCGCCTGCGGCCGCGCTCGTAGCCCGCGTCGCGACGGACCGTCGGGTGCATCCGCAGCAGGCTCCTGTCCCGGTTGCCCCGCCGCGCGCGGCGCGGTCCGATCAGGACGAGCTGGCGCTCGGCCGTCGAGCGGACGTAGAGCAGGCTTCCGCCCTGCTCGGACGGGTTGAGCAGCTGCGCACCGTTGCGCCCGGCGCGCAGCGTCACGCGCCGCCTGGTCGGCAGGTAGATCTCCTCGATCCGGCTGCCCCGGCGCTGCGCGGTGTGGAACACGACGCGATCGCCGTCGATCGACGGGCGGCCGATGCGATCGGGCGCAGGGAGCCGCCTGATGTCGAACGGCGGCTGCCCGGCCGCCTGGAGGTCGACGGCCCGCAGCACGTCGCCCGCGGGCGCGCGCGCGCGCCAGACGAGCCAGCGGGCCGACAGCGCGGGCTCCTCGGCACCGGGGGCGTGCAGGCGCAGCCGCTCGCGCAGCGTGAAGCGCTCGGCGACGACGAGGACGTCGCCCTCGCGCCAGACGATCCCTTGCGGCGCGAGCGCGGGGTCGGTTCCCGGCAGCGCCTGCGCAGCTGCGCCGGCGTGCGATACGAGGCCGTTGCCGCCGGGCAGCTGCCACGCGACCGAGCCGGCGACGGTGCTGGGGTCGGTGCCGTCGGTCGTGAGCAGGTTCTCGCTCGCCGCGCTCGCCGGTACGCCGGCAAGGGCGAGCACGACCGCCGCGACGCCAAGCGCGAGCGCGCCGACGGCGCGGATCGCGCGCAGCACGCCCGGTCGCTCGGCCATCGCCGCCGCCGCGTCGACGCCGCCCGCGGTCTCCTGCAGCGGCGCGAGCACGACGACGGGCAGGATCCGCCCGGCCGCGAACGCCAGGCCGACGGCGATGCCTGCCTGGGTGTCGCCGAGCGCGAGGCAGGCGGCGGCGAGCGCGTAGACGGCGAACGACAGCACGAAGGTCGTGAAGCCGAGGCCGAGCAGCACGCCGTAGAGGCCGGCCGCGAGCGGCACGGGCAGCACGCGCCGCCACGACTCCGGTACCTGGCGGCGCACCTGCGGGACGATCCGCCGGCCGGCGGCGTCGCCGGCGGCGGCGGCCAGCAGCAGCGCGACGGCGACCGCGACGGCCGCCGCCCCGCCGGCGCCGCGCGCCCCGCCGAGCAGCGCGAGTCCGCCGAAGGTCGCGACGCCGCCGGCGAGCGCGCCGAGCGCGAAGGTCACGCAGGCGACCGCGGTGACGCGCAGGCGCTGGGCGTACCCGTGCGGCGCCAGCGTGTCGACCATCGAGAAGCCGCACGGCGACCAAGCGCCGGCGAGGCCGGCGACGAGCGCGGCGGTCGCCAGCGCGATCAGCACGGGACCTTCGTCTGGTAGTACATGACGCAGAACACCTTGCGCTTGCCGTAGCAGTAGCCGCGCAGCCCGCGGTCGCCGTTGATCCGGCGCGAGGAGGTCGTGCAGCAGTCCTGCAGCTTGCGCACGTGGCCGTCGCAGCAGCGATACCAGGAGCCGTCGGTGCGGACCGTGATCCGGAAGCGCCTGCCGGCCGCCGTGCAGATCCGCGTGCGCGTCGCGGGCGGCTGCCGGCGGCCGTCGGGATCGAGCAGCGGCCTGCCGGAGTCGTCGAGCGGCGCGCCGTCGGCGTCGATCCGGCGGCCGAGGTCGTCGACGGGCCGGCCGTCCCTGGCGCGCAGCGGATAGCCGTTGCGATCGATCCGCGGCAGGCCGGTCGGGTGCGGGCAGCCGTCGGTCGTGTAGATGTGTCCGCAGAAGTGAAACGCGTCGGCGTCGCCCGGTGCGACGAGCGAGCCGACCGTCCGCCCGGCGGTGATCGCGGCCACGGCGCCGGCGGCGGCCTGCAGGAAGCTGCGCCGCGAGCTCGCCCGCTCGGGGTGCTCGATCTCGCCGCGGCGCCCGTTGCCGGCGGCGATGACCGACGACAGCTGCGCCCGGGTGTTGACCGTGCCCTTGGCGAGCACCGTGCCGTCCGCCGCCAGCGCGACCGCGAACGGGGCTCCGGGAACGCCGGCGGCGGCCCACATCTGCGCGTCGGCGACCTCGTCGAAGACCGCGGCGCCGAGGCGCCGTGCCTGGGCGATCAGCGGGCGGCACAGCCGGCAGCCGTCGGCCACGAACAGCGCGAGCGGCGCGCCGCCCGCGTCGAGCCGGGCGCCGAGCGCCGGCCCCTCCCCAGCGACCTCCAGCGCGCCGGCGGGCCGCCGCGCGCGCACGACGATCGCCGTCACGATCACCAGCGCGAGCAGCGCGGTCGCAAGCGGCGGCGGCGCCTCGCGCGTGGGGGCGACCGCGACCACGGTCGCCGCGACGCCGAGCAGCGCCGTTCGAGCAACCGACGCCCAGGAGATCTGTCCGCGCCCGCCGAAGCAGCCGCACGGCGCGCCCGCGCGACCGGCGGCGATCGCGCCCGCCTGCGCGAGGGCGAACGCTGCGAGCAGGCCGGCGGCGCCCCAGGCCGGGCCCGCGGTCGGCGCCGCGATCACGCTCGCCCCGAGGCCCGCCTCGAGCGCTGCGAGCGGCAGCCAGATCCAGCGCGCGGGGCGGCCGCGCAGGCCGAAGCTCTCGGCAGCGACCGCGGCTGCGGTGCGGTCTGCGATCTTCAGCGCGGCGGCGCCCAGAAGCGCCGCGCCGACGAGCGCCGCGAGTAAGGCGTGGAGCAGCACTGGCGCGCGAACCTAACGCATCGGTCACGGCGCAGGCGCCGCCACCTCACAGGCCCGCGGGGTGACGGACCTTGAACCCGCGGCGCTGTCCGATGACCGGCCGCCAGCGCACGCCGCCGCGGCCTGCGCGATCGCCGACCGAGCTCGTATCGAGGCGCAACCCGGCGACCTCGATGTAGACGTGCGACCTGTGCGCGTAGACGGTGACCCAGCGCCCGGCGCCGGCGGCGCCCCAGCGGGCGAAGCTGCCGCTGACCATCGTCGTGCGCAGCATCCCGCCCTTGATCAGGCCGTAGCCGACGGCGCCCGAGCAGTCATAGCCGGTGTCGACGAGGCGCGCGTGCCCGCCGCCCCACTTGTAGCGCTTGCCGACGATGCGGTTGTACTGCGAGATGAGCGCGCGCACGCGCTTGGGGGCGCCGCGCGGGATCGCCGCCTTGCCGTCGGTCCGCAGGCGGGCCGTCCGGCCGGCGACGAACGACGCGGTGACGGGGGGCAACTCCTGCTCGAAGGGCTCCTCGTGGCCGCCGTCGTCGCGCGGGATGAGGTCGACGGCGGGCAGCTGCGGCGGCAGGACGCTCTGATCGTCCTCGCCGTCAGGCCGGCCGTCGTCGGAGTCGCGGCCGTCGTAGCCGGGCGCGACGACGGCGCCCGGCCGATCGGTGGGTGCGCCCGGCGGCAGCTGCACCTGGGCCCGCGCCGTACCGGCCGCGAGCGCGAGCGCGATCAGCGCCACGAGCGCTGCGCCGGCGAGCAGGCGGGCGCGGGCACGCGGAGATCGGGACGCCGCCGGAGGGTGCACCTCGCCGTTCTCGGACCGCTCACCGCGAGCGTTGAGTCATGGGCGTCGCTTCTGGACACGGCGTCCACGCGCAGCGGCTGGAGCGCTGCCGGGGCGAGCACGAGTGGGTCGTCGAGGAACTTGGTGCCAGGCGCCGAGATGCGGCGCCGCCAGGCACGGCCGCCGGATGAAGGCGTGGCGCTGCGAGATCGAGATCCGAGGGGGCCCCGCCCGGCGGTGTTCGGCGCCCGAGGTCTCGGCTGCGACGTTCGTTGAGGCCCACTACCATTGGCTGTGCATGACCAAGCACCTCCACACCCTCGTCACCCACGCCGCGGACGTCTGATCAGGCGCCCGGGGCAGCGCCCGGGCATCGACGCCGTACTCGTGCCACTGACGAACCCGTGGAGGATCTCACCTTGCATGCCTCATCCGCCGGCATCGGCCGGCGACCAGATCTCGACGTCGAGCTCGCGCAGCTCGACGGCGACGGATACACCGCCGCGCGCGTGCTCGCACAGCACCGCGGGCGCTGGCTCGTCTCCGACGCAGCCGACGACGCACCACCGCGGCTTGTCGCCGCGCGCGGCCGGCTGCGCACCGCCAGCGGCGCACCGACCACCGGCGACTGGGTCGCGATCGACGGCGACGGCGTGATCGCCGCCGTCCTCGAGCGGCGCGGGACGGTCGTGCGCCGCGCCGCGGGCGCGCCGGTCGCAGGCCAGCTGCTCGCGGCGAACGTCGACCTCGTGCTGGTCGTCGAGCCGCTGCCCGAGCCCAACCAGCGCCGCGCCGAGCGGATCGTCGCTTTGGCGGCGTCCGGCGGCGTACCCGCGGCACTCGTCCTGACGAAGGCCGACCTCGCCGACGACGGCGGCGCCCGCGTCGCGTCGAGGATGGCACGCGACCTCGGCCTGGCCGACGGCGTGGCGGTCGGCGTTCACGACCCGGCGTCGCTGACGCTGCTGTGGTCACTGCTGGAGCCCGATGCGACGAGCGTGCTGCTGGGGCCGTCCGGCGCCGGCAAGTCGACCCTCGTCAACGCCCTGCTCGGGGTCGACCGCCAGGCGACGGGCGAGGTCAGCGAGCACAACGGCGGCCGCGGCCGGCACACGACGGTGACGCGTGACCTGCTGCGAATGCCCAACGGCGCGCTGTTGATCGACACGCCCGGGATCCGCGAGGCGGGCCTGTGGGATGGCGGCGTCGGCCAGACGTTCACCGACATCGAGCAGCTCGCGGCGCGCTGTCGCTTCTCGGACTGCCGCCACGGCGGCGAGCCGGGCTGCGCCGTGCGCGCCGACGGCGACCCCGACCGCGTCGCGGCCTGGCAGAAGCTCGAGCGCGAGCAGCAGTGGATCGAGGACCGCCGCGCCGCTTCGCTGGCGCGCGCCCGCCGCCGCCGCTCGTACAACGTCGCGCAGCGCGAGGCGCGCCGCGCGAAGGGCGGGCGCTAGCCGGCGCCGGCGCCTGGCGTTGCGACTTTCGGGGTCTCAGCCCCTGAGACTCGCAACGCCGGGCGGTTCGCCGGCTATCTGCCGCCGGCGCGCGACTGCACGAGGTCCAGGCAGACGACGCAGTACGGCCACGGCGGGTTCCACGGCCAGCCCGTGACGTCCTTTCCGCACAGCGCCGTGTCCGGATCCTCCTCGGTGACGATGTGGCAGATCTCCTCGCCGTGGTTGCTCGGGCCATCGATGCGGCGATCCTGCGGGACGGTGCGGGGCATGCCTCCTGGAGGGTGCCACGCCCCGGCGCTGCGTGCCAGTCGCGGTCTCGTAGAATCGTCTGCCCCTGAGGGCGCGTAGCTCAGTGGGAGAGCGCTCGCTTCACACGCGAGAGGTCGCAGGTTCGAAACCCGCCGCGCCCATGCAGGCGAATAGCTGCAAATGAGGGGCTTTGCGGTCGCCAGCCGTCGGCGGGCGCAGGCCCCTGAGCAACTCGATGGCCTATTCGATGGCCTAAACGTCATCGACAGGGCATCCTAGAGGTACTCCAAGACTGCTCCCACCGCGCCGTCCGTCTCTCACCGAGCAATCGTGCATGTGAGGAACCTCACGCACGGGGCGGCTCATGGCTCAGAACTTCTTGGCGTGTGATCGTCAGCAGGCGCTGCTGTTGCCGGACTTCCACCTCCGATCTCAACGACATGCCCGACACACACGGCTCGCCTACGGCCCTCGGCGAGCACGCGCGCCGAGCCCAGCAAGCGCTCGTCCTGCTGGACGTGATCGGCGACGCCGAAGAGGCGCGCAAGCGCATCGACGCCGGCACTGGAGTCCAAGGACCGTTCCGACGTCGGCCTCGACCTCCTGCGGGAGGCCGACGAGGCCCTCGACGGCGGGAATGCGGAGCAGGCGGTGCCACTGCTCAACCGCACGCTCGGCGGCGGGCCGGTGCGGGCCGGCGAGGACGAGGAGGAGGCCGGCGGCGTAAGCGACGAGGCGCTCCACAAGGCCGGCCGTGCCTACGACCCCGTAGTCCGCCGCAGGCAGATAGCGGCAATCTTCCGACGCTGCGTAGGAGGCGGACCCGTAGCGTGCGGCGAAACGGAAAGGAGACACGAATGTTCGCTGCGAATGCCTGGACGATGCACGACGTCGGTGCCGCCTGGCTCGTGCTCTGGTTGCTGTTCCTGGGGGCGGTGGTATGGGCGGTCGTATGGGCAGCGCGTGACGGCCAGCAGGGCCGTAACAGGAGCACCGCAGACTCGCCGCTGGAGCTCTTGGACCGCCGCCTCGCCGATGGCACGCTCACTCCGGAGGACTATCTGAGCCGCCGCAGACTGCTCACTACGGCGCCCACGAACACGCCCGCCGGCGCGGGCAACGGCACCGGACCGACCGAGCCCCGGACGCCGGAGGAGGTGGGGGCATGACGCACCGCCACCACTGTGTCCTTGGCGTCCTCACCGCGGCCGCCGCCCTGGGGGCTACGGCGAACGCGCCCGCCGCCCAGGCGAGCCAGCCACCGGTCGGCGCGCACGTATCCGAGTGTGCTCGCCAGGCCCTCGGCGAGCGGCCAGGGGTGCCCCGCGTCGCCTGCGAGCACGACGGGCACGCCCACGCCTTTCCCACGTTCGGCGCGATGGTCGCGCACCTGCGCGAGCACGGCTGATCGTCTTCGTGCGCAGCGAGTGCCCCGTCCGGCACCCGGCCGCCGGGCCCTCGCGCGCGATCAGCCACAGCGAGGCTCCGCTTCGCGTTGAACGTACTCGCCCATTTGCGTTTGGCACTTGACCTTGACACCCGGGTGTCAGGTTTATCGTGTTTGCAGGGAGATCGTGCCTCGAGCACCTCGTCGAGCGTGGTGGCCGCAGCGTCTTGCGGCGGCCTCGACGAGATCCCCAACCCATCATCAGAAAGCGAGACACTCGATGCCCTGTGGCACGCCTGCCACGGTCGACGAGCAGTCCCGGCCCGACGTCGCGGCCGAGGGCTGCGGGTGCGACAGCACGGCGTCCGATCACGAACTCAAGCTCGAGAGCGTCGTCGCGGAGCTTGACCAGCGCCTGCGCGAACTGGAGGGCGCTCGCTGAGCCCGCTGGCGCTTGGCCGCGTCGCGCCGGCGTGACCCGTCCCCGGGCCGCGGCGCGAAGCGAGGTTGGTCGGGTAGGCGAGAGGCGCCTGGCGTCGCGCGGCGTGGCCGACTGTCGCTGGTTTCCTCTCGCCCCCCATCGAACCGTGCATGCGGTTCTCCCGCACACGGCTCACCGACGTTCTTCACCGTCGGCATTCAGCGTCCCTTGCGCCACGGCCGGTTGGGTCGCGGCGCGACGATGGTTCCGTTGAGGCTGATCAGGCCGTAGCGGTCAGGCCGGGAGTTCAGAAGCTTCCGGCCATACCACCAGCCGCGCTGATGGCGGTGCGCCAG
>JBKHXR010000051.1:0-114635 GCA_046565905.1 Thermoleophilia bacterium | reverse complement strand
GACGTGCTGCTTCAGGTGTTGGCGGACGCATCGCGGTGGTGGCTGCTGTTTGGGCGCATCTTCGGCGTGCTCGCCAGGACCGACGACGCTGACTACGAGCCTCCCTTGGTCGGCGCCATGCGTCCTGGCTGGAACGCACGCGAGTGGCTCAAGGCCAATCGCGGATAGCCGTCGCGCTCGTGCTTTCGCCAGGAGGCGGCTGCTGCTTCTGGCTCGCTGCGGAAGCCGCACCCGTGTACGTCTAGGCTGGCGCCGATGGGATCGTTGCTCAAAGGCGTCGGGATTCTCGTCCTCCTGGCCGCTGCGTTCGCTGCGATCGCTCTCCCTGGTGCGGATGCCAACGCAGAGTTTCAGTGGTGGGGCTGGCTCTTGATCGTCGGCGTGGCCGCGATCGGCTGGTTGTTGCTCGTCGCCGGCTCGCGCCTGTAGCGACCCTTCGTGGGAGAGACCCGGGTTTGGTGCTTCGCCTGTTCGCACCACAAGGCGCGAGCCACCCATCTGCTCGCACTTCGACGCTTGCGGATCGCGCGAAAACCAGCGCTCGCTCTGCATCGAGCGAGAGCGCCCGATCTGCCTCGGAGGGGCAGCGGGGCCGAGGGCGCCCACACCACCGAGGTGCACAGGCAGTCGACGAGGCCAGCGCCTGGGCGGCCGCAGCGGCGCGTGCAACGGGGCCCGCTCAGTCGCCCCAGAGCGATCCTCAACGACGCTCAGCCCACGCGGTCCAGCCTCCCTTGGGCTCCCAGAAGTCGTTCTCGCGGTCATACAGCCATCGCCCGGCGTCGATCTCATCGAGGGCCCGTGTGACGTACTCCCCGAGAGATCGCGCGACCAGCGTGGCGTCCCCGCCCCCGTTGTCGACCTCAAGGATCGGCGCGGTGACGCCATCGGACGCCGACAGATCGACCCCGAGATACAGCGGGCCTTCGCTCTGCGACAGCGGAAACCAGAACGGCATCCACTGGGGTTCATAGTCGCCCGGCGTGCGCCCACCCCGCGCCTCCGCGACAGCCTCGCGGTTCAGTCGCTCCCACGCGAGCGCCTGGTCGTACAGAAACACACAGTTGGGTAGCGGGTGATAGCGCAGCTGCGGGAGCATGTCGTAGAGGTCCTCGCCCCACGTCCAGCGCGAGAACCACAACTGCACCTCCGACGGCAGCGACGCCGGAACATCGCGCGTCAACGACCGGATCTCATCGCTCGACAGGCCGGGCCGGCGGTCGTCGATACCGCCAACGCCGAGGTCGCTCAGGCAGCATACGAGGCGATCGAGCGTGTCGTTGTCAAGAGGCCGTGGTGACACCGTTGCACACGTTCTTGCTCTCGAAGCTCTGCGGCATCCAGCTTGGCAGCGGGATGACGAGGAACCTGCCGGCGCCGTTCGTCGGCGTCGGGGCGGCCTTGGCGATTTTGACCTCGCACTTGTTGAGGAACCCGTCCCAGCGATTGCCGCTTGCGCTGTTCTGGAGCGCGTTGATGATCTTCAGGTGCGGCAGGCGACCTGTCGACGGCGTCTCGCCGCCCTCTTCGGTTTTCTGCCATGGCCATTCGTCGCACGCGGTGGCCGCCGGATTAGGTTGCAAATACCTGCCCTCGCAGCTGCCGCTGGTCTTGCCGGTCTCGGGGTACTTTACGTACCATTTCGTCCTGGTGCGCGGGGTGTACGTCAGCAGCACCCACGGCGCGTAGGACTCCTGCGCCTCGATGGTGTGGTCTGCGGCCTGCGGCCATTCGCGTCCGATGACGTAGATCGGAATACCGGGCGTGGTGCAGTCCACGATCGTTCGGTTGCTGGCCTTCGCCGTGACCCACTTCTCGCACGCCCGCGCGATGTCTTCCTTGTTGTCGTCGGTGACGACACTCGGGTTGTTTCTCTGAGGGCGTTGGCGATCAACGTCTGTTGCAGCGTGAGGGCGGGCTTTGTCGCGGGATTGACGTAGATCGTGATCGCGGTCCCAGGATCGGCCTTTGCCAGCCCGGACGGGAAGGTCCCGGTCACCTTGTTGGGATCGCGCGCCATCACCGCCTCGCTTGCGCTCAACGTACGCCCAGTGATCGGCCCAAGAAACCCGGCGGCACGGACCGCAGCCACGCACGCCGCTTGCGTCAAGCTGTCGCAGTCCGCGATGGTCGGCCAATGCGCCTGGATCAGACCTTCGACAAAGCCCGCGAAGTCGGCGTTATCGGCAATGGCCTCGTCGATCGCTCCGAGCGCCTCGTCCTTCGGCGGCGCGTAGGACGAAACCGAACCGAACTGCGAACCCGAGACCTGGCCGGCATCGATGACGGCGTTGGCCTTGTCGCGGTCAAGCAGCTGTTGGAGCGTCTGGACGAACACGTATCCGGGCCGCGGTGAGATGCCAAACCCGTAGACGGTGATCGCTGTCGCTCCGGGGACGTCCCCGGCCTGCGGACCCGAGGCACCGTGGTAATACGGCGTGCACGGCGACGCCGGTGGTGTCGCGCCGTAACAGTTGACATACCCCCACACCCCCGGCACCGAGAAGTTCTGATTGGTCCACGTGCTGTCAAACGTCGCGTACACGCGTCCAGTCGGGATGACCGCAGACTCCCAAGCCGACGAATTGACGATGGTGACGCAGCTGGGGCTCTGCGTGCACAACCGCCAGCGGACATTCGACCAAGGAACGTCGGGACTAACGCCACCGTGGTCGGGACTCGAGCCGCCGAAGAGAGTTACCGCCAATGCGCGGCCGCCGGTACCAATGACGTAGCCCGTGGCGAAGGCGCCGACGAGCAAGCCTCCTACCTTCAGCGGCGACGTCGCCCAAGCTTGCGAGGCCGGCGATCTCAGCAAGCTGACCGCAACGTCGGTCGCCCCCTCGGCCGCGGCGCCCCCCCGGCCTTTGCCCCCGCAACCAGCGCCAACGTCGGCCCATAGGTCGTCGATTCCGGGCCATTGATCGACAGGCCCGAAGCAATCTCTGCCGCCGCCTCTTCTCCATGCCCGGTAACGCAGGCCGGGCATGCAACCTTCGTCTGCTCACTGAACTCGTACGCCGACGCGGATGTCGCCCCGACCGCCAGAATCCCCATCACCCCTGCCACAACCAGCAGCAAGCCCAGCATCCGTGCGCGCATCAATGCCACCTCATTTGCCCTTGCCCGGCCGGTCCCACGGCCAAGAGTTCGTCCTTGAACACAACGCCACCCGTGGTCAGCGGCCGCGCACCATACAGCTCCGCAACCGACACGTCCATCAAACCTGATCAGCTACTGGACGATCGAACGGCAATTCCGCGCGGCGATGCCGAACTCGATGCGCCGCGAGCAGGCCCGCCTTGCCAGCGTCGAGCCCCTCCGAACCGCCACGTACGGGTCCGGTCCGTGCTGTACCGGACCCTCGCCGCCGGGAGTGCGCGGCCGGCCCCGCACCGCGGCCCTGCAGTTCCACGATGAGGAGGCGTTTCGCAGTACACGAAGGCCCACCGCGAACGGCACCCCCGTCCCCGGGGTACTGGTGATCTGCCCGACTCCGAGCGTCGCGTCGCCTACCGAAGCGACGCTCCGGCCGAGACTTCCCGTTGCCACGCGATGCCGAAGCGTGCGAAGAGTTCCCCTTTCGCCTGGCACGGGATGTCGCGGGCCCTGCGGGTTACGTCCTGAGCGGCACGCCGGCCGCCGGACCCCGGGGCCCGTCCAGCGATAGCGTCAGAACGTCACGACACGATCGCTGGCGGCGAACAGCCGTGCCACCTCGGGCGGGCTCACCCACCGCCCGTTGACTTTGGTCAGGTCCTCGTCGGTCGCCCCACGGGCGACGGCGCAGCCCTTTCAGACGAAGACGGGAACCGCATGGTCGCGCAGCTTGGCCAACAGCTCGCGCGCCGGCGGTAACCCGACGCCCTCCAGGCGCTGCGCGTTGTCGGCGATGAGCAGATCGGCGGCGTCGCCGCCAAGGATGATCGTCGTCTCCTGCCCGACCTCGAGCGAGCCATTGGCCGCCAGGTGCAGCGGGATCGAGGCGCGTGTCGGATCAGCCGTGCCGGCGCTCCCGAAGTAGGTGATCTTCACGATCGCTGGTCCATGTCGCTCATGCCGACCCTCTCACATCGCAGGCCCGGGCGCCACAGGACCGCGCTGCATCTCGCGCAACCCGAGCATGCCGGCGACGACTCCGGCTCGCTCGCCCGTCTGCATCGAACGAGCAGCCACGGTCTCTACTCGCCGTAATCCTCGAACTCCCAGTGCAGCGTACCGCGAGAGCTTGGTTGCGACTTCCGACCAGTTGCTGCCCTCGTTGCGCAGGCACAGGTCCTGGATCGCCCGCTGGACAAGATCCTCGTCCCAGCGCTCCACGATGAGATGGTGGCGCAGAAACGCGAAGCCCTTCGGCATCGCCACGTTCTCTGCCACCCAGCCGGGGGTGCAGACCGTCAACTGAAACGACTCCTCGCCTTCGCCCCCAGCCGGCCTGAGGAGCGCCGTGACATTCACGCCGAAGTCGACGGCACCGGGAGGCTCCACCGTGAGCAAAGCGACGAGCTCGGCGCGTACGGCCAGAGCGTAGTGCGACCGCTCCTTCCGCCTGCAGGGAGCGCTGCGCCAGCGGGCTACGCAGAGCGCTGGTCCGCGCGAAGAGCAGCGCTCCACGACGGAGCCGAGCGAGTCGTCCTCGTGCATAAGGGCAGCGGAGCTAACGGCGTCCACACCGCCCCACGCAGACACGGCGATCGACGAGGCCAGCGCCACCTCCTCCGGCCACAGCGGCGTGTTCAACGGTCTGGTACGTGGGCTGCGAGCGGCCGTCACTGGCGCTTAGCCCAGGCGGTCCAGCCTTCCTTGGGTTCCCAGATGTGCTTCTCGCGGTCATACAGCCACTGGCCGGCGTTGATCTCATCGAGCGCGTGCGTGACGTAGTCGCCGAGTGATCGCGCGACGGGCTTGGAGATCCCGCCACCGTTGTCGATCTGCAGGACCGGCGCGGTGATGCCATCCGACGCGGACAGGTCGACCGCGACATACAAGGGGCCCTCTTGATGTGACAGCGGAAACCACGCGGCTATCCAGCTCGGCGCATACGTCTTCGGCGCGGTCTCACTCTCTCCGGGGCCAAGCAGGTCACGGCGCCGATCGCGTTCCCACTCGAGCGCTTGGTGGTAGACGAACACGCAGTCTGGCAGCGGGTTGTACCGCAGTCGCGGGAGCATGTCGTAGAGGTCTTCGCCCCACTTCCAGCGCGAGAACCACAACTGCACCTCCGACGGCAGCGACGCCGGGACGTCGTGTGTTAAAGCCCGGATCTCCTCGCTCGACAGGCCGGGCCGGCGGTCGTCGATGCCCGCAACGCCGAGGTCAGCCAGACAGCGCACGAGGCGATCCAGCGTGTCGTCGTCAAGAGGTCGTGGTGACACCGTTGCACACATTCCTACTCTCGAAGCTCTGCGGCATCCAGCTTGGCAGCGGGATGACGAGGAACCTCCCTGCGCCGTTCGTCGGCGTCGGCGCGGCCTTGGCGATTTTGACCTCGCACTTGTCGAGGAACCTGTTGTAGCGATTGCCGCTTGCGCTGTTCTGGCGCGCATTGATGATCTTCAGGTGCGGGAGGACACCTGTCGACGGGGTCTCTCCGCCTTGTTCGGTGGTCTGCCACGGCCATTCGTCGCAGGCGGTCGCCGCCGGATTCGATATGCGGTACATGCCCTCGCAGCGGCCGCTGGTCGTGCCGGTCTCCGGGTGCAGCGGCCCTCGAATCGAAGCGACTCCGGCGGAGACCGCTCCTTCTCGACGATTGCGCAACTCTCCGCATAGCGCTGCTTATCGACGGTTGCGCAACTCTCGGCAAGAGCGCTGATCGTCGACGAAGCCGAGCAGGCTGGTCTCCATCCGCCGTGGTCGCATCGGGTGCCCTACCCCGCCACAAACCGGCTGCTGCCAGCCGGGAACCGCTGGCTGGCTTACCCGTCGTCGACGTAGAGTTGTGCCCGATGCCTCGCCGGCCGCTCAAGCTCCGCCGCGCGGACTCGTGCGTACGCTGCTCCACGCCGTTGGCCGCCGGCACCGACGCCGTTTGGGACTCGGCCCCCCGCACAGTGATGTGCCTCGCATGCGCCGACCCGACACCACCGTTGACGTCAACCAGCCAGCCGATCAACACCGGTGAGGCGGGAGCGAGCGCAGGTCGCGAGCACGAGCGACGCAAGCAGAACCGTGAGGAAGGAGTACGAGCCAAACATCCGCGTACCGCCGCGTTGAGGCTCGCGCTGCGCGGCGCTCCGCAGCACGAGGTCGCGTTCCGGCACGGACAGGTCGGCGAAGAGTCGGTTGGGACGTTCCTCGACGAGCGCACGGCTCATGGCCCCGGGATCGTGCTGCACGACCGGCGCATGCCCCGCGGTCGAGGAAATGTGGACCACATCGCGATCGCGCCGACTGGCGTCTACGTCATCGACGCGAAGGCTTGGCAGGGAAAGGTCACGGCGCCCACGCCGCTGTTCGGTCGCCAGAAGCTGCTGATCGACGGGCGCGACCGCACGTCGCTGATCGACGGGCTCGACCGTCAGGTCGCGGTCGTACGCGCGACGCTGGGCGAAGACCACGGTGATGTCGCGGTGCGTGGCGTGCTGTGCTTCACGCGCGCTGAGCTGCCGCTCCTGCGCACCCTCACGATCCGATCGCACCTTCTGCTGTACCGCAAGGCACTCGGCAAGCGCATCAATGAGGATGGTTCGGTCTGCGCAAACGTCATCGAGCACATCGCTCGCAAGCTGGAGCCGCCCTTCCTCCCGCCTGAACAACCGCCCACGAGCAGCGAGACGTCAGAACAGGCAGACGCACTTGCACCGGTGGTGCGCGTCTACGCCGTCTACGCAAAGGAGGCCGAACGTGGGGAAGCGCAGCCGACAGCGAAGCCGCGCCGAGGAGCTTGCGCGACCGGCGCCGGCCGCTCGCGACCGGATGGCGCGCGTCCAGGTCGATGACGAGACGTGGCGGGAGTTCCGCCTTCTCGCAGGCCACAGATCGATCGCGAATGTCCTCGGCGAGCTTGTGGAGCGTGAGGTCCGCAGGGCGCGGTCAAGCCAGCTTCGTGACGGGCAGCTCACTGACCGCGAACTCATCGAGGCGCTCGCGCGGGCACGCGACCAGGCGGAAGACCTCCAGGCCGTCGTCGTCCGCCTGGAGGCGCTCCGCCAGGTCTGAACTCCTCAGAGATCAAGCCCGAGCTGCTTCCCCAGCGCAACGTGGCGAACCGCACCCACACCTGTCGGCTTACAGGCAAGAGGTCCGCGGTTCGAGCCCGCGACCGCCCATCGAGAAGCGCTGGAGATCGCGCTGGGACGAGGCTGCGCTACCTGGCGGTCCGCGAGCCGCTCGCGCACCGGCGCGGGCCGTCGGCCGACGCAGCGGCCACGGCTCGTCTCGGTCGAGCGGGCCGTCGCTCCTCGCGGCGCCGGCGACGCGCGCGAGCAGGCGGCCGCGGTCGAGCGCTCGGTGTGGCCAGGGCTCCGCCCCGCGTCACGGCGCGAGCGCGTGTTCCAGGTCGCGCCAGAGGTCGTCGGGATGCTCGCAGCCGACGCTGAGGCGCAGCAGACCCGGCGGAAGGTGCGCCTGGCCGGGGATGGCGGCGCGGCGCTCGATCGTCGACTCGACGCCGCCCAAACTCGTCGCATGGCGGATGATGCGCACGGATCGGCAGATGGCGTCGGCTGTCTCGGCGCCCCCGTGCACGTCGAACGACACGACCGCGCCGAAGCCGGCCATGAAGCCGCGGGCCGTCGCGTGGGTCGGATGGTCGGGGCGGCCGGGGTAGCGCACGACCGCCACGCCGGCGTGCCCGGCGAGGCGCTCGGCGAGTTCGGCGGCCGTCGCGCTCGCGCGCTGTAGCCGCAACGCGAGCGTGCGCATCCCGCGGACGGCGAGGTACGCCTCGAGGGCGCCGGGGGTGGCTCCCGCCAGCTCCCGCCGCTCGCGCAGCGCGCGCGCTCGCTCGCCGGACGCCGCCACGACCGCTCCGAGCAGCAGGTCGGAGTGGCCGCCCAGGTACTTGGTGGCCGAGTGCACGACCAGGTCGGCGCCCAGCTCGAGCGGCCGTTGGACCAGCGGCGTGGCCAGCGTGCTGTCGACCACCACCAGCGCGTCCGGCTTGCGCGGCGCGGCGCAGATGTTCGGTAGGTCGGCGACCGCCAGGAGCGGGTTGGACGGCGATTCCAGCCAGAGCAGATCCGCGTCCGCGGCGAGATCGAGCCAGCTCGACGTGTCCTCGACGCCGACGCGTACCACCCGCCAGCGTCCCTGCGCGGCACCCGCGGCGGCGAGACCCACCACACCCTGGTAGCAGTCGTCGCCGAGCACCACCGCGGCGCCGACCGGCAGCAGGTCGAAGACCGCCGCGGCGGCTCCCATGCCGGAGGCGAAGGCCACCGCCTCGCCGCCCTCCAAGCCGCCCAGCAGCTCCTCGAACGCCTCCCAGCCCGGTGTCGCGTCGTCGCGGCTGTAGGCCCGTTCGGAGCCGAGCTCGAAGTTCGACGCGAGCACCGGAGGAACGCTCAGCGGCGCCCCCGGCGTCGGCGCGCCGCGACCCGCGATCACGGCCCACGTCTCCGGCTGGACCTGCGACCTCTGCACCACGTAGAGCACTGTATTGCGCTCTTCGTGAGCGCAGAGCGGGAGCGCGTCGCCGGTGAGACCGCGTCCCGCGGGCGCGGGCGGTTGCCGTACCACGGCGCGATCAACCTCTCGCCGGCCGACTGCGCTCGACGACCTCTTCGCCGCGGCAGGACACGACAAGCGCCGAGCGAGCGCGCCAGCGAGCGAGGCGGCTGTCACGCCGCTTACGCGAGCCCGGCCGGCGGACCACCGCCACCCCCCGCAGCGGGTACCTGCGGCGTGTGGACGTCCCGGGTAGACCACGCAGGCGCGTGCGGCGACCGCCTCGCAACGGGGCGCTGGCGGCGCTCGCCGCGATCGCCGCCGCGATCGCGGTGCTCGGCTGCGGCGACGACGACGAGCCGACCGCGCCGGAGGCAGACGCGCAGCAGGCGTTTCTCACCGTCGCCGAGGTCGAGTCGGTTTTCGAGCGCACGATGCTCGACTCGATCCGCACCGGCGGCGGCGACGCGCCGGGCGACCTCGAGGGCCTGGTCGACCTCGTCCGCTTCGCCGACCAGGCGGGCGGCCGCGAGTTCGAGCTCTTCGTGTGGGAGACGGCGGCGGTCGCCAGGGAGCGGCGATCGTCGCTGCTCTCCAGAGCGCGCGAGCAGCACGGCGAGGACGTGGCGGCGATCCGCGCGGCCAACGCGATCGCGGTCTTTCCCGACGATCCCGCCGGCGTCGACTCCTACTCCGCCGCCGCGAACGCCATGAGCCGCCTGGCCGCCGCCTGCATCCGCGGCGGCAGCAGCGAGCGGCGCCTGCGCCGGCTGTGCTTCGGCGACGAGGCCGTGCCGCCCCCTGGAGAGGGGGTCGACCGCGACGAGGCCGAGGAGGAGGGCGACACGATCGTGCTCGACGGGATTCGCTACGCGGTCGTCCTCGCACGCAGGCTGAATCCGAACATCGTGCCCGACCGGCAGCTCGTATCCGGCCGCCGGCCGCCTCCGGGCACGACCTGGTGGGGCGTGTTCCTGCGTGCCTGCAACCAGCGTGCCGGCGAGCCACGGCGGCCGTCGGCGCGGCTCGCGCTCGTCAACGCCTCCGGGCAGCGCCGCGAGCCCTCCGAGCTGCCGGCGAACAACGCCTTCGACTACGAGCCAGAGCCGATCGAACCGCAGGAGTGCCGGCCGCCGGAGGGCTCGGTCGCCGCGCAGCTGGACGGCGCGCTCGTGCTGTTCGCCGTCTCGACCGAGTACCTCGGCGATCGCCCTGTCGCCCTCGAGGTCGCCGGCCGCGGCGACTCGCCGCGACGCATGCGTCTGGTCCTCGACATCTGAGTTGGGCGATGACGCGCGCCGGCCGCATACTCGCCCTGTTCCTCGCGATGCCGGTCGCGCTCGTTGCCTGCGGCGACGACGACTCGCCGCAGGAGGCCACCATTCCGGTGACGCCCGAGGTGACGGAGCGCCCCGATCCGCGCCTGCGCGTCATGCTCGAGGCGCGGGCGCACTCGACCGACGAATGGACCCCGACCGTGCAGGCGCGACCCGGCCAGCTGCTGCGGTTCCGGCTGGCGATCCGCAACCTGGGCGAGGTCGCGCCGCGCGCGCGTGCCCGCGTCGAGCTCGATCGGGGCCTTGGCCTGGTCGGCGTCTCGACCTACCTGCGCCGCACAGACGACCCTGTCGCCGGGACGCCGCTGGAGCCGGGGCTCACGCGCCAGGGCGTCGTGATCGATGCGATCGCGCCCGGCACTGCGCGGCTCGCGTTCTCGCTGCGCGTCGCGACCACCGCCGACGTCGGAAGCCGGTTGACCGTCGGCGCCTCGATCGTGTCCGAGATGCGACGCGCGGCCGACACCGCCGTCGTCCGCGTCGTCCGCCGCCGCTGAGAGCGTGCTGACGCCTACGGCGCGGCGCGCGTCGGCAGGTAGGGCTCGTCGCTGGCGGGATGGCCCTTTGCCATGTGGCGCCCGCGGGCGCGCTCGGCGTTGAACTCGGCGCCGAGCAGGATCGCGAGGTTCGTCAGCCACAGCCAGACGAGGAAGACGATCACGCCGCCGAGCGTCCCGTAGGTCTTGTCGTAGGAGCCGAAGTTCGCCACGTAGAACGCGAACAGGGCCGACACGACGATCCACAGCCCGACCGCCAGGACGCCGCCGGGCAGGACGGCCTTCAGCCCCGGCTGCTTGACGTTCGGGGTCGTGTAGTAGAGCACCGCGAACATGAAGGAGACGATCAGCACGAGGACCGGCCACTTGGCGATGTCCCAGATCGCCAGCGCGCTGTCGCCGACGCCGAACAGGCTGCCGGCCTGCTCGGCGATCGGCCCGGTCAGCACGACGGCGAAAGCGCCGGCGGCCAGCAGGACCATCATCAGCACGGTGACGCCGATCCGCACCGGCAGCTTCTTCCAGATCGAGCGCCCCTCGTCGACGTCGTAGATCGCGTTCGAGGCGTCCATGAACGCGCTGATGTAGCCGGACGCGGCCCAGATCGCAGCGCCCAGCGAGACGGCGAGCAGCAGGGGAGCGCCGCCGCCCCGCTGCAGGCCCTCCAGGGCCCCGGTCAGGATCTCCTGCGCCGGCCCCGGCGCGACCGACCCGAGGTTGTCGAGCAGCGGCTGGATCGCCGAGCTGCCGATCAGGCCCAGGAACGAGACGATCGCGAGCAGGGCGGGAAAGATCGACAGCACGCCGTAGTAGGTCAGTGCCGCCGCCCAGTGCGTCAGGTCGTCGTCGGAGAACTCCTTGAAGGTGCGCTTGAGCGCCGACCCGGTGGACGGCTGGTAGCGGCGCGACGACGACTCGCGCCCGGTGGCGCCGCGCGTGGCCGGCTGCTCGTCGCGCCGGTCGTCGGCGCGCGTGCCGTCGTCCGCGTCGCGCGGCGTGCGATCGCCCGCGTCGCGCGGCGTGCCGTTGCCCGCGTCGGCGTCCCCGCCGGAGGGCGCGACCGCGGGCGGGCCGGGCTGATCGCCGCTGATCCCGTAGTGGCGGTAGATGCGGGCGACGAGCTCGTCCGACGGGTCGGCGTCGGGCTCGACCTCGGGCGCGTCGGCCACGACGGACTTCTGGTATCCGGCGCGAAGGCCCTCAGAGGTCGGCTGCGCTTCGCCGATCGGCACCAGCGTCGTGCGGCGGCCGATCAGCCCCATCCTGACCAGCGCCCACTCGGGCCGGCCGGTCTCCTCGACGAGGTAGATCTGCTCGATCGTGCCGATCTTCTCGCCGGCGCGATCGAGCATCGTCTGACCTTCCCAGTCGACGTCTTGGGGCGGGGGAGTCATGGGCCAGCCGAGCTGTACCCGCCCCGCTTGCGGGCTCAAACGCCTTCCGGCGCGCCGCCGTTCGAAGCCTCCGTGCTCAGGCGATGAACGCGACGAGGTCGCTGTCGGCGACCACGCCGAGCGGCGGCTCGGTGGGCGACGGGCCGACGAGGATGTGGCTCGCGCCCGTGGCGACGAAGACGTTCATCGCATCGGCGACGGTCGCGGTCAGGGCGACGTGCGCGGCGGGCTCGGTGATGGCGTCGGCGGCGCTGGAGTCGACCGTCCACTCGCGCGCGTGGTTGTGCAGGATGCCGCGGCTCGTGACCCAGCCGCGCGGCGCCCCGTCGCCGCCGACGATCAGGATCGCGTGCACCCTGTTGTCGCGCATCGCGGCGGCGGCGTCGGCGAGGCTGGCCTTCTCGACGAGCGAGACGACGCCGTAATGCATGATCTCGGTGACCGGCGAGTCGAGGTGCTTCGCCGACTTGAACGGGATGGTCGTGATCATCGCTGGCTCCTGAGATTGCTGACGCTGAAAGGCTAGAGGCGCATGCCGGCGGCCACGTCCGTGCCTGCCCGCGCGGCGGGGAGGAAAACCACGGAGCCCGCGGTGTCCAGCCAGTCCGCCACCTGGTCGACGAGTCGGTCGCCGTCGACGCCGCAGCGCAGCGCAAGCAGCGCCTCCTCGGGGAGCTCGTCCCAGCCCTTGAAGCTGGCGCCCAGCCGGGCGGCGACGGACGCGTCGGCGTCGGAGCCGTGCTCGCCGGCCGTCCGCGCGCGCGCCCAGCGCTCGCGCAGCGCCGCCGGCACCTGGCACTCGAGCGCGCACAGCGATCGCTCGCCGCCGAGCCCCTCGAGGAACGCCGCGCGCAGCGGGCGGTCGCCGAACGTCGCGTCGACGATGACGCCGCCGTGCGGTCCGCCGTCGCGGGCCAGCTCGCCGAGCCGCCGGTACACCGCTGCGCGTGCCTCGGGCTCGTAGTCCTCGTCGGGCGCGCGGTCGCCCGGCGCGATGCCGCGATCGCGCTTGCGAACCACGTCGGACGAGAGCACGGGCCAGCCCGACCGGCGGGCGAGCGCGCTCGCGAGCGTCGACTTGCCGCTGGCGGGCGGGCCGCCGACAGCGATCACGAGCGGCCCGCGCGCGCGCCAGGCGAAACGCTCGGCAAGCGCGATCAGCGCGACGGCCTGATCGCGCGCGGCGGCCGCGGCGGCGCGATCCTCCAGCTGCGCGCCACGCAGCAGCGCCACCTTCGCCCGCACCAGCGCGCGATAGGCGCCATAGAAGGACACCAGCGCCTCGTCGCCGGGATCGCCGCCGGCATCACGGTAGGCCTGCAGCAGCGCGTCGGCGGCGGCTGACGCGCCGAGCCGCTCGAGGTCCATCACGAGAAAGGCCAGGTCGTCGGCGACGTCGATCGCCCGCAGGCGCGGGTCGAACTCCAGGCGGTCGACGATCGCGAGCGGCTCCTCGAGCACGACATGCTCGGCGCGCAGATCACCGTGCCCGTCGCGCACGAACCCGGCCTGCGCGCGCTCGGCCAGCTGCCGGCGGCGGCGCACGAGAAACGCGCCGGCGAAGCGCTCCGCCGCGAGCAGGCGGGTGGCGATCTCGTCGTCTGCGATCGCGAACAGCTCGCGGAAGTTGTCGTCGCACGTTCGCCGCAGGTCGCCGACGGGATCGTCGGGAAAGCAGCGCGGCGCGGCGCCGTGAAAGGCCGCGACGCGCCTGGCGACGGCGCGAACCTGCTCCTCGGAGAGCTCGCGTCGCCGCACCAGCGCCGCCATCGTGCGCGCCTCGTCGAAGCGCCGCATCTCGATCGCGTACTCGGCGGCGTCGCCGGCATCGGCGTCGGCGATCGCGTACGACGTCCCGGCGGGGACGATCGCGCGCAGGCGCATCTCGAGGGTTGCGGCGAGCTCGCTGTTGACGCGGACCTCCTCGGCACAGACCGCGCGGCGGCGCTCCAGCGTGGAGAAGTCGAGGAACTCCAGGCGCACCGGCTTCTTGACCTTGTAGGCGCGATCGCCGGCGAGGAACACCCGTGCCGAATGCGTCTCGCGCACCTCGACCGGCGGGTCGCCGGGGTAGAAGTCGCTGCGGCTCATCGCGTCGGCGACGGTGATCGTTGGCTGCGCGTCCGGCACGCGGGCAGCTCCTACCCGCCTGTCATGAGACCGGAACCCCGGCGTCGGGCTGCGACGCGGCCGCGTCTCCGGGGAGCGGCGCGTCGCCGTCGAGCGCGCGCGCGGCCTCGAGCGCCTGCAGCGAGCGCGTGTGATTGCCGCAGCGCGCCTCCGCGCGGGCGATCGCGAGCGCCAGCCGGACGGCGCCGGGGACCTGCGCCGCCTCCTCCGGGACCGCCGGCACGCGCTCCGCCAGCGGCCGCGCGCCGAGCCGCGACGGCCGCGCCGTCGCGAGGTACGGCGCCAGGTAGCGGCCCGCGATCTTCTCCGGCGGCGACCAGAGCGCGCTCGTCGACGCGAGGCTCTGCCCGGAAGGGCGCGCCTGCAGGTACAGCGGCGCGCCGGACGTCAGAAGGCGACCGCGCAGGACGGGATCGAACGGTGCGGCGGCGCTGCCCGCGCCGGTCTCGGCCGCGATCGCCGCGGCGACGGCGTCGGCCTGCTGCGTGGCAAGCCCGCCCTGGCGCAGCGGGTAGGACGTCGCCTCGCCGGCGGCGTAGACGCCGCTGTGGCCCGGGACTGCGCCGTGCAGATCGGCCGGGATGAACCCGGCACGGTCGCCGGGCAGCCCGGCCACCGGGCGCGCGACGATGTCGGCGAGCGTCACGACGTGGTCGGCGGCGATCAGCTCGCCGTCGGCGATCCGCAGCCCGCCGGGGACGACGTCGCGCGGCTGGGCGCGCATCGTGCGCTGCACGCCGAGCGCGTCGAGCAGCGGCACGACGGCGTCGGCCGCCGCCGCCCCGAAGAGCTCGAGCGGCTGCTGCTCGGCAGAGACGAGACGCACGGCGGCGTCGCAGCCGTGCTCGCGCAGCTCGTGGGCGGTCAGCAGCGCCAGCTCGTACAGCGGCAGCGGCCAGATCGACGGCGCCGGGAGCGCGAACACGATGTCGCCGCGGTTGTCCGCGACGAGCCCTGCGACGATCGCGCGCAGGTGCTCGGCGGCGTCGTCGCGCATCCCGAAGGTCAGCGCACCCTCGAGCGGCTCGACGCGGCGAGCGCCCATTGCCGCGACGAAGAAGTCGTAGGGCAGGCGGCGCCCGCCGTGCGTGAACGCCACCCGCTCGGCGGTGTCGACGGCCACCAGCCTGTCGAGCACGAGCCTGGCGTGCTGGTGCTCTGCGATCTCCTCCCAGCTGTACGTCTGTGCGCCGCCGCGCTCGAACGGCTCGGCGACGCTCATCGCGCGCGGCGCGAGCAGCGGCTCCGCCGCCAGCAGCGTGATCGCGACGTTCTGCCCGGCGAGCGCGCGCAGCGCCAGCAGCAACTCGAGCGCCGCGATCCCGCCGCCGGCGATCAGGACGCGCGTGGGTCGCTCGAACCGGGTCATGACGCCACCGCGTGCAGCTGCGGGCTGCGTCCCGCCGCGCGCTCGGCCGCGTCGCGCGCCTGCTCGAGCACGCCGTTGACGAGCACGTGTGCGCCCGAGCCGACGCCGAGCGTCCAGTAGCGCCGGAACCACCGGCGCGCGTGGTCGTCGGTCGTGGCGGTTCGCATGACGCCGCTCAGCAGCGAGCGGCCGTCGTCGAGCGGCCGGACCGACAGCTCGTAGACCGTCTTCGCGTAGCCCGGCTCCGCGAAGTCGCGGAAGTCCTCGCCGGCGACCTCCTTGAAGGCGATCACCGGGCGCCAGAACCTGCCGACGAGACCCAGCGCCAGCGACTCGCCCGGACGCTCGCCGAGCAGCACCCAGCCACCCTCGGACGCCGGCATGGCCGCGGTGTCGCGCAGGCGCATGCGCTCGGGCGCGGCCGGCGGGCGCTCGCCGTGCAGCAGGTGGGACGCAAGCTCGGGAAGCATCCGCATCGCGCCGAGGACCCCGACGAGGGGCCGCTGGCGACCGACGTCGAGCAGATCGACGTCCATCAGGGCGTCCCACGTCTCCGCGGCGCCGGCGTCGACGACGACCGCCACGCCGTCGTGGACGTCGTAGGTGGGAAGAAACTCGTCAGCGAACATGCACCGAAGCTACGCGCGCGCCAGGCGGCCGCCAACGGTGCTGGACCACATACCGGCACGTAGTTCTCCGCGTCCGGTCGGCGGCGCGACCCCGTCGTCGCACGTGTCGGCAGCGGCCACCCTTCAGGCATGAGCAAGCACGTCCTCCTTTCGACGCCGCTCGACGCATCCGAGCGGCCGGCGGCAGCCGCCGACATCGTCGTGCGGGCAAGCGCCGTGACGAAGCGCTTCGGTGCGGGCGCCGCCGCCGTCGACGCGCTGCGCGGGGTCGACATCAGCTTCGCGCGCGGCAGCTTCACCGCGATCATGGGCCCGTCCGGCTCGGGCAAGTCCACGCTGCTGCACATCCTCGCCGGACTGGACCGGCCGACGGGCGGCTGGGTGGAGATCGCCGGCACCCGTCTGGACGGACTCGAAGACCGCGAGCTGACGCTGCTGCGCCGCCGCGAGGTCGGATTCGTCTTTCAGGCCTACAACCTGCTGGCGGTCCTGACCGCAGAGGAGAACATCACGCTGCCGCTGCGGATCGCCGGTGTGAAGCCGGATCCGGAGTGGGTCGAATGGCTCGTCGCCGCGGTCGGGCTGCAGGATCGCCGCCACCACCGGCCGGCCGAGCTGTCGGGCGGCCAGCAGCAGCGCGTCGCCGTCGCCCGCGCCCTGGTGACGAGACCGGCGGTCGTCTTCGGCGACGAGCCGACGGGCAACCTGGACTCGGTCTCCAGCCGCGAGCTGCTCGCGCTCATGCGCCAGGCGGTCGACGAGCTCGGCCAGACGATCGTCATGGTCACGCACGACCCGGCCGCAGCGGCGAGCGCCGACCGCGTCGTCTTCCTCGCCGACGGTCAGGTCAGCGGAACGCGCGAGGCACCGACGATCGACGCCATCCTCGACGAGCTGCGCGCGCTGGCCCGATGACCGCCATCGCCCTGCGCAGCCTCGCCGAGCGCAAGCTGCGCTCGGCGCTAACCGCCGTCGCGATCATGCTCGGCGTCGCGATGATCGCCGGCACGTACGTGCAGACCGATCAGATCCGCACCGCCTTCACCGACATCGAACAGGCGATCAACGAGGGCGTCGACGTCGACATCACGCCCAGGAAGGCGTTCACGACGGACTTCTCGCCGGAGGCGCTGATCTCGCAGAGGCTGGTCGCGCAGACGGCCGCGGTGCCCGGCGTCGAGCGGGCCGAGGGGCAGCTCGTCGAGCAGGGGTCGCTCGTCGTGGGAGGCAGGGCGATCGAGCCGCAGATGGCGCCGTCGATCCTCATGTCGCAGCTGCACGAGCCCTTCGACCCGACCGAGATCGTCGCGGGCCGGCGCCCGCGCGCGAGCGGCGAGGTCGTCGTGAACTCCAAGCTCGCCGCGGACGAGAACCTGCGCATCGGCCAGCGCGCCGCGGTCACGACGCGCACCGGCCAGCAGCCGGTCCGGATCGTCGGCATCGCCGACCTCGCCGGCGTATCGTCGATCGGCGGCGCGACGATGATCTCGGCGTCGCTCGAGGATCTGCAGCGCTGGTCAGACCGCGAGGGGCAGATCTCGGCGATCACCGCCTCCGCCGCGTCCGGCGTCAGCTCGGAGCAGCTCGCCGCGCGGCTGCAGCGCGCGCTGCCCGCTGACCTGGACATCAAGACCGGCCGCCAGTCGGCTGCCGACGAGGCCGGTGAGATCAACGACGCGATGGGCTTCCTCACGCCCGCGCTGCTCGCGTTCGCCGGGGCCGCGCTGCTCGTCGGCGCGTTCATCATCTTCAACACCTTCTCGATCACGATCGCCGAGCGCGCGCGCGAGTTCGCGCTCCTGCGCGCGCTCGGCGCCACGCGCGGCCAGGTGCTGCGCGCCGTGGTCGCCGAGGCCCTGCTGATCGCGCTCGTCGCCTCAACGGCGGGACTGCTGCTCGGGCTCGGCTTCGCCCGCGGGCTCGGTGCGATGTTCGACGCCGCCGGCTGGGGCATCCCGCGCGGCGCCATGGACCTCACGCCACGGACGATCGCCGTCTCGCTGTCGGTCGGGATCGGCGTGACGCTCGCCTCGGCGCTGGTTCCCGCGATCCGCGCCACCCGTGTCGCGCCGGTCGAGGCGCTGCGGGGCATCGCGAGCGATGGCGCGCGGCGACACCCGCGCGTGCGCCAGGCCGCGACGCTCCTCGTCGGCGCTGCCGGCGTGGCGCTGCTCGCGCAGGGCATGCTCGGCGGCGGCACGGCGACGAGCCGGATGTCGACGATCGGCATCGGCGCGCTGCTCGTCTTCGTCGGCGTCGCGCTGAGCGCGCGCCTGATCGTGCGGCCGCTCGCCGCGATCGCCGGCTGGCCACTGCAGCGCCTCGGGCGCGTCACCGGCGCTCTCGCGCGCGAGAACGCCGGCCGCAACCCGGCGCGCACGGCGGTGACGGCGGCCGCGCTCATGGTCGGCCTCGGCCTGGTCGTCTTCGTGGCGGTGTTCGCCGCAGGCCTGAAGCAGTCGCTCAACGGCGGCATCGAGGACCGCATCCAGAGCGACCTCATCGTCACGACGAACGCCGTGGCTCCGCTGTCCGGCAAGGCGCAGCGGCTGATCGACGGCGTCGCCGGCGTGCGCTCGACGACCGCGCAGTACTTCGACCAGGTGCAGGTCGACGGAGCGAAGCTCAACGCGGTGACGGACGTCATGAACGCGTTCGACGGCGCGGGCCTGCGCGACACATACGCCTTCGACTGGCGAACCGGCGACGACGGCGATGTCGCCAAGCTCGCGACCGCCGGCAACGCGATCGTCGAGCAGCAGTTCGCCAAGCACCACGGCATCGAGATCGGGGAGCGCTTCGAGGTGCAGACCGCGAACGGCAGGCGCGCGACGTTCACCGCCGTCGCGGAGTACCGCGACCCGATGATCCTCCAGGGCATGATCGTCGGCGCTGCCGACTTCCGGCGCATCTCCGCCGCGGCCGACCCCTTCGCATTCTGGATCCGAGCTGACGATCCGGGCGCGCTCAAGCCGCATGTCGAAGCCGCGCTGTCGACGTTCCCGACGGCGCAGGTGCGGACGCTCGGCGAGTACCGCGACTGGATCGGCGGCCAGCTCGACCAGGTCGTCTACCTGCTCTACGCGCTGCTCGCGATGAGCCTGCTGATCTCGCTGTTCGGCATCGCCAACAGCCTGTTCCTCTCGATCCACGAGCGCACCCGCGAGCTCGGGATGCTGCGCGCGATCGGCGCGTCGCAGCGGCAGGTGCGCCAGCTCGTCCGCTACGAGAGCGTCATCACCGCCGTCATCGGCGGCGCGCTGGGAACGGCGATCGGCGTGCTCTTCGCCTGGCTGACGACGTACGCGCTGGACGACCTCGGGCTCGTGTTCGCCATTCCCGCCGGACAGCTGCTGGCGTTCGGGCTCCTGGCCATCGTCGTCGGCGTCGTCGCTGCGGTCGTGCCGGCCCGCCGGGCGGCGCGGCTGGACATCCTGCGCGCCGTCGCGACCGGCGAGTAGCGCCCGGGGACGCGCCATCAGCCCACGCAGGCTCAAGCGGTGACGCTGCGACGACGATAGGGATGGCATGGCCTCGATCGCGATGGCGTTGCTGGCCGCGTCGGTGGCGCTGGGCTACTTCACGATCGCCGCCGTCGTCGCGCCGCGGATCAAGATGCCCAGCGCCCGCCCGCCTGTGCTGCTAATCATTCGTGGCGCCGCGATCGCGTTCTTCGTCGGGTGCGGCATGACGCACGTACACATCCTGCTGCACACGGTCGGCTTCGGCACGCCGCAGCCCGCCGAGCTGCACGAGGTCGGGTTTCACCTGGCGCAGGCCGTGGGCGCGTGGCTGTTCATCGCCGGCGCGATCCTGCGCCTGGAGCTGCACATCGTTCCCGCGCAGACCCGCGACGAGCTCGAGCAGGCCGTCGAGGAGCAGCGCCAGCTGGCGCAACAGGCGCAGACGATCGCCCGGCGCGACGAGCTGACCGGGCTCGCCCGGCGCTGGCGCTTCGACGAGGAGCTCGCCCGGCAGATCGCGCATTCCCGGCGCCACAGGACGTCAGGGGCGGTGATCCTCGCCGACCTCGACGGGCTCAAGCTGATCAACGACACCTATGGCCACCTCGTCGGCGATGCGGTGCTCGAGCACGTCGCCGACGTGATGCAGCGCCAGCTTCGCGGCTCGGATCTCGCGGCGCGGCTGGGTGGCGACGAGTTCGCGATGCTCCTGCCGGACACCAGCATCGACCAGGCGGCGCAGGTTGCGCGGCGGATCGTCGAGACCGCGCGCGACACGACCGGGACCGGCCTGCCCGCGACGTCGATCAGCGCCGGTGTCACCACGATCGACGGGTGGCTCGCTGCGAGCGACGTCATGCGGCACGCCGATGTGGCGCTCTACGACGCCAAACGCGACGGTGGCGATCGTCATGCCATGTGCGCCGGCGATGGCGTGCCGGACGGTCCCGGCCTGGAGGCCGGCGCCACCGGCTCAGCCTGAAGTGCCGCGCGCGGTCGCCGGCGCCAGGCGCACGGCGTCGCCGCCGGTGCGCTTGGCCTCGTACATCGCGGTGTCGGCCGCGGCCATCGCGCCGACGACGTCCTGCCCGGCGATGCCGAGCTCGGCGATGCCGATGCTCCCCGTGATCGCAAGCTGCCCCGCGGTCACGTCGACGGCTGCGTCGCGCACCACGGCGAGCAGGTCGCGCGCGATCGCCAGCGCGGCGGTCGGCGTCGCGAAGGGCAGGATGATCGCGAACTCGTCGCCGCCGACCCGCGCGATCGTGTCCCCGGCACGCAGCCGCTCGTGCAGCCCCTGCACGACGTTGCGCAGCAGGCGGTCGCCCTGGAGATGCCCGAAGCGGTCGTTGACGAGCTTGAAGCCGTCGAGGTCGAGGAACATCAGCGCCGTCGGAATCTCGTGGCGACGGGCATGCGCCATCGCCTGGGCGAGCTGCTGGTCCAGGCCACGGCGGTTGAGCAGGCCGGTCAGCGCGTCGTGCTCGCTGAGGTAGCGCAGCTCTTCCTGATGCAGCTTTCGCTCGGTGATGTCGCGCACGATCGCGACGACGAAGCGCTCGCCGTCGACCTGCGCCGGCCCGAGCGCGACGTCGATCGGGAACTCGCTGCCGTCGGCGCGGCGGCCGCGCAGCTCGAGGCTCTCGCCCATCGGCCGCGTCCGCGGCTCTTCGAGGTAGCGCGCGCGATGGCGCTCGTGGCGCGCCGCGAGCGCGGACGGCACGAGCGCGTCGATCGAGCGCCCGGCGAGGGCCTCGGGCGCGTAGCCGAACAGCTCCTCGGCGCGCGGGTTGGCGAGCCTGATCGTCCCGCCGGAGTCGACCGCGAGCATGGCCTCGGGCGCTGCCGCGAACAACGCATCGAGCATCGTCGGGTGGGCGCGGCTCCCGAAGCCCGGCTGCGGCGTGGACGGCATCTGTTGCTCCCGGGTCGACGACAGACCGGAATCCCGTGCTGCACCTTACAGTTGGGACGCCGCCGGGCAGTCGCGCCGCAGACGGGTCCGTACCTTCCCGCAGGGCGCTACTGGTAGCGCAGCGCCTCGGCCGGGCGCACGCGTGAGGCGCGCAGCGCGGGAACCAGCGTCGCCAGCAGCGCGACGGCGAAGACGGCGCTGAAGATGATCGCGAGGTTCGCCCACGGGACGACGAGCGCCATGTCCTCCCAGCTGGGCTGCTCGCGCTGGTCGCGGATGATGTTCGACGCCAGCAGCAGCCCGAGTCCCGACCCGACGACGATCGCCGTCAGCGCGACGAAGGCGGACTCCAGCAGGAACGCGCCCTGCACCATCCGCCGCCGGAAGCCGATCGAGCGCAGGACGCCGATCTGCTGGCGGCGCTCGACGACCGAGCGGGCGCTGATCACGCCGAGCGCGGCGACGCCGACGATCAGACCGAGGCCCATGAAGCCGAGGATCAGCCGGTTGAACGTCAGGCTCGCCTCCATGTTCTCCTCGACGACGTCGGCGATCGCCTCGGCCTCCATGCCGCTCGCGAGGAACGCCGACTCCAGCCGCCCCGCGACCGTCGCCGGGTCGGCGCCCGGCGCCGTCTGGAAGTAGTGGATCGTCGGTGCGGCGCGACCGGGGAAGGCGCCGGCGACCGTCTGCTGTGACGTCGAGATGCCGAACATCTCGAACGGCGCGGTGTCCGACAGGATGCCGATGATCGTCATCCGGCGGCTGCGCCCGGTCTGCGGGTCGCGCACGGTGACGGCGATCGGGTCGAACGTGCCCTCGTCGAAGAAGAAGCCCGACAGCCGGAACTCGGGCGGCGCCGCCTGGAAGTTGAAGTTGTCGCGGCGCGGCGCGACCGTGGCGTCGACGACCGCCAGGCCCGGATCGCGCGCGAGCGCGTTCCACACCTCGCGTCCGCTGCCGTAGCCGCGGGCCATCGCGCCGAGCTCGAAGGTCGTGTTGCGAAGAAACGCGTCGTCCAGGCCGCGAAGCGAGTATGACTCCGGCGCGCGGCCGGTGCCGCGCTGCACGGCCTGCACGGGCAGCAGCGACTGGCTGGCGACCGTCCGCACCCCGGCGGCGGCGCCGCCGGCCTCGTCGAGCGCCGCGCGCATGTCGCTGATCGGCGCCGCCGGCGACGTGCTCGCGCGCACGTCGAAGCCGCCGCCGAACGCGTCCTCGTCCTCGAAGGCGCGCATGAACGATCCCGACGTCGCGGTGCCCGTGACGAGCGTGAAGACGACGAGCGTGAACGTCGCGAGCGTCACGCCGCTGCGAAAGCGCTCGGCGAGCGGGTAGGCCATCGACATCTTCAGCACCGGCGCGAGGCCGCGGATGCGACCGAAGACGCGCGACGCCGCCGCCAGCAGCGCGGCCGCGTTGTACATGATCGTCCAGACCGCGCCGGTGACGACCATCAGCCCGGACACGATCCACGTCGAGAAGTCCATGCTGAGCTTTCCGAAGACGCCCTCCCAGACGTTCCACGGCAGCATCCAGAGCACGACGATCGTCAGCCCGCAGGCCGTGAACGCGAGGCGATCGGGCACGCGCGCGAGCCGCAGGAAGGGCACGAGCCCGATCAGCACGACCGACACGCCGAACATCAGCGGCGTCGCCTGTCCCGCCGACGCGCCCGACACCGCCATCAGGGCGCCGACGACGATCGTCGCGGACGCGAGCACGATCCGCCGGCGGCGCTGCACGACCAGGGGCTCGGGCAGGTTGCGGATCGCCGTCGCGATCGTCATGCGGCTCACGCGCGCAGCCGACAGCGCGACGACGACGAGCGTCAGCAGCACGCCGATCGCGTAGGCGATCAGCAGGCTGCGCGCGGTGACCGAGTAGGAGACCTCGAAGCCGGTGCCGCCGAAGGCCTGCGCGATGACGGCGATCATCGCGTAGGCGACGCCGGCCCCCAGCGCGGTTCCGACCGCGGCGGCGAGCAGATCGTAGGCGACGCCCTCGAAGAGGAACATCTGCACGAGGTGCCCGCGGCGCGTGCCGATCGCGCGGGCGATCCCGAGCTCGCCGCGGCGCTCGGCGGCGAGCATGACGAAGATCAGGAAGATCAGCAGGATGCCGGCGGCGATCGAGAACGAGCCGAACGTCGTGAACAGTGCGATGAAGGCGCTGCCGAACGCGTCGGCCTCCTCGATCGCGTCGCGCTTGACGGGATCGGTCTCCAGTCCCAGCGACGCGACGACCGGGTGCAGGCGGTCGACGACGGCGTCCGTGCGATCGATGCCCGAGGTCGCGCCGCCGGCGTTGGAGACGAGCACATGGCGCACCTGCCGCTCGCGTCCGAGCAGCTCCTGCGCGCGGTCGAGCGCGAGCAGCATGCCGGCGTCCGGCGTGCCGCCGCCGTCGAAGGAGACGACGTCGCGCACGCGCATCGGCGTCGGCCGCTCGGCGCCCGTGAACACGAGCATCCGGTCGCCGCGGCGCGCGTTCAGCTCGTCCGCGGCCTGCTCGTTGAGATACAGCTCGTCGCGCTGGAGGGCGGCGAGCGAGACGGCGCGGCCGCCCGAGCCCTCGATCGTGCCGAAGCCCCGCATCCGCGCCGGGTCGGCGGCGAACAGCGTCACGTCGGGCTCGTTGCGGCGCCGCCCGGGAGCGCGCAGCGCGACGGGCTCGATGATCGCCGGAGCGATCGCGTCGACCAGCCCGGAGTCCGCGAGCGCGGCGTCGATGCGCTCGACCGCGCTCTCGTCGAAGTACGTCGTGCCGGTCGCGGCACCGAGCTGCGCGCGCGCGTCGGACTCCGCGCCGCGAGGCGAGATCAGCTCGTCGGTCTGCCCGAGGGCGCGGAGCGCGTCGCTGCGGATCGCGCTGCTCATGGTGTCGCCGGTCGCGAGCGCGGCCGCGATGATCGTCGTGCCGAGCATCAGCCCGACGACGATCAGCGCCGTCCGCGCGCGGCGGCGCGCGACGTTGCGCACGCCGAGCCTGAACAGGATGCGGTTGCGGACGGCGACCACGGCGACCGTCCCGAGGGCGACGGCAAGCGCGATCGACAGCACCTGCAGCAGCGTGCCGAGCGGGATGCCGAAGAGCTCGTTCATCTGTCGCGGGCTACTCGACGGCGAGTGCCGGCACGTCGGCGATGCGGACCTCGTAGCGCTCGCGACCGGGCGCGGCGCGCAGAACCGTCAGGAAGCGCTCGACGGCCTCGCTCGCAAGCGGCATCGAGGCATCCAGCGACGCCTCGTCGGTCCACAGCGTGATGACCATCCCCTGGCCCTCCTCGTTGGCGAGGACGAACATCCCGCCGTAGCCGCGCTGGTTGCGGATCTGCGGCGCGACCTCCTGGCGGTAGCGCTCCAGGACCTCGTCGACGTCGGCTCGGACGGCGTCGATCTCAAGCAGCGTGACTCGCGCGTACATGGGCTGCGGCCTCCGGTCGGTTGGACTCGACGATGCGGCCGTCGAGCATGCGGATGATGCGGTCGGTCCTGCGACCGACGCCGATGTCGTGGGTGACGATGAGGAACGTCAGGCCGCGCTCCTCGTTGAGGCGGCGCATGAGCGTGATGACCTCGTCGGCGCTCTCGGAGTCCAGGTCCCCGGTCGGCTCGTCGGCCCAGACGATCGCCGGGTCGTTGACGAGCGCGCGGGCGATCGTCACGCGCTGGCGCTGACCGCCCGACAGCTCGTCGGGGACGTGGGCGGCGCGCTCGGCGACGCCCACGAGCTCCATCGCTGCGGTGGCGCGGCGGCGTGCCTCGGCCGCGCCGACGTGGGCCACGAGCAGCGGCAGCTCGACGTTCTCGACCGCCGTCAGGACGGGGATCAGGTTGTAGAACTGAAAGACGAACCCCATCCGCCGCGCGCGGTAGTCCGTGCGCCGGCGGTCGGTCATCGAGGCCAGCGACGTGCCCTCGATGACGACGTCGCCGGCGTCGATCTCGTCCAGGCCCGAGAGGCAGTTCAGCAGCGTCGTCTTGCCGCAGCCGCTCGGACCCATGATCGCGACCATCTCGCCCTGCTCGAGCGCGAGGTCGACGTCGCGCAGCGCGGGGACGGTGACGCGCCCGGTCTCGTAGGTGCGAGACACGCCGCGGGCTTCGACGATCGCGCTCATCGCACGCCGCCGCGCGCCAGCGGATGACGGATGACGGCGGTGCCCTCCGTGGGAAAGAAGATCGACTCGTGCTGCTCGTCCCAGCGCACGCGGAAGTGCTCGTGGCCGCGGCCGCCGAGCACCTCGATGATCTGCCCGCTGCGCGGCGCGCGGCCTGGCAGGCCGCTGACCTCGATCCAGTCGCCCGCGCGCGCCTCGGCCTTCGTGGGGGTGGTGGTGCTGATCGTCATCGGCATTGCTCCCTTGTCCTGTGGCCCCCGCGGCGAGCCGCCGCCTCTGCGTTGGATCGTTTTCGTGGTCACCGTTTCGCTGCGATCGGACTCGCCAAGTCGTGTCAGCGGATCTCGGCCAGCGCCGCGAGCTCCCGCTCGAGATGGCCGACGAGCTCGTCGGGGTCGGGCACCAGGCCGGCGTCGACGAGGAAGCCGATGCTGACGTCGCCGGCGTAGCTGAAGATGCTCACGCTCATCGCGACCGCGCCCGCGCACGGCGCCCAGATCAGCACCCCGCCGACGCGCGTGCCCGCCACGCAGACCGGCTCGCGCGGGCCGGGCACGTTGGTCAGGACGAGCGAGGCCTTCGCCGAGAAGAAGTCGATCACCCGCTCCTCGACGGCGACCGGCGCGACGCCCACCGCGCCGAGGATCCCGTAGGAGACCGCGCCTTCGCGGGAGCGCTTGATCGCCGACATCCGGTTGCGGATCTCGTGCAGCCGCTCGCCGGCGTCCGCCGTCGAGATCGGCAGGTCGAGCAGCACGAGCCCGAAGCGGTTGCCGAGCTGCGCCGGCAGTGGCTCGTCGGGCAGGCGCAGGTTGAACGGCACCATCGCCCTGATCTCCCCGGGCGCGACATCGTGCACTGCGAGGTAGCGGCCCAGCGCACCGGCGACTGCCGCGACGAGGACGTCGTTGACGGTCGCGCCATTGGCGTGCGCGATCGCCTTGACCTCCGCCAGCGGGAAGGGATCGGACCAGGCGATGCGCTCGACCTGCCCGAGCTCGCCGTGGATCGCGCTCTGCGGATCGTTGCCGGCGAGGACGAGCTTGGCCAGCGCCTGGCTGTCGGCGAGTGCCTCGTCTGCGACGTCGACGAGGTGGCGCGGGTGGACGAGCAGCTCGGTTCCCTCGTGTACGAGCCTGCTGGCGACGCTCCAGCCCGTGCGCGCCAGCGGCGCGAGCGGCGCCAGCGGGTTGGGCACGCCGGCGGCCGGCGCCACGTGGACGCCTGCGCCGGGCCGGCCGGGCGGCGGGGCGGCATCGTCGGTGATCGAAAGCATCACCCGCGCGAGCGCGATCCCGTCGGCGATGCAGTGGTGCATCCGCAGGACGAGCGCCGATCCGCGGCCGTAGCCGTCGACGAGGTAGGCGTCCCACAGCGGCTTGTCGCGGCTCAGCGGAGTCGAGGCGAGGTCGCTGACGAGCTGCTGGAGGGCGATGCGGTCGCCGGGGGCCGGCAGCGCGACGTGATGCAGGTGCAGGTCGAGGTCGAAGTCGGCGTCGTCGACCCAGTCGGCACCGCCGATCGCGCCGTGCTCGACCGCGCGCCGGCGGAAGCTGGGATAGCGGTCGACGATGCGCTCCTGCAGGACGGTGCGCAGGGCTTCGGCGTCCAGCGGCTGCTCGAACCACAGGACGGCGTTGATCACCATCCGGTTCGTCGGGCGGTCCATGTGCAGCCAGGCCGCGTCCGCGTTGGGCATCGCGTGCCGCGTCATGGCCGGCCCGCCTCGACGCGACGGCGCGATCGCTGATCGATGTGAAGGTCGAGATTCATGCCGACGACGCTATGCACGTGGCCGTCGCGCGCCATCCGCACAGCGCACGGGCGCACGTGCGGACTTCTGCGGATCGTCGTGGGGGATCGACCACGCGGCCGATTCGCGCGACGGTGTACCGACCGCGTCGGCGCCGGGCGCTCGCGACCAACGCCGCGATCGGCTCGGCGGGGCGGTAGTTCACCCTTGGGCGGCTCCGCACAAGCCCGCAGCCGCGGCGCGTGCCGATTGCGGATGTCGCTCGGCACACGTGGGCGTAGCTTCGCCCGATCCCCCGCGCAGACCGCCGCCCCGAGGAGCCGCCGCATGCACCGCCTCGCCGAGATCACCATTCGTCATCCGAAGCGGACGCTCGCGCTCACCCTCGTGTTCGCCGCTGCGATGGCGGCCTTCGCCTTCGCTGTCGGCGATCGCCTGTCTCCATCCAAGACCGTCATCTCGGGTACGGAGTCGGCGCGCGCGCAGCAGCTCGCAGAGGATGAGTTCGGGCCCAGCGTGCTGGTGCCGATCCTGCTGCGGGGGCCTGCCGCACAGGTCGACAGGCAGGGCCGCCAGCTCGTCAGGGCACTGCGCGCCCGCAGCGACACGCGCGTGCTGTCGGCTTGGGACCCGCAGCAGCGCGAGAGCCTGCGCCCGAGCCCGGGTGCGGCGATGGTCGTCGCCTCCGTCGCGCGCAGCGAGGAGGACATGGTCCGCACGGTCCAGGCGCAGATCGAGCGCACGGTCGACAACACGGTCAGCGGCCCCGTCTCCGCCGCCGTCACGGGGCAGCCGTCGATCGACCGCGCGCTGAAGAACGCAGCACTCGACGCCGCCGTGCGCGGATCGCTGCTCGCCCTGCCGATCCTGCTGCTGCTGCTCGTCGTCGTGCTGCGCCGGCCGGTGGCGGCGCTGGTCGTCACGACGTTCGCCGCAATCGCCGCGCTGACCGGGATCGGGCTCGTCGCGCTGCTGGCGCGGCTGATCGACACCGACCCGATCGCCGTCGCCGCCGGCGCGCTGACCGGGCTCGGGCTGGCCGCCGTCTACGGGATGACGATGACCCAGCGCTTCTGCGCCCATGACAGCGCCGGGATCCCCCGTTCGCGCACGCAGAGCGCCGCACTGGCGGCCGCGATCGTGCGCCTGAGCGGGCGCGGCGTGCTCGTCGGCGGCTCGGCGTTCGTCGTCGCGCTGGCCGTCGCCTCGCGGATCGCGCCGCCGGCGGCGCTGACGTCGCTCGGGATCGGCGCCGTCGTCTGCGCCGCCGTGAGCATGCTGCTGTCGGTCACGGCCCTGCCGGCGGTGCTCGTCCTGCTCGGCCGCCGCCTCGATGCGCTGGCGTTCGCGCCACCGCGCAGCGCGCGCGTGAGCGCCGACCAGCGCCTCGTGACGCGGCACGCCGGCGTCGCGGGGTTCGTCGCGACGCTTGCGCTCGCCGCGCTGGCGATTCCGGTGCTGTCGATGCAGACCGGTCCGCCCGACATCACCCAGCTGCCCGCCGACTCGACCGCGCGCAAGAGCTTCGAGACGGTCGGAACCGTGATGGGGCCGGGCTGGGCGACGCCGTTTGCGATCACGCTGGCGGACCGCCGCCGCCCGATCACGACGCGCGCCGTGCTCACGCGGATCGGGGGCCTGCAGAAGCAGATCGCCGGGGATCCGCGCGTCGCGTCCGTCGCCGGACCCGGGGCGTTCGTGGCACAGACCTCCGACCTCGAGAAGCTGCCCGAGGCGCTCGAGGACTCCAAGAAGCTGCTGACCGGCGGCAAGCAGGATCTCGCCGAGCTCGAAGCCGGCCTCGGGCGGGCGGGCGAGGGCGCCATCCAGCTGCGGTCGGGCCTGGCCGGCGCCTCCACCGGTGCCTCGCAGCTCTCCGGCGGCGGCCGCGACGCCGTCGCCGGCGCAGCGAGGCTCCATGCGGGCCTCGCCGACGCGCGGGCGGGTTCGCGCAAGATCTCGTCGGGCCTCGCCTCGGCGCTGGGCGGCGCGGTGGCGCTGCGCACCGGCGCGCGGCGCGCGCTGGACGGCGCGACGCAGATCCGCACCGGCCTCGGCGCCGCCGCCGCTCCCGTCACGAAGTCCGTGCCACAGGCCGAGGCGCTGGCCGGCGCCGTCGGATCGGCGGGCACCGCCGTCGGCACGGCGTCGCGCAGCGCCGGCGAGGCGACCGCCTCACTGGAGCGGACGCTCTCCGGACTCGACGCGATGGACGTCGGCAAGACCGATCCGAGCTACGCCGCCACGCTCGCCGCCGCGCAGGCCGCGCGCGCCTCCGTCGGCGCCACCCGCGCCGCGCTCGCCGCCGCAAGCGGCACGCTGTCGGTGGCCGGCGCGGGAACGAAGGCGCTGGCGGCGCAGGTCGGCGTGCTCTCGACCGCGCTGACGGCGCTGCACGGAGGCGCCACCCAACTGCAGGCCGGCATCGCCCAGCTGCGCACGGGCAACGCCGACCTCGCCGCCGGCATCGCGCAACTGAACACCGGCGGCAAGAGCCTCACCGCGGGGCTCGGCCAGCTGACGTCCGGCGCCGGCAGCCTCGAGAACGGCCTCGGCCAGCTCTCGTCGGGCGCGGCGTCGCTCGCCGTCGGCCTGCAGGGCGCCGTCGGGCCGACCGGCGAGCTCGCGAACGGCCTCGACACGATGCGCTCCGGCGTGACGACGTTCAGCGGCAACCTTCCCTCGCCGAACGACCTCGAGGAGCTCCAGCGGTCGTCTCCGGGGCTGTTCGACTCGGGGTACTTCGTGCTCGCGGCGATCGCCGGCGCACCGGCCGCCGACCGCAACGTGGCCGGCTTCGCCGTGAACGTCGACCACGGCGGCACGGCCGGCCAGGTGGTCGTGATCTCCAAGACCGCGGCAAGCACGGACGCGACGTACGAGCTCTCGCGCGACCTGCAGAGGATGGCGGCGGCATTCGCCCGCGACAACCGGCTGACGGCGGCGGTCGGCGGGCCAGGCGCAAACGTCAGCGACTACCGCGCCGAGACGGCCTCGCGGATCGCTCCGGCGGTCGCGGGCGTCGCGCTTGCGGTGGCCCTGCTGCTGATGCTCATGCTGCGCAGCATCCTCATCCCGCTCGTCGCGGCGGGCTCGGCCCTGCTCGCCTCGGCCGCCACCTTCGGGATGCTCAGGCTGCTGTTCGTCGGCGAGGACCCGCTGCTGGGCGGACCGGGCTACATCGACCCGATGGCGATCATCGCGGTCTTCTCGGCAGCGTTCGGACTCTCCGCCGTGTTCGCCGGGATCCTGCTCGACGAGGTGCGTCAGCAGTTCGTCGCCTGCGGCGACATCGGCGAGGCGGTCGCGACGGCGCTGCGCAGCAGCGCCCGCGCCGGCGTCGCGGCCGGGCTCGCCGTCGCACTCGTGGCGGTGCCGTTCGCGCTGCAGGACGTGCTCAACCTGCGCCAGCTTGCCGTCGGCCTCGGGATCATGGCGATCATCGACGTCCTGCTGATGCGGTCGCTGCAGCTACCGGCGGCGATCGAGGTCCTGCGCGCACCGGCATGGTGGCCGACGGTCGGGCAGGAGCGCCCGAGGCGGCGGTTGGGGCCGCGTGGCCGTGCCGTGGTGCGCTGACAGCGCCTGGAGGATCGCCGCCGGGGCCGGTGAGCGCGATCGCCCGGCGAAGCGGATCGGTGAGCTCAGATCACCGCCGCGTCACGAGCGCGCGAAGAGCTGTGCCAGGCCATATCTACTACTTCACAGTTGTGCTATGGTGAAGCGCCAAGACAGAGCGACCCGCGCATCGGCGACGAGCCGCGCCGGTAGACCGACAACCCCATTCCCTCTTTCGAGGGAGGTGCACGAAACGATGACCTCCTCCTGCCATCCCGTCCGGCCGCAGTGGCCGCTCGAGCGCGCCCTGTTCGCGCTCGCCGGCACCGTGACGCTGCTGAGCGTGCTGCTCGCGGTCGCCGTGTCCCACTGGTTTCTCGCGCTGACGGCCTTCGTCGGCGTCAGCCAGTGGCTCTACGTCCTCGCCGGCGACTGCCCGGCCTCGCTGATCCTGCGCCGCCTGTTCGGGCTGCGCTCGACGCTGTATCCGAAGGAGTCCTGACCCATGCCCTCGTATGGACCTATCGGCCGTCTGGGCCGCTACACCGCCACCCACGTCCGGCTCGTCACGATCGCCTGGGTGGTCGTCCTCGTCGGCCTCGGCGTCTTCGCGCCGAAGGTCGAGCACGCGCTGTCCGGCGCCGGCTGGGAGGCGACCGGCTCGGAGTCCGTCGCCGCCCGCGAGTTCGTCGACGAGAACTTCGGCGGGCTGTCGTCGAGCGCGCTGATGGTCGTCGTTCACTCCCAGTCGCAGTCCACCGACGACGCCGCGTTCCAGCGCGTCGTCGCCTCGGCGCAGAAGCTGCTCGAGCAGGACTCGCGCGTCGGCGCCGTCGTCCCGCCGCAGGCCGGCAGCTCGATCTCGCGCGACGGTCGCACCGCCGTCATCCAGGCCGGCGCGGACGCCGACGCGAACACGATGGTGCGCGCGGCGGACGACCTGAAGGCGACCCTCGGCGAGCTGGAGACCGGCGCCGTGCGGGTCTCGCTGACGGGCGCGAGCGGCATGTGGTCTGACTTCAACGAGGCCAACCGCGAGGCGATGATGCGCTCCGAGCTGTTCAGCTGGCCGGTCACGATGATCATCCTCGTGCTGGCGTTCGGCTCGCTCGTCGCCGCCGGGCTGCCGCTGATGCTGACGATCCTCGGGCTCGTCGCCTCGGCCGGGTCGCTGTACCTCGGCACGCAGGTGCTCGACATCTCGATCTGGGCGATGAACTTCGCGCTGATGTTCGCGCTCGCGCTCGGCATCGACTACGCGCTGTTCATCGTCATGCGCTTCCGGGCCGCGTACTTCGGCTCCAAGGAGCCCGTCGAGCAGGCGGTCGCCGAGACGATGGACACCGCCGGCAAGGCGGTGCTCTTCAGCGGCGTCACCGTGCTCATCTCGCTGACGGCGGTGATGCTCGTCCCGTCGCCGGCGTTCCGCTCGATGGCGCTCGGGATCATGCTGTCGGTGATCTTCATCCTGGCGGCGACGCTGACGCTGCTGCCGGCGGTGCTGGCGAAGCTCGGCTCGCGCGTCGACAAGCTCGCGCTGCCGTGGGTGCACGCCGGCGAGCACCGCTAGCCGCGCTTCGCGGCCTGGGGCGAGCGCCTCTGGCGCAACCCGCTTCCCTACGGGATCGCGGCCGTCGTCGTGCTGCTCGTGCTCGCCGCGCCGGTGCTCGGCCTGAAGACCGGCATGCCGTCGATCAAGGTCGTGCCCGAGGACGACGGCGCGAGGATCGGCTACGTCAAGGTGCAGGAGGCGTTCGGCACCGGCGCGCCGGGCGCGATCCAGATCGCCACGAACGAGCGCGACGCCGAGCGCGCCGGCGCGCTGGCGGCCGCCGACCGCGGCATCGCACAGGTCACCCCGGCGATGCCGGGCGCGGGCGACAGCATGCTGATCCAGGCGATCCCGCGGGCCGATCCCTCGAGCAAGGACGTCGGCGCGACCGTCGACCGGCTGCGCGCGGCGCTGCCCGAGAGCGCGCTCGTCGGCGGTTCCGTCGCCGAGAACCACGACCTCGAGAGCCTGCTCTCGGCGAAGACGCCGCTGGTGATCGGCGTGGTCCTCGCGCTCGGCTTCGCGCTGCTGCTCGTCGCCCTGCAGGCGCCGATCCTCGCCGCGGCGGGCGTGCTGACGAACCTGCTGGCGACGGGAGCCGCATTCGGCGTGGCGCGGCTGATCTTCCAGGAGGGCCACCTCAGCGGCCTGCTGGGCTTCGAGTCGCAGGGCTTCCTCGACGCGTGGGCGCCGGTGTTCTTCTTCGCGATGATCTTCGCGATCTCGATGGACTACACCGTGTTCCTGCTCTCGTCGGCGAAGGAGCACTGGGACCGCAGCCAGGATCCCAAGGAGGCGATGGTCGGCGGGCTCGCGCACTCGGGCCGCGTCGTCTTCGCAGCCGCCGCGGTGATGGTGGCGGTGTTCTTCACCTTCGCGCTCAGCGGCCCGCTGCCGCCGAAGGAGATGGGCGTGATCCTCGGCATCGCCGTCCTGCTCGACGCCGCGCTCGTGCGCCTGTTGCTCGTGCCGGTCCTGCTGCGGCTGCTCGGCCGCTGGGCCTGGTACCGGCCGCGCTGGGTGGCCCGTGTGCTGCCCGAGGTGCGCTTCGGGCACGCCTGAGCGCCGCAGGCCAACGATCGCCCGTGGGGGTGTGTCGAGCCTCGCCGCGGCCGCGGCGTCGTTCGGCGCACCCCCGTCGGGTCTCACCGTCGCCCGCAGCCTCCCACCGTCCCGGCCGCCGCGTGCCGGCGGCGGCAAGCGAGCGACCGCTCGGTCAGCTCCCGACGGCCGCGGTGGCGACGCGCGCGGCGAACATGTCGAGCGTCTTCAGACCGGCAACCTCGCGGTCCGGGATGTCGACGCCGGTCTGCTCGCAGATCGCGGTGACGAGGTTGAAGATGTCCATCGAGTCCAGATCGAGCGCCTCGCGCAGGTCGGCGTCGGGCGCGAGCGTCTCGCCGCCGGCGCCGGCGGCGATCTCGTCGAGGCAGCGCAGCACGATGGCTCGGGCGTCGTCATGCGTCATAGCTGTTCAGGCTCCTGGAGGTGGTGGTCGAGTGAGGACAGGTACAGCGAGCCGCGGTGGCCGTCGCTGACCCGGTGGTCGGCGGCGAGCGTGGCGGTGACGACGCGGCGGCTGCCGACCATGTCGCCCACAGCCCAGGGACGCGCGGCGATGCGGCCGAAGCCGACGAGCGCGACCTGCGGCGCGAAGATCACGCCGTGGACGAGATCGGCCCCGTGCTCACCGAGGCTCGTCACGGTCAGCGTGCCGCCCGAGATGTCCCTGCCGTGCAGCTTGCCGCGCCGGGCGCGCGCCGTGAGCGCGCGCAGCGCGGCCATCAGCTCGGGCAGCGCCAGCGTGTCGGCCGCGGGGATCACCGGCGCGATCACGCCACCGCTGCGCAGCGACACGGCGACGCCGAGATCGACGTGCGGCGCCGGCCGGAAGGCGCCCTGCTCGAAGGTCCCGTTGACCTCGGGCACGTCGTGGGCGGCGAGCGCGGCGGCGCGCAGCAGCAGCGCGGCGGGCAGGATCCGCTCGCCGGGGGCGCAGCGCGCGTTGTGCGCATCCAGCCAGTCCAGCGCGGCGCTCATGTCGATCTCGCGCTGCAGGTAGTAGTGCGGGATCTCGCGCTTGGAGCGCGCCATGAGCTCGCCGACGGCGCGGTTCAGCGAGGCGAGCCGGTCCTCCGCGGAGCGGCGCTCGGCGGCGGGCGGCGACGCGACCGCGGGCGGCGCGACCGCGGGCGGCGCCGGCGCCGCGGCGGCGGCGGCGCGCTGGACGTCGACCTGCGTCACCGCGCCCTGCGGGCCGCTGCCCGTGATCGACTCGACGTCGATGCCGAGCTCGGCAGCGGTCCGGCGCGCGAGCGGCGACACGCGGCGGCGATGGCGCCCGGGCGCGAACGGCGGCGCGGCGGGCGCCGGCGGCGGCGCGGCGGACTCGGGCGGCGGCGCGGCCGACACTGGCGGCGGCGCGGCGGCCTCCGGCGGCGACGCGGCGGCCTCCGGCGGCGGCGCGGCGGACTCGGGCGGCGGCCCGGCAGCCTCCGGCGGCGACGCGGGCGCGGGTGCGGGCGCGGGCGCGGCGGGCGCGGGCGCGGGCGCGGCGGGCGCGGCGCTCGCGCCGTTGCCGGCGATCGTCGCCAGCACCGCGCCGACGTCGACCTTCGTCCCGGGCTCGACGAGGATCTGCTCCACGACGCCGCCGTGGAACGTCTCGATGTCGATCTCGGCCTTGTCGGTGTCGACGGTGGCGACGATGTCGCCCTTCGCCACGCGGTCGCCCGGCGCGACGTGCCACTCCAGCAGCCGGCCGGAGGTCATGTCGGCGCCCAGCGCGGGCATCGTCAGCTCGGCCACCGCTCAGCCTCCGAGGCCGAGCTCGCGGACGGCGGCGACGACCCGCTCGGGCTGCGGCAGCGCGTGGTCCTCGAGGTGCCTGGCGAACGGCAGCGGAACGTCGGCCGTGCAGACGCGGGCAACCGGGGCGTCGAGCTCGTAGAAGGCGCCCTGCATGATCGTCGCCGACACCTCGGCCGCGAGCCCCACCCTGCTCCAGCCCTCGTCGACGACGACGGCGCGGTGCGTGCGCGCGACCGACGCGAGGATCGCCGTGTCGTCGAGCGGGCGCAGGACGCGCAGGTCGAGCACCTCGGCGCTCACACCCTGCGCCGCGAGCTGCTCGGCGGCGGCCAGCGCCACGTGGACGCTGTTGCCATAGGCGATCAGCGAGACATCCTGTCCGCCGCGGCGGATCGCGGCCCGGTCGAGGTCGACCGGCCCGGGCCCGGGCGCCGGTCCCTCCCACGCGTACAGCGAGCCGTGCTCGAAGATCACGACGGGATCGGGCGAGGCGAGCGCCGGCGCGAGCATCCAGCGCGCGTCGTCGATCGTCGCCGGCGCGAGCACGCGCAGCCCCGGGACGTGGGCGAACCAGCACTCCAGCGAGTGCGAGTGCTGCGCCGCCAGCTGGCGCCCACCGCCGGTCGTCATGCGGATCACGAGCGGGACGTGGAACTGCCCGCCCGACATGTGCGACAGCGACGCCGCCGTGTTGACGATCTGGTCGAGCGCCAGCAGCGCGAAGTTGACCGTCATGACCTCGACGATCGGTCGCATGCCGCCGAGCGCCGCGCCGATCCCCGCCCCGACGAAGCCGGACTCCGACAGCGGCGCGTCGCGGATGCGCTCGGGGCCGAACTCGTCGAGCAGGCCGCGGCTGACCCCGAACGAGCCGCCGTAGCGGCCGACGTCCTCGCCGATGAGGAACACGCGCTCGTCGGCCGCGAGCGCGTCGCGCAGGCCCTCGCGCAGCGCCTCGCGATACGTCGTCGTCGCCGTCGCCGTGCCGCTCATGCCGCCGGCTCCGCGTAGACGAAGCGCGCGAGCTCCTCGAGCGGCTCCGGCGTCCCGGCGCGCGCGAACCGGGTGGCGTCGTCGACCTCCGCGGCGACCGTCGCCTCGAGCTCCTCCAGGCCCGCGTCGTCGAGCTCGCCCGCCGCGCGCAGCCGGGCGACGAACGTGTCGATCGGGTCGCGCTCGCGCCAGCGGGCGATCTCCTGCTTGTCGCGGTAGAGGTCTGGGTCGTACATCGAATGCGCGCGGAAGCGGTACGTGCGCGCCTCCAGGAAGACGGGCCCCTCGCCGCCGCGGATCATCTCCGTCGCCCGCCGGGCAGCATGCTCGACGGCCTCGACGTCCATCCCGTCGACGTGCCAGGCGGGCATCTCGTAGGAGGCGGCCTTCAGCGTCAGGTCGGTCTCGGACTCCGAGCGCTCCAGCGCCGTGCCCATCGCATAGAGGTTGTTCTCGCAGAGGAAGAGGACCGGCAGCTTCCACAGCGCGGCGAGGTTCATCGACTCGTGGAACTCGCCCTCGGCGATTGCGCCCTCGCCGAAGAAGCAGGCGGTGACGCGCTCGCGGTCCCGCATCCTGTCGGCCAGCGCGAGCCCGACGGCGAGCGGCAGGCCGGCAGCGACGATCCCGTTGCCGCCGTAGAAGCGCGTCGCGCGATCGAAGAGGTGCATCGAGCCGCCGCGGCCGCGGCTGCAGCCCTCCAGCCGGCCGAGCATCTCGGCGAGGATCGCTCGCGCCGAGATCCCGCGCGCGAGCGCGTGGCCGTGCTCGCGGTACGTCGCGACGATCGCGTCGTCGGCCGTCAGCGACTGCATCGCGCCGACCGCGACCGCCTCCTCGCCGATGTAGACATGCAGGAAGCCGCGGATCTCGGCGGCGCTGTAGAGCTCGATGCAGCGCTCCTCGAAGCGGCGGATGCGCAGCATCTCGTGCAGCAGCTGACGGCGGTGCCCGGCGGTCATCGCGCCGGCTCCAGCGTCGAGAGGTCGCCCTCGGCGAGGCCGAGCTCGCGGGCGCGCACGAGACGGCGCATGATCTTGCCGCTGCGCGTGTGCGGCAGGTCGGTCACGACGTCGATCCGCCGCGGTGCGACCGCCGCGCCGAGCTTCGCGCGCGCCGAGCCGCGCAGCTCGCGCACGAGCTGCGGCGTCTCCTCGAAGCCGTGCTGGAGGATGACCTTGGCGACCACGACCTGGCCTGCGACCGGGTCGGGCACGCCGATCGCCGCCGCCTCGGCGACGGCGGGATGCTCGAGCAGCGCGCCCTCGATCTCGAACGGGCCGACGAGATGACCGGCTGTCTTGATCACGTCGTCGCCGCGACCGACGAAGTGAAACCAGCCGGCGGCGTCGCGCCGCGCGAGGTCGCCGCTGAGGTACCAGCTGCCGGCGAACGCCTTGCGGTAGCGCCGCTCGTCGTCCAGGTAGGCGGCGAACATCGACGGCCAGCCGGCGCGCAGGGCCAGCTCGCCGTGCTCCTCGGGCGAGGTCACGAGGACGGGCTCGCCGTCGCCGCCGATGACCGGATCGCCGTCTGCGTCGCGGCGCACGATCGCCGCCTCGATGCCCGGAAACGGCCGCCCCATCGAGCCGGGATGGACGCGGTCGACCGGATGGTTGGCGATCATGATCGCGCCGGTCTCGGTCTGCCACCACGTATCGTGGAACGGACGCCCGAGCACGCGCGAGCCCCAGTCGACGGCGTCGGCCGACAGCGGCTCACCGACGCTCGCGGCGAGCCGCAGCGCCGACAGGTCGACGCCGGCGGCGAGGTCGTCGCCGGCGCGCATCAGCATGCGGATCGCCGTCGGCGCCGTGTACCACACGTTGACCCGCTCGCGTTCGAGCGTCTCGTACCATGCCGGCGCGTCGAACTCGCGCGCGTCGACGACGGTCGTGACGCCGCAAACCAGCGGGGCGATCACGCCGTAGGACATCCCGGTCACCCAGCCCGGGTCGGCGGTGCACCAGTAGACGTCGCCGGCGCGCAGGTCCAGCGTCCAGCGCGCGGTCATCTGGTGGGCGACGACGGCGCGGTGCACGTGGACGGCGCCTTTCGGCGCGCCGGTCGTGCCGCTCGTGAAGTGCAACAGCGCCGGATCCTCGGGTTGCGTGGCGACGACCGGCGCGGGCACGGCGGCGGTCAGCCGGGCCGGCAGGTCGTCGTCGACGAGCAGGACGTGGCGCAGGCCCGGCAGCGCGTCGCGCAGCGCGCTGACCTTGCGCTCGTACAGCGCCCGCGTCGTGACGAGCACGCGTGCGTCGCCGCGCTGCATCCGCTGCCGGATCGGGTCGGGGCCGAAGGCCGAGAACAGCGGGCAGAAGATCGCGCCGGCGCGCATCGTGCCCAGAGCGGCGACGTGCAGCTCGGGGACGCGGCCCAGCAGCGAGAAGACGCGCTCGCCGCGCTGCACGCCGAGCTCGGCGAGCACGCCGGCGAAGCGCGCCGCGCGGTCGCGCAACTCGGCGTAGGAGATGTCGCGTCGCGCCCCGTCGCGGTCGATGCAGCGCAGCGCCGTCGCACCGCCGAGCGCGCCGTCGGCCTGGCGGTCGAGCGCCTCGTGGCAGATGTTCAGCCCGCCGCCGGGCAGGCCGGCGAGCAGCTCGCGCGCGCCCGCCCACGAGAACGCGGCGCACGCGTCCTCGTAGGCGGGCGTCGCGGGCGGGACCAGGGAGGGGCTCACACCGGCGACGCTACGGCCGGCGATCGGGCCCGCCATCGGTGCTGCTCCGCATCGGGCGCTCGGCGTACTACTGACCACGCGCCCGCCCCCCGCTGCGAACGCCGTCGTCGCGCCGATCGCGGCTGATGCAGGTCGCCCCGTCGGCGAGCGCCGCGCGCAGCACCGCAACGCTGTCGCGCAGCGGCCGAAACGAGCTCGGCCGGCCCTCGTAGATCGCCGGAATCGGGACCCAGCCGACGCGGACGCCGGCATGCAGGCAGTGCTTCAGATGGTGCGTCTCGGAGTCGAAGCCGCCGCCGGGGAACCGCACCTCGGCGAGCGCGCGGCCGCAGAGCAGCCGCATCCCGCACTGGCTGTCGTGCACCGGCGCGCCCGTCGTCCGCGCGACGACATGGCTCGCGACGCGGTTGGAGACGCGGCGCACGAACGGCACGTCGCGCGGCGTCTCGAAGCGGTTGCCGATCACGAGCTCGGCGACCGCCGACGCCGCGAGGAAGTCCGGGATCCGCTCGGGCGGATGCTGACCGTCGCCGTCGAGCACGAGCACGCCGGCCGGCGGGGCGGCGCCCTCGCGCAGGCGGCACACGCCGGCGGCGATCGCGTGCCCCTTTCCCGAGCGCCGCGCGAGGCGCAGCACCTCGACGCCCAGATCGCATGCCAGCTCGTCGAGGCCGAGCGCGCGGCCCGGCGGCATCGCGTCGTCGACGACGAGCACCCGCGGAAGCTCGAGCAGCAGGCGCGCCAGCAGCGCCTGCGCCGGCGGCTCGCGGTGACACGTCACGAGCGCGGCGACGGCGTCGGCGGCGAGCGCGCTCACGGCCGTGGCGCGGGCACCGCGAAGGCGTGGCGGACGAGCTCGCGGCCGCGATGGTCGCGTCCGGACAGCAGCACCTCGAGCCGGTCGCCGCGGTCGTCGACGGTCATCGTGCCGTACTGGCCCGCCCCCGGGAACGTGCCTTCGCTGTAGGGGCCCCCCTTCTCGCCGCCGGGACGATCCAGAGCGGCGGCGTGGAAGACGGGGAAGCCGGCCCGGCCTGTTCCCGAGTAGTCGCTGTGGGATCCGTCGTCGATCGCGATCATGTGGGCGTCGCCGCCCAGCATGACCAGCCGGCGGATGTCGTGCCGTGCGATGAAGCGCGACAGCGCGGCGCGCTCGGAGGCGAAGGCCGCCCAGCCGTCGGCCCCGGGTGCCGCGCGCCCGATCCAGGGCACCGAGGAGACGAGCACGGTGAGCGCGAAGCGGTCGCGCCCGGCGAGCAGCTCGCGCTTCAGCCAGCGCGTCTGGGCGGCGCCCAGCATGCTGTCGCCGGTGCGCGCCGAGCGCGTGTCGAGCACGAGGAAGCGCACGCGGCCGATCGTGAACGCCTGGTTGATCGTCCCGCCCGCGCCTGACGGCAGGGCGTAGTGCGGCACCGCCGCGCCGTAGGCCCAGCGCGCCGCGGGGCGGCTGGCGGAGGAGGCGTCGGCGCCGTCGGGTCCGAAGTCGTGGTCGTCCCAGACGTAGGCGATCGGAGCGCTGCGGTACAGCGCGCCCTGGGCGGGGCTGCCGACGGTGCGGTCGTACTGGTCGAGGAAGCGCCCGCGCGCGTTCTGGTCGATGTTCGCGTAGAACAGGTCACCGAGCGCGAGGAACATCAGCGGGCGCTCGCGCCGGATCGCGTCGAACACCGCGCCGTTGGAGGCGACGCGCGCGCAGCCGCCGATCGCGATCTTGAACGACTGCCGTCCGGCGGCGAACGTCGTGAAGCGGCCGATCCGGTTGCGGTCCACGCGCCCCTCGAACTCCAGGCCGTAGAAGTAGCGCGTGGAGGGCCGCAGGTTGCGCGCGGTGAACGAAAGCAGTCGCTGGTTGCGCTCGCCGTCGGAGCGCTGTGCCCGCGACGCGCGCGCATCGCGCAGGTCGGCGCGCGTGCCGACGAGCAGGCGGACGCGACCATCGGCGTTCAGGCGCGCGTTGACGGTGGCGCTGCGGGCTGTCACGGCGCCCGACCACGCCCACTGCACGCGCCACGTCGGGGGCGCGGTCAGCGGCGACTGCGGATGCGCCGGCCCGTAGGCGGCGGAGTGCACCTCCAGCGCGGCGAAGGCCCCCAGCGCGAGCAGCGCCGTAGCGATCAGCGCCGCGCTCGCCGCGGCCCGCCGCGTTCGCACCGGATGCCACGCGAATGCGAACATCGTCGCCGGGATGAAGAACGCCAGGCAGGCGACGACCGCGAAGGCCGGGTTGTACTCCAGCGCGGCGAGCACGCCGAGCGCCAGGCCGGTCACGGCGAGCGCGGCGGCGGCGAGGGCATCGCGATACCAGCCGGCGGCGACGCCGGCGGCGGCCAGCGCGAGCAGCCCCAGTTGCAGGCCGTGCTCGATCGACGCCCCGAGCAGCCCGCCGTCGGGCGAATGCGGCGGGCCCACCGTCGCCAGCAGCACGGCGAAGACGGCGAGCGCGGCGGCGCCGAGCGCGCGCGCAAGGCGTCGCAGCCGCCGGGATCCCTGCTGCGTGAAGAGCAGCTCGCGCAGGGTCGTCCGCAGCGACGGGCGGGGGTCTGCCAGCACGGCCAGCGTCGCGTGCGCGGCGAGCACGCCGACGACGAGGCCGCCGGCGACGTCGGACGGGAAGTGCGCGCCGTAGGAGACGCGCGTCGCGGCGATCACCAGGGCATAGCCCCACAGCGGGAGGCGCAGCACCGGCACGAGCGCCCCGATCGACGCGACGAGCGCGGTCGTGACTGCCACGTGCCCGCTGGGAAACGACGGCAGGCCGTCGAACTTGTGGTCGTTGGCGGGCGGTGTCCCGATCACCACCTCAGGTCGCGGGCGCTCCCACAGCGCCCATGACGTCCGCACCATGGCATACGCCACGAGTCCCGCGCCGGCGACGATCGCAGCCGCTCGCAGCGCAGATCCCCGCCGCAGCCGGCTCGGCACGAACGCCGCCAGCAGCGTGAGCAGCGCGTAGTTGCGGATGTGCGGGTCGACGAGCAGGCGGTCGATCAGCGCGGGGCTGGAGCCAGCGCCGTACAGCAGGCTGAAGGCCTCCTTGTCGGCGTCCAGCAGCGCCGTCTCGGCGATCAGCATCCCGAGCCCGAGCAGGGCCGCAGTGGCGACGGCGAGGCCGGCGCCGTAGCGCAGCGCCCGCCGCGCGCGCTCGCCGGGGCGCCAGCGGCGGCCCGACAGCGCCGCCAGCGGCACGAGCGCCGCCAGCGTGACGCAGCCGCCGAGCACGAACAGCGAGCGGTAGCTGCCGGTCAGCGCGATCGTCCAGCCGGCGACGGGCAGCGCGACGGCGCTCGAGATCGAGCGCACGGAGAAGTACAGCGCGCTGTACGCGCCCTCCTCGCCGCGCGGGATGAAGTTCGCATAGACGGGAAACCCGAGCGTCGTCAGCACGCCGAAGCCGATCGCGACGGGCAGCAGCGCGGCGGCGACGAGCGCGAGGCTCGACGACGCGGCGACGGCCAGCAGGCCGGCGCCCATCGCCGCCGCGCCCGCAAGCAGCAGGGCGCGCTGCCGCTCGACCTTCGCGATCCCGGCGAGCAGCATCGCCGCGCCGCTGACGAGCCCGAACCCCGCCAGCAGCAGCCCGGCGATGCTCGGCCGCAGGTCGAGCACGCGTTGGGCGTAGAGGACGAAGAACGGCGGCAGCCCGACGTAGCCGAGAACCCACAGCGCCTGTGCCGCGAGGATCAGCCTGCCGCCCGGTCGCGCCGCGGCGCGCAGGTAGTAGCGCACGCCCGGCGACCTGCGCGCGACCGGCACCGGCGGGCGCTCGCGGCCGCGCATCCGGCGCACGGTCGGCAGCGCCAGCAGCGGCAGCGCCAGCGCGCCGAGCGCGAACGGCATCCACCCGCCGCGCTCGATCAGGAAGCCGCCCGCGACGACGCCGAGCAGCGTCCCGGCGAGCATCGCGACCTCCTCGCCGCCGGTCGCCGCGGCGCGTTCCTCTTCGTCGAAGTTCTCCGGGATGAGCGCGCGGTGGCCGGTCGTTACGGCGTTCAGGCCGGCGTAGGCGACCGCCGCGAAGGCTGCGAGCGCGAGGTAGGAGCTCGCGTGGCCGAGCGCCACCGCGAGCAGCCCGCCGGCCGCCAGGACGCTGCCGCCGAGCACGAACGGCATGGTTCGCCCGTGGCCCCCGTCGCGCAGGCGGTCGCTCCACACGCCGACGACGAGCGGTACGAGCAGCCCGGCGGCGGTGTTGACGAGCATGACCGTTCCGATCAGCCCGGGGGCGTCGCGGATGCGCTCGAGCAGCACGGGCAGGTAGGTCGTCAGCAGCGCGCGGCCGAGGCCGGCGCCGACCGCGGCGGCGCTGAAGGCGACGAGCGCGGCGCTGCCCGACGGCGTCGCCGCACGGATGCGCCGCCGCCACGCGCTCGCTGCCGGCGCGGCCGTCATGGCCGTACGAGCCGCAGCGCCGCGGGCACGGCGCGCAGCATCACGGGTCCCGTGCCGAGATCCTCGGAGTCGGCGACGATCGGCGAGCAGCCGCCGGTCGTGATCGTTGCGGTCTGCGAGCGCCAGGCGTGGACGCCGTGGTAGGGCAGGTGCCGGCCGCGGCGGAGCTCGCCGATCATCCGCAGGACGGCCAGGCGCGTGGGCGCGTCGATGCCGACGAGGTCGAGCGTCGCGTCGGTCGGGTCGGCCTGCGGCGCCACGCGCAGCCCGAACTCGTAGAACGGCAGGTTGGCGACGAAGAGCTGCGAGAGGCGCAGCGTCTCGTCGCTGCTCGCCGAGCAGACGTGCGCGGTCAGCGGCCGGAAGTCGCGCAGCGCGCCGGCGCCGGCGCGCAGCGCCGCGCGCACGTCGGCCGAGTTGCGCCCGTGGTGGCGCACTCGCGCCTGCGCGAGGAATCCCACGCTGACGCTCTCGACGACGAGCCTGCGCTGCTGCGCCGTGCGCGCCTCGATGAGGTCCAGTGGCCGCACGTCGCCCTGCACCGCGAGGCGCGCGGCGAGCTGCCGGTCACGCGGGATCTGCGTGCTGCGCGCGATGTTGTTGGCCCGCCCGGCGGGGATCAGAGCCACGTCGCGCGGCTGCCCGCCGAGGTTCGCCGCGGCGTGGATCGTGCCGTCGCCGCCGACCAGCACGAGGCGGCGCCCGTCGTCGTCGTCCCACAGCTCGGCGAGCTCGGCGGAACTGCCCGTGAGCTCCAGTGCGACGTCGGCGCCGGCGTCGCGCAGCGCGCGGACGAGGTCGTCGCGCGCCGCCGGCGTCAGCGCGCCGCTCGCGTTGGCGTTGACGACGACGCGCACCGGCAGCAGCCGCGCGCGGGCGCGGTCCCGCGGGCGGACGTCGGCGTGGGAGCTGAGGGTGTGCACGCTGGCGAAGCTATCCGCGCGAGCGCGGCCCTTCATCCGCAATCCAGCGCAGACGTGGGTCGGGTTTTCCCAGGATCCGCCCCGCCGTTGCGCCCGGGCGCGGTTCACGTCGTCGCGCCCGTGGTCGCCGCGTCGCGCCCGCGCCGCCGGGCGAGGGCCTTGCGCGCCTCCTCCGCGCCGAGGATGAGCGGCGGCCAGGCAAGCAGGAAGAGCCAGTGCCGGATCTCCAGATCGCTCGTGTGGAAGATGTCGTCGAGCCCGGGGGTGTAGGCCAGCAGAGCGATCATCGCGACCTCGACGGCGATGCCGGCGAGCAGCAGCCGGTTCGACCGCAGGCCGACGGCACGCAGTGAGAGCGTGTTGGTTCGCCACGCCAGGCCGGCGCCGACCTGTGCCATCACGATGCCCGCGAGCGCCATCGTCGTTGCCTCGACGTACAGCGTGCCGCTGCCGGTCAACGCCTGTCCCGGCCTCCATCCGGCAAGCCAGTAGGCGAACAGGAAGCAGGACATCGCGGCCAGGCCCTCCAAGGGCCCGATCCATCCGAACACCCGCCTGCCGACCGCGCGATCGAGCAGGTGCTCGCCGCGCCGACGCGGCGGTCGCGTCATGGTTCCCGGTTCCGCGCGCTCGGTGCCCAGCGCGATCGCGGGCAGCTGGTCGGTGCCGAGGTCGATCGCGAGCACCTGCATGACCACCAGCGGCAGCGGCACCGCGCCACCCGAGACGCCCCACACGACGAACGGCGTGAGCTCGCCGACGTTGGAGCAGAAGTGGTAGCCGGCAAAGCGGCGGATGTTGTCGTAGACGGCACGCCCCTCCTCGACGGCGGCCACGATCGAGGCGAAGTTGTCGTCGACGAGGATCAGGTCGGCGGCCTCCTTTGCGACATCGGTCCCGCCGCGGCCCATCGCGATGCCGATGTCCGCATGCTTCAGCGCGGGCGCGTCGTTGACGCCGTCGCCCGTCATCGCGACGACCTCGCCGGCGGCTCGCATCAGCTCGGCGAGGCGCAGCTTCTGCTCGGGCTCGATGCGGGCGAAGATGACGTCGCGCTCGGCCAGACGTCGCTGCAGCCCGGCGTCGTCGAGGGCGGCGAGCTCGGCGCCGGTGATGACGTGCACGTCGCCGTCGACCAGTCCCACGCGGCGGGCGATCGCCTCCGCTGTCGCGCCGCTGTCGCCGGTGACCATGATGACGCGGATCCCGGCCTGGCGGCAGCGGCGGACCGCGTCCGGGACCGCTGGCCGCGGCGGGTCGATCATGCCGACGATCCCGAGCAGCTCGAGCTCGCGCTCGATCGAATCCGCCGCCGACGCGGTGTCGGCGGGCAGGACGCGGCGGGCGAGGGCGAGGACGCGCAGCGCGTCGCGCTCCATCGCGGCGGCGACGGTGGCCGCTTCGGCCTTCGCCTGCTCGCTGGTCGCGGTGCGCGGCAGGATGACGTCGAGCGCGCCCTTGACGTAGGCGATCCGCTCGCCCCCGACGAGCTGCACCGTCGTCATGCGCCGGCGCTCGGAGCTGAACGGCAGCTCGAGGACGCGCGGCGCGCGCGCCGCCTCCTGCTCATGGCGAAGCCCGCCCTTCTCGGCGAGCACGACGAGCGCGCCCTCGGTCGGGTCGCCGAGCACCGACCAGCCGTCCTGCGCGTGGATCAGCCGCGCGTCGTTGCACAGCAGCCCCGCGCGCAGCAGCTCGGCGAGCGGCGCCGGCTCGACGACCGTGTCGCCCGCGTGAAAGCGTCCGAACGGCTCGTAACCGGCGCCCTCGACCGTGAGCTCGCCGCCGGGCGTCCAGAGCCGCTGCACGGTCATCTCGTTCTCCGTCAGCGTTCCGGTCTTGTCGGTGCAGATGACGGTCGTCTCACCGAGCGTCTCGACGGACGACAGGCGGCGCACGAGCGCGTTGCGCTTCGCCATCCGCTGCGTCGCGAGCGCGAGCGACAGCGTGACGGTCGGCAGCAGCCCCTCGGGAACAAGCGCCACCGTCACGCCGATCGCGAAGACGAACCGGTCCGTCACCCCCATGCCGCCCAGTCCGGCGACGACGAAGAAGAGGACGCCGATCGCGACCGCCAGCACGGCCACCAGCCTCGTCAGGTGCTCGAGCTCGTGCTCGAGCGGGCTGGGCTCGCGCCGTGTCTGCTGCGCGAGCTGGGCGATGCGTCCGAAGCGGGTCTGCGCCCCGGTCGCCGTCGCCAGCGCCGCCGCCGCGCCCGCGGTCACATAGGTGCCGGCGAAGACCTGCTGCTGCGGCGCGACGGGAGCCGACTCCCCCGTCAGCGTCGACTCGTCGACGCGCAGATCACTGGCCGTGACGAGCTCGCCGTCCGCCGCGATGCGGTCGCCGGCCGCCAGCAGCAGCACGTCCCCGGGCACGACCTCCTCGCTGGATATCTCGACGCTCTCGCCGTCGCGCCGGACGCGGACGCGCAGCGGAAGCATCGTGCGCAGGGCCGCGACGGCCTGCTCGGCGCGGTGCTCCTGCACGTAGGAGAACGCCGCGTTGACGACGATCACGGCGACGATCGCCGCGGCGAGCTCGGGCAGGCCCGCCACCAGCGCCAGCACGGCGCCCGTCCACAGCAGCAGGGCGAACAGCGCAACGAAGTTGGCGAGAAACCGGCGCACCGCCGAGGGCCCGCGGGCCTCCGGGATCGCGTTCGGACTGACCTGCGCGAGGCGGTGCGCCGCCTCCGCGGCCGACAGTCCGGCCGGCTGCCGGGATTGCGACCTCAGGCCGGGGCGGCCTCGAGGACGCGCAGCAGGTCGTCCTGGTTGGCGGCGACGAAGCGGTTTCGCTCGTACAGCAGCTCGTCGACGAACTGGCCGGCCTGCAGAGCCAGGGCATCGCGGTCGATCGCCGGATCGAGCTCTGCTTCGCAGGTGTCGGCGAGCTCCCGCACGACGTCGAAGAGGACGGCGTTGCTCGCAGCCGTGATCTGCTGGAGCGTCACGCGGTAGCGCCCCAGCTGCGGCAGGTCGGGTGTCAGCCGCTCCATGATCGCCAGCTCGCTCCAGGCGAACTTCAGCTGCGGCGACAGCGCCCGCACGCCGTGGATCCAGCCGGTCAGGTTGAGCGCCTCGTTGACGTGCTGGTAGAAGACCTCCAGCCGCGCGTCGAGGAAGTCGTAGTCGGGGCTGAGCACGTCGCCGCGCAGGCGCCCGCTGTGCGCGAGCTGGTCCTTGATCGGCGTTCCGTCGTAGGGGATCATGCGGCAGAACTCCGCCGCCGCCGAGCCGTCGCCGACGATGCGCTGCAGGAACGCGACGTTCTCGCGAACGGAGGCGAAGGTGCTCGACGGATCGAGCATCATGAAGCCGAAGTCGAAGTTGATCCCGAGGTCCTTGAGGATCTCGACGGCACGCAAGTTCTGCTCGACCGTCGTCTGCTTGTGCAGCGTCTGCAGGCCTGCGTCGCTGCCCGACTCGAGTCCCATGTAGACGAGGTACAGCCCGGCGTCGCGCATCTCCGACAGCAGCTCGCGGTCGACGGCGTCCGCGCGGCAGTTGATCTTCCACAGCATGCGGCCGACGAGATCCTCGTCGTGGATCGCGTCCAGCAGCTGGCGGCACCAGCGCTGCCAGGCCTTTCCGAAGATCGGGAAGTCGTCGTCCTGGAAGAGCAGGATGCTGACTCCGAGCTGGTCGTGCAGCATCCGCATCTCGCGCGCCACCGCCCGCGGGCTGCGCGTGCGCACCACCTTGCCCGGCGCCGAGCGGTAGAACATGTGGATCGAGCAGAACGAGCACTTGCGCGCGCAGCCGCGGCTGGCGACGAGCTGCGTCGTGGCGCGCCCGAGGATCCGCCGCGTGTCGACCACGCGGTGGGGCAGCGGCAGCTCGTCGAGGTCGGCGAGCAGCGGCCGGTCCGGGTTCTCGACGACACGGTCGCCTTCGCGATGGACGATCCCGCTCACCGCTCGCCACTCACCGCCGACGCTCAGCCGGTCGACCAGCTCCAGGAGCGTCAGCTCGCCCTCGAACCGCACGATGCTGTCGAGCTGCGGCATGAGCTCGAGCGTCGGACGCGGGCTCAGGCTCGGAAAATGGCCGCCGATCGTGAAGTGGCAGTCGATCCCTGCGGCACGCAGATGGGCGGCGAGCCGCTCGAAGCGGTCGATGTAGAACTGGAAGATCAGCGAGAACCCGACAAGCAGGGGGTCCGCCGCGCGGATCGTCGCGAGGATGGCCTCGGGCCGATCCTCGAAGTCGATCACCTCGACGTCGTAGCCATGGGATTCGAGCGTCGCCGCCAGGTAGCCGAGGCCGAGGTTGCCCAGGCGCTTGAAGCCCACGAGCACGACGCTTCGGCTGACGTCCCGCTCGCGAACCGCCGCGGCCTCGAAGCCAGAGCCGGTGCCGGCCTGCATGACGACCCGGCGTCAGTGCTGAACTTCGTCGAGCGCCGACTGGACCTTCCTCAGCGCGTCGAGCTGGGCCTGCTGGACGCCGATGCGCGCGTCGAGCACCTTCCCGGCGAAGATCGTCTGCTGCCGCGGATCGAGGTTCCGGACGATCTGCCAGATCTCCGGCCCCGGGTCGGAGACCCAGTCGGGATTGAACGCGAGAGTGGACGGAACCTGCTGGACGGGCCGCGGGATCTGGGGCATCAGGTGCTCCTTTTTCGTGCAGGCGCGATGTCGTGTCGGCATGAACCGTAACCCGGCGGCCTCGAGCACGTCAATCGCTCTTCGGCGGAGCACCTCGCCGGTTTGTCGCGCCCTGATTTACTGCAATTCTGGGCGTCGTTCACCGGGCGCGCGGTCGTCGATCGCGCCGGCCCGACCGCGGACGCTCATCGTCACGGGTTGCGCCGATCGCGTCACCGTCAGCCGTCGACGGCTCGTGCACGTCATCGCCGATGCCGGCGGCGGCCTTCGCCAGCTCCGTCGGGCGCCGCAGCGCCTCGACGGTCTGCTCAAAGCGCTCGGCCTGGAGCTTCACCAGGCCGGCGGTCTCGTCGAGCGCGCGTCCGGCCGCCTGCAGCGCCTCGGCCTGCGCGCGCATCGTCGTCGCGCTGTCATGCAGCAGGTCGAAGATCGCGTCCACCGGCGCGACGAGCTGCTCCGCGAGCCGCTGCTGAAGGCGGCGCTCGCGCTCGACGATCGCCCTCGTCAGCTCGAGCTGACGCTGCATCGGCTCCAGCAGCTGCCGAGGCACCACCGCGTTGCCCGCCGCGGCGATCGACGCGACGAGGTCGGTCATATGGCGCTGCCACTCCTGCAGCAGGCGCCGTCCATCGACGTCAGCGTTCGCCATGCTCGCCAGCCTCCCGGCGGCTGCTCGTCATCTGCATCGAGCGATCATCCGCTGCACGCCCGTGCAGCTCATCCGTAGTCGCCCGCAGGCTTCCCGGACGGCGCAGAGCGGATCGTCGAAGCGTCGCCGCGCCGAAACGGGGTGGACTACGGATCGCCTGCGCGGAGGGGCGCGGATGCCAGACACGACAGCGGCTCGTACGTTCGGGGCATGCAACTGGCGAAGTGGCGCGGACTGCGCGAGATCGCGATCTTCGTCGCCGGGTACCTGACGTACTTCGGCGTCCGCGCGCTCACGCAGAGCGAGACGGCGCAGGCACTGTCGAATGCCTGGACGCTGATCCGGTTCGAGACACAGGCGGGAATCCACGTCGAGCGCGACGTGCAGGAGGCGTTTCTGGCGAGCTCCGTGCTCGTCGACGCGGCGAACGCGGTGTACATCTACGGCCATTGGCCGGTGCTCATCGGAGCGGGCGTCCTGCTCTTTCGCCACCGTCCCGACGAGTACTACCTGCTGCGCAACGCGATCCTCCTGACCGGGTTCGTCGGCCTCGTGACCTTCGCGCTCTTCCCCGTCGCACCGCCGCGCCTGACCAGCCTGCCGCTCGTCGACACGATCACGCGCGAGGCCGGCAGCTACCGGCAGGTGCTCCCGGCCGCACTCGTCAACGAGTACGCGGCCATGCCCAGCTTCCACGCCGGCTGGAACGTCCTGCTCGGTGTCGTCGTGTATCGCGCTGCGCCGCACTGGCTGCTGCGCGGCATGGCGGTGGCCGGAGCCGCGGCGATGGTGATCGCCGTCGTCGCGACCGCCAACCACTACGTCGTCGACGTCGTCGCGGGCATCGCCATCGCGCTGCTCGGGCTGCTGGTCCTCGATCTGTCCAGCCGCCGGCGGACGCCGCCTAGAATTGCCCAGCGTGACGTTCGTGGTTGCCCACAGGGCCGGCAACGACGTGCGGCTGCTCCAGCGAGCCGAAGCGCTGAGCCTGCCGCTCGTCGAGGCTGACCTGCATCTGTATCGCGGCCGCGTCGAGGTGCGCCACCTCAAGACGCTCGGCCCGCTTCCGATCCTGTGGGACCGCTGGGTCCTGGTCTCGCCGCGCGCGCCGCGGCTGCTGCTCGACGAGCTGCTGGCGGCCGCCGCCCCCGGAACCGAGCTCATGCTCGACCTCAAGGGCCGCGACCCGCGGCTGCCGCGGCGCCTCGCCGGCGCGCTCGCTGCGGCTTCGCGCGAGACCCGGATCACCGTGTGCTCGCGCAACTGGCGGCTGCTGGAGTCGCTGCGCGACCTGCCGTCGGTCCGTGTCGTGCACTCGGTCGGCAGCCGCCGCCAGCTGCGCGCGCTGCGGCGCCGCTTCGGCGCACGCCGGCTGGCCGGCGTCTCGATCCACCGCGAGCTGCTGACCGCCGCCGCCGTGGAGGATCTGCGCCGGCGCGCCGAGCTCGTGATGACGTGGCCGGTGGAGACGCCCGACGAGGCGCGGCGCCTCTCGGCCTGGGGCGTCGACGGCCTCATCAGCCGCGACTTCGAGCGGATCGCGGGCGCCATCGCATGAGCGGCGTGCTCGGCGGCGCCGGCGATGTGATCGCGAGTTTCGGCCATGCAAATCCGCTCTGGCTCGCGCTCGCGCTCGGTGCCCACCTCGTCAACCACCTGCTGCGGTCGCTTGCCCTGCGCAACGTCCTCGGTGCGGCCTACCCGCAGCAGCGCGTGCCGTTCGTCGACGTCGCCGCCGCCTACGCGACGGGCGTGGCCCTCAACGCGGTGGTCCCCGGCCGCGGCGGCGACGTCGCGAAGGTCGCGCTGCTGCGCGCGCGGCTGCAGGGATCGAGCGTCGCGACGATCGCCGCCGGGATGTCGGTCCTCGTCCTCTTCGACCTGCTGGCGGCGACCGTGCTGCTCGTCGCCCTGATCGCCACTCGCGGCCTGCCGTTCGCCGCGTCGTCACCGGGCGCGGCGGCCTGGCTCGTCCCCGCCGGCATCGCGGTCGCGATCGTTGCGGCGACCGCCGCGCGGCGGCTTCGCCCGCGTATCGCACGGCTCTGGTCGCAGCTGCGTCGTGGCGGAGCGATCCTGCGCACGCCGCGGCGCTACGCGCGCCAGGTCGTCGGACCGCAGGCGGCGGCATGGGGCTGCCGGATCGGCGTCGTCTTCTGCCTGCTGGCCGCCTTCGGCCTGCCGGCGTCGCTGATGACGGCCGCGCTCGTCATGGTGCTCTGCGGCGTCTCGACGCTCGTCCCGCTGACGCCGGGCGGGGCCGGCACGCAACAGGTGCTCGTCGCCTATGCGCTCAGCGGCGCGGGAACCGCCGCCGTGCTGGCGTTCTCGATCGGGATGCAGGTCGGCATCACCGCGGTCAACGCACTGCTGGGCATGGCCGGCGCGATGCTCGCGTTCCGCACGCTGCGGCCGGTCGCCGCGTTGCGTTCGGGCATGCGACTGGCGCGCGGGCCGGCGGCTGGCTGACCGCGGCGGCGCGCGAGACCGCTCGCCGCGCCGACGATCGTCAGCCGTTCTTCGAACCTCCCATCGGCGGGCGGTTGACGTCGAGCGCCAGGGCGAGGATCAGCGTCGCCGTCCACCAGTTGACGGGATCGAGTGCCAGCGGCTCGGTGGCGCCGACGTTGTTGGCGATCAGCCAGACGATGAACCATGCGACGCTCACGGCGCTGGCTCCGCGATCGACGCCGCCGGGATGACGACGACGGGGCGGTCGGCGACATGCAGCAACTCGCTTGAGACGCTGCCCAGCAGCGCACGCGCGCGGCTCACGCCACGGGCGCCGACGACGATCTCGTCGGCGCCACGCACCCGCGCCACCCGCGCGATCGCCTCGGCCGGAGGGCCGCCGACGAGCTCGGTCTCGAGCTGCCGGGGGTCGGCGTCGGCCTCGACCTCGGCCAGCAGCGCCTGTCCCTGGCGCTGACGCTCCTCCAGCAGCCGATCGTAGTTGGGAAAGCCGAGCAGCTCGCCGGGCAGCTCGAAGGCGTGCACGACGAAGACCGTCCCGCCGGCGCCCGCGCGCCGGCGCGCGTAGTCGAGGGCAGCGCGCGCGGTCGGCGAGCCGTCGTAGCCGACGACGATCGTCGGCGCCCGATCACCGGCGGACATCACGCCGCGCCGCCGCGCCGCCGCTGCCGCGGCCGGCCGCACGGCTTGACGCGCGATCGCCCCACGGTCCGCCGGAACCCCCGGATCCTCGTCGTCATCATCTCGCTCCTCTGTGCGGGCGGCGCAGGGCCGCCAGGTTCGCGCACAGCTTCCTGCATCGAGGCCGGATCGGCGAGCGATCATCGATACCGCGTCGGCATACGGGCGTCTGCCCCCGGATCGTGGTGGCGGTGAGCGAGGACCCGTCCTGCGATCTTCCGCGGCCGGACGCTGCGAGGCTCGTAGTTCGCCGCGGCTTCGACGTGGCGATCTGCCGATGGACGGCTCCAACCGCGCTCGTACCGTGCGCTCGAGGACACCCTTTCCCGTCAGCAAGAGGTGATACGTGCCTGCGACCGAACACCACGGCCGGATACCCCGCGACCCGATCGCGCTCGTCTCCGCGCAGCAGAACCTCGAGCGCCGCGCCGGCGACCTTGCGTCCTGCCATGCCGACCTGCACGACCGCGTGCGGCGACTCGAGCGCAACGGCGTCGACCTGCCGCCACCGCTGCGCCGAGCGCTGGCCGAGTTCAGCGAAGAGATCGACGCGGTGCGTGCCGAGCTCGACGGGCTGTGATGCCGGGCTCCGCGGCCGGCCGGCGAAGAACGCCGTGCTCGCGATCAGGGTAGACGGCGACGAGCGCGGCGAACCCGCGCGCGAGCACCGCCTGCACACGCCCCGGCCGAGCCGCGCGCCCGCCGAGGCCCGATCCGACATCGACAAGAGGAGAAACAAGATGCACAACGTCAACGTCGACGCCCTCAACGAGACGATCGACAAGGCGCGCCGGGACCCGTCGGCGGTCGCCCAGCGGATCAGCTTCGACGGCGAGTGGAACGTCGGCGACGGCCCGCAGTTTCGGGCCACGATCCCGATCCCCGACGGCGACCCGGTGACCTTCGAGGCGGACTTCCCGCCGCCGATGGGCGGGACCGGATCAGCGCCCAACCCGCTGGCCTACTGCTTCTGGGGCGGCCTTGCCTGCTACGCCATGACCTATGCACAGGAGGCCGCCCGCCAGGGCATCGAGGTTCGCGCACTGCGCGCCCGCGCCGAAGCACGCGTCGACCAGAGCCGCGCGCTCGGTGTCAGCGACAACGCGCCCGTCGAGCGGATCGACTGGCAGCTCGAGGTCGACGCCGGCGCCCCCGCCGAGCGCCTGCAGGAGATAAAGCGCATCGCCGACGAGCACTGCCCTGGCGTCTACTGCGTGGCCAACCCGATCGAGCTGCACACCCACCTCACGATCACCGCGGACGGCGCGTGAAGATCGGCGCGGCAGGCCGGCGAGGCGCCGGTCGCGCTGCGAGCGATTGCGGGGAAACACGTAGCCGGAGCCGGGGCGGCTGCGGATGGCGCGACCGCCGCGCGCGTGGACGATGGCGGCATGTACTTTCGAGATCGCCGTCACGCCGGTCGCCTGCTCGCCGCCCAACTCGCGCCGCTCGCCGACGAGCGCCCCGTCGTCGTCGCGCTTCCGCGCGGCGGCGTGCCGGTCGGCTTCGAGGTCGCGCGCGCGCTCGGTGCGCCGCTGGACATCCTCGCCGTCCGCAAGCTCGGCGCGCCCGGGAACCCGGAGTTCGGCGTCGGCGCGATCGCCGAGGACGGCGGTGCCGTCCTGAACGCCGACGCGGCACGGCGCTCGGGGATGACCGAGCACGTCCTCGAGCAGACCGTCGAACGCGAGCTCGAGGAGCTGCGCCGACGCATGGCGCGCTACCGCAACGGACGTCCGCGCGCAGACGTCCGCGAGCGGCTGGTGATCGTCGTCGACGACGGCCTCGCCACCGGCCTGACCACCCTCGCGGCCGTCCGCGCGCTGCGTGCGCGCGGCGCAGGCAGGATCGTCGTCGCCGTCCCGGTCGGGGCCGCGGACGCGATCGCGCTCGTCGGCGAGGAGGCCGACGAGGTCGTGTGCCACACGATCCCGCACGAGCTGCTCGGGGTCGGGCGCTGGTACGAAGACTTCTCAGCTGTCTCCGACGACGAGGTCGTCGGGCTGCTCGAGGCCGCCGCCGGCGGCGGCGCGTCGCGCGCGCAGGATCCGGCGCAGCAGGCCGAGCAGGCGCGCACCCTGCAGCTCGATGTCGCCGGCGCCAGCCTGACGGGGGACCTGACGCTGCCGGTGGACGAGCCGCGCGGCCTCGTGATCTTCGCGCACGGAAGCGGCTCCAGCCGCTTGAGCCCGCGCAACCGAGCCGTCGCGTCGACGCTGAACGAGACCGGCTTCGCGACGCTGCTGTTCGATCTTCTGACCGAGCGCGAGGCGGGCGACCGAAGGCTCGTCTTCGACATCGCGCTGCTGGCGCGCAGGCTGGAGCTCGTCACCCGTGCGGCGCTCGAGGAGCCGCTGCTGGGAGCGCTGCCGATCGGCTACTTCGGCGCCTCGACCGGCGCGGCCGCCGCGCTGCGCGCCGCCGCCGCCGCCGGCGACGTCGTGCAGGCGGTCGTCTCGCGCGGCGGCCGGCCCGATCTCGCCGCCGATCGGCTGCCGTACGTGACCGCGCCGACGCTGCTGATCGTCGGCAGCCGCGATCCGGACGTGCTCGAGCTCAACCGCCAGGCCGGCGCGATGCTGCGCTGCCCGCATCGCCTGCTCGTGGTGGACGGCGCGACGCATCTCTTCGAGGAGTCGGGCACGCTGGAGGCGGTCGCCCAGCTCGCGGGCGAGTGGTTCGAGACCCACCTCCACGCCCCGGCGCGGCACGCGGTGTGAGAGCCGGGCAGCGACGATGGCGCGACCACTTGCACTGCCGCTCGGCGAGGCCCAGGTCGTCGAGGCGATCCGTCGCGAGGCGCACCCGCTGACCGGCGACCGGCGCGACTACGACGCGCTGATGGCGCTGATCGGCGACGCACGCATCGTCCTGCTCGGCGAGGCGAGCCACGGCACGCACGAGTTCTACCGCGAGCGGGCGAAGATCACGCGCCAGCTGATCGCGACGCACGGGTTCGACGCGATCGCGATCGAGGGCGACTGGCCCGACGCCTATCGGGTGAACCGCTACGTGCGCGGACAGCCGGGCGATCACGGCGGCGAGCAGGCGCTGCGCGGCTTCAGGCGCTTTCCCACCTGGATGTGGCGCAACGCCGACGTGCTGGACTTCGTCGGCTGGCTGCGCGCGCACAACGACGGGCTGCAGCGATCGGCGGGCAAGGTCGGGCTCTACGGCCTCGACGTCTACAGCCTGGCGGCGTCGATCGAGGCCGTGGTCGCCTACCTCGAGGCGCGCGACCCGGCTGCGGCGGTCCGCGCGCGCAATCGCTACGAGTGTCTGCAGCCGTTTGCAGGCGACAGCGCCGCGTACGGCCAGGCCGTCCTGCAGGGCGTCAGCGAGCCGTGTCGCCGCGGCGCGATCGAGCAGCTCGTCGAGCTGCGCCGTGCCGCCGGCGAGTACCTGCTGCGCGACGGCCTGCTGGCCGAGGACGAGCAGTTCTTCGCCGAGCAGAACGCGACCGTCGTCGCCGACGCCGAGGAGTACTACCGCACGATGTTCGGCGACCGCGCCGGCTCGTGGAACCTGCGCGATCGGCACATGGCCGACACGCTCGACGAACTGCTCGCCCACCTGGACCGGCGCGGCGGCAGCGCGCGCGCCGTCGTCTGGGCGCACAACTCGCATGTCGGCGACGCGCGCGCGACCGACATGGCACAGCGCGGGGAGCTCAACCTCGGCCAGCTCATGCGCGAGCGGCACGGCTCGGACGTCGTCACGGTCGGCTTCAGCACGTACACGGGCACCGTCACGGCGGCCGACGACTGGGGATCGCCGGCGCGGCGCAAGCACGTCCGGCACGCGCTGCCCAACAGCTACGAGGCGCTGCTGCACGCCAGCGGCGTGTCGGCGTTCCTGCTCTGCCCGCTGCGCGCCGGGGACAGCGGCCACGCGCTGCTGGAGCCGCGGCTGCAGCGCGCGATCGGCGTCATCTACCGTCCGCAGACCGAGCGCCAGAGCCACTACTTCGGCGCGCGCGTCGCGCACCAGTTCGACGCGCTCGTGCACATCGACCGCACCCGTGCCGTCGAGCCGCTCGAACCGAGCGCGGTCTGGCAGCGGGGCGAGCCGCCCGAGACATACCCGAGCGCCCTCTGAGGATCGCCATGGCCGTCACGGGCGCCGAGCTCACTCCCGCCCGCGAAGCGCCGCGCAGCGGCCTGACGGAAGCCGAGGCGGCGCAGCGGCTTGCCGCCAGGCCACGGCGGCGCACGCCGACCAGCCGCTCGTACGCGAGCATCCTGCGCGCCAACGTCTTCACGATCTTCAACCTCATCCTCGCCGGCTTCGGCGCGCTCACGCTGATCTTCGGCGACTGGCGCGACGCGCTCTTCCTGGCGATCCTCGTCGCGAACACCGCGATCGGCATCGCCCAGGAGGTGCGCGCCAAGCGCGCGCTGGACCGCCTCGCGCTGCTCGTCGCGCCGACGGCGACCGTCGTGCGCGACGGCCAGGAGCGGGCCGTCGCGGTCGAGGGAGTCGTCGAGGGAGACCTCGTGCGGCTGGCGCCGGGCGACCAGGTCGTCGCCGACGGGCGGCTGCTGGAGGCCGACGGCCTGCACCTCGACGAATCGGTCGTCAGCGGCGAGTCACGCCCCGTCGCGCGCGCCGGCGGCGACGACCTGCGCTCGGGAGCGTTCGTGCTCGAGGGCGTCGGCATGCTCGAGCTCACCGCGGTCGGCGAGCACTCCTACGCCGCGCGCCTGCTCGGCGAGGCGCGCTCCTTTCGCCATCCGCGCTCGCCGCTGGAGCGCGCCGTCAACCGCCTGCTGGTCGCCACGGTGGGGCTCGTGCTGGGCCTCGGCACGCTGCTCGGCTACGCGCTCTGGTACCGCGATCCGGCGGTCGACGAGGCGGTCGCGACCGCGACCGCGGGGGTCATCAGCCTCGTGCCGGAGGGACTCGTGCTCCTGCTCAACCTGACGTTCGCGGTCGGCGCCGTGCGAATGGCGCGCCGCGGCGTGCTCACGCAGCAGCTCAACGCGATCGAGTCGCTGGCCTCGGCCGACGTCGTCTGCCTCGACAAGACGGGCACGCTGACGGAGTCGGCGCTGCATGTGACCGAGCTCGTGCCCGCCGCGGGAATCGAGCACGACGAGCTCGCGGCGGCGCTGGCGGACTTCGCGGCATCCGCGACGACGCGCAACGCGACCCTCGACGCGATCGCGAGCGCCCACGCGGGGGCGCCGCAACCGGTTGTCGCCCAGGTCCCGTTCGCCTCGCGGCGGCGCTGGAGCGCGCTCGAGCTGCCCGCCGGGACGTTCGTGCTCGGTGCGCCCGAGCGCGTCGCGGGCGAGGCGCTCGCGGCGCCGGCGCTCGAGCGCCAGCGCGATGGCCGGCGCGTCGTCGCGCTCGCGCGCTGCCCTGGCCCGCTCGACGAGGCCGCCGCGGACGACGGCGTGCCGCCCGGGCTGCAGCCGCTGGGGCTCGTCGTGCTCGCCGAGCGGCTGCGCGAGCAGACCCGCGCGACGGTCGCCTACTTCCTCTCCGAGGGCGTCGAGCTGAAGATCCTGTCCGGTGACGCGCCGGAGACGGTGGCCTCGATCGCCGCCGACGCCGGCCTGCCCGTCGCGCGCGTGGCCTGCGGCGCCGACCTGCCGCAGGACCCCGCCGCGCTCGAGGCGTTCGCCGAGGAGGTCGGCGTCGTCGGCCGCGTCTCGCCGCAGGACAAGCGCGAGCTCGTGCTCGCGCTCGGGCGCCGCGGCCACCACGTGGCGATGGTCGGCGACGGCGTCAACGACGTGCCCGCGCTGAAGGCGGCGCGGCTGGCGATCGCGCAGGGCAGCGGGACGCAGATGGCCAAGAGCGTCGCCGACCTCGTCCTCGTCGACGGCGACTTCGCCGCCGTCCCGCGCCTGATCGCCGAGGGCCGCCAGATGCTGCGCAACCTGCAGCGCGTCGCCAAGCTGTACGTGACGAAGTCCGCCTTCGCCGCCTTCCTGATCCTCACGATCGGCATCACCTCGACCGCGTACCCGCTGCTGCCGCGGCACTTCAGCCTCGCGGCGACGCTGACGATCGGCGTGCCGACGTTCTTCCTCGCCCTTGCGCCGAGCAGCGGCGACTGGCGACCGGACCGCTTCGCGCGTGACGTCGCGCAGTTCGCCGTGCCGACCGGCATGCTGGCCGGGGTCGGCGTGGTCGCGAGCTACCTCTTCGCCCTGCACGACCTCGACTACACGGTGGCGCAGGCGCGCACCGTCGCCACGAGCGTCCTCGTGCTCGTCGGCCTGTACCTCGTGCTCGTGCTCGAGGCTCACGGCCGGCGCCGCGGCGCGCTGATCGCCGGCATGTGCGCCGTGCTCGCAGGCATCTACGTCGCCGTGCTGGCGATCGCACCGGTGCGCGGCTTCTTCGAGCTCGCCGATCCCGCGCTCGGCATGGCCGGCACGGCCGCCGTCGCCGCGGCGGTGTCGATCGGCGCGCTGGCGATCGCCGGATTCACGCCCGGCAGCGACATGGCGGCGGCGAGCAGGGCGCGCGACGTCACATGAGTGGTCGCGGGGACGCCCGCCACGACGACGGCTTCGCCGCCCGCGGTGGTCGCGGCACCCGGGCCGTCCGGCAGATCCGTCGCGCCGGGCCAGCGATGCCGCAGGCTGCCGCTCAACCCGCGTCGCGCGGGCCCTGGCGTCCCCGCACCGTCGCCGGGCACGCGCTCCGTAGTTCACCGCAGCCGGCTCGCCACCGACTACCGATGGCCGGTCCCGATGGTGGCGGATACGGTCGGCAGATGCCGACAACACTCCCCTCCGACGTGCCGCTGCGAGCGATGCTCGAGATGCGGCGCCTGACGCATCGCGACCGGCGCCTGGAGCACGTCATCGGCGCGCTGCGGTCGCGCGCGGATCTGCACGAGCCGCCGCCGCAGTCGCTGCTGCACGCGATCAGCGAGTTCTCCCGCGAGCGTGCGACCGTGCGACGGCGCCTGAGCGATCTCGAGCGCGAAGGGGCGGCGCCCGCCGGCAGCCGGTAGCGCGGACGCGGTCCGGCCCGGCACGAACGCGCCGGCAGCGACCGCCACAGGCCGTCTATCCGGCCGGAATGCCGGGAGCCACGGCGGCGGGCCGACCTGTCCGCCGCGCCGGGATACGCGCCGTCACAGTCGTGCCGTCGCCGGGCGCGGAGCGCAGCTCGAGAACCCCTCCGACGAGCGCGAGCCGCTCGCGCATGTCGACGAAGCCGAAGCCGTCGGACTCGGCGGCGAGATCGAACCCGCTGCCGTCGTCGGTCACCGTCAGGAAGAGCTCGCCGGCGTTCTCCTCCAGCCGCACCGCGGCGCGCCGCGCAGCACCGTGCCGAAGAGCGTTGTCCAGCGCCTCCTGCACCACGCGGAACACGGTCACCTCGATCGCGCTCTCCAGCCTGTTCGCGGGCTCGGCCGCCAGCGCGATCGATCCGTCGACGACGAGTCCCGTCTGGTCGACGCGCTCGAAGAGCGCCTCGAGCGAGGCCTGCACGCCGAGCTCGTCGAGCTGCGGCGGGCGCAGCTGGGTGACGACCCAGCCGAGGGCGTCGATCTGCGTGCCAAGCTCGTCCAGCGCGCCGCCGAGCGCGTCTTCGAGCTGCCGCCGGGCGCTGTTCTCGCGCACCGCCGACAGCTCGTCGCGCACGCGTGCAAGCGGCGCGAGCGTGTGCTCGCGGAGCTCGTGCGCCCAGCGCCCGCGCTCGTTCTCGGTCGCCTGGATGCTGCGTCGCAGCAGCCCGTGCTCGTAGGAGCGCGCGGTCGCGATCGCGGAGGCGGCGCTCGTCGCGAAGGCGACCAGCAGGCGCTCGTCCTCTGAGCTGAACTCAGCGCGCTCGGCGGGATCGAGCGCCGCCAGCACGCCGTAGGCCTGATCGCGGAAGACGAGCGGCACGATCAGCGCACCGGCGCCGCGACCATCGTCGCCGCGCGACGCCGAGTGCGGGCCGAGGTCGGCCACCCGCACCGCGCGGCGCGAGCGCAGCACCTGGCCGAGCACGCTCCCGTCGACCGGGACGCGCGTCCCGACGATCTGCGCTGCGAGCTCGCCGGCGGCGTGGGCGACGAGCAGCTCGGTCGCCTCGTGCATGTAGATTGCGACGCTGCGCGCCTCGATCAGCGCGCGCGCTCGCTTGACGACGAGCTCGAGCACGCGGTCCAGATCCGTCGTGCCGCCGAGGACGCTGGAGATCATCGTCGTCGCCTCGAGCGTGCTGACCGCACGCTCGAGCTCGTCGCGGCGCCCGCGCACGCCCTCGTAGCTGCGCGCGTTGGCGATCGCGAGCGCCGCCCAGTCGGCGAGCACGAGGACGGCTTCCTCGTCGGCGGCATCGAACTCGCCGGCACCCCGCTTCTCGGTCAGGTAGATGCTGCCCCAGACCCGCTCGCGCACGATGATCGGCGCGCCGAGGAACGACGCCATCGGCGGGTGGTCGAGCGGGAACCCGTACGAGCTCGGATGCATGCCGATGTCGGCGAGGCGCAACGGCACGGGGTTCTCCAGCAGCTGGCCGAGCACGCCGTGCCCACGCGGAAGGTCGCCGATCAGCTCCGCGGCGTCGGCGTCGATGCCCCGCGTGATGAACCGCGACAGCTCGTGCCGGCGCTCGTCGTAGATCCCGAGCGCCCCGTAGCGCGCCCCGGTCACCTCCTGGGCGACCTCGACGACACGCCCGAGGATGGTCTCGAAGTCGAGCGTCCCCATCAGGCTGCGGCCGACGTCCACGAGGCGGTACAGGCGGTCGGCATCGAGCTGCCGTGGGGCCGGTGCGGGCCGGTCTGTGACTGGATCCATGAACAATCCGCCGGCGATGTGGCACTGCGGCCTCGCCCGGCGCCGCCGATTCTAGTGCCACCCTCGTGCGTACTGTGAATTTTCGGGTCTTGCCGACGAGCGGGGTGAGGCGCGGATGGACATCCGCCGTCCTCCGCACGCTTCGCGTCGTCAAGAGCGGGTAGCCGAGTCCTCACCCGTCCGACCACGCCAGCCGCGGCCGCGCAGCGGATCTCGCCATCCGACGCCGGCGGGCGCCGGCGGGCCGTGCCGGCGCCGTAGTTACCCGCAGTCACATAGCGTGAGGCATACGGATGGCGCGGCGGCCGCGCGCTGATGGGCTTGCCGAGGACGATCACCGCGCAGGAGCAACCATGACGGTCACCCCCACCGAGCAGCCCGACGTCGAGTTCCAGGTCGAGCCCACCGCGCCGGCCGAGGACGCTGCGCAGCCGAGCAGCGCCGCGGCGATCCCCGCCGGTCCCCGCATCGCCGCTCTCACGCGACGCCGGGTCCAGCTCGAGCGCCATCTGGAGCGCTGCCGCATCGCCGCCGAGCAGCAGCCGGGGCCGAACCCGTCGATCGGTCGCGAGCGCGACGATACGCAGTCGACGCTCGCGCTCGTGCGAGCGGAGCTCGCGCGCCTGCAGGGCGAGTAGCGGCGCGGTCGGCGCCCGCCGCGTGCGCCGCGTGCGCCGCTGACGACAGCCACCGCCATCGCGCGCAACACTGGTGGCGGATGACCGCCGTCATCGAGACCGATCGCCTGTCCAAGAGCTACGGCTCCGCGCGGGGCATCGCCGACCTGACGCTGCGCGTCGAGCGCGGCGAGGTCTTCGGATTCCTGGGTCCCAACGGCGCCGGCAAGACGACCACGATCCGCACGCTGCTGGACCTGCTGCACCCGACCGGCGGCAGCGCGACGCTGTTCGGCCTGGACAGCCGTCGCGACAGCGCAGCGATCCACGCGCGCCTCGGCAACCTGCCGGGCGAGTTCGCCTACGACGACCGGATGACCGGGAGCGAGCTGATCGAGCTCTTCGCCGCGCTGCGAGGCGTCGAGGATCTGGCGCCGGCGCACGCGCTCGCCGAGCGCTTCGAGGCGAACCTCAACCGGCCGCTGGGCGCGCTGTCGCGCGGCAACCGGCAGAAGATCGGCCTCGTCCAGGCGCTCTTCCACGACCCCGAGCTGCTGATCCTCGACGAGCCGACGACGGGGCTGGACCCGCTCATGCAGGAGGAGTTCCTCGCCGTCATCGGCGAGCACCGCGACCGCGGTGGCACGGTCTTCCTCTCCTCGCACGAGCTCGACGAGGTCGAGCGTGTCTGCGACCGCGTCGCGATCATCCGCGACGGCGCGCTGATCGCGGTCGAGGACGTCGCCGAGATGCGCGGCCGGGCGTATCGCGAGGTGAGCGTCCGCTTCGGCGATGCCGTCGCACCCGCCGAACTGCGCGTCGCCGGCATGCGGGACGTGACGGCGGACGGCGCGACGATGCGCTTCCGCGTCGAGGGTGAGCTCGACGGGGTCGTCAAGGCGCTCGCCCGCCACGAGGTGCTCGACCTCGAGGTGACGCGGCCGCCCCTCGAGCAGCTCTTCCTGACGTACTACGGCCACGAGGATGGATCGTGAGCACGGGCCTGGCGCCGGCCCCGGAGCACGCCCGCACGGCGTTCCGTGCGCCGTCGAGCCGTCGGACCCTGAGGCTGCTCGTGCGCCGCGGCCTGCGCGACAACCGCCGCGCGCCGCTGACCTGGGGCGGCGGGCTGGGCGCGATGACCGCGCTCATGGCGGCGATCTGGCCGTCGATCGAGGACTCGACCGCCGAGCTCGTCGAGAGCTACCCGACAGGTCTCAAGGAGGCGTTCGGGATCCAGCAGCTCGACACGATCGAGAAGTACATCGACGCCGAGATGCTGAGCCTGATCATGCCGCTCGCGCTCGCCTTCTTCGCCGTGCGCTGCGCGACGCGGGCGACCGTCGGCGCCGAGGACCGCGGGCACCTCGACACGCTGCTGTCGCTCCCCGTCTCGCGGCGCGTCCTGGTCGCGAGCTCGTTCGTCGTCACGGGGCTCGCCCTCGTCGCGATCCTCGCCGTCGTCTGGTCGCTGACCTGGGTCGCCGGCACGCTGGCCGGCGGCGGCATCTCCGGCACGACGCTCGCCGCCGGCCTGCTGAACGTGTGGCCGCTGTCGATGGTGTTCGCCGGGCTGGCGGTGCTCGCCGCCGGCGTGTCGCACCGTCCGGCGGTCGTCACGGCCGTCGGCGCCGGCACGCTCGTCGCGATGTACGTCGTCGACCTCGTCGGGAGGCTCGCCGATCCCGTCGAGCCGCTGCGCGTCGTGTCGGCGTTTCGCTACTACGGGTCGGCCGTCCAGGATGGTCTCGAGGCAGGGCACATGCTCGGCCTGACGATCGTCGCGCTCGCACTCGCCGCGATCGGTGCGCGGCTGTTCGAGCGGCGCGACGTGCTCTGACGCGCGGCGTCGCCGGCGGCGGTCTGCCGGCGATCAGCTCGCCCGCGACACCCGGCGCACGGCGGTGCCGTCGGAGCGCCGGACGGGGAGCGCCGCGCTCAGCGTGGTCCCCTCACCGGGCGCCGAGTCGATGCTCACCGTCCCGCCGAGCAGGTCGGCGCGCTCGCGGATCCCGAGCAGCCCGAACCCATCCGTCCTCTCCGTCGGGTCGAACCCGGCGCCGTCGTCCGTGACCGCGATGTGGATCTCGCTCTCGTCCTCGCCGACCTCGACGACGGCGCGCCGCGCAGCCCCGTGCTTGCGGGCGTTGGTCAGCGCCTCCTGGACGATCCGGTAGATCGCGATCTCGAGCTCGGAGACGAGCCGCCGGCTCGCGCGGCCCTGCTCGTGCGCGAGGTCGACGCGCAGGTCGACGTCGAGGCCCTGCGCCCTGCTGCGATCTGCGAGCGCCCTGATCGCTGCCTCCGTTCCGAGCTCGTCGAGCGCCCCCGGCCGCAGGTCCGTGATCAGCGCGCGCAGCCCGGCGATGTCGGCGTCGAGCTGCCCGACGGCCTGGCGCACGGCCGTCGCGAGCTCGTCGGCGCTGCCGCCGCGGGCGGCCGCCGACAGGCCGAGCCGCAGCGCGGCGAGCGCCTGGAGCGTCTCGTCATGCAGCTCGCGCGCCCAGCGCCCGCGCTCCTGCTCGGCGGCCGCGAGGCGCTGCGCCGAGCGCTCGGCTGCGACCGACTGCGCCGTCGCGACGGCCGTCGCCGCCGTGCTGGCGAACGCCTCGAGCAGCCGCTCGTCGTCTGCGCTGAACGCCGGCCCGTCCTCGAGCCGGTCGACGGCGACGAGCACGCCGTAGGTGCGGCCGGCGAAGATCAGCGGGACGACGAGGCCGCCGGAGGCGCGCAGACCGAAGCGCCCGAGGCCGTGCTGCTCGAAGCGGGCGCGATTGAGCTCGTCGTCGAGCCGCTGGGGTCGCCGCGTGCGCAGCGCGGTGCTGGCGACGGTCTCCTCCACGCCCAGGCGCTGGCCGGCGATCCCCGGCGGCACCTCTCCGGCCGTGGCCGCGACGAACAGCGTCTCGCCCTCGACCAGCTCGATCACGAGCGCGCGCGCGGACACGAGCGCGCGGCCGCGCTTGGCGACGAGCTCGAGCACCGCGTCGAGGTCGGTCAGGTTGCCCAGCGCGCGCGCGAGCTGGAGCGTCGCGTCCAGCGCCTCGACGGTGCGCTGCAGCTCGCCGCGCCGCTGCTCTGACCCGGTGTAGCGGCGCGCGTGGTCGATCGCGACGCCGGCGAGCTCGGCGAGTGCGACGAGCGCCTCCTCGTCGTCCTGGTCGAAGCGCGCGGCATCGCGCTTGTCGGTCAGGTACAGGTTGCCGAACGGCTCGCCGGCGACGAGCACCGGCACGCCGAGAAACGACTTCATCGGCGGATGCCCGGGCGGAAAGCCGTACGAGCGCGGATGCTCGCCGACGTCGTCGAGCCGCAACGGCACGGGGTGGCGGATGAGCTCGCCGAGGACGCCGCGACCGCGCGGAAGGTCGCCGATCTCCTGCCGCGCGGCGTCGTCGATGCCGGCGGTGATGAAGCGCGCGAGCTCCGTACGCGACTCGTCGAGCATGCCGAGCGCGGCAAAGCGAGCGCCGGTCAGCTCGCGAGCCGCCTGCAGCACGCGCTCGAGCACGGACTCGAGATCGAGGTCTGCCAGCACACCTCGAGCCACGTCGAGCAACCCACGAGCAGCGCGATCCATCCTCACCTCCGCGATCGGTCCCAGGCGCCGCGTGCGCGACGCTTGTGCCGACGACAAGCGTAGCCGGGGCGCGACGTCACGATCCGAATGCACCCGCGACGCGAGGTTCGCCGCCCGCGGCGATCGCCGTGGTCGCCGGCGGGACGGGCGCGAAGCCGTGCTCGCGGACAGCTGTCAGACGGTCGTCGGCTCGGGACGCGTCGCCTCGCGGATGACCCGCATGCCGGCGAGCACGGCGAGCACCGCCATGATCGTCGCGCTGATGATGCACCACTGGCAGATCGCGTCGATGCGATACAGCTCAACCCAGGTGAGGTAGGCGCTGTAGCCGAGGCCGCTGAAGGCGATCAGCGCCGTCGCGAGGCGCCCGCTGTCACCGCGGACACGCAGCGCGACGAGGATCGCGAGGTAGGCGATCAAGCCCGTGAGCGCGACGGGAACGCCGGCGACGAGCGCCCAATCCGACGTCTGCACGCGCTCGCAGTTGGAGATGCCCGTGCAGAACGGCTGGATCTCGGCATAGTGGACGTACGTCAGGTACGCGCTGATCGCGACTCCGACCGCGGCCAGGCCGCTCATCACGTTGCGCATCGTGGCGTCGGTCATCGCGCCAGCTCCCGCTCGATCGCGGCCTCGAGCTGATCGGCCTGCACGACGGTTCCGCCGACGACGAAGGACGGCGTCGACTGGATCCCGTAGCGCTGCGCCTCGGCCTCGGCCGCGGCGATCGCACGGTCGCCGGCAGCGGGATCGGCGCCGACGGTCGCCGGATCGATGCTGCGCAGGAAGTCGTCGGTGACGTAGCCGGAGTTCTCCGTTCCCTGCTGCATGAAGAAGCCGTCGGCAAACTGCCACAGCCGGTTTCGCTGCGCCGCCGAGGCCGCCGCTCGAGCGGCCTTGACCGAGTCCTCGCCCACGAACGTGAGCAGGCGCAGCTCCATGCGCACCTTGCCCGTTCGCACGTAGCGATCGATGACGCCCGGAAGCGTGTCGCGGTCGAACTGGGCGCAGAAGGGGCACTGCATGTCGGCGAACTCGACGACCGTCACCGGCGCGTCGGGCGAGCCGAGCGCGATCCCGCGCTGCGGAATGCCGTCCAGCCGCGACGCGCTGGCGGCCGCGGCGGCCGGCGTCGCCGGTGTGCGGTCGGGCCGTGTGGCGTCGCCGACGAGGATCATCGCGGCGACGATCGCTGCCGCGGCGAGCGCGGTGGCGCCGAGTTGCCGCCACGCGCTGCTGCGCTGCGCGGCGCGGCGCTCGGCCTCCTCGCGCGCACGGCGCTCGGCGCGAGCGGCGTCGCGGCGCTGCCCGCGTGTCGGTGCGGAAGGGGGGTGAACGGGCGCCATATGGACGAAGTATCGGATCGCGGGCGCGGCCGGACATCCGCAGAACCTACGCAGGGGCCTGCGGCTTTCTATCCCCGCAGGCAGTGACCGAGATCGGCCGGCTGTTGCGGTCCTGCGAGTGAGGGAGTCGCCTGTGCACAAGCGGTCGCAGCACGCTGCGACCGCTTCGCACAGGACGCCTCGCTCGGCTCAGCCGCCGGTGTACCGGAAGATCCAGATCCCGGAGTCGCGATCCGAGGCGAGCACGTACTTCTGGCCGTCGGGGTGCTCGTGCACCTCGACGCCCCAGAGGTTGCTGCCGCCGTCGGCGATGTACGCGCCGACCTCGCTGAGGGCCGGATTGCCGCTGTCGTCGCGGTACTTCAGCACCCGCAGACCGCCCGCGTAGTAGGACACGTAGACGAGGTCCTCGTCGGGATCGGTCGCCACCTCGTGCACGGAGAGGTCACCGAAGCCGGACGCGTACGCCGGGTCCTGCGACTCCGGGAGGAAGTACTGGTCGCGATCCTCCATCGTGTTGGCGTCGTAGAGGTGCACGTATCCCCAGCCGTCGAAGATCGCGCGCACGCCGACGGTCGCGCCGTCGGTCGGCGGGGGCGGCGCGCTGGTGCCGGCGGCGTCCTCTGCGTCCGAGCACGTGTAGCCGGCCAGCGAGGCGCCGAGGATCCGGAAGCCGTCCTTGCGCGACACGAACACCGCCGGGATGCCGGCCTCGACGAGCATCGAGATCAGCGTCTCGCAGCCGTCGACGCCCGTGCGGTTGAAGACGATCGCGCCCTCGTAGCCCGCCGCCTCGACGATCTGCACCTTGACGGTGAAGTCGCAGACGCCGCGCTCGATGACAGCGATCCTGTGCTCGGCGTCCGGCGCCGGCACAGTCCCCGCCGTACACGCCAGGCCGACGGCGCGGGTGCCTCCGCTCAGCGACGTGTCGAGGTCGATCCGCGGCACCGCGGAGCCCTGGATCGCGGTGAACTCCGTCCCCGCGTACGGCCCGTCGTCGATCGTGGCCGTTACGCGGAACGGGTCGAAGTCCTCGTCGGTGGCGACGAAGAGCTCGTTGTCGCGCGTGAACTCGGCCTGGTGGGCGTTGCCCTCGGGCGAGATCTGCTGGCCGAAGCCGAGGCGCACGGGATCGAATGCGTCGTAGTCGGTATCGGCCATGAACACCGCGTTGGCCGGGTCGGTGACGTCGAGCTTGATGTAGCCGCCGTCCCAGTAGGACAGCAGCCCGACATAGCGGCCGCCGATCTTCTTGACGACCTCGTCGTGGATGAAGACGGCGTCCCCGTGGACGGCGCCGAGCGCCTGCCTGGAGTCGCCGGTGAGGTCGTACTCGGCGACGAACGTGGGCCGGCTCGGGTTGGTGATCTCGATGATGTCGGTGTCCGTCGCCTCCTCGTCGTCGGTCATGATCACGTACGCGCGGCCGGTCTCGTCGTTGACCCAGGCAAAGGCGGAATGCACCTGGTTTGCGTGCGTCTGGCTCTTGCCGTGGAGGCCGAAGTCGCCGAAGCCCTCGACGAGCTTCTTGGGCTTCAGCGGGTTGGTGACGTCGATCAGCGTGACGCCGCCGACGCCGGTCTGCTCCCTGCCGGCGCAGATCTCGTTGTTGTAGACGAGCACGTCGCCCTTGAAGAACCTCGTGTCCAGCGAGATGACCTGCGACCCCTCGCCCGCGTACGTCCCGTAGTGACTCGGGATGTAGGGGCCCTTCTTCGGGTTCGCCGGATCGGCGATGTCGACGACCTGGATGCCGCCGCGCTCGCACGTCGGCTCGCGAAAGACGGTGAGGTACGCGTAGTTGCCCTTCGCCGAGACGTCGCCGATGCGGCCCGCCTGCTCGGTCTCGCCGAACAGGTCGAGGCTGCCGACCTTGTCGACGTTGCGATCGACCGGCGGCAGGTGCCCCTCGATCCCGCCGTGCTGGTCGTGGGCATGGACCTCCTTGCCGGAGTTCATCGCGCCGTCGTCGGCCAGGCGCGAGATGTCGTGCGCGACCGCCGCCGGCGCGGCGATCGCGAGCACGCCGACGATCAGCGCCGCCAGCGACAACCTCGCGAGCTGTACCTGTTTCACCTGAACCTCCCCTGTCGGGCGCCCGCGCCCCGGCACGGGCGCCCCTCTCCGGCCCGTTCACCACTGGCGGTGACACGTCTCGGCCCCTGTCGGCCGCAAGCTATCGCCGCGCCCGCCGGACGGCAAGGACGCGACCGCGCGCAGGCGGTTTCGCTGGCTCATCGCGCGCGCGCTGCGGCCAGCAGCACGCGCTGCTCGGCCGCGGCGACGAGCCGGCGCGTACGGTCGACCGCGTCGATCGTCACCGAGATCGCGTCGATCCCGGCGCCCACGAGCAGGTCGGTGTACTCCGGGTAGACCGACGGTGCCTGGCCGCAGATCGACGTCTGCAGGCCGAGCGCAGCCGCGCGGCCGATCAGCTCGCGCAGGTACTCGGCGACGGCGGGGTCGCGCTCGTCGAAGACCTCGGCGACGAGCTCGGAGTCGCGGTCCGCGCCGAGCATGAGCTGCGTCAGGTCGTTGGAGCCGATCGAGATCCCGGCGACTCCGAGCGCCGCGTAGCGCTCGAGGTTGAACAGCACGGACGGCACCTCGGCCATCACCCACAGCTCGAAGCCGCGCCGGCCGAGCAGCCCCGATTCGGCGATCAGGTCGCGGCAGCGAGCGAGCTCGCGCGCCGTGCGCACGAAGGGCAGCATGACATGCAGGTTCGTGTGGCCCGCGTCCCAGACGCGCGTCAGCGCGGCGAGCTCGAGGCGGAAGACCTCCGGATCGCGCGTGTAGCGCAGGGCGCCGCGAAAGCCGATCATCGGATTGGCCTCGACCGGCTCGAAGCGATCGCCGCCCTCCAGGCCGCGGAACTCGTTGGTCCGCAAGTCGATCGTCCGGTACGTGATCGGGCGCGGCGCGAAGCCCGCGGCGAAGGTCTCGAGCGCCCCTGCCATGCGTGCGACGAACTCCTCGCCGCGGCCCTGCTCGATGAGCAGCCGCGGGTGCTTGCCGCCGAGCGCCTCGAGCACCATCAGCTCCGCCCGCAGCAGCCCGACGCCGTCGACGGGCAGGGCGGCGGCGCGCTCGACCTGCGACGACTCGGAGAGGTTGAGCAACAGCTTCGTGGCGGTCGGCGCGAGGGCGCCCGCAACGACCGCGGCGGGCGCCGCCGCGGCGGCGGCGGGCGCGCCCGGCGCGCCCTCGAGCACGACGCCGTGGGTCGCGTCGACCGTCACGAGCTCGCCGTCGCGCAGCTTCCCGGTCGCGTCTCCGGCACCGACGACGCACGGCACGCCGAGCTCGCGCGAGACGATCGCCGCGTGACATGTCATGCCGCCCGAGTCGGTCACGATCGCGCTGGCGCGGCGCATGAGCGCCACCCAGTCGGGTGCGGTCATGTGTGCCACGAGCACGTCTCCGTCGCCGAAGCGCTCGGCGTCGGCCAGCGAGCTGATGACGCGAACGGCGCCGCCGGCCACGCCGGGGGCGGCGCCAAGGCCCCGGACGAGCGGCTCACCGGCGGCCGCCCGCGCGCTCGCGCCCTCGCCGCCGGCGGACGTCACGGGGCGCGACTGCAGTATCCAGAGATGCGCCGACTCGTCGAACGCCCACTCGGTGTCCTGCGCGCAGCCGTAGTGACGCTCGATCCGCACCGCCATCTCGGCGAGCGCGCTCAACTCTGCGTCGCCCAGCACCGGTCGCGACGCCTCCTCGCCCGAAAGCTCGCGCGTCGCGGTGCCGCCGCCCGCGACCGACTCGATCGCAAGCTCCTTGTGCCGGACCTCGCGCGTCACGCTCCTCAGCGATGCCTTGTCGACGATGTAGCGGTCCGGCGAGACCTGCCCGGAGACGACGCTCTCGCCGAGCCCGAACGCGCCCTCGATGACGATCCGGTCCTCGCGTCCGGTGGACGGATCGATCGTGAACATCACGCCGGCGCGCGCCGACTGCACCTGGCGCTGGACGACGACGGCGATGTCCATCGCCGACTGCGCGAAGCCACGCTTGGCGCGGTAGAAGACCGTCCGCGAGCCGAACAGCGACGCCCAGCAGCGGCGTACCGCGTCGACCACCTCGTTCTCGCCGCGCACGTTGAGGTACGTCTCGTTCATCCCCGCAAAGGACGCCGACTCGGTGTCCTCTGCCGTCGCCGACGAGCGCACCGCGACGGGCGCCGAGGCGTCGCCGCCCGCGAGCACGCGGTAGGCGTCCCTGATCTCGCGTGCCAGCCCGTCGGGCACCGGCTCGCCGACGACCATCGCGCGCACGTCGGCCGAGGCCTTCTCGAGGGCGGCGGTGTCATCGACGTCGAGTCCGTCCAGGCGCGCCGCGATGCGCCGGCGCAGATCGCCTTCGTCGCAGAAGGCCGCATAGGAGGGCGCGCCGACGACGAAGCCCGGCGGCACGGGCACGTTGGCATGGGTGAGCTCGCCGAGGTTCGCGCCCTTGCCGCCCGCGAAGTCGACGTCGTGGAGCGTCAGCTCGTCGAAGCTGCGCACGCGGGACTCGATCTGGGTGTGGACTGCGCTCATGCCGACGTTCCTCCGGGCGGGTACGGTGGCGCCGACGCTACGCACCTGCGCTCGGGCCCGTAACCGCGTGCGGCCGCTGCCACGCTCCGTACTTTCCCGCTCCGCGTGTGAGGTGCCCCGCCGATGGAGCGCGGGCCGCGGGCCGCGATAGTGCAGCAGTGACCGTTCTCGCTGCAGCCGCCGGCATCGCGCTGATCGCGCTCGTGATCCACGACATCTTCACGGTGCTGTTCCGCTCGAGTGGCGAGGGCCGGCTGAGCAGCTGGCTGACCCGCTCGCTCTGGGCGCTGCTGCGCCGCGCCGGCACGCGGCGTCGCGTCCTCGCGCTCGCCGGACCGCTCGCCGTCGCGTCGGTCATCTGTGCGTGGGCGGTGCTGCTGGTCGTCGGCTGGGCGCTGATCTACCTGCCGCACTATCCGGAGGCGTTCGTGCTCGTCGACGACACCGCCGTCCACAGCCCGCTCGTCGGCGCGGTCAGCATCTCGCTGGAGACGCTGACGACGCTCGGCGCCTCGACGGCCGCGCCGCGCGCGGCGTGGCTGCAGGTCGTCAGCCCGATCGAGGCGCTGATCGGCTTCGGGCTGCTGACGGCCGCCGTCGCCTGGCTGCTGCAGATCTACCCCGTGCTGTCGCGCCGCCGCGCGCTCGCCTACGAGATCCATCTGCTCGCGAACACCGAGCGGCGGCTCGGTCTGCGGGTTCCCGAGCTCGATCCCGTTGCGGTCGCGCAGCTCTACGCCGAGCTGACGTCGCGGCTGATCGCCGTCGAGCGCGATCTCGTCAAGTTCCCGATCGCCTACTACTTCGCCGAGTCCGACCAGCGCTTCGCGCTGTCGGCGGCGCTGCCGCATCTCGTCGAGCTCGCCGAGCGCGGCGCGCAGCCCGAGGATGCGCCGTTCCTGGCGCTGCGCGCCTCGATGCTGCTCGAGGCGATCGAGGACTTCGCGCAGACGGTGTCCGAGCGCTTCCTGTCGTCGCCGGAGCACACGACCGACCAGGCGCTGCAGGCGTTCAACCACGACCACCGCCACCACGCCGGCGCGGGCCCATCCGCCGGCCCGCGCGTCACCTGAGGGGGCGAGGCCGGGCAGCGAGCAGCCGCGCCGCCTCGCGCGCGACGACGATCTCCTCGCCGGCCGGCACGACGAGCACCGCGACGGGCGCGCCGGCGCGGGCGACGTGAACGTCGTCGCGACCGTTGGCGACCGTGTCGAGCGTCACCCCGAGGTGGCTCAGGCGCGCGCAGACGGCGCCCCGCAGCAGCGCGGAGCGCTCGCCCGCGCCCGCGGTGAAGACCAGCGCGTCCAGTCCGCCGAGCGCGGTCGTCATCGCCGCGACCGCGCCGCTGACGCCGCGCGCGAGCACGTCGAGCGCAAGCTGCGCGCGGTCGTCGCCGGCGCCGGCCGCCTGCTCGACCTCGCGCACGCCGGCCAGGCCGGTCAGGCCGAGCAGGCCGGAGCGGTGGTTGAGCGCCTCGCCGAGCTGCTCGGGCGTGATGCCGCAGGCGAGCAGATGCAGCAGCAGGCCGGGATCGACCGAGCCCGAGCGCGTCGCCATCGGCACGCCCTCCAGCGGCGTGAAGCCCATCGTCGTATCGACCGAGCGACCGTCGAGCACGGCGCTGACCGAGCAGCCGCTGCCGAGGTGGCAGACGACGAGGCGCCGGCAGCGCTGCGCGCCGACGAGCGCCTCGGCCCGCTCGGCGCACCATGCGACGTTGAGGCCGTGGAAGCCGAAGCGCCGCAGCCCGAAGCGCTCGCTCCACTCGCGCGGCAGCGCATACGTGGCGGCGGCGGCCGGGATCGTGCGATGGAAGGCGGTGTCGAAGCAGGCGACCTGCGGCAGGCCCGGCAGCGCGGCCGCGGCGGCGTCGATGCCCTCGAGCGCCGCGCGCGTGTGCAGTGGCGCGAGCGCCTCCAGCCCCGCGATCTGCCGGCGCACGGCGCGATCGACGCGCGCCGCTCCCGCGAACGCCTCACCGCCGTGCACGACGCGATGGCCGATCGCCTGCGCATCGTCGCCCGCGCCGGCGAGTGCGGCGCGCAGGGCGCGGCCGTGGTCTGCCGTCTGCGCCGCCGGGTCCCAGCGCTGCTCTGCGAACCGCAGGCGCTCGCCGCTCGCCGCGTCGACGAGCGCGTGCTTGAGGCTGCTCGACCCGGCGTTGACGACGAGGACCCGCACGGCTACGCCGCGGCGACGGCGATCACGCGGCCGGGCCCGGCCGGTTCGTCGCGATCTGGCTGTGTGTCATCGCTCGGCAATCCCTCGGTCGCGGTCAGCGGCGCCTCACCGCCTGCCTACCCGCAGGAGCCGCCGATGCAGCGGCGCATCGGCGAACCGCGGCGGGGCGGCGCCTCGCGGCTCGCACGCCGCCGCGATCGGGATCCTGCCGCCCTGGCCGCGCACGGCATGGACGAGGGGGGCCGCGCACAGGTGGCGGGCGTCAGCAGCGCGCTCGGGCCCTCTCGCGATGAAGCGCGCCCGCCCGGCACCGATGATGATCCTGCCGATGAGCCCGCGTGCGCGATTCATGGCGTTCAACATCGTCGTCGCGTTCGCGTTCACGGTCATGGCCGACCCCGTGTCGTCGGTCGCGTACGCGCTGGAGGCGGCGCTGCACGCGCTCGACGGCGACCTCGCGTTGCTCGTGCCGACGATGGCGCTCGTGATCGCGACGATCGCGCTCGTCGCGGTCAGCTACCACGAGCTGATCCGCCGCTTTCCGGGCGGCGGCGGGAGCGCCGAGGGCCTCGCCGCGGCGTTCGGCGAGGGCTGGGCCTTCCTCCCCGCGGGGGCGCTGCTCGTCGACTTCACGCTGACGATCGCGGTCAGCTGCGCGGCCGCCGCGTCGGCGCTGATCGCCTACGCGCCCCAGCTCGCCGGCGCCCGCACCGCGATCGCCGTCGGACTCGCCGCGCTGGTCGCGTTCGGCTCCGTGCTCGGCCACCGCGCGCGGATCGTCTTCGCGACGGCGACGCTCGGCTTCCTCGCGGTGGCCGCGTTGATCATCGTGCGCGGCGCCGCCGGCGGGCCGGTCGCCGGCCACGCCCCGCTCGTCGGCGGCGGCGACATGCCGCTCGCCGTCGCCCTGCTGGCGATGCCGCTCGGCATGGCGCTCGCCACCGGCGTCGAGGCGCCGTCCAACGCGATCGCGCAGCTCGGGCGGCTCGACGACTACGCCCGCCGCCGGATCGGGCAGCTCACGCTGTGGCTGATGGTCGCGGTCGTCGGCACGCTGACGATCGCGCTCGCGCTGCTCGCGGTGCTGCTCGACGTCGGGCTGCCGCAGCGCGACTCCACGATGCTCGCCGACGTCGCCCGCGTGGTGACGGGCGGCGACGGCTCGTTTGCGGCCTTCCAGGCGCTCAGCGCGCTGCTGCTGCTTGCCGCCGCGGCATCGTCCTATCTGGCCGGGTCGGGACTGCTCGCAGCGCTCGCGCGCCACGGCGACGAGGGGCTGCTGCCACGCCGCTTCGCGTTCGTCAACCACTACGACGCGCCGCCCTGGGGCGTCGGTGGACTGGCGCTGGCGGCCGCCGTGCTGATCGTCGTCAGCGGCGGCCGCGACCAGGAGATCGTCCAGTACTACGCCGTCGCCGTGTTCGCCGGGTTCCTCGGCGCCACCGTCGCCTGCGCGCGCCTGTCGCTGCGCGACGGGCGCCACGTCATGTTCGCCGCCAACGCGAGCGGGGTGCTCGTGATCGCGTTCGTCCTGGCGCTCAACCTGCGCCGGCTCGATTCGCTGCTGGCGCTCGTCGCCTCGGCGCTCGTCTCGCTGTACCTGTGGCGCCGGTGGGTCGCGCGCGGCCGTCCCGCCGGGATCGCCGCGTCGCTGCGATAGCGACGCGCCGCCGAGCCGCGGATCGGCCGCAGCCGGCTGCGAGGACTGTTGCGACAGGCTCCTACAGCGAGGCGAGCGGCCGGCGGCGCGGCGGGCGCTCGACGCGCACGCGGGCGTCGACCACGACGGCGCCCGTCGGCGACACGACGACGGGGTTGAGGTCGAGCTCGGCGACCTCCGGGTGCGCGGCGGCGAGCGCCGCGGTCCGCACCACGAGATCCTGCAGGCCGTCGACGTCGGCCCGCGGCGCGGCGCGGTACCCGTCGAGCAGCGGGAAGGTGCGCAGGCCGCGAATCATCGCCGCCGCCTCGGCGTCGGCGACGGGCGCGAGGCGGACCTGCACGTCGCCGAGCAGCTCGGCGGCGGTGCCGCCGGCCGCGCAGGCGACGACCGGGCCGAAGCGCTCGTCGCCGACGATCCCGACGAGCATCTCGACCCCCGGCGGCGCCATCGCCTGGACGAGGAAGCCCTCGATCGCGGTCTTGCCGCCGTCGAACCGCGCCTGCAGCTCGCGTGCCGCGCGAACGACCGCGGCCGATCCGCGCAGGCCGAGCCGGACCGCCCCCGCATCGCTCTTGTGCACCAGGCCGGGCACGATCGCCTTCAGCGCGACCTCGGTCGCGAGCTCGGCGGCGCAGCGGCCGGCGGCGGCCGGCGTGGCGGCGATCCGGAAGGGCGCAGGCGCCACTCCGTAGGCGCGCAGCAGGCGGGCCGTGGCATCGGGTCCCAGCCAGCCCGGGCCGCCGGCGAGCGCCTCGGCGATCACGGCGGCGGCGCTGTCCGGGTCGACGCCGGCGGGCGGCTGAGGCGGCGTGCGGGCGGCGCGGGCGTGCCGGGCATGGCGCACGGCGTGACCCATCGCGCGCGCGGCGTGCTCGGGGGTCGCGTAGACCGGCACGCCGGTGCCGTCGCCGCGGGCGCCGTCGGCGTCGGACGCGCCGGGCGCCATGACGACCGCCGCGACGGGAACTCCGTCGCCGGACGCGCGGCGCGCTGCTCTGCGAATGGCGTTGAGCACCGGTTCTGCCCGACGACCGGGCAGCGGCGGGATGAAGATCGCGATCACTGCGTCGACACCGGGGTCCGCCGCGACGCGCTCGATCGTGCGGCGAAAGTCGGCCGCAGTCGCAGCGGCGAGCATGTCGACCGGGTTGCCGACGGCGGCCGCGCCGGGCAGCCCCGCCGCCAGCCGCGCGCGCGTCTGCTCGGTCAGCGGCTCCACCCGCAGCCCGGCGGCGCCGCAGGCATCGGCGCATGTGATCGCGGGTCCGCCCGCGTTGGTCACGACCGCGACGCGATCGCCGCGCGGCAGCGGCGCCGTCGCCAGCATCGCCGCGGCGTCGAGCTGCTCGTCGAGCGTCTCGACGCGGATCACGCCGGCGTGCTCGAAGAGTGCGTCCACGGTTGCCTCCGACGCCTCGAGCAGCGCGCCCGTGTGCGACGAGGCGGCGCGGCGCCCCGCCCGCGTGCGTCCGCTCTTGACCGCGATGACGGGCTTGGTCGCCGTCAGCCGCCTGGCGATCTGGCCGAAGCGGCGCGGGTTTCCCAGCGACTCGAGGTACAGCAGCACCACGTCGGTCCCCGGGTCCTGCTCCCAGTAGCGCAGGAAGTCGTTGCCCGACAGGTCGGCCTTGTCGCCCATCGACACCAACGAGGACAGGCCGAGGCCGCGGCGCGCGGCCTGGCCCAGGGCGGCGATGCCGTAGGCGCCGCTCTGCGACGCGAACGCGATCCGCCCGCGCGGCGGCGTCCCCGGGGCGAACGTCGCGTTCAGGCGCACGGCGGGGTCGGTGTTCAAGACGCCGAGGCAGTTGGGGCCGACGAGCCGCATGCCGCCGTCGCGGCAGATCCGCAGCAGCTGCTCCTGACGCTCGCGTCCCTGGGCGCCCGTCTCGCCGAATCCGGCCGACAGCACCACGAGGGCACGAACCCCGTGCGCCGCGCAGTCGCGCGCGACATCGAGCACGGCGGGCGCCGCGACGGCGATCACGGCCAGGTCGACGGGGCCCGGCAGCTCGGCCACGGAGCCGTGTGCGGGCAGCCCCGCGACGCGGCGCGCACGCCGGTTGACGACGTATACGGGCCCGGTGAAGCCGGCGTCGAGCACGTTGCGCAGCACCGCGCCGCCGACGCTCGCCGTCCGGCTGGAGGCGCCGACGACGGCGATCGACGCGGGCTCCAGGACGTGGCGCACGGCGGCGACGGCGGCCGTGCGGTCGCGCTCCTCGAAGCGCTCGCGCGCGCCGGGTCCGAGCTGTGCCGGCAGCCGCACGTGCAGCTCGCCAGGCTCGGACGTAACCTCGATCGGGAAGCCGGAGTCGCGGAACACGTCGAGCATGCGCCGGTTGGTCGGATGGACCATCGCCGTGAGCGTCGCGATCCCCGCCGCGTCGGCGATCTCGGCGAGCTGCGCGAGCAGCAGCGTCCCGATGCCGAGGCCCTGCCACTCGTCGCCGACCGCGAACGCGACCTCCGCCTGCGCGCGACCTTCGACGACGTAGCAGGCGTGCGCGACGATCGCGCCCTGCGGCCCGGCGGTCGCGAGCAGTCCGACGCCGCGCTCGATCAGCCCGCGGGCGGCACGGTCGGCGTCGACGCCCCCACCGAGGAAGCGAAACCAGCGCGCCTGCGACGACAGGCCGTCGAGGAACTCGGCGAGCGCCTCGACGTCGTCGGGGCCGGCGGACCGGACGTGGACGGTCGAGCCGTCGCGCAGCGCGACGTCGGCCGTCATGCGCGGCGCACCGCCGGCGCCTGCCTCACTTGCGGCCCCAGGCGGCGGCGCCGGCGACGTCGAGCGTCGACAGCACGCCGATCGGACGGTCGCCGTCGAGCACGACGAGGTGCGCCGCGTTGTGCTCGTCCATCATCCGCACCGCCTCCAGAAGCGGCGCCTGCGGCGCGATCGCGTGCACCGGCTCGCCGCTGATCGCCTCGGCGAACGCGCCTCGCTGCGGCTGGCTGAGCGCGCGGACGAGGTCCATCGAGTCGATGACCTTCCACACGAGATGGTCGGCGGCTACCCCGCCGACGGCCACCGCATGCACGCCGTGCGTCGCCATCAGCTCGGCGACGGTATCCAGGGGGGTCTCGGGCGCGCAGGTGATGATTCCCGGCGTCATCGCGTCGGCGACGGTGGCGTTCGCGAACGAGGGCCGCAGGTAGTCGCCACGGTAGGGCTGGATTGCGTTTGCCATGGTTTCACGACAGTAGGGCCCGCGCGGCGAGGCGCCATCCGTTGCGATCACGCGCCCTGCTCCGCGCGAACTACGCAGGCGCGATCCGCATCTCCGTGCAACCGTACCCACGGTCATGCGCGCGATGATCTTCGAGGGCGTCGGGCAGCCGCTGCGGGCCGTGCAGCGCGATCTTCCGCGCGCGGGCCCCGGGCAGCTGCTGCTGCGCGTGCTCGCCTGCGGCATCTGCCGGACCGACCTGCACCTGCTCGACGGCGAGGTCGCGATCGCCGATCCGCCGCGCATCCTCGGCCACCAGATCGTCGGCGTCGTCGAGGCGACGGGCGACCACGTCGGCGTGCCGTGGCTCGGATGGACGTGCGGCGAATGCGCCCATTGCCGCGCCGGGCGCGAGAACCTCTGCGAGCACGCGCGCTTCACCGGCTGCGACATCGACGGCGGCTTCGCCGAGTACGCGGTCGCCGACGAGCGCTTCTGCCTGCCGCTCCCGCGCGACTGGCCGGCCGTGCAGGCGGCGCCGCTGCTCTGCGCCGGCCTGATCGGCTACCGCGCGCTGCGCATGTGCGGCGACGCCCGCCGCCTCGGCCTCTACGGCTTCGGCGCGGCGGCGCACATCCTCGCCCAGGTCGCCCGCTGGCAGGGGCGAGACGTGTTCGCGTTCACGCGCCCGGGCGACGGCGCCGCGCAGGCGCTGGCGCGCGAGCTGGGCGCCGTCTGGGCCGGATCGTCGCAGCAGCAGGCGCCCGAGCAGCTCGACGCGGCGATCATCTTCGCGCCCGACGGCGCGCTCGTGCCGATCGCGCTGCAGGCCGTCGCCGCGGGCGGCACCGTCGTCTGCGGCGGCATCCACATGAGCGACATCCCGTCGTTCGGGTACGAACGCCTGTGGCACGAGCGCGTCCTGCGCTCGGTCGCCAACCTGACCCGCGCCGACGGCGTGGAGTTCCTCGAGATCGCGCCGCGCGTGCCCGTGCGCACGCACGTCACGACCTATCCGCTGGACGATGTCAACGAGGCGCTGGCCGACCTGCGCTCGGGCCGGCTGACGGGCGCCGGGGTGATCGTGCCCGCGCGCTGACGGCGCGGCCTACGTCGCCCGGTCCGAGCGTCCGCTGGCCGGGAACTGGAGCTCGACGAAGCCGCCGTCGCGGCGGCCGCGCGCGCCGAAGTCCTCGCGCAGCATGGCGAGCAACCGCAGGTCGCTCGCGCGCACGCGGATCAGGAACGTCGCGATCCCGAGCAGCGATGCTTGCTCGCCGAGCGCCGCGATCAGCCGCTGCGGCGTGCCGAGGTGCCAGAACGCCTCGTCGACGTCGAGCGACAGCACGGCGCGGGGGCCGTAGATCCGCTGGTAGGAGGCCTCGCCCGCGACCTGACCGCCGACCCGAGCGACGACCGCGATCCGCTCGTCCTCGGGCAGCGCCGGGTGGCGCGCGAGCTCGATCCTCCGCAGCTCTGTCATCGCGTCGTCGTCGCCGTGCGCACGGTCGCCACCGCGCGTCGGCGCCGGCTCCGGCCCGCTATGCGTGTGCTGCGGCACGATCGCCATGCGCGATGTACGGACCCAGGTGGCGGGCGACGACCTTCACCGGGGGATCCCAGGGACAGACGTCGCTCACGGTCGAGACGAAGCCCTCGTCCCCGAGCTGGGCCTCGAAGTAGCGGGTGACGTCACCGGTCAGCAGCATGCCGCGGATGACCGGCTCCAGTGGCCGCGGCTCGACCGGCGCACCCGCCTGGGCGGCGATCGCCGCGGCGACGACGTCGGCCTGCTGAGCGGCGAGGCCGCCGTGCTTGATCGGATGCGCCGTCACGTCGCCGGCCGCGTAGACGCCGTCGACGCCGCGGACCCGGCCCAGCTCGTCGACCGCGACGAAGCCGTGCGCGTCGGTGGGAATGCCGGCGATCTGCGTGCCCTCGAGCAGCGGCAGCGCCACGATCCGCTCCGGGCGCAGCCGCAGCCCGCCGGGCTGAAGCGTCAACTGGCCGTGCGCGAGCTCGGCGAACGACGAGTCGTGGAACGCGATCCCGGCCGCTTGCAGCAGGCTCGCCAGCTCGTGCGAGATGCCCGCGCCGAACAGCTCCAGCGGGGCGCTCTCCGGGCTGACGATCGCGATCTCGACGGGGACGTTCATGTCGAAGGCGCGGTTGGCGGTCAGCAGCGCCAGCTCGTAGAGCGGCAGCGGCCAGAACGCCTGCGCCGGCGCGACGAACGCGATCCGGCTGGTGTAGCCCTCCTCGACGTCCTGCACGAGCCCGCGCAGCGTCCCGCCCAGGTTGCGGTCGTCGATCGTGATGACGCCGTCCAGCGCCGGCCGCAGGCGCGTGCCGCAGGCGACGACGAGCGCGTCGTAGTCGATCCGCTCGCCGGCGCCTGTGGTGACGTGCCGCTCGCCGGGCGTGACGGCGGCGAGTGCTCCGGGGATCAGCGTGGCGCCGAAGTCCGCGGCGACGGCGGCGAGGTCCATCTGCCGGGCGCGCGCGATCGTGAAGGGCTCGTTGACGGCCATCGGACGGAAGCGGAACTCCCGCTCGGGAGCCAGCAGCGTGATCGCGACGCGGTCGCCGGCCAGCGCGCGCAGCGCCATCATCGCCTCCAGCCCGGCGATCCCGCCGCCCGCGATCAGGACCCGGAGCCGGTCTGACCTGTTGTCGACGCTCATCCCCGGCAGCCTAGGAAGCGGGCCGGCAGTCGCCATCCGGGCTTGGCCGTCGAGCCGTCGCGGTAAACCACTTATCGCGTGTGCGCCGGACATGGCGTTATCGTCTGCGCTTCATGGAAGCGTCGACAGCAGCGGACGGCACCATCAGGATCGTGCTGGCGGACGATCATGCGGTGGTTCGTCGCGGACTCGAGCTGCTGCTCAGCGCCGAGGAGGACTTCGAGGTCGTCGCGACGATCGGCGACGTCGAGGCCACGATCCGCACGACGCGAGGCTACAAGCCCGACGTGCTCGTGCTGGACCTCAACATGCCCGGCGGGTCGAGCCTCGACGCGATTCCCCAGATCCTCGAGGCGTCGCCGCAGACGCGCATCGCCGTCCTGACGATGCAGGACGAGCCGGCCTTCGCGCGCCAGGCCCTGAGCGCGGGCGCGATGGCATACGTGCTCAAGGAGGCCGCCGACGACGAGCTCGTGACGGCCGTGCGCCGCGCCGCCGCCGGGCAGACCTACCTCAACCCGCAGCTCGGCGCTCGCATGGCCGCCGAGCCGCCCGCGCCGAGCGGGCCGCCCGACGACCTCTCCGAGCGCGAGGTCGAGGTCCTTCGCATGATCGCGCTCGGCCACACGAACGCCGAGATCGCCGAGCAGCTGTACCTCTCGATCCGCACGGTCGAGAGCCACCGTGCGCACATCCAGCAGAAGCTGCGCCGCTCCTCACGCGCCGATCTGGTGCGATACGCGCTGGATCACGGGCTCGTCGAGCGCTGACAGCGGAAGCGCCGCGCGCACCGTCGTGCCGTCGGAGCTCGGCGTGATCGTCAGCTCGCCGCCGCTCAGCTCGACGCGCTCGCGCATGCCCGCGAGGCCGAACCCGGCGGCCTTCACGCCGGGATCGAAGCCCTTGCCGTCGTCGCTGACCTCCACCTCCAGCTGGCCGCCGGCGCCGCCGACCACGACCCGGGCGTGCTCTGCGCCCGAGTGCTTGGCGACGTTCGTCAGGGCCTCCTGGACGAGCCGGTAGACCGTCGTCTCGAGCTCCTGCGCGAGCCGCCTGCCGCTGGCCGGCAGCTGCACCGAGCAGTCGACGATCAGGCCCTCGACCGCCGCGACGCGGGTCGCGAGCGCCTCGATCGCGGGCGCCAGGCCGAGCTCGTCGAGGGCCGCGGGCCGCAGGTCGGTGATGATCGCGCGCAGGTTCTCGATCTCGCGCTCGACCTGCCCGACGCCCTCGCGCAACAGCTCCGCGACGGCCTCGCCCTCGACCCGGCGCAAAGCCGACGTGAGGATCACGCGCAGCCCGCCGAGCCCCTGCAGCGTCTCGTCGTGCAGCTCGCGCGCCCAGCGCCGCCGTTCGGCCTCCGCCGCCTCGAGCGAGTGGCGCAGGCGGTCGTGCTGAACGGTCTGCGCCAGGGCGACGGCGGTGGCGCCGCTCGCGGCGAACGCGCGCAGCGTCGTCTCGTCCTCGGCTGAGAAGTTCTCGCCCTGCGCGCCGCGGTCGAAGGCGACGAGCACCCCGAGGCCGCGGCCGCGGTAGACGAGCGGCGTCAGCAACGCCGTCCTCGCGTCGGCCACGCCGAGCTCGGCGGCGGAGATGCGCAGGTGCGCGCCGACGTCCGCGATCCGCTGCACGGTGCGCGTCTCGAGCACATGACCGGTCGCCGAGTCGCGGATCGGGACGCGCGCGCCGGTCGCCCGCTGCGTGACTCCCGCGCTGGCCGCGACGACGAGGTCGTCGCCCTCGCGCAGCAGGATGACGAGGCTGCGGGCCTCGACGAGCGCGCGGCCGCGCTTGGCGATCAGCTCGAGCACCTGCTCGAGCTCCATCTCGGCTCCGACGGCGACCGCGATCGTCCGCGCCGCCTCCAGCCGGCGCGCGGCCTGCTCGAGCTCGTCGCGGCGCGCCGCGACCGCCTCGTAGAGGCGCGCGTTCTCGATCGCGATCGCCGCCCAGGCGGCGAGGATCAGGACCGACTCCTCGTCGACCGCGTCGAACTCCTCGCCGCCCGCCTTCTCGGTCAGGTAGAGGTTGCCCCAGGCCTGGCCGCGGACGACGATCGGCACCCCGAGGAAGCTCGACATCGGCGGGTGCCCCGGGGGAAAGCCGTAGGACTTCGGATGGTCTCCGACGGCGGGGATGCGCAGCGGTTGCGGGCTCTCGATGAGCACGCCGAGGATGCCGCGACCGCGTGGCAGATCGCCGATCGAGCGGTGGATCTCGGAGTCGATTCCGCGGGTGATGAACCGCTCCAGCTCGCGCCGGTCGCGGTCGAGGATGCCGAGCGCGGCGTAGCGGGCGCCGGTGATCTCGCGGGCCGTCTCCAGGACCTGATCGAGGACGGCCTCCGGATCGAGCTGCGACAGCAGGCTGCGCCCTACATCGATGAGGCGACGAAGCCTCTGCTCGTCGAGGTGGTCGTTCATGGCAGTCTCGCCCGGCCCGGCGACCGGGCCATTCTGTCACCTGCGGGCAGTCCCGTGGAGATCGTGCGGCTGCGCGGGCGATCTGCAGCGGTCGCGCGACGGTGCGGACAACCCGTGGAGATCGTGTGGCGGCGCGCGGATGGCGCCGGCGGTCTGCGCTGCATAGCCTGCGATCGTGCCCGCGTCAGCCCCGCCGCAGTCCGAGGCGCCGTCGTGAGCGACGCGCTGCTGCTCGCGACGATCGCGACCGCGACCGTGCTTGCGACCGGTGTCGGCGCGCTGCCGGTGATCGCGCTCGGGGCCGCTCGCGCGCGCGCCGCGCAGGGCCTGCTCAGCGGTCTTGCCGCGGGCGTCATGGCGGTCGCCGCCACCGTCGGCCTGCTCGTGCCGGCCGCCGAGCAGGGCAGTCCCGCGACGGTGGCGATCGCCGCTGTCGCCGGCGCGATCGCCCTCGTCGTCTCGCGCCTGGGGCTGCGCAACCACGCGCACCACACCGGCGGCAGCGAGGCGAGCGCGCGCTCGCTGCTCGTCATCGGCGTCCTGTTCGCCCACAGCCTGCCCGAGGGCTTTGCGATCGGCAGCGCCTTCGCCTCCAGCCAGGCCGGGCTGAGCGCCTTCGTGATCACCGCGATCGCGATCCAGAACGTGCCCGAGGGCACGGCGACCGCAGCCGCGATGCAGCCTGCGGGCTACACCGCTGCCAAGCAGTTCTGGGGCGCTGTACTGACGAGCGTGCCACAGGTGCCGGGCGCGCTCGTCGCGTGGATCGCGGTGGAGCAGATCGATGCGCTGCTGCCGGCCTCGTTTGCGCTCGCGGGCGGCGCGATGCTGGCGCTGGTCGTCGTCGACCTGCTGCCCGACGCGTGGCAGCACGCGTCGCATGTCGGCGTGCTCGGCGGGACCGCGCTGGGCGCCGCCGTGATGCTGCTCGTCGGCGCAGCACTCGGGGTATGAGGCGGTGGACGCGGCGCTCGCAGCGGCCGTGGCACTGGCGCTCGCGTTCGCGATCACGAACGGCCTGCACGACGCCGCCAATGCCATCGCGACGCTCGTCGCGACGCGCGCCGCACGACCGCGGCACGCGCTCGCGCTGGCGGCGTTGTTCAACCTGCTGGGGCCGCTGTTCGTGGGCGCCGCCGTCGCCGGCACGATCGCCGGCATCGTCACGATCGGCGGTGCGCAGGCGATCGACGTCATCGCCGCAGCGCTCGTCGCCGCCGTCGCGTGGAACCTCGTCACGTGGCACTGGGGCCTGCCCTCGAGCTCCGGCCACGCGCTCGTCGGCGGCCTCGTCGGTGCGGCGCTCGTCGCGGGCGGCGGCGACGCGGTGCGGTGGGGCGGGCTCGACGGACTGCATCCCGTCGGGTTCCTCGGTGCGCTCGTCGCGCTCGCGGTCTCACCGCTGCTCGGGGCGCTCTCGGCGTTCGTCCTCGTGCGCGCCGTGCGGCGCGGCGCCCGCCGCGCGAGCCGCCGCTGGCGCGACGTCGCGCAGACCGCGCAGTGGGCGACGTCGGCCACGCTGGCGTTCAGCCACGGCGCCAACGATGCGCAGAAGTCCGCTGGGGTGATCGCGGCGCTGCTGCTCGCCGACGGCCGCATCGACGCCCTCGCGACGCCGGCCTGGGCCACGCTCGCGTGCGCCGCGGCGCTCACGGCCGGCACCGCCGTGGGAGGCTGGAGCATCGTGCACACGGTCGGCCGCGGCATCTACCACCTGCATCCGGTCGACGGCCTGTGCAGTCAGGGCGCGTCGGCGGGCGTGATCCTGGGCGCCTCGCTGCTCGGCGCGCCGACGTCGACGACGCAGGTCGTCGCCTCGTCGGTCGTCGGCGTCGGGGCCGGCCGGCGGCGCTGGCACCACGTCCGCTGGGCGGTCGTGCGGCAGATGACGATCGCCTGGCTGGTCACGATCCCCGCCAGCGCCGCGCTGGCCGCGCTGACGCTGCTGGGCTGGCGGTGGGTGGCGTGACCCGGCGCCGGTGGCTGCTGCCCGACGCGCCCGACGTGCTCGCGCTGCTGCGCCGCCAGCTGGCGCTCACCGTGCGCGGCATGGAGGCCTTCGAGCAGTGGGCCGCCGCCGGCGGCGACGAGCAGCACAGCGTGACGGTGCACGCCGTCGAGCACGAGGCCGACGCCGCCAAGCGCGAGCTGCGCGACACGCTGCGCGAGGCCTTCGTCACGCCGCTGGACCCGGAGGACCTCTTCGCCCTGTCGCGGGGGATCGACTGGATCCTCAACCACGCCAAGGACGCGATCGGCGAGTCGGAGGTGATGGGCTGCCCGCCCGACGCGGCGACCGCGACGATGGCGGCGCTGCTCGCCGAGGCGGTGCACCAGATCGACATCGCCGTCGCGCGGCTCGCCGACCGCTCGGGCGACGCGACCGCGGCGGCCGACAAGGCCGTCAAGGCCGAGCGCCGCCTCGAGAAGGCCTACCGCGCCGCGATGGGCGCGCTGGCCGAGGTCGACGACCTGCGCGTCGTGATGGGCCGCCAGGAGCTCTACCGGCGCTGCTCGCGGATGGGCGAGACAGCCGTCGACGTGGCCGAGCGACTGGTCTACGCGGGCCTGAAGGAGAGCTGAGCGCGGCGGACGGACTCGCGGGCGCTCGTCGGGCGGCAGCGGCGGCGCTCGCCCACGCGCTCGGCGCGGCAGCTACGGTCGTCCTCCCGTGACGTCCGACGTGTTGCCTTCGCTGGTTCCGAGGCGCCTGTTCCGCCTGCTCTGGCTGTCGATCGCGGCAGCGGTTGCGACGATCGGCCTGAAGACCGTCGCGTGGCTGCTGACGGGTTCGGTGGGGCTGCTGTCGGATGCTGCGGAGTCGGGCGTGAACCTCGTCGCGGCGGTCGTCGCGCTGGCAACCCTGCATTGGGCGTCGAAGCCGGCCGATGAGCAGCACGCATATGGGCATGCGAAGGCCGAGTACCTGTCGGCGGGAGTCGAGGGCGCCTTGATCGTGCTCGCCGCGGTGACGATCGCCGTCAGCGCGACGGATCGCCTGCTCGACCCGCAGCCGCTGTCGGACGTCGGCATCGGCCTGGCCGTCGCCGCCGGCGCATCGGTCATCAACCTCGCCGTCGGCCTGCTGCTGGTCCGGGCGGGGCGCGAGCATCGGTCGATCACACTCGAGGCGGACGGCAAGCATCTGCTCACGGACGTGTGGACGTCCGCCGGCGTCGTCGCCGGAGTGGCACTCGTCGCGATCTCAGGGTGGGAGCGCCTCGATCCGATCGTCGCCATAGCGGTTGCCGCGAACATCCTCGTGACGGGGGCGAGGTTGCTGCGCAGCTCGGCGGGCGGGCTGATGGATCAGGGCTTGGAGGACGCTGCGCAGGACGACATCAGGCAGGCGCTGGCGCCCTTCCAGCCTCGCGGGGTCCGCTTTCACGCGATCAGGACCCGGCGCGCCGGCCAGCGGGCGTTCATCTCGATGCACGTCCTCGTTCCCGGCGAATGGACGGTCCAGCACGGACACGACCTTGCCGAGGAGGTCGAGGCGGCGCTTCGCGACCGCCTGCCGCACGCGACGGTGTTCACGCACGTCGAGCCCGTCGAAGACCCGCGCTCGTTCGAGGACACGGGCCTGGACAGGTGACCGCGGGCGCCAGGACGGTCTGACCGAGCGTCGCCCGACCCGCGCTCACGCGATCGCGCCCCGCCTGACCTTCAGATCCGCGGCGAGCTCGCGGCCGAGGCGCTCGACGGCGTCCCAGTCGGTGTAGTCGTAGTCCTGCGAGGCGTCGGTCGGATGGCCCATCTTCTTCATCAGAAGGCGCATGAGCTGGCGCGTGAAGACGTCGTACTCGCGGTACTGCAGGCAGCCGGCGATGCGCTCCGTGCGCGTCGGCGTCCACCCCGTCCTCGAGAGGAACGCGTCGATGCAGCGCTGCGTGGCCGCGTTGGACTCCTCGGTCTCCTCGGCCGCCGACAGCGAGACGGAGAGGAAGACCGAGGGCATCTGCGAGAGCGCCTCGTAGCGCGCGCTCACCCAGTCGGCGATCTCCTTCTGGTGCTGGTCGCGGTGCACCGACGCGCCGACGACGACGAGGTCGTAGCGGCCCGGCAGCGCGCGCTGCGCATCGGCGACGTCGCGCAGGTCGACCTCGAGGCCCTCCGCGCGCATCGCGTCGGCGACGCGGCTTGCGACCTTCGCGGTGTGCCCGTGCGTGCTGGCGTAGACGACGAGCGCGTCTGCGTCCTTGAAGACGTGGTCGGGTGCTGTGCTGTGATCGGTCATGCCTGCAGCCAAGCAACGCCGCGGAGAGCTCACATCCGCGGATCGTGCGGAGCGGCCATGTGGACAATCACGGAGGGCAGGGGTCGACTGCCCACGTAACTTCGTTGCCATGACCCATGACCTCCTCGCCGAACAGCCGGACGGCCCGATCCTGCTCTGCGCCGGGACCGATCCGGCGGCCGCCGCCCGCCTCGCCGAGGCCGCGCTGCCGCTGCTCGCCGATCGCGCGGCCGTCGTCGTCTCGATCTGGCAGCCGCCGCCGCCGATCGGCTACGAGGCCGTGCGCGAAGCGCTCTACGACGACCATGCCGAGCTGCGGGCAGGCGCTCGTCACGCCGCCGCCGACGCCGCCGGCGCCGCGTGCGAGGTGCTCGACAGGCACGGGCTCGACGTCACGCGTCGCGTGCACGGCGAGGACCGCGCGCCCTGGCGGATCCTGCTCGACATCGCCGACGAGGTCGATGCGGCGGTCATCGTCGCGGCCACGACCGAGGACGCCGAGGCGCGGCCGGGCACGCTCGGCCGCGAGGCACGCGGGCTGGCGCACCGCTCGCACCGGCCGCTCCTGCTGCTGACGCCCGGCGCGCCTGCCGCCGATCCCGGCGCCACCGCGCTGTTCGCCTACGACGGCTCGGCCCCCGCCGATCACGCGATCCAGGCCGCCGCGCAGCTGCTGCGCCCCCGCCCGGCGCTCGTCGCCTCGGTCTGGCGCAGCGCGGCGTACACCGCGAGCGCCGCGATGCTCGCCGTTCCCGACGAGGTGGCGCGCAAGGGCGCGGCCGGCCTCGACGAGGCCGCGCGCCACGAGGCGGAGGCGCACGCGCAGCACGCGGCCGCGCAGCTGCGGGACGCCGGCTGGTCCTGCGACACCGCCGCCGTCAGGACGGCGCGCAGCATCGCCGGCGCGATCATCGTCGCCGCCGAGGACCACGACGCGGCGGTCATCGTCACCGGCACGCGCGGCCGCTCGCGGATCGCTGCCGTGCTGCTCGGCAGCACCGCCGAGGGCATCGTGCGTCACGCAGGGCTTCCGGTGCTGCTGGTGCCGCCGACCGGCGAGGAGCACTGATCCGCGCATGGAGGCACTCGAGCTCGCGCGCTGGCAGTTCGCGATCACGACGATCTACCACTTCTTCTTCGTCCCGGTCTCGATCGGCTTGGCGGCCTTCGTCGCCGGCTGCCAGACCGCTCACCACCGCACCGGCAAGGCCGTCTATGACCGCATGGCCCGCTTCTGGGGCAAGCTGTTTCTGATCGTCTTCGCGATGGGCGTGGCCACGGGCATCGTCCAGGAGTTCCAGTTCGGCATGAACTGGTCGACCTACTCGCGCTACGTCGGCGACATCTTCGGCGCGCCGCTGGCGATGGAGGGGCTGCTCGCCTTCTTCATCGAGTCGACGTTCCTCGGACTGTGGATCTTCGGTCGCGGCCGGATGTCGCCGCGGGTGCACCTCGCCTGCATCTGGATGGTCGCGTTCGGCACCCTCGTCTCGGCGTACTTCATCCTCGCCGCCAACGCGTGGATGCAGCACCCGGTCGGCTACGAGATCGACGCCGCCACCGGCAAGGCGCAGCTGACGTCGATCTGGGCCGTTCTGACCAACAGCACGACGCTGCTGGCCTTCCCGCACACGATCTTCGCCGCATGGGCGACCGCCGGCATGGTCGTCGTCGGCGTCAGCGCCTGGCACCTGCGCCGCCGCGCGTCCGACATCGCCGTCTTCCGGCCGTCGCTGCGCGTCGCGCTGTGGGTGGTCCTGGGCGCGACGATCGCCACGTCGGCCTCCGGGCACTTCCAGGCCGAGCTGCTGATGGAGCAGCAGCCGATGAAGATGGCCGCCGCCGAGGCGCTCTTCGAGACGCAGGACAACGCGCCGCTGTCGCTGTTCGCGACCGGCGACCTCGTCCCCAACCCGCAGCGCACCAACGTCGACGTGAAGCTGCCCGGCGTGCTGTCGCTGCTGTCGACCGGCAGCACCTCGGGAACGATCCGCGGCATCAACGACCTCAACGAGGAGTACCGGGCGCGCTACGGGCCCGGCGAGTACGCGCCGATCGTCGGCCTGACCTACTGGTCCTTCCGCGCGATGATCGGCGCCGGCACCGCGATGATCCTGCTCTGCGCGTTGGCCCTGTGGCGCGGGCGCCGCGGCGCGATCCTGCACCGCCGTCGCCTGCTGTGGCTGATGCTGCCGGCGGTCGCGCTGCCGTTCGTCGCCAACACCGCCGGCTGGGTCTTCACCGAGATGGGCCGCCAGCCGTGGATCGTCCAGGGCCTGCTGAAGACGTCGGATGCGGTGTCGCCGACCGTCAACAGCACGTCGGTCTGGCTGTCGATGCTCGGCTTCACGGTGCTCTACGGCGTCCTGGCGGTCATCGGCCTGAAGCTCTTCGGGCGGACCGTCCGCAAGGGCCCCGAGCCCGACTTCGACACCGGCGGCGACGACGGCGGGACGCCCGCGCCGCTGCTCGGCCCCGATCTGGACCCCGAGCCCGACACCGCCCCCGACCGCGTGCTCGTCTACTAGGAGAGGCCGGCCATGGACCCCACAACCCTGCAGATCGTCTGGTTCGCGCTGATCTGCGTCCTCTGGACCGGCTACCTGCTGCTCGAGGGCTTCGACTTCGGCGTCGGCGCGCTGCTGCGCGTCCTCGGCCGCGAGCGCAACGAGCGGCGCGCCCTGCTGAACACGTTCGGGCCCGTCTGGGACGGCAACGAGGTCTGGCTGCTCGTCGCCGGCGGCGCGACCTTCGCCGCGTTCCCCGAGTGGTACGCGACCCTCTTCTCGGGCTTCTACCTGGCGCTGTTCGTCCTGCTCGTCGCGATCATCGTGCGCAACATCGGCATCGAGTTCTGGGGCAAGGACGAGGACTCGCGCTGGAAGGACGTCTGGGAGTGGGCGATCGTCGTCGGCAGCATCCTCCCGGCGGTCCTGCTCGGCGTCGCCTGGGCGAACCTCGCGCACGGCATCCCGCTCGCCGCCGACGGCGAGTTCGCCGGCAACTTCTGGACGCTGATCAACCCCTACGCGCTGCTCGGCGGCGTCACCACGCTGCTGCTGTTCTGCGCGCACGGCACGCACTTCCTCGGCCTGCGCCTGCACGGCGTCCTGCGCGAGCGAGCCGACGCCGCCGCCCGCCTGCTGGCACCCGCCGCGGCGGTCGCGCTCGTCCTGTTCGCCGGCTGGACGGTGCTGCTGCAGTCGCCCGTCGAGGCGCTGTCGGCAGCCGTCGCCGCGGTCGCCGTGCTCGCCGCCGCCGGCGCCGCGTACGTCGTCTACGCCCGCAGGCTCGGCGAGGGGTGGACGTTCGGGCTCAGCTCGCTGGCGATCGCGGCGCTGTTCGCGAGCATCTGGATCTGGCAGTTCCCGAATGCCCTGCGGTCGACGAACGCGGCGACCCACATGACGCTCGCCGAGGCATCGTCCTCGCCGTACACGCTGAAGGTCATGACCTGGGTCGCGGTCGCCCTCGTGCCGTTCGTGCTGCTCTACCAGGGCTGGACGTACTGGGTGTTCCGGCGCCGCATCGGCGCCGAGGACTTCGCTCCGGGAGCCACGCCGCTGGACGCCCTCGGCTCGAAGTCGCACGGTTGATGGATCGGACCGGCAGGCGCCTGCTGCGCGAGAGCCGGGCTGCGCGGCCGGCGCTGGCGGCGATCGGCGGCCTGGCCGTCGCGCACGCCGTGCTCGTCGTCGCGCAGGCGTGGCTGCTGGCGGGCATCGTCGCGCGGGCGTTCCTCGACCGCGCGTCGCTGGACGAGCTGAGCGGCGCGCTCGTCGCGCTGCTCGCCGTCTCGGCGGGCCGCGCGATCGTCGCGGCGGCCTTCGAGTTCACCGGCCGCGCCGGCGCGCTCGCCGTGATCGGCGAGCTGCGCCGGCGCCTGGCCGCGCAGCTGCTCAGCGGCCGTCCGGTGACCGCGGGCGGCGAGCGCAGCGGCGAGCTCGCGACCGCCGCCGTGCAGGGCGTCGACGCGCTCGAGGGCTGGTTCGCGCGCTACCTGCCGCAGCTGCTGCTGAGCGCCGTCGTCCCGCTTGCCGTGATCGCGTTCGTGCTCGTGCACGACACCGCGGCGGCGATCGTGCTCGCCGTGACGGTGCCCGTGCTGATCGTCTTCATGGTGCTGATCGGGCTGACCGCGCGCCAGAGCGTGCGCGGGCGCTGGCGCGCGCTGGCGCTGCTGGGCGCGCACTTCGCCGACGTCGTCCGCGGCATGCAGACGCTGCGCGCGCACGTCCGCGCCGGCGCCCAGGCCAAGGCGATCGCCGACATCTCCGATCGCTACCGCCGCGCGACGATGGCGACGCTGCGGATCGCCTTTCTCAGCGCGCTCGTGCTCGAGCTCGTCGCGATGCTCGGCACCGCGATCGTCGCCGCGACCGTCGGCCTGCAGCTCGTCGCCGGCGACCTCGCACTGCACGCCGGCCTCGCCGTGCTGATCCTCGCGCCCGAGCTGTACGCGCCGCTGCGCTCGGTCGGCCAGCAGTTCCACGCCTCCGCCGACGGCCTGGCCTCCGCCGAGCGGATCTTCGCCTTCCTCGACGAGCCGGCGACGGTGGCCGCGCCCGCGCAGCCGCTGCCCGCGCCCGATCCGGCGACCGCCGCCGTCGAGCTGCGCGACGTGACCTTCGCCTACCCCGGCGGCGGACCGGACGTCCTGCGCGGCCTGTCGCTGCGGCTGGCGCCCGGTGAGACGGTCGCCGTCGTCGGCCCCTCCGGCGAGGGCAAGTCGACGATCGCCGCGCTGCTGCTGCGGCTCGCCGACCCGGCCGCCGGCGCCGTGACCTGCGGCGCGACCGACCTGCGCGACGTCGACCCGGGCGCCTGGCGCCGGCGGGTCGCATGGATGCCGCAGCGGCCGCTGATCATCGCCGGCAGCGTCGCCGAGAACATCGCGCTGGGCGCGCCGGACGCGACCCGCCGCGAGATCGCCGGCGCCTGCGCGCGCGCCCGTGCGGACGCCTTCGTCGAAGGTCTGCCCGCCGGCCTGGACACCCGCATCGGCGACGGCGGGCGGCCGCTGTCGGCCGGGCAGGCGCAGCGGATCGCGCTCGCCCGCGTGCTGCTGCGCGACGCGCCGCTGCTCGTGCTCGACGAGCCGACCGCGCACCTCGATGCGCAGACCGCGGCCGAGATCGACGCCGCGATCGCAGATGCCGCGCGCGGGCGCACGACGCTGCTCGTCGTGCACCGCCGCGAGCTCGCCGAGCGCGCCGACCGGGTGCTCGAGCTGCGCGAGGGCAGGCTCACGGAGCAGCCGGCCCCGCTGGCGGTGGCGGCATGAACGCCCCCGAGCTGCGCGCGCTGCGCGACGTCGTCGCGATCGCGCCACCGTCGCGCCGGCTGGCGCTGATCACGCTCGCCGCCGGCAGCGGCGCGGTGCTCGCCGCCGCCGCGCTGCTGTCGCTGTCGGGCGCGCTGATCTCCAAGGCCGCGCTGCAGCCGCCGATCCTGTCGCTGACCGTGCTGATCGTCGGCGTGCGGGCCACCGGCTTCGTCCGCGCGCTGCTGCGCTACGCCGAGCGGCTGGCGTCGCACGACCTGGCGCTGCGCGCGCTGGCGCGCCTGCGCGCGACGTTCTGCGCGGCGCTCGTCCCGCTCGTCCCGGCCGGCCTGCGCAGCGGGCGGGGCGATCTGCTGTCGCGCTTCGTGCAGGACGTCGACACGCTCCAGCAGCTCTACGTGCGCGCCCTCGGTCCGCCGGCGATCGCGGCGCTGACGGGCGTGCTGGTCGTCTTCGCGGCCTGGCTCGTCCTGCCCGCGGCGGCGCTCGTGCTCGCCGCCGGGCTGCTGCTCGGCGGCGTCGCCGTGCCGCTCGTCACGGCCCGTGCCGCGCGCCGCGCCGGGCGCCGCCAGGCCGGCGCGCGGGCGCAGCTGTCGGCCGAGATCCTCGAAGCCGCCGAAGGCTCTGCCGAGCTCGCCGCCTGCGGCCGCGCGGAGGACCGCATCGAGCGCGTCGTCGACGCCGACCGCGTGCTCGGCCGGCTGGCGTTGCGCGACGCGCTCGCGGGCGCTGTCGCAAGCGGCCTGGGAGCGCTGGTCCAGGGCGCCACCGTCGTCGGCGTGCTGATCGTCGCGATCGGACCGGTGCAGAGCGGCGCGCTCGACGGGATCCTGCTCGCGGCGCTCGCCTTCCTCGCGCTGGCCTCCTTCGAGGCGGTCGCGCCGCTCTCGCTCGCGGCCACCCACGCCGCGTCCTGCGCGAGCGCCGCCGGCCGCGTGACGGCGGTCATCGGCGCCGAGGACCCCGTCGCCGACCGGCCGCGGCCGCGCGCGCTGCCGCCCGCCGGCGCGCTGTGCGTCGAAGGCGCGGCGCTGCGCTTCGACGACGACGGGCCGTGGGTGCTGCGCGGCGCCGACCTGCGGATCGATCCCGGCCGCGCCGTCGCGCTCGTCGGCCCGTCGGGCGCCGGCAAGACCACGCTCGCCGAGCTGCTCGTCCGCTTCCGCGACCCGCAGCACGGCCGCGTCACGCTCGGCGGCGCCGACGTCCGCGACCTGCGCCAGGACGAGCTGCGCGAGGCCGTCGTCCTCTGCGCCCAGGACGCGGCGCTGTTCACGACGACGGTCGCCGAGAACGTCCGCCTCGCCCGGCCCGGCTCCAGCGACCGCGAGGTGCACGAGGCACTTGACTTCGTCGGGCTGGGCCCGTGGCTCGACGCGGCCCCCGAAGGGCTGTCGACGCTCGTCGGCGAGGAGGGGGCGCGGCTGTCGGGCGGGCAGCGCCAGCGCGTCGTGCTCGCCCGCGCGGTGCTCAGCGACGCGCGCTTCGTCGTCCTCGACGAGCCGACGGCGCACCTCGACCCGCCCGCCGCGCGCGACCTGCTCGAGCGCCTCGCCGACCGCGCCCGCGAGCGCGGGCAGGGGCTGCTCGCGATCGTCCACGGCGCCGGCGACCTGACGCCGTTCGACGACGTCGTCGAGCTGCGCGCCGGCGCGCCGGCGCTCGTCGCCTGACGCTCAGCGCGCCAGCGCTGCGACGAGGTCGATCTCCGAGACGACGCCGTCGGGGGTGCGCGCGCCGGGGCGCATCACCGCGAGATGCGAGACCTCGCCGTCGAGCAGCGCATCGACCGCCGCCGCGACGCTCGCGGACGGCACGATCGGCACGCACGGCTGCTCGACGGCGTCGGCTGCGTCGACGTGGTGCCATTGCGCGGCGCGCTGCCGCAGCAGCCCGCGCGGAGTGACCCAGCCGAGCAGGTCGCCGTCGTCGGCGACGACGAGCACGGCGTGCACCGAGTGCTCTGCCATCACGCGCGCGACGGCGTCCAGCGTGGTCGAGCCGGAGACGCTGATGACGCCATGGCGCATGACGTCCGACACGGACCTCAGCGAGTGCTGCATGGTGCACACCCTACGCCCGTCGCACCCGTCAGGCCGTCATGGCTGCAACGCCCCGACCGTGCGGGAATCCGGCCGCGCGACCCGCAGCAACTACGGATGCCGTGCCGTTGGCGCGGGCGGATACTGGTCTCATGGCCACGACGACGACCGCACCGCCGGCTGCAACGCAGCATGCGGCCGAACGGCAGCCCGGGGCACCGAGGCACGCGGCCACGGCGCAGGGCGGCACGCCGGTGCACGCGGCCGAGCCGCATCCCGGCGCACCGCCGCCCGCCGGCGCGACCACGCCGGGCGCGATCCGCGCGTTCGGCGTCATGCTCGGCGGCCCGCTCGTGCTTCTCGGCGCCGTCGCCGCCTCCGCCGCGCACACGGTCCGCGCGCTCCGCCGCGGTCGCGTCCCGCGGCCCGCCGCGATCGGAGTCCTCGCCTGCGCCGCCGCCTATCGCCGCCGGCTGCGGCCGTGGATGCGGACCTGGGGCGCGCTCGACGCCGAGATCGAGATGGAGCTGCCGGGCGACGAGCTCTCGCCGCACGCCCCGTTTGCGCAGACCCACGCCGTGGAGATCGACGCCCCCGCGGACGCGGTCTGGGCGTGGGTCGCCCAGATCGGGCAGGACCGCGGTGGCTTCTACAGCTACACCTGGCTCGAGAACCTGGCGGGCTGCGGGATGCGCAACGCCGACCGCATCCATCGCGAATGGCAGCAGCGCCGCGTCGGCGAGACCGTCCTGCTGCACCCGGCGTCGGGCCTGCGGATCATGCGGATCGAGCCCGGGCGCGCGCTCGTGCTCGAGGGCGGCTGGTCGCTGCACGTGGAGCCCGATGGTCCCGGCAGCTGCCGGCTGATCGCCCGCTTCCGCGCCCCCGCGGGACTCGCCGGCACCGCCTACGCGCTGCTGCTCGAGCTTCCCCACTTCGTCATGGAGCGCAGGATGCTGCTTCAGATCAAGCACCGAGCGGAGGGCCGGAGATGAGCGAGCACCCCGTGATCGCCTGCTACCGCGGGCTCGACAGCGCCGACGGCGTGGGCCTGGCGGCCCTGCTGGCGCAGACGCTCGACCAGCCGCTGGTGCTCGCGAGCGCGTATCACTACGAGGCGATCGGGCTCGGCCCGAGCGCGCTGCCCGCCGCCGACAACGACCGCCGCGCGGACGCGGCGATGGCCAGGCTCCAGCGCGCGCGCCGGTTCGTTCCCCCGGGGATCGACGTACGTGAGGAGGTCGTGCCCGCGACCGGCGTCCCGGAGGCGCTCACCGCGCTCGCGCGCGACATCGACGCGTGCGTGCTGACGGTCGGGCGCGACACGAGCGGCCGCGTCACGCGCTCGCTGCTGTCGCGCGCGCCGTGCCCGATCGCGGTCGCGCCGCTCAGCGTTCCGCTTCCCAGAAGCGGCCCGCTGCGGCGCATCGGCGTCGCCTACGACGGCTCGACGACCGCGCAGTCGGCGCTCGTCGCCGCGATGCAGCTGGCCCGCGCGACGGATGCGCAGCTGGTGCTGCTCGGCGCCGGGACGACCGCGGAGCGTGCCGCCGTGTGGCTTCACGTCGCGCGGCTCGCGATCGACGACGACATCGACCGCACGGCGCGCGAGCTCGTCGGCGACCCGGCCTCTGTGCTCGCCGAGGCAAGCGCGGATGTCGACCTGCTCGTGTGCGGCACGCGCGGTCGGGGACGGGCGCTGGGAAAGCTGCTCGGAAGCGTCTCGGCGCACCTGCTGACCCACGCGGAGTGCCCGCTGATCGTCGTGCCGCCGGTCGTCTGGCGCAGCGACCGGGGCCCGCTCGGCCTCACGTCCGCCGCATCCAACGCATAGGCGCTTTCCCGGTGCAGCGGCAGGGCCGACTACGGACCGGCGGTGTGGTGGGCGAGCACGTCGATGCAGGGGTCAGCCCCGATGGCGCCGCTCACCAGCGCCCGTAGGTTCGTCACATGGTCACTCCGCGCGTCAAGCCCACACACATCATGCCGACCGCGCATCCGTCTTCGCACTACCGGCCACAGCCCAGCTCGGCGAGCCTGCCGGGGCGCCGCCGCGCCACGTCCGCATAGCCGATCAGCGCCGCGTCCGCGACCGAGGCGGCGGCAGCCGGCCGCGACGGAGCGGGCCGAGTCCGCCGAGCTCAGCGACGCGCGTTGCCGTACGCGCCGAGGTCGGCGAGGAAGGCGAGCACGACGAGCACGATCTCGAAGCCCTCCACGCCGCGCGTGCCGTAGCTCCACATCAGCGCGTAGGCGAACGTCGTCCACGGCAGCAGGAAGAATCCGATCAGCGCCAGCAGCCCGTTCTCGAACGCGCGCTGCAGCAGATCGGTGAACAGCCACAGGGCGACGAGCGCCAGGCGCGGCGAGATCAGCGCAAGCAGGAGTACCAGGCAGCCCACGAGGGGCGAACGCTACGCGAGGTCGCGGCGGCGCTTCTCGGCGAGCGTCTTGGAGTCCTTCTTCTCGCGCAGCTTCTTGGCGGCCTTGTGGGCCTGCTCGTTACGTGCGGCTATGCCCTTGGTGAGCTCGTCGAAGGCGGCCTTCGACGTCGATCTGCCCGGACCAGGATTGTGATTCTTGTCGCTCGGTGGGGTCATGCCCGACCCTTTCGATTGAAACCCGAGTACCCAAGGCTACGCGGCCCGCTCGTCGAAGGCCTCGCTCATGCCCTCGGCGAGCGTTCCGAGCTCGTCGCGCAGCGCCCGCACGTCGCCGGCGAGGCGCTGCTGGTTGGCGACGTCGGTCGACGCCGACACGCTCAGCAGCGAGCCGCGGATCGTCTCGAGCTCGACGACGACGCGCTCCATCTGGTCATAGAACGAGCCGAGCTGGGCCTGCATCCTGCGCTGCACGGAGAGCTGGTGCTCGAGCGCCGCGATCAGCTCGGCCTTGCCGGAGCCCTCCAGCTCGCGCAGCCGCGCCTCGACGCGCGCCGGCGGCGAGTCCCTCAGCGCCTCGTGGAGCAGCTGCGCGCGCGACGCCGACAGCTCCATGAGCGACACGAGCGCGTCGACCTCGGTCGACACCTCCTCGTAGGGCAGCTGCGCGCGCTCGATCGCGTCGCGGATGCGAGCCTCCGTCCGGCGTGCGCCGAGCAGGTGCTCGCGCACCTCGGGGGCGAGCGTGTCGGCGTCCAGGCGCCTCGTGCCGGCCTCGATCTCCCGGCGTCGCTGCGCGCGCACGCGCGAGAGCACCGCCTCGGCCTCGTCGTGGTCGAAGAACGTCCACCCGACGGCGATCGCGTAGACGGCGAGCGCGGCGAGCAGCGCCGGCAGCGGACCGGCGCCGACCAGCACGCCGGCGGCCATCGTCCCGACGAGCAGCGCGATGTTGAACGGCTTCGCGGTCGCGTTGGCGACGAGCGCGCCGGCGAACTCGCCGCGGCTGTAGGGCTGTCTCGCTGGCGAGCTCATCTGCGGGCGGTGGCTAGAAGAACGAGCTGATGCTGCGGTAGACCGTCTCGATGTCGTCCGTGTCGCCGGTGTAGGACTTGCCGCCCGAGGCGTCGGCGATCCGCGCGAGGTTCTCGGCGGCGCCCTGCGCGCCCGCCGAGTAGGCGATCGTGAACACGCGCACGCGGCGCGACGAGTCGCCCTGGGCATCGAGCTCGCGCACGAGCGCGTCGACCGGCTTCGTCGAGTCGGTGTCCTCGCCGTCGGTCAGCAGCACGACGGCGTTGATCCGGCTCGTGTCGGCGAGCCTTCTCACCTGTGCGACGGCGCGGTCGGTGGCGTCGTAGATCGCCGTGCCGCCGTCGGCGACGAGGCCGGCGACGCGCGCGGTCAGCTCGGCGCGGTTGCCGCCGACACGGGCGATCGGGGTCAGCGGCGTGACGCGGTCGTTGAAGATCGTCAGCCCGACGCGGTCCTGCGGCGCGACCTCGCGCAGGAAGGTGCGCAGGCCGTCCTTGGCGTTGGCGAGGCGGCCGGCCTCGACCATCGAGCCCGACGTGTCGAGCACCAGCAGCACGTTGGCCGGCTTGCGGTCCTCGCGCCACGCCTTCTTGATCGCGTTCAGCACGCGCGGCTCGGGCAGGCCGAGCACGCGCGCCGGCTGCTCGGGGTCGACCCCGTTCTCGGCGGTCAGCGGCGCCGACGGCTTCTGCTTCAGATCGGACGGGCGAAAGCCGTAGCGGGCGGCGGTCTCGCCGTCCACCTTCTCCGCGAGGTACTCGCCGAACGCGGCCGCGCCCTTGCGCTGCGCGTCGGTCACCCACGGCGCGTCGAGCGTGATGTACGGGTTGTCGGAGTAGAACGTGCCCTCGGCTGGATAGATCGCGACGAGCTTCTCGCGGCTGCCGCGGCGCTGGTTGAAATCGACGAGCGTCGCCTCCTCCATCGCGACCGCCGACGCGTAGCCGAGGCCGTTGCGGCGCAGCTGGTCGGAGATGAACAGCGTCGTGTCGCCGTAATGGACGATCGAGCGCTCGATGTCCTTGACCTCGGAGCGCCCCTTGGCGATGTCCGCTGCGCGCAGGCCCTCCTTCTTGCCGGTCGTCGCGTAGTACTCGGCGACGACGGCGGACAGGCCCGAGGTCGAGAAGTCGGGGTTCGTGTGGACGAGCTTGAACTGGCCGAACTCCGGCCTGCCGTACGCGGCCCAGCCCTCCTTCGAGCGCGCGAGCTTGAGGATGTCGGCGAAGCCGAGCTTCTTCTTCGGGTAGCCGAGCGCGCGCGCCATCGGCTCCCACATCGCGATGACGAGCGGCGTGCGCACGATCGACGGGTTATCGTCGGGCGCGTAGGGCCGGTCGGCCTCGAAGTTCAGCAGGCGGCCCCACAGCGAGCTCGACGGCGACCACGACGTGAGCTTCAGCCGGCCGTCGGCGATCTTCGTCTGCGCGTCGCCCGAGGCGACGTTCGAGGCCCTGACGAAGACCTGCCTGCCGTCGACCTCGGTGTTCGAGGCGTTGAAGCGGTTGACGAGCGGGACGAGCAGCTTCTCCTTCTCCGGCGAGTAGGCGAAGTCGACGGCGATCGCGCCGGCGGGCGCGGTGGCCGGCGCCGTCGTGTCACCGGCGCCGGTGTCGCCGCCGTCACCGCCGCCGCTCGAGCCGAGGACGGCGATCAGGGCGACCGCGGCGACGGCCACGGCGAGCAGCACGAACTGGCTCTTCTTCATGGGCGCACGATAGAGGCAAATCCGGGGCGGGCCCGCAGCAGGAGATAATGCCGCCCGTGGACGGCGAACCGCTGCTGCCTGCCCCGCTCATCGTGCGCGGCCACCTCGTGACGTTCGACGACGCACGGCCACAGATCCCCGACGGCGTGCTGTACGTCGACCGCGACGGGCTGATCGTCGCCGTCGCGGCCGGGGGCGAGCCGGCGCCCGCGGGGTTCGAGGGCGCGAACGTCGTCGAGACGGACGGCGCCGCCGTGTACCCGGGCCTGATCGACCTGCACAACCACATCGCCTACAACTGCCTGCCGCTGTGGATCGCGCCCGGGCGGGAGGAGCCGTGGACGGCGCGCTACGAGTGGCCGAAGGACCCCGACTACCTGCCGTCGATCACGCTGCCCGTCAACGCGCTGTGCAAGGCCAACGGCAAGGCGGTGCTCAAGTACGTCGAGACGAAGGCCGTCGTCGGCGGCGTGACGGCGATCCAGGGCTCGTCGAAGGTCGGCCGGCCGTTCGAGGGCTGGATGGTGCGAAACGTCGAGTACGAGACGTTCCGGACCGGGCGCGTCGGCGTGCGCCAGGCGGTGTTCGCGCTGGAGGGCGAGGAGGAGTTCGCGCGCACGCGCGCGGCGCTGGCTCGCGGCGACGCGTTCATCTACCACCTGGCGGAGGGAACGGATCCTGCGCTGCTGGCCGAGTACTCGGCCCTGGAGACCGGCGACGTGCTGGCGCCGCGCTTCGTCGGCATCCACTGCACGGCGCTGGGCGACCCGCAGTACGCCGGCTGGGCGCCGCGCGGCGGGTCGGTCGTCTGGTCGCCGTTCTCGAACCTCTGGCTCTACGGGGCGACGACCGACGTCGCGTCGGCGCGGGCGCGCGGGATGCGGATCTGCCTCGGCGCGGACTGGTCGCCGTCGGGGTCCAAGTCGCTGCTGGGGGAGCTGAAGGTGGCCGATCTCGTCAGCCGCGAGCTGCTCGGCGGGCTCTTCGGGGCCGAGGAGATCTGCCGGATGGCGACGTGCAACCCGGCAGATGCCATCGGCTGGGGCGCGCGGCTCGGGCGGTTGCAGGCCGGCCGTCATGCGGATCTGCTGGTCGTCGCACGCCGCGAGGACGACGTCTATCGCAACCTCGTTACGAGCATCGAGTCCGACGTGCTGCTCGTGGCGATCAACGGCTATCCGATGTACGGCGTCGAGCAGCTGATGGTCGCCGCCGCGGCGGTGGCGCCGGAGGCGATCTCGGTGGGTGGGCCTGTGGGTGCGCGCGTCGTGTCGCTGCGCGACGAGCGCATCGAGGACGCCGACATGTCGTGGGAGGAGGTCGTGGAGGGGCTCGAGCGCGTGCGGCGCGGGGAGCCGACGGCGCGTGCCGCGTCGATCGCCGTGGTGGGCGGTGGCGATGGCGGCGGCGGTGCGGGCGGGCATCTCGAGCTGATCCCGGACAAGCCGTGGGACGACCCTGCGGGCTCGGCGCGCGTGGCGGCGCTCGATCTGCGCGAGGCGAGGATCGGGCCGCTGGACAGCCTCGTGCACGACGACGCGTACTTCGACGCGATCGACCGCGCGACGCTGCACGGCGGGGTGTTGGGCGGGCTGCGCGAGTACTACGTGCGCTGACCGGCCGCTGCGCGCGCTGCATGGCGCCGTGCGGCGGGGTGAGCGGGCCGCGCGAGTACTACGTGCGCTGACCGGCCGCTGCGCGCTGCATGGCGCCGTGCGGTTGCGCGAGTGCTACACGTGGCGGCTGAGCCCGAGCGGGCCGCCTGCCCGCGGTTGATCATGGCGCCGTCGGCGGGGGCGGCGGCGCGGGCGGGGCGGGCGGGGCGGGCGGCGGCGGCTGGGCGGTCGGGACGGCACCGCCCGTTCCGGTCTCTGCGCCGGCTGGTTGCGGCGGGGACGACGGCTGCGGTGGCGCTGGCGCAGGGGACGCGGCGGGGGCGGTCGTGCTCGGTGCCGCTGGTCTCTCGTCGTCGTCGCCTTCGCCGTCGGTTGCCGGCGTGGCGCGCGTGGACCGATCGCCGGGTGCGGCGCCGCCCGTGGTCGGCTCGGCTCGGCGCGAGCGGTTGCGCCCCGCGGTCCCGCCGGCGGGAGCGCCGGCTTGCGCGCCCCCGTTCTGCGCACCGCTCGGTGACGCAGGTGCCGGCGCCTGCGTGCGTGCAATCGGCCCGGGCCCGGGCCCGGCCACGGACGACCGTGACGACGGCGCCACGGCGGACATCTGCGGCAGGATGGCATGCGGGACTTCGCCCGACAGCAGCGGCAGCGGGTCGACCGCGCAGGCCGAGCACTCGGCGGTACCGCGGCGAACCTCGAAGTGCAGGTGCGGAGCGGTGCTGTGGCCGGTCGAGCCGACGAGGCCGATCACCTGGCCGCGCTTGACGCGCGCACCCGGCCGCACCGCGGCGGCGAACGCGCTCATGTGGGCGTAGCAGGTCGCGAGGTGCGGGCGGTGCTGCAGGCAGACGAAGTTCCCGTAGCCGCCGGACTCGCCGGGAGACTCGACGGTGGCGACGATGCCACCGTCGGCGGCATGGATCGGCGTGCCCGTCGGCGCGAGGAAGTCGACGCCGTTGTGCAGGTGGCCGGGCCGCGGGCAGCCGAAGTAGCCGCAGCCGCCGACGACGCCCTTGGCGGGCGTGGCGAGCTCGCCGCTTCCGGGCAGCGGCAGCGTGCCGAGCAGGCGCCACGCGCGGGCCCGCTCGATCACCATGGCGGTGGCGAGTCGGCCCTCGGGGCCGGCGCCGTAGCGGCCGGCGAGCGCCCGCTGCGCGCCGTCGCCGAGGCTGCGTGCGCCGTGGCGCTCGAGGTTCGCCGCGATCGCCATGACGACGTCGAAGTCGTCCCTGACCGAGGGGTGGCGATCTGTCCGGTTGGGGTAGCTCGCCGGGCGGGTGAGCGCTGCCGAGGCGTTGCGGTGGCGCTTCCAGTGCTCCTTCTCGGCGAGCGTCTTGGGGGCTTCGCCGAAGCCCGTCTCCTGGTAGTGAACGGCGGCGACGAGGTGCCAGGAGACGCCGAAGCGCTCGCTGGCGATCCTGTAGAGCGGGAAGTACGGGTGCGCGTTCAGCAGCCGCTGGCGCTCGCCGAGCGGCTTCTGCGCGCGGGCGATGTCGGCGGGCGAGGGCCGCCCCTCGAGGTTGAGCGTGAGCTGCTGCGCGATCTCGTCGGGAGTGCTCGTGTTCGCGGCGAGCGGGTTGTCCGCCTTCGCTCCGGGCTGCGCGAAGGAGATCGCGACGGCGAACAGCAGGCACAGGATCGCGGCCCCCGCGAGCAGCGGAGGCAGCAGCACTTTGCGCGCCAGCCTGTGAGCCGGCCGCAGACGATCCCGTGTAGAAGCCTCCACCCGATCGCGCCTCTTCTACGTCGGCGCGCGCGGGCCTTCCCGATCGGCTGGTGGTCGTACCGCGTGCACGATTCCTCCCGTCGGGGGTCGGCGCCGGCGGTTGCGGGTGCGCGGGTGCGCGGGTGCGCGGACGCGTTCCCCCCGCTCGACCGCGCCGGGTCGACTTCATGCCGTCCTGCGACAACAAATCGACCCGCGCGCTTGTGGGACTACCAGCGCGGGAGCCGCAGTCGCGGGCGGGGCCGGTTCGGGATCAGTCGCCCGAGCTCGAACGCCCACACGGCCGGGCCGTCGAGCAGCCCGAGCAGCGCCGCGTCGCGATCTCCTCTCATCGCGGCTCGCGCGCCCTGCGCCGCGCGCCGCAGGCCCCAGGCGACGAGGCCCGGCCAGCGCCGTCGTGGCAGCGCGCCGGGCCAGCGGTGCGCGAGCCAGTTCGCACCGGCGCCGTGGCGTGCGCGCTGGGCGAGCATGCGCGGGATCGTCTGGCGGTTGTGGTGGATCGCCGCCGCTTCGGGACGGCGCTCGAGCTCCCAGCCCGCGGCGCGAACGCGAAAGCAGAGGTCGGCGTCGCCACCCGAGCGGATCCCGGGTTCGAAGCCCCCGACCTGGACGAAGGCTTCTCGTCTCACTGCCGCGTTGGCGGTCTGCGCGAACGCCCAGCCGTCATGGGAGAGCGTGATCTCCTGGCTCATCGACGACTTCAGCCAGGCGTAGCGCGCCGCGGGCGGGGCGGTCGGCGGCGGCTCCTCGTCGGTCACCGCGCCTGCGAGGACGCCCGTGACGTGTCGCGGCGCCGTCGCGAAGTAGCGGACGAGCAGGTCCGCCGGGGGCAGCACGTCGGCGTCGAGGAAGACGATCCACGGCGCGCTGCCCTGCTCAGCGCCGCGGTTGCGGGCGTGGTAGGAGGTCTGCAGCTCACCCGCGCCGAGGATGCGCACGTGCGCGTGGCTGGCGTCGGTCGCGCCAGGCCGGTTGTCGGCGATCGTGACGGTGTCGCCGGGCAGGAGCTCGAGGCCCGCGAGCCGCTCCGCCACCAGCCGCAGCTGCTCATCGGAGCCGCGAAAGGGCAGCACGACATCAACCGAAGGGCGGCTCATGCGCTGCAATGTACGGCGCGCGCCCCGAACCCCGCGGGGGGTTCCTATACTGGCCACCCGTCCTTGGGGGCGTAGCTCAGTTGGTTAGAGCGCCGGCCTGTCACGCCGGAGGTCGCGGGTTCGAGTCCCGTCGCTCCCGCTCCACCCGCAAGCCCGGCCACGAGGGGCTTTCGGTAGCGCGGTCAACCCTGCTCGAGTACCGCATCTGCGGTGGGCGTCGACCGCCGGCGGCGGCGCGGGCGACGTGATCGCCGACCGCCCGGCCGTCCCGCGCCGATCAGGCCGCGTTGCGCGGCTGCGCGTCGGTCTCTCCCGCCACGGAGTCAGGCGTCGAGCCCGCCGCGCGGCCGGCGATCGCCGGTCCTCGGAAGTCGTCGTCGAGATGCACGTAGGCCGCGACGAAGGCGTCGTGCACACCGCGGCTGTGCGTGATCGCGTCCGCGAGCTCCTGCAGCGTGCGGCGACCCTGCGCGGTCACGCGGTAGACACGGCGCCGCGGACCCAAGATCGCGTCTGACCAGCGCGACCGCACCTCTCCATCGCCCTCCAGCCGTCGCAGCAGGCGATACACCTGGCCGGGGTCGCCCTTGATGTCATGCGCAGCCAGCTGCTTGCGCAGGTCATAGCCATAGGACGCGTCGCCGTCGAGCAGCAGCAGCGTCCACGCGGTCAGCAACTCCTTGTCCGGGTGCGGCCCGATCGCGTGGTGATGGGACCCCGCCGCCGCGCGCTGCGCCCTGCGACGGCTCGCCTTCGCGTAGCTCTGCACGAAGCCGGCGTACCGCTCGCGCTGCTCGATGACGACCGCGGCAAGCCGGTCCAGCCTGCGCCGCCCCTGCGCCGTCAGCGAGTACAGACGCCGCCGCGGCCCGACGCTGGACTCGATCCAGCGCGACGTCACCTGCCGATCGGCCTCCAGACCACGCAAGACGCGGTACACGACGGTCATCTCGAGCTCGAGTCCCTGCTCGCGCAACTGCTCAGCCAGCCCGTATCCATAGCCGCTGCCATGCGCCAGGAACAGCAGCAGCCATGCCGTCAGCAGCTCTCGATCCGGTCGAAGCGCTCCATCCGTAGATGCCGCCCCAGACATAACACCTCTCATTCGTATAGCCGGTTCAGTATATGTCCTAGACATATACCAGTTCTCGAAACGCTCACAGGCGGGTGGCGCCGCCGCGCACCGATCGCGGTCGTGGACGACGTCGCCCTCGCCTTCGTCGTGGCCTTCGCGGTCGACCTGCAGCCGGCGTACGTGGACCGTTCTGGTCCGCGCTTCGCCTGGGCCTCGGCGCGCAGCGTGCCGCTCGTGCTGGCGTCCTCTCTCGGTCGCCCTCGCGGGCTACTCGCCGTCTGTCGGCGCGGCTGCAGCGGGGCGCCCACTAGAGCACGATGCGCCCGCGCCTGCGGCTGGCCATGAAGAAGCGCTCGAAGGCCAGCTTGGCCCAGTGCGCCTGGGGGCCGCTCATGACGTGTGGGTGCTCGGGCGTGCCGAGGATGTGGTCGGCCTTGAAGACGATCCCTCCGTTGCCGGAGTCCAGGATGCAGACCGCCTCCATCTCGCTGATCGGCATGCTGCGCCGCGCCCCGCCCTGGAGGTCGGCGACGATGTTCTGCGCGGCGACCTTCGCCATCACCTCGCTCATGTGCCCGGTCTTGGGCACGCCCGCCGGGATCAGCGTCTGCCGGGGCGGCGCGATCGCGATGTCGACGCCGGCGGCGTAGACATCCTCGAGGTCGGGATGGCGGAACTCCTCGGTGACCGGCACGAAGCCCATCGCGTTGCCGAGGCCGGGCGTGTTGCGGATGACGTCGACGCCGGTGAAGGGCGGGACGATCATCGAGAAGGCGAACGGCAGCACGCGCCCGCCCTCGAGCACGATCTCGCCGTCGCGGATCTCGCTGATCGCGTTGTTCGTGATGCCCTCGATCCCGAGCTTGTCGAAGTAGCGCTCGACGCGCTGCTGGGAGTCGGACACGCCGCCCAGGCCGAAGTGGCCGAGAAACGGCTCGGCCGTGATGAACGTCACCGGCGCCACGTCCTGCAGGCCGGCCTTCCTGATCTGGTGGTGCGTGTTGAGCAGGAACTCATATGACGCGCCGAAGCACGAGCCGCCCTGGGCGGTGCCGATGACGACCGGGCCGGGGTTGTCGCGGAAGCGCTCCCACGCCTCGCCGGTCAGCACCGCGTGCTCGAGGTTGCAGACGGAGTCGGTGTAGCCGTCCTCGGGTCCGAGGCCGGCGATCTTCTCGAATGCCAGGCGCGGCCCCGTGGCCACCAGCAGGCGGTCGTAGGAGATCTCGTCGCCCGCGCTCGTCGTGACGGTCCGGCGTTCGAGGTCGAAGCTCTGCGCGGCCTCGTTGACGAAGCGGATGCCCTTCTTCTCGTACATCGGCTCGAGCTCGAAGGTGACGTCGTCGGGCTCGCGTATCCCGAACGGAATCCAGATCAGCGAGGGGATGAACGTGAAGTCGGCGCGCGGGTCGAGGACGACGACCTCGTGGTCGCCGCCGAGCTGCCTGCGCAGCTCCAGCGCCCCCGTCATGCCCGCAAAGCTGGAACCGACGACGACGACGCGCTTGTGATGCGAGGCGGACACCTTGCCGCCCTCCTTTCGCTGGAGATCCGATGTCCGCGAGCATCGCGCGAGACGATCGCCGGCACATCCGCTGTTTCGTGCGACGCGCGACCGTAGTTACGACCTAGCGACAGATCTACGCTTGTGTAGGAGTAGAGCTTCCGGTGCAGCGCGAGCGCGACGAACACGAGCGGCAGCAGGTCGGCCGCGACGTCGAGCGCGACCGGCGCGACGGCACGCGCGCATCGGCGGCGAGACCGAGGACGCGCGCCGCGCCGATGAGTTTTGCCGCCCCGGCCGGTCTTCACGGACACCAGCACGCGAGGAAGGACCGATGCCACCAGATCGCGAACCGAGCGCTGGGCTGCTGGCCGTCGGCGGTCCCGTCGCGGGCGCCGACGCGCGCGCTCTCTGCGACCGGTTGCAATCGCTGATCGCGGCAAGCGACGCCGGCGTGATCGTCTGCGACGTCGGCTCGCTGCCGGCGGACGCCCGCGCCATCGAAGCGCTCGCCCGGCTGCAGCTCACCGCGCGCCGGGCGCAGCGCCACATCCGCCTGCGCCGCGCGTCGCCCGAGCTCGAGCAGCTGCTCGACTTCGTCGGCCTCGCCGACGTCCTGCCGGGCGGCGGCGCCGGCTAGACGGTCGGTTGCGCGGTCGATGCCCGGTCGTGCAACCGATCATCCGCCGGCCCTGCGGCGGATCCGGCCCCCGACGATGCCTGCGCCAGGCTCCTCAGACCGGCGCCGGCAACGTCAGCGGCACGCCGAACAGCGGGAACAGCCGCTGCACGTCGAGGAAGCAGTTGATCGCGGCGACGCGCCCGTCGGCGACGTCCAGCAGCTGGATGCCCCATGCCTCGAACGAGCCGTCCGGCCCGCTGGGCCGGTACTGCGCGAACCCGGACACGCCGTTGCCCGACACGGGCACGAGCCGCGACCCGCGGCAGCCCGAGCCAGGCCCGAGGTTCCACTCGCGGATCGCCGGCGCCCCGCGCAGCCAGAGCTCGAACGGCGGCATCGACATCATCGCGTCCTCGTGCAGCAGCGCCACCAGCGCATCCATGTCGAAGTCCTCGAAGGCCTCCACGTAGCGGTCCAGCAGCTCGCGCTCGTCGGAGCCGACCGCCGCGGGCGACACGTCACCGGGGCTCACGTCGCGCGCGGCCAGCGTCGCCCGCGCCCGCTGCAGAGCGGAGTTCACCGACGCCACGCTCGTGTCCAGCAGCTCGGCGACCTCCGACGCCCGCCAGCGCAGCACCTCGCGCAGGATCAGCACCGCCCGCTGGCGCGGCGGCAGGACCTGCAGCGCCGCCACGAACGCCAGGCGCAGCGTCTCGCGCGCCTCGGCGACCGCCGCCGGATCACCGTCGCCGGGCAGCACCCGGCCGCTCGGGATCGGCTCGATCCACATCTCCTCGCCGTGCGTCACGAGCGAGGTCGGGTCGGCGACGTCGGGCGTGCTCGGGCCGCCCAGGTCCATCGGCCGCGCCCGCCGGTTGCGCCCGTCGAGCATCGTCAGGCATACGTTCGTGGCGATCCGGTACAGCCACGACGACAGCGCCGCCCGCCCCTCGAAGCGGTCGAAGCTGCGCCACGCGCGCAGCATCGTGTCCTGCACCGCGTCCTCGGCCTCGAACGCCGAGCCGAGCATCCGGTAGCAGTAGCCGGTCAGCTGCGGGCGCAGCTGACCGAAGGTCGCCTCGAGGTCGAGGCCGACCGGCGTTGTCGCTTCGGCGTCGGGCATCTGCCCGACGAAGGCTAATGCCCGCATGCGCGGCAGGAGCAGATGCCGGCCCGGGCTGCCTCGCAAGCGGAGCCCGGACCGGCGGACACTGCTCTCCCGCGGCCGCTCAGCGGCGCGCCTCGAGGATGAGCTCGCGCGTGGCGGCGATCGATCCGGCGAGCGTGTCGGACAGCTGCGTCAGGCGCTCGGCGGTGCGTGCCACCTCGTCGGACATGTTCGTGAGCTCCTGGGCGTTGCCCGCGACGCTCTCGACGCCCGACACGATCGTGCGCAGCGAGCCGGCGGTCTCGCCGACGGCGCCGCGGATCGAGGCGAACCCCTCACGCGTCGAGTCGGTGTGATCGCTGACGGTCTGCGCCTGGGCTGCGGTCGACGTGACGGCCTGCTGCACGGCGCCGATCGCGCCCAGCGACTTCTCGTTGAGCTCGGTGATGTCGCCGAGCGCGGCGCGGGTGCGGTCGGCGAGCTTGCGGACCTCCTCGGCGACGACGGCGAACCCGCGCCCGTGCTCGCCGGCCCGCGCGGCCTCGATCGCGGCGTTGAGGGCGAGCAGGTTCGTCTGGTCGGCGATCCCCTTGATCCCCGACACGAGGTTGGAGATGTCGGCCGACTGCTGGGCGAGCGTCGCCAGCTGCGTCACGATGCCCTCGACCGCGACGAGCATGTCGGCGACGGCCGCTCCCGAGCGCTCGACGATCTGCGAGCCGTCCTCGGCGCTGCCCACCATCTGCTGCACGAGCTCGTCGGCCCCGTGCGCCTCCACCGCCATCTGGCCCGCGAACTCGTTCGTGCTGCTCGCCGACGCGTGCGACTGCTGCGCCGCCGCGGCGAGCGTGACCGACACCTCGCTGACCTCGCGCTGCTGGGCATCGAGCTGCTCGGCCTGGTCCTCCAGCCGCGCGACGAGCATCTGCGTCTTGTCGCGGGCGTCGATGAAGGTCTGCGTAACGGCCGCGACGTCGGCGGTCAGCAGCTTGCGGTAGGCCATGATCGCCTTGCCGAGCAGGACGGGGTCGTGCTGGAAGCTCTCGATCAGCGCCGGGATGATGATCCGGTCGATCCGCAGCGTGGCGCCGATGTAGCTCTGCAGCGGCAGGTCGATGCGGTCGTGCACGACGCCGATCTTGATGACGCCCTCCATCCGGCGGTCGTCGAAGCGGCCGCTGAAGAACGTCTCGACGTAGCGCGTCAGCGAGCCGCGCAGGCGGTCGATCGTCGACTCGCGCTCGATCAGCGCGCGCAGCTCGGGCTCGCCGAGGATGTGGTCGTAGAACGAGACGGCGACCTCGTCGACCTTCGCGGCGACGGCGTCCGCGCTCGCGAGGATGTCGAGGTCCTCCTGGTTGAGCAGCACGAACTCCAGCAGGCGGCGCCAGCGCGCCTCGCTGAGAGTGATCGCCCGACCATGCGTGTCGACGTCCTGCGGGCTGACGGCGACGGCGGTGGCCTGATCGGCGACGGCGAGTTCAGTCATGGGTGCTGCGCTCCTGTGCTCGGGTTCGGCAACGTCATCGGCAGCTGGCGCTGCGCCTTGAACCTTCAGACCTTCGAAGGTTCCATAGTGCCCTGGCGGACGGCCGGATCGATTACGCTCGCCTCATGGTCGACGAGCGCAACCCCGCCGAGCCAGCGGTCGACGGTGGCGCAAACGTGCGGGCCGATCCCGTCTACGTGATGAAGGCGCAGTTCTTCCGCGTTCTCGGCCACCCCGTGCGGATCCGCATCCTGGAGCTGCTCAGCGAGCGCGAGGAGATGACCGTCGGCGAGCTTCAGAGCGAGCTCAAGCTCGACTCGGGCGGGACCTCGCAGCACCTCTCGGCGCTGCGCCAGCTCGGCGTGCTCGACAACCGCCGCGCCGGCACGAACGTCCACTACCGCCTCCGCGATCCGATCGTCTCGGAGCTGCTGGCGGTCGCGCGCCACGTGATCACATCGGGTCTCACCGCCTCGACGACCGTGCTCGGGACGCTGGCGGAGGAGGAGGGTCCGCCGCCGGTGGCGCCGCAGGGGTGAGCGGCTGATCGGGATGGGCGAGCTCAGCGCAGGAGACCTGCTCGGCGGCTGCCGCGTCGAGGGCGTCATCGCACGCGGCGGGATGGGGGTGGTCTACCGCGCCGTGCAACTGGACCTCCGGCGCCCCGTCGCGCTGAAGGTCATCGCCGGCCATCACGCCGAGGACCCCGAGTTCCGCGAGCGCTTCGAGCGCGAGTCGCGCATGGCCGCGGCGATCGACCATCCCAACGTCGTGCCGGTCTATGCGGCGGGCGAGGAGCGCGGCGCGCTGTACATCGTCATGCGCTTCGTGCCCGGCAGCGACCTGCACGCGCTGATCAAGAGCGCCGGCCCGCTGACCGGGCAGCGGGCGGCGTCGATCGTCGCCCAGATCGCCTCGGCGCTCGACGCGGCGCATGCGGCGGGGCTCGTGCACCGCGACGTCAAGCCCGCGAACGTCCTGCTCGCCGACGACGGCGACCACGCCTACCTCAGCGACTTCGGCCTGATGCGCGCGCTCGACCCCCAGGCGCCGCTGACCGACAGCGGCCGCTGGATGGGAACCGTCGACTTCGCCGCGCCCGAGCAGCTCAGCGGCGGGCGCGTCGACGCCCGCTCGGACGTCTACTCGCTTGGCTGCGTGCTGTTCGCGGCGCTGACCGGCGCCCCGCCGTTTCAGCGCGACACCGTGCCGGCGACGCTGCTGGCGCACCTGCACGACCCGCCGCCGCGCGCATCGGCCCGCGGCGCCCCCGCCCACTTCGATCGCGTCGTCGCGCGCGCGCTGGCCAAGGATCCCGCCGACCGCTACCCCTCGGCGGGCGACCTCGGCCGCGCGACGCTGGCCGCGGCGCGCGGCGAGCCGGTCACGGAGAGCGAGCGGACCGTCGCGATCGGCCCGGCGGCACCGGGCAACGGCGCGGTGGCGACCGCGCCGACGGCTGTGCTCGGGCGGCGGCGCCGGCTGGGCCGGCGCGGCCTGACGGCGGCGCTCGCGCTGCCGCTGGCCGGCATCGCGACGGTCGCCGCGCTGATGCTCGGCGCCGACGGCGAGCGCGACGTCGCGACGGCGCAGTCGCGGCCGCTGGCCGAGGGCGAGGTGCAGGCGGCCGCCGAGGCGTTCGCGCAGGCCTACGAGACCGAGGACGGTCGCGCGCTGCGGCGCCTGCTCAGCGCCGACGTGCAGCGCGTGCTGCCCGACGGCTCCGTGCGCGGCCGCGATGCGGTCGCGACGCAGTACGAGAGCCAGTTCGCCGACAACGCGACGCAGAGCTACGAGCTCGAGGGTCTCGAGGTGCGCGGCGGCCGGGCCGGGCGCGCGAGCGGCCGCTACCGCGTGCGTCGATCGGGAGCGGCGTCGATCACCGGGCGGATCGTGCTCGGCGTCGTGCGCGATCGCGGCCGCACGCAGATCGCGCTGATCGCGATCACGCCGGACGCCTGACGGCCGGCACGCTCAGCAGCGCTTCGCGACGACGACCTCCACGCTGCGCCCACGGCGCACGCGCGCGCCGGCCTCGGGCTCCTGCTCGCAGACCGTGGCCTCGCCGGCGCGCAGGAGATCCAGGATCCCGCCTCCGCGGCGCACCTCCGCGCGCAGGCCGAGCGGCTCGAGGGCGTCTTCGATCTCGTCCTCGCGCAGGCCGTCGAGCTGCGGCACGGTGACGAGCACGTCGCGCGTCACGCGCAGCGCCGCCAGCGCCGGCCTGCGTCGCGGGGCGGTCGCGATGACGTCGACGACGTTGGCTCCGGGCTCGAGCGGCACGACCGCGGTGAAGCGGCCCTCGGTCACGAGCGCCGGGCGCCCGAGGACCATGACCTGCGCGGCCGGCGGCGTGACGCGCCCGCGCACGTCGACGTTGCCGCCGCGCACGCTCGTCGCATCGGCCGGCGCCGTGATCTGCAGGCGCACGCGCTCGGGCGCCGGTGCGGGAGCCGGAGCGCGATCGTCCCCCCCGCAGCCCGTCGCGGCGAACGCCGGCGCCGCCACCGCCGCCGCGCCCAGAGCGCCGATGAGGGTTGCCCGTCGCACCTGGCGCTGAGGCTAATCGGTCGATCAGAACCGCACGCCGAAGCGCGCGCCGCCGAGCGGCGAGTCGCCGACCGTGACCGTCGCCCCGTGCGCGCGCACCTGCTGGCTGACGAGCGCGAGCCCCAGCCCCGAGCCCGGCGTCGACGTGCAGTCGGCGCGCACGAACGGCTCGAAGATCCGCTCGCGCTCGGACTCCGCGACCCCGGAGCCGTCGTCGTCGACGAACAGCACCGGCCGGCCGCGCCGCGTCAGCGTCACCGCGACGGTGCCGCCGCCGTGACGCGCGGCGTTCTCGACGAGGTTGTCGACGAGCATCCGCAGCCCGGGCTCCCAGCCGCGTACGACGACCGGGTCGTCGGGCAGCTCGCACGACCATGCGACCTGCGGGTGGCGCGCGCGCGCCGACGACAGCGCCACGGCGACGAGGTCGGTCAGCTCGACGTCGCCGTGCTCGACCGCGGCCGCGTCACCGCGCGCGAGCGCCTGCAGTCCCTCCAGCAGGTCGACCAGCCGGCGGTTCTCCTGGAGCGCGTCGGCGACCATGCCGGCGCGCTGCTGCGGCGGCATCTCCGGGTGGCGGCTGATCGCCGAGAGGTTGGCGTGCACGCTGGTCAGCGGCGTGCGCAGCTCGTGACCGGCGTCGGCGGTGAAGCGGCGCGTCGCGGCGAGCGCACGCTCGCGGTCGGCCGCCGATCGCCCCAGGCGGGCGAGCATCTCGTTGAAGCTCGCCGCGAGCGACCGCAGCTCGGCCGGACCGTCGTCGGGCACCCGCCGGTCGAGGTCCTCGGTACCCGCGATGCCCGCCGTCGCGGCGCGCAGGCGCCCGAGCGGGCGCAGCAGCAGGTCGGTCGCGAACCAGACGCCGAGCGCCGCCACGAGCAGCGTCACGGCGCCGAACGCGAGCAGCCGGCGGTTGAGCTCGGAGAGCTTGCGCTCGACCGGCCGCAGCCGCGTCGTGATCTCCAGCCGGGCGAGACCGCCGAGCGCGTCGAGGCTGATCGTGTAGGAGCGGTAGCGCTCGCCGCCGAGCTCGAAGGTCCGCAGCCCTCGGCGCGGGGCCGGCCGCCCCGCCGGCAACTGCTGTCCGGCGGCGAACAGCTGCTTGCGCTCGAGCAGCAGCCGCAGCGACGTGCCGGTCGCCGACAGGACGTTGTCCAGGCGCTGGTCGCGGGCGGGCAGCTCGCTCTCGACCGCCGCCAGCGCCGTCTCGCGCGACAGCTCCACGATGCTCTCCAGCCGCTCGTCGAGCGCCTCGCGCTCGGACCGGTCGACGTAGCGCGACACCACGAGCCCCGCGCCGGCCAGCACGACCGCCAGCACGAGCGTGATGCCGATCGTCAGGCGACCGCGAAGGCTGCGCATGTCAACCAGGCAATCAGACCTGCAGGATGAAGCCGATCCCGCGGACGGTCTGCAGCACGCGCGGCTCGCCGCCCGCCTCGAGCTTGCGGCGCAGGTAGCCGACGAACACGTCGGCGATGTTCGTCCCCGGGTCGAACGTGTAGCCCCACACCTCCTCGTGCAGGCGGGCGCGGTCGAGCACCTCGCCGGGGTGGCGCATGAACAGCTCGAGCAGGGCCAGCTCCTTCGCTGACAGCTCGACCTCTACATCGCCTCGACGCACGATCTTGCTGGCAGGGTCGAGGCACAGGT
>JBKHXR010000050.1:0-8120 GCA_046565905.1 Thermoleophilia bacterium | reverse complement strand
GCGCAGCGATTGGGGGGTGTGGGGCTTTTCGAAGGCTGAGGCCGCCAAAAGCCCCACACGCCCTCCACGCGAAGGGCAGCGTCGACGCCGTGTGGGGCTTGATTACCGACAAGGCAACCGTCCGCCTCGCGCTCCGGAACCCGAACCGGCGCAAGAGTGTTGGAATTCGACGATCTGAGCGCTCTCGTGTCAAGGCGTCCGCTCGGTTCCAGAATGCGCGTTCTGGGACATGATCAGCGCTCCGACTGTTGTGATCTTGAGAATTAGATGGCGTGATTCTTCGATCGCAAGGTGGCGGGCGACGACTACGGGCGCCGGCGCAGAGGCCTGGTGTCGGCGGGCTTCATGGAGAACCAGATTGTCGATCGCGTCTGGGGTTGCATGCCGAGTAGCGCTCGAAGATCCTGGTGCAGGCTGTCGAGCAACGGATCGCGGTCGACCTGCTGGTGCTTGGCGAAGCTCAGCGCTGCCGCGTCGGCGAGCGCGATCTGTTCTGGCGTCCCCAGCAGCTGGATGTCCTTCAGCCTGAGGGTCATCCCGACGGAGTTCTCGGGGGTGACGGGCCGCGTGGTGACCTCGGACAGCTTGAGGTAGGCGTCGCGTAGGAAGCCCGTGCGGATCTCTGCCAGGCGGGCGGCGCGGTCGCGTCTGACGGTGTAGACGAGGGCTGCGAGCGCGACGATGACGCCGACGGTCTGAATGATCGTGGCGAGGAGCTGGACGATGCTGGGGCTGGATGCTGCCACGGTCATGCTGGCTACGCCGTTCCGATGATGAGGGCTTCACGGGCGGTTTCGACGACTTCGCGGCTGATCGTCGCGAGGCCGTGCTCTACGGACCTGACCGCAGCCAACCCGACGCGTATCCCGGTTTGAAGGCGGCGATGACGCGCCCGATCCGCTGGGACATCATTGAGCAGAACTACGACCAGCTGGTCAAGTACGCGACCGCGATCCGCGTTGGGACCGCGTCGACCGAAGCGATCCTGCGGCGCTTCACCCGCAACGCCTCGCACCCCGTCTACCAGGCGATGCTTGAGCTCGGCCGGGCGCAGAAGACGATCTTCATCGCCCGCTACCTGCGCGACCGCGACCTGCGACGCGAGATCAACGCGGGCTTGAACCTGATCGAGTCCTGGAACCGCGTCAACGACGTCATCTTCTTCGGTAAGAGCGGCGAGTTCGCCACCAACAGCCGCGACCAGCAGCAACTCGGGATGCTCGCTCTGCACATCCTCCAAGCAGCGCTCGTCTATGTGAACACGCTGATGCTCCAGGACATCCTCGCCGAGCCCGAATGGCAGGGCGTACTCACCGCCGAAGACCGACGCGGCCTTACCGCGCTGTTCTGGGCGCACGTCCGACCCTACGGCGACATCACGCTGAACATGACCAAGCGCCTCGCCCTCAGCCATGCCTCGCCGACGGAGAGCGACGACGAGACGGTCTGAACCGCGCTCCACACACAGCGCGTCCGATCCGGCTACTTGTCACCTGGTGCCACGTTCCTTAACGGCACCCCGATCAGGTCCGCGCGGTCACGGCCCGGCCGCTGCCAGTGAGCGCCACGGTGAGCGTCTCGCCGCCGGCGAGCGCGATCGCTGGGATCGCCGACCCGGTGATGACGAGCTCGCCGGCCCGCAGGCCGGCGCCGGCGAGGGCCGCCTGCGCGGCGACCGACCGGACGACCGCCACGAGATCGCCGAGCGCCGCGGCCGGGTCGACCTCCGCGGCGCGCTGCTCGCCGTCGATCGTCACGTCGAGGCGTGCCGTGGCCACGTCGGCGGCCGTGGCCGGGGTCCACGCGCCGACGAGGTAGGCCCGGTGGAAGACGTTGCCCGCCAGGACGGCGGCGAGGTCGTCGGGCGGCTCGAGATCGACGAGCTCGATCGCCGGTGCGATCGCGCCGACGGCGGCCACGACGTCCTCCAAGCTCGCGTCGGCTGCGACGTCGACATCGACGCGGATCGCGAGCTCGGGCTCGAACGTCGGCGCGGACCAGCCGTCGAGCGCCGCGCTGCCGCCGTCGGCGACGCGGGTCGCGTCGGTGAGGAAGCCCGCGACCGGCGCGCCGGTGCCGACCTTCTCCATCGCGGCGGCCGTCCCCAGGCCGGCCTTCCAGCCGGTCGATCGTGCGCCCCCGGCGAGCAGGTCGGCCCGGCGCCGGCCCTGGGCGGACATGCCGTCGACGACGCGCTGGTCGTCGAGGTTGCGGTCGATGTTCATGAGCTCATCCCTCCCCGGGGGAGCAGGAGACGCAGGGTGTTGTCGAGATGGCGGCCGATGATCGCGAGCGCATCGCTCGGCTTGCGGGCGGTCACGGCGGTGACGAGCTCGCGGTGCTCGGCGAGGATCGAGCGGCTGCGGCCCGCGTCGCGCGCGATCGCGGCGATCCCCATCCGGCCCTGCCGGTCGCGCAGCGAGTCGTGGAGCGCCAGCAGGGTCGGGTTGCCGGCGGCGGCGACGAACAGCCGGTGGAACTCGCGGTCGGCGTTGACGAAGGCCGCGGTGTCGTCGGCGTCCGCCAGTCGCGCCTGCTCGGCGATCGATGCCTCGAGATCGTCGCTCAGGTCGATGCCTCTGAGGATGACCTTCTCGATCGCATGTCGCTCGATGAGCAGGCGGGTCTCGAGGACGCTCTCGACCTCCGCGACCGACACGGGGACGACGAGGGCGCCGCGCTTCGGGTAGAGCCGCAGCAGTCCCTCGCTCTCCAGGCGCAGGAACGCCTCGCGCACCGGCGTGCGGCTCATGCCGGCACCGTGGGCGATCTCGCCCTCGCTGATGAGCGCGCCGCCTTCGAAGCGCCCGTCGAGGATGCGCTGCTTGGCGTAGCTGTACGCGCGATCGGCTGCCGTCATGTTGCATCTATATCGCATCCCTAGGACGGACGACATAGACTTGTCATAGATGCAACAGGGAACCCCGATCGTCGAAGCGTTGCACCAGGCCGGGCTCGGCGAGCGCGTGCTCACCGACCGGGCGCAGCTCGCCGCGTTCGGATCCGACGCGCTGACCGCGTTCCACGCGAAGGCCGCCGCGATCGTGGTGGTCGAGTCGGCCGACGAGGTCGTCGCGACCGTCAAGGTCTGCCACCGCCTCGGCGTGCCGTTCGTGGCCCGCGGCAGCGGGACCTCGCTGTCGGGCGGCTCGCTGCCGATCGAGGGCGGCGTCGTGATCGCGCTGAACCGCCTCGACCGCGTGCTGCACGTCGATCCCGAGGCCCGGATCGCCGTCGTGCAGCCCGGCGTCATCAACGCGCACGTGAGCAGGGCCGCGGCGCCGCACGGCCTCGCCTACGCGCCCGACCCGTCGAGCCAGTCGGTCTGCACGATCGGCGGCAACCTCGCCTTCAACGCCGGCGGCGCGCATTGCCTTAAGCACGGGATGACGAGCAACCACGTCCTCGGCGTGGACGTCGTCCTGCCCGACGGGGAGCGCGCGACGCTCGGCGGCATGTCGGCCGAAGGCGCCGGGCCGGACTGGACCGGCATGTTCTGCGGCTCCGAGGGGCTGCTGGGCATCGCCGTCCAGGTGACCCTGCGGCTCGTCGCGGTCCCCGAGGCGACGCGGACCTCGCTGGCGGTCTACGACTCGCTCGCCGCGGCGGGCGACGCGGTCGCCGGCATCGTCGCGGCCGGATTGCTGCCCGTCGCGATGGAGATCATGGATGCCCTCGCGATCGAGGCGGCCGAGGCGTCGGTGAAGCCGAACTACCCGAAGGGCGCGGCGCTGCTCATCGTCGAGCTCGAGGGCGAGCGCGAGGTCGTCGCCGACGACGCGGAGCGCCTCGACGCGCTGCTCGCCGCCTCCGGAGCGGGCGAGGTCCGGACGACCGAGGATGCCGCGGAGCGCGCGCTCATCTGGAAGGGCCGCAAGAGCGCGTTCTCGGCGGTCGGCTGGCTGTCGCCCGACTACCTCGTGCAGGACGGCGTCGTGCCCCGCACGCGACTCGGCGAGGCGCTCGCGCGGATCGACGCGCTCAGCGCGGAGTCCGGGATTCGCGTGGCGAACGTCTTCCACGCCGGCGACGGCAACCTCCACCCGCTGATCCTGTTCGACGGCCGTGAGCCAGGCGGCGTCGAGCGCGCCGAGCAGCTCGCGGGGCGGATCCTGACGATGTGCGTCGAGCTCGGCGGGTCGATCACGGGCGAGCACGGCATCGGGGTGGAGAAGCGCCAGTACCTGTCGCTGATGTTCTCCGAGGACGACCTCGCGCTGATGCACGACGTGCGGCGCGCGGTGGACCCGGCCGAGCTCGCCAACCGCGGCAAGCTGCTCGAGCTCGCGCCATGACCGCGCTGGCCGCGCGCGACGTCGCCGACGTGCAGGACGCCGTGCGCGCCGGCCGGGTCCTCCCGGTGGCGGGCGCGACGAAGCCGGCGCTGTCGGGCTTCGCCGACGGCGTCGCCCGGCTCGACGTGTCGGGCCTGTGCGGCATCGTCGACTACGACCCCGGGGAGCTGACGCTCACCGCGCGTGCCGGCACGCAGGTGGCGGACGTCGCAGCGGCGCTCGCCGACCACGGGCAGCACCTGCCGTTCGATCCTCCCTTGGCCGCGGCGGGCGCGACGGTGGGCGGCGTCGTCGCGTCGGGCGCCGCGGGCCCCGGGGCGCTGCGTCACGGCGGCGTCCGGGACTTCGTCATCGGCGTGCGCTGCGTCGATGGGACGGGGCGGCTCGTGGCCGGCGGCGGGAAGGTCGTCAAGAACGCGGCGGGGTTCGATCTCCCGAAGCTCATGGTCGGCTCGCTCGGGCGCCTCGGCGTGCTCGTCGAGGTGTCGTTCAAGGTCTTCCCGGCGCCGCAGGCCACGCTGACCGTCGCGGCCGACGTCGACCCGGCGGACTGGCGGCAGGCCGTCGAGGTCCTGCGCACCGCCCAGCGGACGCCGGTCGAGCTCGACGCGCTCGACGTCGCCGGCGGGCAGGTTCTGCTTCGCCTTGCCGGCGCGGCGCAACCCCTGGCCGCACGAGCCGAGCGCCTCATCGCGGCGCTCCCGGTCCCGGCAACCGTGCTCGACGACGACGCCGACGTCTGGCGCGCCGCGTCGGAGCTGACCTGGGCCGCGCGCGAACAGCCGCTCATACGGATTCCGACGACGGTGCACACCGTGCCGGAGGTGGCGGCGGCCGGCACGCGGGCCGGCGCCGCGGTGCGCGTGAGCCTCGGCGGGAACCTGACCTGGGTGGCGCTGCCCGACGGCGACGCGCTGGCGGCTTTCGGCGACGAGCTGCGCGCGATCGGCCTGCGCGGCGTCGCGCTGCGCGGCGCGCATCCGCGCGCGGCGTTGCTCGGCAGCGACGCCGGCGGCGGCGCGTTCGGCGCGCGCGTGCGCGCGGCCCTCGACCCCGACGACCGCTTCCTGGAGATCTGACGTGCAGCACGCGATCGACGTCGATGCGCTCGGGCCGGCGGGCGAGCCGATGGCCGAGGCGATCGGCTCCTGCGTACACTGCGGCTTCTGCCTGCCGACTTGTCCGACGTACGTGGAGCTGGGCGAGGAGATGGACTCGCCGCGCGGGCGGATCTTCCTCATGAAGGAGGTGCTCGAGGGCAAGCTCGAGGTCGAGCTCGCGCTGCCCTACGTCGACAACTGCCTCGGCTGCCAGGCCTGCGAGACGTCGTGCCCGTCGGGCGTGCCGTATGGCGAGCTCATCACGCCGTTTCGCATGTACGCCGAGGAGCGGCGGGAGCGCGCTCCGCTCGACCGCCTCCAGCGGGCGCTCGTCCTGCAGACGCTGCCCTACCCGCGGCGCCTGCGCATCGCCGCCCGCGCCGGGCGCCTCGCCAAGCCGCTCGCGCGCGTGCTGCCCAAGCCGATGCGGTCGATGCTCGACCTGCTCCCGCCGCGGCTCCCCCCGGGCCGCGCGCTGCCGCCGCTCGTGCCGGCGCAGGGCCCGCGCCGCGCCCGCGTCGCGCTGCTGGCCGGCTGCGCCCAGCAGGTGCTCGCCCCCGACATCGGCTGGGCGACGCTGCGGGTCCTCGCGCGCAACGGCGTCGAGGTCGTCGTGCCGGACGGACAGGGGTGCTGCGGCGCGCTCGCACTGCACACCGGCGCGCGCGACCCGGCGACGCGCCATGCGCGGGCGACGCTCGCCGCGTTCCCCGACGTCGACGCCGTCGTCGTCAACGCCGCCGGATGCGCTTCCGGGATGAAGGAGTACGGGCTGCTGCTGGCCGGCGAGCCCGACGAGGCAGCCGGCCGCGCCTTCGCCGAGCGCGTCGTCGACGTCGCGGCCTTCCTCGCGCAGCTCGGGCTGCGCGGGACGCCGCCCGCGCTCGCGGCTCCGCTGAAGGTCGCCTACCACGACGCTTGCCACCTCGCCCACGCGCAGGGCGTGCGCGCGCAGCCGCGCGAGCTGCTGGCCGCGATCGAGGTGGTCGAGCTCGTCGAGCCGGCCGAGTGGGAGCTCTGCTGCGGCTCGGCCGGGACGTACAACATCGAGAAGCCCGAGACGGCCCACGCGCTTGGAGAGCGCAAGGTCGACAACCTGCTCGCCACCGGCGCCGACCTCGTCGCCAGCGGCAACATCGGCTGCCTGACGCAGATCGACACGCACCTGCGCCTCCGCGGCCGAGAGCTTCCGATCCTGCACACGATCCAGGTCCTCGACCGGGCCTACGAGACGACCTTGGAGGAGCTGCGCCCATGACGCCGACCCTGACCACCGAAGGACTCGACGAGCGCTCGCGCACCGAGATCCTGAGCGCCGACGCGCTCGCGTTCCTGGAAGAGCTGCACGGCCGCTTCGGCCCGCGGCGGCGCGAGCTGCTCGCCGCGCGCACCGAGCGCCACGCCGCCCTGCAGGCGGGCGGAACGCTCGACTTCCTCCCCGAGACGCGGGAGATCCGCGACGGCGCCTGGCAGGTCGCGCCGCCCCGCGCCGACTACGCCGACCGCCGCGTCGAGATCACCGGGCCGACCGACCGCAAGCTCGTCATCAACGCGCTGAACTCCGGCGCGCGCGGCTTCATGGCCGACTTCGAGGACGCCAACTCGCCGACCTGGGTCAACCAGGTGTCGGGCCATGTGAACCTCGTCGACGCGATCGATGCAACGATTACCTACGAGAGCTCGGAGGGGCGCCGCTACGCCCTCGGCGAGCGTCCCGCGACGCTGCTCGTGCGACCGCGCGGATGGCACCTCGACGAGAAGCACCTCTCGTTCGGCGACGGCGAGCCGTTCGCCGGGGCGTTCCTGGACTTCGGGCTGTTCGCGTTCCACGGCGCGCGACGACTGCTCGAGCACGGCTCGGGGCCGTACCTCTACCTGCCGAAGATGGAGCACCACCTCGAGGCCAGGCTGTGGAACGACGTGTTCCTGTTCGCGCAGGAGGCGCTCGGCCTGCCGACCGGCACGTTCCGCGCGACCGTGCTGATCGAGACGCTGCCGGCCGCCTTCCAGATGGAGGAGATCCTCTACGAGCTGCGCGACCACTCCTACGGGCTCAACGCGGGACGCTGGGACTACATCTTCTCGATGATCAAGTGCTTCCGCGACCGGCCGGAGTTCGTGCTCCCCGACCGCAACGACGTGAAGATGACGGTGCCGTTCATGTCGGCCTACGCGCGCCGGCTCGTGCAGACCTGCCACGCCCGCGGCGCGTTCGCAATGGGCGGCATGGCCGCGCTCATCCCGTCGCGCACGGACGCCGAGGCCAACCAGCGCGCGATCGACGCCGTCCGGGCCGACAAGGAGCGCGAGGCGGGCCTCGGGTTCGACGGCACCTGGGTCGCGCATCCCGACGTCGTGCCGGTCGCGATGGCGGCCTTCGACGGCACGCTGGGCGCGGCCCCGAACCAGATCGACCGCGCGGTCTCCGTCGAGCAGATCACCGCCGGCGACCTGCTCGACGCGGCGTCGACGCCGGGCGAGATCACCGAGGAGGGGCTGCGCGGCAACCTCAGCGTCGGCTTTCAGTACATCTCGTTCTGGCTCGGAGGCCGCGGCGCCGCCGGCATCAACAACCTCATGGAGGACGCCGCGACCGCGGAGATCTCGCGCTCGCAGATCTGGCAGTGGATCCGCCACGGCGCGCAGCTCGCCGACGGCCGGACCGTGACGCGCGACCTCGTCGCCCAGCTCCTCGACGAGGAACTGGGGAAGATCCGTGCCGAGG
>JBKHXR010000049.1:0-54991 GCA_046565905.1 Thermoleophilia bacterium | reverse complement strand
GAGCTCGTCGGGATCGAGGGCGGTCGCTTCCATGCCGGACGGAAGCTGTCGCCGGCGGTCGATCGCGCGGTCGACGCGGTCACGACGGAGCTGCGCCGGAGGCTGGGCGGCGCGCGCGAGGCCTGAGCGGCACAGGCGCGGTGGCGGGGCGCAGTCAGCGGCGGTCGCGCTCGGCGCGGATCTCGGTGTGCCACGCCCGGCAGCTGACGCACTGAGCGACCCATTCGCCGCCGGCGCGGGACTTGAACGCCACCCAGTCCGCGGTGATCGAGCCCTCCGCGCAGCTGGGGCAGGGCACGTCGGCGCCCGGGTCGCGGGCGAGCACGCGCACCGCGTCAGACCACATCCGCGAGCGCATCCGCCGGTCGGCGGCGTCGATTCGGTCGCGGCGCTTGTCGACCGGCCGCGTCACGCGTTCCGGCGAGCGTCGCTGCCGACCTTCACGGCTCATGCCAAGACCGTATCCTGCGCGTCGCGTATGCCCAAGCCACCAGTCAGGATCGCGGTCGCCGGCGGCGGCTACGGCGCCAAGGTGCCGCTGCCCGTGCTCGGAGATCTCGATGAGTTCCAGCCGGTCGCCGTCTGGTCGCGGCGACGCGAGCGGGCGTCGCAGCTCGCGCAGGAGCACGGGCTGGAGCTCGGCACCGACGACATCGACGAGCTGCTCGCGCATCCGGGCCTGGAGGCCGTTCACGTCGCGACGCCGGTCGCCACGCACGCCGAGGTGGCGATCGCCGCGGCGCGGCGCGGCCTGCACGTGCTCTGCGACAAGCCGCTCGCGATCGACCTCGCGCAGGCGCGCGAGGTGGCGGCAGCGATCGAGCAGGCCGGCGTCGCCGGCGCCGTCAACTACGGCCGGCGCTTCCAGCAGACGCGCGAGCGGCTGCTCGAACGGGTCGCCGAGGTCGCGGGCGCGCCGCGCATGGTGTCGATCTCGCTCGTCTTCGACGACCATGCCGAACCCGCCTCGCGGCCCTTCACGTGGGTCCAGGACGCCAGCCTCGGCGGCGGGCGGCTGCAGGGCTACGGCGTCCACGACCTCGACCTGCTCGTCGAGGCGTTCGGCGGCGTCGAATCCGTCGCCGCCGCCACCGAGGTCGGCGTGCGCGAGCGCGCGGCACCCGACGGCACGCCCTGCGAGGTCACCGCGGAGGACGCCTACGTGATCCTCGTACGCTTCCGCGGCGGCGGCCTCGGTCAGATCAGCCTGACCGCGACGGCGCGTCACAGGCGCGGCGACGTGATCGAGGTCCACGGCGCGGAGGGCACAGTCCGGCTGGACGCCGACAAGGTCCTGCACTGGGGCCGCGCCGGCGACCAGCTGCAGAGCGAGGGGCCGCTGAAGGCCGACTCCAAGGCCGCGTACGCGCGCGTCGCGCGCAGCTTCCACGCCGCGATCCGCGACGGCGCCGCGGCCGAGCCGTCGCTCGCCGAGGCGCTACGGGTGCAGGCGCTGATCGACGCCGTCCGCCGGGCGCACGACGAGCGGCGCTGGGTCGAGCCCGAGCAGGTGTAACCCTGCCTGCCCGCGCGATCACGCTGGTGCGCCACGGTCAGACCGAGCGCTCGAAGGTCAGCGCGTACTCCGGGCGGCTCGACATCCCGCTCACCGACCTCGGGCGCCAGCAGGCTCGGCTGGCCGCGCAGCGCCTCGCGGGCGAGGGCGTCGACGCGGTCGTCACGAGCCCGCTCGTGCGCGCGCGCGACACCGCCCAGGCGATCGCCGCGGCCGCCGGCGCCCCGCTGCGGGTCGACGAGCGGCTCACGGAGGTCGACTACGGGCCGTTCGAGGGCCTCGACCGCGACGGCGCCCACGCGGAGTTCGGCACGGCCTTCGATGCCTGGCGGGCGGACCCGTTCGGCTCTCCGGTCCCGGGCATGGAGCCGCTGCCCAGCGCGCTGGCCCGCGCCCGCTCGGCGACCGCCGAGGCGCTCGAGGCGCATGACCACCCGGTGATCGTCGGCCATCAGGGGATCCTGCGGATCGTGCTCGTCGCGCTCGGAGAGATCGAGCCCGGCGACTACTTCCAGACGCGCCTGACCGAGGCCGAGCCGATCATCGTCCAGGCCCCGCAGGTCCGGTGAGCCCCGGCTGCAAGAGCGCGCCCGTCGGCCCGAACGTCCTTGACGGCGTCCGGGCCGCCGTGTGTTGTTGACCACGTGAAGCTCGACTTTCAGAACCTGGGGCCGTGGATCTTCGGCACCGAGCAGCTCAGGCGCTTCACGCAGGACTCGCCGATCATGCCCGACGTCTGGCTGCAGTACGGCCGCGAGCCCACCGGCGCGATCGACCTGCTGCTCGAGCCGCACGCCGAGTCGACGACGGCCGAGCTCGCGCAGGCGGTGCTCGACGCCGACCACAGCGCAACCGATCCCGCGCCGCTGGAGCTCGCCTACAACGCCTCGCACGTCGCGGTCCGCCTGACGTTCGGGGAGCTGCTGCGCAGCGTGCTGCCGCTGTCGCAGTGGTGGCAGCGCCACCTCTGGCCGCCCTCCGCGGAGTCCGTCGCCGACGTGCTCGCCGAGCGCCGAGCGGAGATCATCGGCGGCCTCGAGGAGCCGATGCGCGAGCAGGGCCGGCGACCGGTCGACGAGCACGAGCTGTCGGGCACGCTGGTCTGGTTCGTCGGCCTCGTCGGACGGATCGCGTGGGAGGCGCAGCACCCCGACGCCGACCAGCCCGACGAGGAGCCGCCTGCGGGACTCACCTACGACCTGCTCGTCGACCTCGCCGCGGCTGCGCTCGGCGACCTGCGGCGCGTTCCGCCGCCGGGGCGCCCGCTGCTGTGGGCCGTCAACCGCAACCGGCCGGCGCGGCCGGCGCTGTGGCGCTCGCGCAACACGATCAAGGCCGACGCCGCGACGCTGCTGTTCGGCCTGCGCTGCAACGACATCTGCTGGGCTGTCGTCGACTCGGGCATCGACGCCACGCATCCCGCCTTCGCCAGGCGCGCCGACGACGGCAGCCTGACCGACGAGTCGCGCGTGCTGGCGACCTACGACTTCACCCGCCTGCGGGCGATCCTCGCCGGCACCGACGCCGACCGCGACACGCTCGGCGGCCGCGCGCGGGAGGAGCGCAGGGAGATCGAGACGCGGCTGCGCAGCGGCCGGGCGATCGACTGGGCGCTGCTCGCCGATCAGCTGAGGATCGAACCCTCCGATCGCGCGAGCCACGTGCCCAGGCACGAGCACGGCACGCACGTCGCCGGGATCCTCGCCGCCGACTGGAAGGCGACGGACTCCACGCCGCCGCGGCGCAACGACGTCCGCGGCGTCTGCCCGGACATCGGGCTCTACGACCTGCGCGTGTTCGACGACGACGGGGCGGGCGACGAGTTCACGATCCTCGCCGCGCTGCAGTTCGTCCGCTGGCTGAACGCCAGCTCCCCCGTCCCGGTCGTGCACGGCGTCAACCTCAGCGTCGCGCTGGATCACGAGGTCGGCTCGTTCGCCTGCGGGCGCACGCCGGTCTGCGAGGAGTGCGAGCGGCTGATCGGCAGCGGCACGGTCGTCGTCGCCGCCGCCGGCAACGAGGGCCGCGCCTTCATCTCGATGGCCTCCGGCCCGACGGAGGGATACCGCCAGATGTCGATCACCGATCCGGGCAACGCGGACGGCGTCATCACCGTCGGCGCGACGCACCGCCATCAGCCGCACACCTACGGCGTCTCGTACTTCTCCAGCCGCGGGCCGACGGGCGACGGACGCTGCAAGCCCGATCTCGTCGCGCCGGGCGAGAAGATCACCGCACCGGTCCCGGGCGGCGGCCTGAAGAGCCTCGACGGCACGAGCATGGCGGCACCGCACGTGTCCGGCGCCGCGGCGCTGATCCTCGCCCGCCATCCCGAGCTGATCGGGCAGCCGGCCGAGATCAAGCGCGTGCTCTGTGCCACCGCGACCGACCTCGGGCGCGAGCGCTACTTCCAGGGCAGCGGCGTCGTCGACGCACTGCGCGCGATCCAATCGATCTAGCGGATGGTCGGTCCAGGGAGACCACGATGATCTTCTCGCTCGAGGCGCTGCAGGCGTTCCACGGCGACTCGCTGCTGCTGCACGCCGGCACGGCGGACGAGCCGGTGCTCGTGCTCGTCGACGGCGGCCCGTCGGGCACGTGGGAGCAGCACCTGCAGCCGCGGCTGGATGAGCTGCGCAGCGAGCGCGTGGCGGCGGGCGGCGCGCTGCGCATCGACCTGGCGATCGTCAGCCACATCGACTCCGACCACGTCGCCGGGATGGTCGACTTCGCCGACTTCCTCGTCAGCGAGCAGGAGGACTCCAGGCCGCGCAGCTACGACGTCGCGACGCTGTGGCACAACTCGTTCGACGACGTGCTCGGCAACGACGCCGAGGAGGTTCGCGCGGCGGCGCTCGACGTCCTGGCGCGGCCCGTCGACGACCGCGTGGCCGACGAGATCCGCGCCGCCGGCCTCGCCGTCGTCGCGAGCGTCGCCGAGGGCCGCGAGCTGCGCGACCGGGCGCGGACGCTCGGCTGGAGCGTCAACGAGCCGTTCGACGGGCCGGTCGTGCTCCCGGCGGACGGCGTCCGGTCGGTCAGGCTGGGGGCGGTCACGCTGACCGTCGTCTGCCCTCACCAGGAGCGGCTCGACAGGCTGCACGCGGCGTGGGACAAGTGGCTCGAGCAGCATCCGAAGGCGATCGCCGGCGCCGTCCCCGCCGCCGTCAGCCGCGACAGCTCGCCGTACAACCTGTCGAGCATCGTCGTCCTCGCCGAGTGCGACGGAAGGCGCATGCTGCTGACCGGGGACGCGCGCGACGACCACGTGCTCAACGGGCTCGACCAGACCGGCATCGCGCAGGACGGCGCGACGCACGTCGACATCCTCAAGCTCCCCCACCACGGCTCGATCCGCAACATGACGCCGGAGTTCTTCGCGCGGGTGACCGCCGACCACTACCTCATCTCGGCAGACGGGCGCCACGGCAATCCCGAGACCGCGACGCTCGAGCTGATCGCCGCCAGCCGCGACGACGACGACTTCACGATCCACCTGACCAACCGCGTCGGGACCGACGACCTGAAGGCGCGCCTGGACGCATTCCTCGCCGCCAAGCAGGCGTCGGGCCGCGCGTACGGCGTCAGCTTCCGCCACGAGGACCGGCATTCGCTGCGAATCGACCTGCTCGAGGAGGCCTGACATGGGCGAGCACGACGACCTGCTGCGGCGCTTCCAGCCCGCGCTGCGCTACGACTCCAACGAGCAGTTCTTCGCCGACAGCGCCGCGCAGTACACCGAGGCGCCGGGAATCGAGCTGCGGCGCGTGCCCGAGGCCGGTCGCGCGGGCGCCGTGATCGCGCGCGCCGTGCCGTCGGGCGGCGAGCCGAAGCTCACGCTGGAGTTCCTCGGTCCCGAGACCTATGCCAACGGCGAGCAGGTGCACAAGACCGACCTGCTCAGCGTCCACGGCCGCGACTACCGCGAGCAGTACGTCAAGCTGCGCGTCGCACGGCCCGACCTGAAGAACCGCATCTACGGCCGGGCGGTCGAGGTCAACGGGCGGCTGTGGCTGCAGTACTGGCTCTGGTACTTCTACAACGACTACCAGCTCGCGCTCGGGTTCGGCACCCACGAGGGCGACTGGGAGTCGATCCAGCTGCGGATGGGGGTCGACGGCGACCTGCCCGACGTCGCCGTCTACGCGCAGCACCGTCACGGTGAGAAGCGCAGCTGGCAGCACGTCGAGAAGCTGCCCGACAGCCCCGACGTGCCGGTCGCCTACATCGCCCGCGGCTCGCACGCCGCGTACTTCGAGGCCGGCTACCACCAGACCGAGGCGTGGTACGACATCGCCGACGGCAGGCGCCCGGCGCCGAAGCTCGCGCTGGAGATCGTCGAGGACGCGACGCATCCCTGGATGCGCTGGCCGGGTCGCTGGGGCGACACGACGCCGCGTGACCGCAGCGCCGACCTCGACCAGTCCGCGCCGACGGGGCCCGGCACGAAGAGGCATTGGCGCGACCCCAACAAGCTGCTCGACAGCGCCAGGGCCTCGACCCTGCGCGAGTCGCCGCGCGCGCCGGACGTCACGATCACCCGCGGCCGCGGCGACCACCTCCGGATCGCCTACGACTTCTCGGCGCGCACGATCGCGCCGCGCGCGCTCGTCGTGACCGTCAACTCGCGCAACGAGAAGGGCGTCCCGCCTGTCACCCACACCTTCCAGCAGGTCGCCGACGAACCGCGCGGCACGATCACGAGCGATGTGCTGCTGCACCCCGACCGCCACTACGACATCTACGCCTCCACCGTGTCGGGTGACCCGCCGCAGCCGTCGGCCTCGCGATTCGTCGAGATCGAGCCGGTCGGGCCGGAGCGGCGGCTGCCCCTCGGCCAGCGGATCGCGCGCTTCCTCGGCCGCCTGATCGCGACGATCCGCGGCGATCGCTGAGCTGAATGGCGGCGCGTGCGGCGCGGGCGCCGCGGCGGGCCTGCCGCCACGCCGCCCGTCTCAGAGGTGAACGACCGACAGCAGGTACTCCTGTGGCAGACGCAGGCGGTCGCCGCCCTCGTTGTTGTCCCGCCAGATCGCGACGGTCTGCTCGCGCAGCTCGGCGAAGCGCTCGCCGAGCATCTTCCGCGCGGACACCATCGGTCCGAAGCGGTCCATGAAGAAGTCCGCGAAGCCCTCGACCGACTCCCACTCGATCGTCGCCGAGTGGCGCTCGAACGCGAAGTCCGTGGCGGCCGACCCGAACATCTCGCGGACGTGCTCCTCGGTCCCCCAGAGGATCGGCGGCGACGCGAAGTCCGGCGGCGGCGGCATGAAGGAGGCGCTCACGCGAAACAGCTCTCCGACGCTTCCCTCCGGAGTCCAGCAGCAGATCGCGATCGCGCCGCCCGTGCGGCAGACCCGCAGCATCTCGTCGGCCGTCTCGCGATGGCGCGGAGCGAACATGTGCCCGAACGTCGACAGGACGCGATCAAAGCTGTCGTCGCCGAACGGCAGATGCTCGGCGTCGCCCTCGACCCACTGCACCTCGACCCCCGCCGCGGCGGCCTTCGCGCGCCCGCCGGCGAGCAGCTCCGGCACGAGGTCCAGTCCCGTCACCACCGCGCCTGCACGCGCGGCGGGGATCGCCGCGTTGCCCGTCCCGCACGCCACGTCGAGCACCTCCATGCCGGGCTGCACGCCGGCCCGCTGCACGGCCAGCTCACCGACGCCGGCGATGTACTCCGACAGGGCTCCGTAGTCGCCCGCGGCCCAGACTGCGCGCTGCATCTCCTTGAACTGCTCCATGGAATCGTCCCCTTCGCCGCTCGCTGATGCGCTCTTATACGCCGCCGCAGGAACGCCGATCAAGCACGCCGGGCCGAGCGTAATGAGACCGAAAGGCCTCGCCGGCGTTCGACCTTCGCGGCGGTGCTCAGGGGCGCCGACAACGCGGGGCTCGGGTCGAGTTGTGATCGTCTGACGACCACAACACGACCCGACGCGGTGTTCCCGTCCGCAGCTGAGGGCCTACCCCAGGGCGAACCTGACGAGGTCGGGCATCGTGAAGTCGCCCTTCTTCGCCGCGGGCAGGATCGGCTTCCAGGTCGGCCTGCGGCTCAGGTAGGACTGCGGGTCGGCCGCGAGGAGGCCGACGAGCACCTCGGCCACGATCCGGCCGCCGACCATGCCCAGGCGCTCGCCCCCGCCGAGCGTCGCCGCCTCGCGAAGCAGGTAGAACCACAGCGGCGTGGCGGCCTCGAGCTGGGCGCGTCGCTCGGGCGGAAGGTCGATCCGGCTCAGCCCGAGCTGAGCCCTGCTCAGCGGCGGCACCCCGATCGCGGCCGCCACGTCCTGCCCCGACGGCAGGCCGAGCGCGCGTCCGCGCTTGAGGTTCAGCAGCGGCAGCGAGGGCCGGTCGCCCGGCAGCCCGGGCAGCTTGAACAGCGGCGCGGCGATGCTCGTGTCGATCTTGCGGCTGAGCTGCGGCCTGCCCGCGGGCGTCATCTTGAAGAACAACGACCAGTCGATCGTCCACACCGCCGGCAGCCGGCGAAAGCCGCCGAGGTGCTCGAGCGGCCCGGGCCTGTCCGCGGAGGCGAAGATCGGTACGCCGGTGACGATGTCGTTGAGGTCGTAGGAGGCGCGCACCTGGCTGTGGCCGTAGCGGTACGCGGCACCTGAGAACTCGACGGGCATGAACGGGTTGTTCTGCCAGCTGAAGAACCGCACGTCGGTCTGCGCCGGCTTCGTCGCGGTGCCCGGCCTGAGGATCGCCTGCGCCGTCTGCCTGCCGACGATCCGCTCCAGGAAGTCGTGCACGACGATCCACTGGTAGTGCCAGCGCGTGATCCGCTGCGCCTCCTCGAAGAGCCTGCGGCCGGCGAGCCGCTGGTTTCTGCGCGTGCGGTCGACGACCTTGTTGTGGAACCGGATGAACAGCAGCTGAAGCTGCGAGACGATGATGTTCTCGTCGTTGCGCGGGTCGCCGATCAGCGCCCGGGCCTGCTGGTTTCGCGGCAGGTCGTCGCGGTCGAACTCGCCGTTCGCCGTCGGGTTGCGCCCGACGAGCAGCTTCACCCCGCGGTTGGAGGGGCTCGACCACTCGTACATGAACGGGTCGTCCTCGGGCCCCGAGCCGTACAGGCAGTCGAGATCGAACCGCGGCGTGCGGAAGTCGACGAGGGCGTCGGGATCGTTGTCCCTCTGCAGGCTCGACGACGGGTCGAACGTCAGGTCGTGGTCGATGAACTGCCCGAGGTACGTGTAGCCCGCGGGAATCTTCGCGTTGTCGCCCGCCGCGGCCGAGCCGCTCTCCTTGACGAGCTTGGCCAGCGCGGCCAGCGCCGCGTCGTCGGGGCGCAGCGGCTGCGGGTCGCGGAACATGCGCCCGAAGCGCCCTTCGTGCAGCGGCGAGAGCGGGACGCCCTGCTGGCCCCGCACCGGCGCGATCCCGTGGCGCGGCGCGCCGAGCGTCGCGCTGTCGGCATGGTCGTCGGCGTCCGGCGGCACGTTCGCCATCTCCCCACCTCCAGGGACCTGCTCACGAGGGCGTCGTCGGGGCGAGCCTATCGGCGTCGACCGCGGCGCGCACGACGCAGTCCTGCACGTGGTCGTTGACGATGCCTGTCGCCTGCATCAGCGCGTAGGCGGTCGTCGGACCGACGAAGCGAAAGCCGCGCCGCTTGAGCTCGCGCGCCAGCGCCTGCGACTCCGGCGTCGTGGCCGGGATGTCCGCCGGCCTCCGCGGCGCCGGCGCCGCCACCCGGGGCGCGAAGGACCACAGCAGCGCGTCGAGCGTCTCGCCCGCTTCGTGCAGCGCCACGGTGGCGCGCGCGTTGGCGATCGTCGCCTCGATCTTCGCCCGGTTGCGCACGATCCCGGCATCGCCCAGCAGGCGCCGCACGTCGCCGTCCCCGAAACGCGCCACCCGTTCGGGGTCGAAGCCGGCGAACGCGGCGCGGAAGCTCTCGCGCTTGCGCAGGATCGTTATCCAGGACAGGCCGGACTGAAAGCCCTCGAGGCAGAGCCGCTCGAGCAGGCGCTGCTCGCCGCGCACCGGGCGCCCCCACTCGTCGTCGTGGTAGGCGATGTAGAGCGGATCGCTCGTCGGCCAGCAGCGCACCGGATCGGGCTCGCCCGGCGTCATGCTCGCTGCTCGCCGCTGCGCGGCTGGTGGCCCGGGCAGCGCAGCACCGGCAGCCGCGGATAGCGCGGGTAGCGATCGTCCTCGCGCGAGCGCCGGCACAGCGAGAACCGCGAGCCGCGCGTGTTGCGTACCACCTGCTGATGGCGACAGCTGTCGCACAGCCCGACCGCCGGCGCTCCGTTCATGGCGGCCAGCCTACATCGCGGAATGGTTGACTAGGCAACTACAATCGGTCGCCATGGCCACCTTCATCCGCCTGCTCGGCTTCCTGCGGGGCTACAAGCGCGGCCTCTGGTGGTCGGCGGTGCTCGCCGCGCTCGCGATGGCCGCGACCGTCGCGATCCCCGCGCTCACGGGTCTGGCGATCGGAGCGATCAAGGACGGCGACCGCGACCGCCTGCGGCTGCTGGCGCTCGCGATCGCCGGCGCCGGCGTCCTGCGCCTGCTGCTGACGGTCGCGCGCCGGCTGATCGCGGGGCGGGTCTCGCTCGGCGTCGAGCTCGACCTGCGCGACCGTGTCTACGAGCACCTGCTGGGTCTCGACCTGGGCTTCTTCGACGGCCAGCAGACCGGGCAGCTGATGTCCCGAGCGACCGTCGACCTGCAGTCCGTGCGCTTCTTCCTCGGCTACGGGCTCGTGCTGATCTCGCAGGCCGCGCTGACGCTCGTCTTCGCCGCGATCGCGATGATCGTCATCGATCCGCTGCTGGCGCTGGTCGCGCTGTTTCCGATCCCGGTCGTGGTGTGGGCCGCACAGCGCTACAGCCGCCGCGCACGACCCGCGCTGCAGGAGGTCCAGCAGCGCATCGCCGAGCTCACCGCCGACGTCGAGGAGACCGTCGGAGGGGTGCGCATCGTGAAGGCGTTCGCCGCCGAGGGACGGCGCGAGCGCCGCTTCCGCGCGAGCGTCGGGCGGGTCTTCGACCAGTCGATGATCTCGACGCGGCTGCGCGCGTTCTACAACCCGTTCATCGCCTTCCTGCCGCAGCTGGGCCTCGCCGCGCTGCTGCTGGTCGGCGGGCGCGCGGTCGTCAGCGGGCGCCTCAGCCTCGCGGAGTTCACGATGTTCTACGGCTACCTGCTGATGCTGCTGGCGCCGATCCGCACGCTCGGCTGGACGCTCGGCCTGGCGCAGCGGGCGAGTGCCTCGGGCGCGCGCCTGTTCGAGCTGCTCGATCGCGCGCCGCGGATCACCGCGCCGCCGGACGCCGTGTCGCTGCCCGCCGGCTCGGGCCGCGTCGAGCTGCGCGGCGTGACGCTCGCCTACGGCGAGGACAGCGAGCCCGCGCTGCGCGACGTCTCGCTGACCGTCGAGCCGGGGACGACGCTCGCGCTCGTCGGCGCGACCGGATCGGGCAAGACGACGCTCGTCCAGCTGATCGCACGGCTGTACGACCCGACCGAGGGCGCCGTGCTCGTCGACGGCGCCGACGTCCGCAGCGTCAATCCCGACGAGCTGCGCCGGCAGGTCGCGATCGTCAACGACGACCCCTTCCTGTTCAGCGCATCGGTCCGCGAGAACATCGCCTACGGGAAGCCGGACGCGACGCGCGACGAGGTTCTCGAGGCCGCGCGCCGCGCGCAGGCGCACGACTTCATCACCGAGCTGCCGGACGGTTACGAGACGATCGTCGGCGAGCGCGGCCTCACGCTCAGCGGCGGTCAGCGCCAGCGGATCGCGATCGCGCGCGCGCTGCTCGCCGAGCCGCGCATCCTCGTCCTCGACGATGCGACATCCTCGATCGACGCGTCGACCGAGCGCCAGATCAAGCGGGGCTTCGAGGAGGCGATGGCGGGGCGCACGACGTTCGTCATCGCCCACCGCCTGTCGACGATCGCGCTCGCCGACGAGATCGCAGTCCTCGCCGCCGGGCGGCTGATCGACCGCGGCACGCACGACGAGCTCATCGAGCGTTCGCCGTTCTACCGCGAGATCGTCGAGAAGGGGATGCCCGACCAGGTCTTCCTCACGCGCAAGCCGCTCGAGCCGGAGGTGGCGGGCCTGTGAGACCAGGTGCCCAGTCCGCCGGCGTCCGCGACGCGATCAGCGACCAGTACGCCGCCGGCGGCTCGCCGCTGACGACGGCCGAGCTGCGCCGCCGCCTGCGCCAGACGGGCGGGCGCGGGCGCAAGCTGCGCGGGCTGGCGGTGCTGCTGAGGCCCTACCGCGGCCGCGTGATCCTCATGTTCGTCGCGCTGCTCGCCGCCACGGCCGCGGCGCTGGCGCCGCCGCCGCTCGTGAAGCTCGCCATCGACGACGGGATCGGGCCGCCCGCCGACCTCGGCACGCTGAACCTCGTCGTCGCCCTGTTCGTGCTCAGCGCGTTCGTGTACTGGGGCGCGTCCTACGCGCAGACCTATCTCGTCGGATGGGTGGGACAGCGGGCGCTGCAGGACCTGCGGGTGAAGATCTTCGCGCACCTGCAGTCCCAGCCGGTCGGCTTCTTCGAGCGCCGCCAGGCCGGGCAGCTGATCTCGCGCATGACCAACGACGTGCAGGCGCTCGACTCGCTCGTGACCGACAGCGTCGTGACGCTGTTCTCGAGCTCGCTGACGCTCGTCGGGACGATGGTCATCCTGCTCCTGCTCGACGTCGAGCTGGCGCTGCTGACGTTCCTCATCTTCCCGGTGATGGCGCTTGCGTCGCTCGCCTTCCGCGTCGCGTCGGCCGACGCCTACGCCCGCACCCGCACGGCGATCGCGTCGATCACCGCCTACCTGCAGGAGACACTGTCGGGGATCCGCGTCGTGCGCTCTTTCGGGCAGGAGCCGCGCCACCTCAGCCGCTTTCGCGCGCTGAACTCCGACAACCGCGACGTGAACATGACGACGGTCAACCTCAACGCCGCCTACTTCCCCGGCGTCGAGCTGCTCAGCGCGCTGGCGACGGTCGGGATCCTCGTGTACGGCGGCCTGCAGGCGATCGACGGCGACATCACGCCGGGCGTCGTCTTCGCGTTCGTGGCGGCGCTGAACCTCTTCTTCGACCCGATCCAGCAGCTCTCGCATCTGTACACGACCTACCAGGCGGGGATGGCCGCGCTGGACAAGATCTTCGATCTGCTCGACGAGCAGCCCGACCTCGTCGACGCGCCCGACGCGACGCAGCTGGGCCGCCTGCGGGGCGAGATCGAGCTGCGCGACGTGAGCTTCGGCTATGGCGGCGACGACGACGAGGAGACCGTGTGGGCGCTGCACGACGTCTCGCTCAAGGTCCCGCCCGGGCAGACGGTCGCGCTCGTCGGCGCAACCGGCGCCGGCAAGTCGACGATCGCCAAGCTCGTGGCGCGCTTCTACGACCCGACCCGCGGCGCCGTCCTCGTCGACGGCCACGACCTGCGCTCGGTGACGCAGGTCTCGCTGCGCCGCCAGCTCGGCGTCGTCCCCCAGGAGGCGTTCCTGTTCAGCGGCACGATCGCCGAGAACATCGCCTTCGGACGGTCCGACGCGACCGCCGAGGAGGTCCGCGCCGCCGCCCGCGCCGTCGGCGCCGACGAGTTCATCGAGCGACTCGAGCATGGCTATGAGACCGAGGTCGGCGAGCGCGGCACGCAGCTGTCGGCCGGTCAGCGCCAGCTCGTCGCGTTCGCCCGCGCGCTGGCGGCCGACCCGCGCATCCTGATCCTCGACGAGGCGACCTCGAACGTCGACCTGCACACGGAGGCGCGCATCGAGGAGGGGCTGCGGCGCCTGCTGGCCGGCTGCACGGCGATCGTCATCGCGCACCGCCTCAGCACGATCCGGCAGGCCGGACGGATCGTCGTCCTCGACGGCGGCCGGATCGTCGAGCAGGGCTCGCACGACGAGCTGCTCGAGGCGCAGGGCGCCTACTGGCGCCTGTACCGCGACTGGATGCAGCAGGCGGCCGCGTAGCGGTCCTGCAGGAGACTGCCGGGCAAGGACTCGAACCTTGAATTCCAGGGCCAGAACCTGGCGAGTTGCCGATTACTCCACCCGGCAAGGCAGTGGGCGAGTATAGCCGCGGCTTGCCGAATTCAGTCCGGGCGGCCGTTCGGTGAGAACTGCGCGGTGATGTACGGCTCGAGGCCCGGATCGAGCACCACGAGGACCTCGTCGCCCGGCGCGATCACGGTGTCGGCCTTCGGCACGAAGCCCGCCTTGCCGCGCGGCAGGACCGAGATGATCAGGCTGCCGTCGGGCAGCTCGATCTCGGCGACGCTGCGACCGGCGGCAGGCGCGCCCTCGGTGACCTCGACCTCGATGATCTCGAGCTTCTCGTCGGGCAGGTCGAGCAGGTGCACGAGCCCGTGGCCGGGGACCTCGTGCTCGATCAGGTTGAGGATCAGGTCGGTCGCCGAGACTGCGGGCTGGATCCCCAGCAGCTTGAAATGCTGCAGGTTGCGGGGGTTGTTGCAGCGCGCGATGATCCGCTCGCAGAGGTACTTCTCCTTGGCGACCTGGCAGATGAGGATGTTGTCCTCGTCGTCGCCGGTGACCGCGACGACGAGGTCGGCGCGCTGGATGCCGGCCCGCTCGAGCACCCACAGCTCGGTGCCGTCGCCGTACTGGACGGCGTGCTCGAGCTCCTGCTCGATGCGCAGATAGGCACGCCGGTCCTGCTCGACGAGCGTGACCTCCTGCCCGTTGCGGATCAGCTCGCGCGCGAGGTTGAGACCGACCTTCCCGCCGCCGACGACGATGACGTACATCAGAGCTCCGCGGCCGCTTCGGTGACGGCCTCCTCGAACATCGCGATGCCGAGCTTGACCGCGCAGATCGTGTGCAGGCCCTGCTCGGCGTACCAGTCAGAGCGCGCCGGATCGAGGACGCGCACGATCACGCGCGGGACGTTGAAGCGCTTCTGGGCGAGCTGCGCGACGAGGATGTTCGTGTTGTCGCCGCGCGTGGCGGCGATGAAGATGTCGGCCTCCTCGATGCCCGCCGCCAGCAGCGCGTCGATCTCGATCGCCGTGCCGACGGTGAAGCGCCCGCCGGCGTCCTCCCACGACGTGGGCTGGCCGGCGTCGAGGCGCTCGTGCGACAGCGGGTCCTCGTCGAGCACCGACACCGTGTGGCCCGCCGCGAGCGACGACTTGGCGACCGCCGCGCCCACGCGGCCGGCCCCGACTACGAGGACCATCATGCGCCGGATGCTAGACGACCGCCACGCTAGGACGCCCCGTCGACCGGGGAGTCCTGCGCCGGGGGCGCGGTGAGGATCACGCGGCACCGTGCCTTGCGGACGACGTGCTTGGTGGCCTCTCCCACGAAGTTGTCCAGCGGACCGCCGATCCCGCCCAGGCGCGCGCCGCCGCGGATGCGCGATGGCTCCTCCGCGGCGAGCACGATCAGCTCGACGCCGCGCCGCTGCGCCTCGGCGACGATCGCGTCGCCCGCTCGCCGCGCCCGGATCGTCGCGGTGGCGACCTCCAAGCCGTCGTACTCCTCGCCCACGGCCTTCGCACGCGCGAGCGCGGCACGCGCGCGCTTGAGCTGCGCATCGGGCAGCCGCGCGTCCAGCGGCAGCGAGAGCGGCACCTCGAAGACCCAGATCGCCTCGATCGTCGCACCAGCCCCGGCGTCGTCGGTATCGGCGGACGCGAGCCGACCGGCCGTCTGCACGATGTCGTCGTCCAGCGAGGAGCCGAAGATCGGCACGAGGATCGAGCCGTACTCGGCGCGCACCGGCTCTGAGCGCAGCGCCTGCTCGGAGACGATCACTCGCCGCAGCACCGGCATGCCGCTGCTGCGCCGGTAGGTCACGTAGAGCGCGACGCCGGCGGCGGTCCAGACGAGCCCGACGTAGCGCGCGCCCTCGTGGAAGGCCAGCAGGCTCGCCAGGCCACCCGCCGCCATCGCGGCGCCGAGCACGGCGGGCAGCGGCAGGTCGGCGCCGCGCACGCGCAGCGACAGCGGGATGCGGTAGGGCCGCGGACGCTCGGGCTCGCGGTAGCGCAGCACGCAGACCGAGACGTGCGCGATCAGGAAGGCGAGCATCGCGCCGAACGCGTAGATCCCCACGAGCGCCTCGAGATCGCGCGGCACGACGAGCGCGCTCGCCAGCAGCGCCGCGAGCACGATCACGCCGTAGGGCGTGCCGTAGCGCGGGTGCAGCCGCCCGAGCACCCCCGGTATCTGACGGTTGGTGGTCAGCGAGTAGGCCAGCCGCGACAGTCCGAGCATGCCCGCGTTGCACGCCAGCACGAGCGTCACCGTCGCCAGCCCGGCGGTCGCGTAGACGAAGACGTCCGACAGCCAGGACGGCTCGAAGCGCTGGACGATCGCGATCACCGGCGCGTCGATCGCCTCCCCGCGCAGCGGCGAGGCGCCCGGCGTGACCGGCAGCGAGGCGACGGCCACGAGCGAGATTCCGACGTAGACGACGAGCACCGACGCCGTCGCGCTCGCCACCAGCCGCCTGAGGCCCTCGCGGCCCACGGCGACCTCGCCGGCGAGGCCCGACGCCGCCTCGAGGCTCGTGAAGGCGACGGTCGACACCGTCAGCGCGAACAGCACGTCCTCCCAGCGCGGGCTCGTGCCGAGCTCGATCGAGTCCAGCAGCCCCTCGAGGTCGACGACGAGCGCGACGCCGAAGCCGATGATCAGCATCTGCAGCGCGATGTCGGCGACGACGAGCGCCGCGACCCGCTCGCGGGTGAAGCCGCCGAAGCCGCGCAGGTTGCGCACGGCGACGTAGGCGATGATCGCCAGCGCGATCGCGAGCTCCGGCGCGTCCTCGCCCAGCGGCGCCCAGAACGCGGCGAGATAGTTGACGGCGACGAAGGCCGTGACGGCGATCAGGATGAGGAAGTCCAGCAGCACCGCCCAGCCTGCGACGAAGCTGACGAGCTCGTTGAACGCGTAGCGGGCGAACACCGTCGAGCCGGCACGCTCCTGGTGCAGCGATGCCCCCTCGACGTACGTCATCGCCGTCACCGCGAAGAACACCGCCGCGCCGAGGAAGACCAGCGGCGTCAGCCCGAGCGCGTTCTCGGCGACGACGCCGACCGAGAAGTACACCGCGCTGGCAAGCGACGTCCAGACGATCGCGAACAGCGCCGGTGAGCCGAGCCCGCGGCGGAACATCTACAGCCGCCGCCAGGCGAAGTACAGGCGCCCGCCGCCCGCGGCGACGAACAGCAGGCCGAGCACGAAGCCGAGCGCCAGCGGCCCGCCGCCGGCGCCGAGCGTGCGCACGAGCATCGCGATCCCGATCACGACCATCGCCGCCGAGAGCAGCAGGGTCGCGCCGCGGTGGACGCTGCGCCCGTCAGGCATCGGCCGGCTCGGACTCGATGATGACCCGGCACGGGCGGTCGGCGAGCACCGTCTCGACGGTCTTGCCGAAAAGCGTCGTGCCGGTGCGCGGCGGCAGCGGCATGACGATCGCGCGCGCTCTCATCTCGCGCGCCTCCTCGACGATCAGCCGCCCGGTCTGACCGGGACGGACGCGCTCGACGTGGCCGCTCACGCGCTGGCCGCCCTGGATCCGCGCCTGCTCGATGACCGCGCGCGCGGCGAGCTCCTCCTCGGGCAGCGCCGCGTCCAGCGGCGAGGCCTGCGGCACCGTCAGCGTCACGAGCACGTGGATCCCGCGCCGCTTGGGTCCCGCCAGGCGCGCGGCGGTCGCGATCGTCTGCGGCGAGTAGCTGCGCGCGTCGAGTGCGACGAGGATCGACTCGTACTCCGCCTCGGTCTCGGTGACGGGCTGCGGCAGCGCGATCTCGTGGGTGGAGACGAGGTCCAGGCCCTGCCTGTGGCGATACCAGACGTATCCGCCCATGCCGAGCGCCATCCACGCCGTCCCGGCGGCGCCGACCTGCAGGTCGAGCACGCTGACGACGACGAACGACAGCGCCGTGCCGGCGAGGCCGATGATCGCCAGCGGCGGCAGGTCGTGCCCGCGCAGCCGCAGCCGCCCGGGGCTGCGGTAGGGCCGGCGCGTGCCGGGCGCGGTCACGCGCAGGCGGATCAGCGACAGATGCGCCATCGAGAACGACAGCATCGCCCCGAAGGCGTAGATCTTGCCCAGGAAGTCGGCCTGTCCCGGAAGCAGGGCCAGGCAGGCGAAGCCGGAGAAGACGAGGATCCCGACGTACGGCGTGCGGTAGCGGACGTGCAGGCGGCGCATGACGTCGGGCAGCTGGCGGTAGATCCCCATCGAGTAGGTCAGGCGCGACACGCCGAGCACGCCTGCGTTCGTCGCCGCGATCAGGATCGTCACCGCGAGCACGCCGACATAGACCTCGACGGCGCCCTGCAGCGCGCCGAGCTCCATCCCCGAGACGACGCCGACGATCGGGTCGTTGGCGAAGCCGCCGTCCTCGGGCCCGACGCCCAGCAGCGTGCGGCACTCGCCGCCGACGCACTCCACCGGCAGCGCCGACAGCGCGATCAGCGGAAGCGTGAAGTAGATCGCGAAGACCGCGACCATGACGCGGCGGATGGCGGCGGGGATCGTGGTGTCCTGGTCGCGGGCCTCGCCCGCCATGTTCGAGATCGTCTCGATCCCGGTGTACGCGACGGTGCCGATCGGGATCGCGAGCAGAAACTGGCTGAGCGTCGGCGTCTCGCCGAAGAAGTCGAGGTTGTCGATCAGCACGTCGGGGTTGAAGACGAGGAAGAACCCCAGCGCGACGATGCCGAGCTGGCTGAGGAAGTCGACGATCGCCAGCACGAGGTTGACCGTCACCGCGTCCTTGACGCCACGGACGTTGATCAGCGCGAGCACCGCGACGACGGCTGCGGCGAAGGCGACGTCGCCGGGCGAGTCCTTGAACCCGTCCCACGTGAAGCGTCCGGCGTAGTGGGCCGCGAAGAAGGCCGAGATCGCGATCGTGATGATGTAGTTGAGCATCTGCGCCCAGGCGGTGAAGAACGACAGCAGCTCGTTGAACGCGCGCCGCGCGAACAGCGAGGAGCCGCCGGCCTCCGGGTACATCGAGGTCGCCTCGGCATACGTCGTGGCGGTGCAGTAGAACAGCGCCCCGGTGATCAGGAAGACGAGCGGCGTCAGCCCCGCCGCGAGCGCCGCGACGAGGCCCAGCGCGTAGTAGATCGACGAGCCGACGTTGCCGTAGGCGGTCGAGGAGAGCGCGTTGACCCCAAGAACGCGCTGCAACCCGTGGAGCCGACGCTCTGCCATCCGCGGCGGGAGTCTACGCAGCGCGGAGGCGCCGTCCGGCGCGCCGCCCGCAGCGCTGCGCTCGGTCTGGATCGATCGATGTTCGCGGCGAATCCCCGTCGCCGATCGCGGCCCGGCCGAGATGCTCCGCGAGGAGGCTCATCGCCGGGACTGTGGTCAGGGGCCGCCGTCGCGCCGGCCCGCAGCCGGGCCGCGAGCGACGGCAATCTCCTGCACGCTGACCTCGTCACGCTCGAGGATCTCGATCGTCGTCCCGCTGAGCGCGACCATCTCGCCCTTCTCCGGTACGCGGCCGAGCTTCTCGATCAGCAGCCCGCTGACGGTTGACTCGTGGGCCGGCCCCAGCTCCAGCCCGAGCTCGCGGGCAGCGAGCCGCACAGGGGCCATGCCGTCCACGTGCAGGCGCTCGCCGTCGCGCCAGAGCAGCTGCTCGGCGGCGGTGTCGAACTCGTCGTCGATCTCGCCGACGAGCTCCTCGATGACGTCCTCGAGGGTGACAAGGCCCGTCACGGTGCCGTGCTCGTCGACGACCAGCGCCTGGTGGTGGCGCTGGCGGCGCATCTCGCGCAGGAGCTGGTCGACGTGGACACCCTCGGCGATCTTCGGCAACGGTCGCGCCATCGCGCTGAGCTCGGGGGTCTGCTTGCCCAGCGCGACCGACAGCAGGTCCTTCGCGTTGACGACGCCGATCGTGCTGTCCAGGCCGCCGTCGCCCGTCACGAGCGGTAGGCGGGTACGGCCGGTGCGGATCGCGGTCTCGATCACGTCCTCGTGGCCGTCGTCGGTGGAGACGAAGTCGATCTCGGGCCGCGGCTGCATGACATCGCGGGCGCGGAGGTCGCCGAAGACCAGCGCCGCCTCCGACAGCCGGCTCTCGTCGGCATCGATCATGCCGCCCGCATGGCTCTCGCGCAGCAGCTCGCGCAGCTCGGCTTCGGAATGCGGCGCGTGACCAGCCTCCGACGCGGGGGCGACGCCGAAGGGCCGCAGGACGAGGTTGCCCATCAGGTTGAACGTGTCGACGAGCGGCTTGGTCACCAGGTAGAACAGCCTCATCGGCGGGCAGAGCAGCAGCGCGACGGGGACCGTCTTGGAGATCGCGGCGCTCTTCGGCGCAAGCTCGCCGAGCACGACGTGGGCGACGGTGATGATCGAGAAGGCGACGAGCGTGGCGACGCCGAACCCGCCGATGCTCGCGGCGTCGCCGAGCAGCGGCTCGAGCAGGTCGTGGAACGCCGGCTCGCCGACGGCGCCCAGCCCCAGCGACGCCAGCGTGATGCCCAGCTGGCAGGCCGACAGGTAGGCGTCGATGTGCTCGACGGCGTGCTGCGCGGACCTCGCCCCCGGGCGCCGCTCGCGCAGCAGCTCGGCGACCTGCGTCGGGCGCAGCCGCGCGATCGAGAACTCGGCGCCGACGAAGAAGCCGTTGGCGGCGACGAGCACGAGTGCGGCGATCAGTCCGGCCTCCATGCCCCCTGTGGCCTACCCGCCCGGCCCGAGCAGCGACCATCGCGCGGCGCGCGCCCGTGCCGCGGCCGCGGCTCCCCGCACGCCCTCGCGTAGTCAGCTGAGCGAGGCATCGGCGTGGCTGAGCGTGCCGGCAGGCTGGGCACAGTGCGCCAGCACGGGCCCTGCCTGTCGGCGCGCTCGGGCGCGCCGAGGGCCGCTCAACTGACTACGCGACCAGGGGGATGATGAGAATCGCCACGATGTTCGCGACCTTGATCATCGGGTTGATCGCCGGGCCGGACGTGTCCTTGTAGGGGTCGCCGACCGTGTCGCCCGTGATCGAGGCCTCGTGCGCGAGCGTGCCCTTGCCGCCGAACGCGCCTTCCTCGATGAGCTTCTTGGCGTTGTCCCACGCGCCGCCGCCGGCGGTCATCGAGACGGCCATGAAGAGGCCCACCACGATCACGCCGATGAGCAGGCCGCCGAGCGCCTGCACGCTGAGCAGGCCGACGATCAGGGTGAAGACGATCGGAATCAGCGAGGGGATGATCATCTCGCGCTGGGCGGTCTTCGTGACGATGTCGACGCAGCGTGCGTAGTCCGGCTTCTCGGTGTAGTCCATGATGCCCGGCTTCTCCTTGAACTGCCGGCGGACCTCCTCGACGACGGCGCCGCCCGCGCGGCCGACGGCCTCCATCGACAGCGCGGCGAACAGGTAGACCATCATGCCGCCGACGAGCAGCCCGATCAGCACCTCGGGCGAGTTGATGAGGAACGAGGCCTCCTCCTCGCCGTTGGCGACGAGCTCGTCGTTGAGCTCGATCTGGAAGGCCGCGAAGAGCACGAGCGCGGCGAGCACGGCGGAGCCGATCGCGTAGCCCTTCGTCACGGCCTTCGTCGTGTTGCCGACGGCGTCGAGCGGATCGGTGACGGCACGCACCTCCTCGGGCATGTCGGCCATCTCGGCGATGCCGCCGGCGTTGTCGGTGATCGGACCGAACGCGTCGAGCGCCACGATCAGGCCGGTGAGGCCGAGCTGCGCCACGACGGCGATGCCGATGCCGTAGATGCCGGCCAGCTCGTTGGCGGCGAAGATGCCGAGCGCGAGCACGACCGCCGGCAGCGCGGTCGCCTGCATGCCCTGCGAGAGGCCGGAGATGATGTTCGTCGCGTGGCCGGTCTGCGAGGCGTCGGCGGTCTTCTTGACGGGGCCGAAGCGCGTCGAGGTGTAGTAGTCGGTGATGACGAACAGCAGCGCCGTCACCGCGAGGCCGATCAGCGAGCAGAGGTACAGGTCGCCGACGCTCGGGACGGACACCGTGACGTCGGCGGTGCGCGTCGCCAGGCCCTCCATCATCCACTTCGTGACGGGGTAGAAGGCGGCCGCGGCGATGACACCCGACAGGACGAGGCCCTGGTACAGCGCGCGCTCGACGTTGCCCGCCGCCGACTTGACGGCGAACGTACCGATGATCGAGGCGATGATCGCGACGCCGCCGAGCATCAGCGGGTACAGCGCGACCTGCGTCGCGTTCTCGCCTGCGAACGTCAGGACGCCGAGCAGCATGACCGCCACCGCGGTGACGGCGTAGGTCTCGAACAGGTCGGCGGCCATGCCGGCGCAGTCGCCGACGTTGTCGCCGACGTTGTCGGCGATGACCGCCGGGTTGCGCGGGTCGTCCTCGGGGATGCCGGCCTCGACCTTGCCGACGAGGTCGGCGCCGACGTCGGCGCCCTTCGTGAAGATGCCGCCGCCGAGGCGGGCGAAGACCGAGATCAGCGAGCCGCCGAAGCCGAGGCCGATCAGCGCGTCGATGGCCTCCTTCTGGGACTGGTCGAAGAACGCCGTCAGCAGGCCGTAGTAGCCGGCGACGCCGAGCAGCGCCAGGCCGACGACGAGCATGCCGGTGATCGCGCCGCCGCGGAACGCCGTGTCGAGCCCGGGCGAGACGCCCCCGCGCGCGGCCTCCGCGACGCGCGAGTTCGCGCGTACGGAGACGTTCATGCCGATGAAGCCGGCCGCGGCCGACAGCGCGCCGCCGATCGCGAAGCCGATCGCGACGGAGATCGACTGCAGCGGGATCAGCACGACGAAGAGGACGACGCCTACCGCGGCGATCGTCGTGTACTGGCGCCGCAGATAAGCGGAGGCGCCTTCCTGGACGGCCTTGGAGATCTCCACCATCCGCTCATTGCCGGGCGACAGCGCCAGCAGCGAGCGCGTCGTCAGCGCCCCGTAGAGGACTGCCAGGCCGGCGCAGAACAGCGCGACGACGACACCATGGTCAAGCAGGAAATCACTCAAGGGAAACGGCCTCCGTACAAGTCTTTGATGCCAAGGGTCCAGCCCACCTGCATGGCAGGCGTCCACGGCCCCCCGACCGCGAGAAAACGCGCGCGGATACTAACCGCCAGAGCGGACGCGGCGCCTTGCCCCTGTGGCCGGCCGTCTACTGGCCGGGCACCCAGAGGCGCCCGCTGGACGCGGCCGAACCCGGTCGCTCCTGCTTCGACGGCGCCTGCTCGCCGGATCCCGGCCCGCCCGTCGCCGCCCCGGCAGGCGGCTTGGCGCCCGACCGCGCATACGCCATCTGCAGCTGCGACAGCGCGTCGCGGACCTGCTTGGCGTCGGCGCCGAGCATCGGCTCGACGAGCGGCAGCAGCGCCTGGGTGCCGTCGATCGCCTGGCGCACCTGCTCGAAGTCCGGGTCCTCGTCGCCGCCGGTCAACCCCGCCTTGCGGGCAGCGAGGTTCAGCAGCGACACGACTGTCTGGATCAGGACGTCCTCGACGCGGATGCGCGCGAGCTCGGCCTCGTAGGCGGCGCGCAGCTCGTCCTCGGAGAGCCCCTCGGGGTCGCCTCCTGGCGGCGGCGCGGCGGGCGGATCGGTGCTCATGCGGGAACCTCCTGTGCGTAGGTGGTCATGGTCTCGCGCACGCTGTCAGCGTAGACCTCGTGCAGGTCGCCGGCCTCCAGCAGCGCCGCGCGCTGGCGCTGCGCGCCGGTCGGCCCCTCGAGCGCCACGTCGATGCGCGCCTGCTCGCGGGCGGGCTCCGTCCACTCCCACAGCGACTCGAGCGCCGCGCGCGCGGGGACGACCTCTGCGCGCCGCAGGTCGATCATGCCGCCGTCCATGCCGTAGCGGATCGCGCGCCACATGTTCTCCTCGATGAGCCTGTGCGGCGGATCCTCGAACGGCACCCCGTCGTCGACGTCGCGCAGCGCCTGCGCGACGCAGGCGACCGCCAGCGACGCCAGGCCCTCGGACTCGGCCGCGCTCGTCTGCGCATCGCAGACGCGCAGCTCGACGGTTCCGAACGAGGCATGCGGGCGGATCGACCACCAGACCTGCGTGTACTCGACGATCGAGCCGGTCGCGATCAGCAGCTCGAGGTACTCGCGAAATGCGCGCCAGTCGCCGAACGCGTCCGGCACCCCGCAGCGCGGAAAGGACTTCGTGAACGTCTGGCTGCGGGCCGAGTGCAGCATCGTGTCGCGGCCCTCGAGAAACGGCGAGTTGCCGCTGACGGCGAGCAGCACGGGCAGCACCGGTCGCAGGCGGTCGCAGGCGCGCACGGCGCGGTCGGCGCCGTTGACACCGACGTGGACGTGCAGCGAGAACGTGTTGTTGCGGCGCGCGACGTAGCCCAGTCCCTCGACGACGCGGCGGTAGTGCTCCGTGTCGATGTTGCGCTGCTCGCGGTAGTCGGCCCACGGATGCGTCCCGGTGGAGCCGAGCGCGACGCCGCGCTGCGCTGTCAGCGCGAGCAGCCGCCGGCGGCGGTCGCGCTGGCGGCCGATCGCGTCGTGCAGGTCCTCCCCGCGGCCCGACACGATCTCGATCTCCGACGAGATCAGCTCCCCGGTGATCGCCGCCGAGAGCGTCTCGTCCTGCGCGGCGGCGGCATCGCGCAGCTCCTCGAAGCGGGGCACGAGATCGAGCGTCTGCGGGTCCAGCAGCGCGAACTCCTCCTCGAGGCCGACGGTGAGGTCCGTCGACGAGGCGAAGATCTCCTCCGTCTTGTCGAGGTCGATTGGCATGGATCGCGGCGCGTCGGCGGCGGCTTCTACGTCAGGTAGAAGTACAGCGCGTAGAGCAGGTCGACCGCGGGCGAAGAGGTGTGGACGGTCACCTCCGGCGGCACCTGCAGCAGCGCCTCGGAGTAGTTGAAGATGATCTTCACGCCGGCCTCGACGAGATCGTCGGCGATCGACTGGGCGGCGGCGGTCGGGACGGCGAGCACGCCGACGACGATGTCCTCCTCCTCGACGACGGAGCGCAGCTCCGACGCGTGGCGCACCTTCGTCGCCCCCACGCTCTGGCCGATCTTGCGCTTGTCGTTGTCGAAGATCGCGACGACGCGGAAGCCGTGGTCGGCGAAGATGTCCGACGACGCGATCGCCTGGCCGAGATGGCCGGCGCCGAACAGCGCGATGTTGTGCTGGCCCGAGGTCCGCAGGATCTTGCGGATCTGCGAGACGAGCGCGTCGACGTTGTAGCCGACGCCGCGCTTGCCGAACTTGCCGAAGCCGGAGAAGTCGCGCCGGATCTGCGTCGGGTTGACGTGCGTGTAGTCGCTCAGCTCCCGCGACGAGATCGTCTCCTTGCCCATCTTCTTGGCCTGCGTGAGCACCTGCAGGTAGCGCGACAGGCGCGCCGCGACGCCGAGCGACAGGCGCTCGCCGCTGACGATCGGACCATCACGCGGCGCAGACGGGTCAACCGCCGTGGGAACGCGCTCGCCGGTCGTCATCGGTGGCCCACTTTACTCAGAAGGACGCGCAGCGCAGCTTCATCGACGAAGAACTCGAAGTGCTCCTCGCCGTCGACCGCGACGACGGGGATGCGCTCCAGATAGGCGCGGTGCAGGGCGTCGTCGGTCGTGATGTCGATCTCCTCGAATGCTGCGCCGACCCGCTCGAGCACGGCGCGCGCGTCGTCGCAGAGGTGACAGCCGGGTCTTCCGTAGAGCACGATCCTCACGCGAGTGCCCGTTCCCCGGAGGCGTATGCGTCCAACGCGAGGTAGGCCGGAAACGGCCGCGCCTCGACGAAGCGCGCCGCCGAGGCGATCATGGCGGCGTTGTCGGTGCACAGCTCGCGCGGCGGGATGCCGAGCGTGACGCCGAGCCGCTCCAGGCGCGCGCGCAGCGGCCCGTTCGCCGCGACGCCGCCGCCGATCGCCAGGCGCCCGAGTCGCGTCTGCTCGAGCGCCTGCTCGCAGCGCAGCGCGAGCGCCTCGACGATCGCGTGCTGGTAGCTCGCCGCGAGATCCGCCGCCCGCTCGCGCGCCGCCTGCTCGCCCATGTCGCGCACCCGGTACAGAAGCGACGTCTTGACCCCGGCGAACGAGAGGTCCAGGCCGTCGAGCTTGCGGGCGATCGGAAAGGCGAAGGCCCGCGGGTCGCCGTCGCCCGCGAGCCGCTCGAGCGCCGGCCCGCCCGGAAACGGCAGCCCGAGCAGCCGCGCGCCCTTGTCGAACGCCTCGCCGGCGGCATCGTCGAGCGTGCGCCCGAGGACGGCGAACGTGGCGTGCGCCTCGACGCGCGCCAGCAGCGTGTGGCCCCCGCTGGCCAGCAGGCAGACGAACGGCGGCTCCATGATCGCCGGCGCATCGCCGGCCAGCCGCAGGAAGTTCGCCGCGACGTGACCCTGCAGGTGGTCGACCGGCGCGAGCGCGAGCCCGCGGGCGGCGGCGATCGCCTTCGCCGTCGCGACGCCGACGAGCAGCGCGCCGACGAGGCCCGGCCCGCGGGTGACCGCGACGAGGCCGATGTCGTCGAGCGAGGCGCCGGCCTGCCGCAGCGCGTCGTCGACGACCGCGTTGACGAGCTCGAGGTGATGGCGGGAGGCGATCTCCGGGACCACGCCGCCGAAGGCGTCGTGCACGCCCTGTGAGGAGATGACGTTCGAGCGCAGCTCGCCGTCGCCGGTGACGACCGCGGCGCAGGTGTCGTCGCAGCTCGTCTCGAGCCCGAGTATGAGGCTCATGCGGCGCGGTCGACGGTCACGGGACGGACGGCGCGGCGTTGGGCACGTCGTCGAAGCGGCCCTGCAGTGTGGAGCGCGTGCGCCACATGACGACCGCGTCCTCTCCGTTGTCCTGGTAGTAGCGCCGGCGGCGCCCGGCGGCGCGGAAGCCGAAGCGCTCGTAGAGCGCGATCGCGCCCGTGTTCGACGCGCGCACCTCGAGCGTGAAGCGCGCGTCGTCGCCGTCGATGCGCCGCAGCAGGTCGGTGATCATCGCCGTCGCGATGCCCTCGCGCCGGTGGTCGGGATCGACCGCGACGTTCATGATGTGCCAGACGGTGTCGTAGCGCGAGCAGATCAGGTAGCCGAGCATCCTGCCGTCGCGCAGGGCCGTCAGGCAGACGCCGGCGGGCTTGGAGAGCTCGAGGACGAACATCGCCAGCGACCACGGCGTCGGGAACGCGCGCCGCTCGATGGCGATGATCTGCGGCAGGTCGGCGTACGTCAGCCGCCGGATGTCGAGCGGGCCGGCGATCACGTGGCGGGCTGCTTGGCTGAGGAGGGCACGGCGTCGGGGAGGCGCAGGTAGTCGGGAACGACCAGGTCGCGCTCGGTCCCCTGCGGCGCCTGCACCGCAAGCCGGCAGACCGCCCGGGCGCGCACGCCGTGACGTTCGGATCCCTCGCGGGGAACCGTGCACCCGGCGCGTTCCAGGTCCTCGCGAAATCGTAGCGCCCCGTCTCCCACGGCCAGCCAGGCTCCGCCCTCCTCCAGGATCCGGCGCGCGAGCTGTTGCGGCGCGAGCGCGACCTGCTCGAGCGCCGGCCGGCCGCCGCGCCAGCCGGCGGCGAACGCCTCGCCGCGGCGCGCGTCGATCACCGCCAGTACGCCCGTCTGCGCGCCTGCCGCCGGTTCCGCCTCGAGGGCGAGCGCGCGCAGGGTCGATACGCCGACGAGCTGTGCGCCCGTCGACTGCGCCAGGGCGCGCGCGGTCGCGACACCGATCCGCAGACCGGTGAAGGTGCCGGGTCCGAGCCCGACGGCGATCCGCTCGACGTCGGCGAACCGCAGGCCCGCTTCGTCGAGCAGCTCCACCGCGAGCGCCAGCAGCCGCGAGGCGTGCCCCGGCCGCTCGCCGCCTGCGGGCACGTGGCGCCGCTCGGCGACCGCGTCCGGGCGCGAGGCATCGAGCAGCGCGACGGCGGTCGCGGGCGTGGCGGTGTCGAAGCCGAGGACGATCACCGCTGCACGCGCACCAGCCGCCGGTCGCCGCCGCGGTGCTCGAGCCGGACGCGCGCGGCGATCCGCTCGGGGTCCAGGCCCGCCGGGGAACCGACCTCGGGCCACTCGACGAACGCGACGCGGTCCTCGGCGAGCTCGTCGGCGAGCAGCGCCGGATCCTCGTCGTCGAGGTCGCCGAGGCGGTAGAGGTCCAGGTGCGAGATCGGGACGTCGCCGTCGTAGCGCCGCGCGATCGTGAACGTCGGGCTCGTGACCGGGCCGTCGACGCCCAGCGCGCGGCAGGCGCCGCGCACGAACGTCGTCTTGCCGGCGCCGAGCTCGCCGGAGACGAGCACGACGTCGCCGGGTCGCAGCCGGCGGGCGAGCTCGGCGGCGAGCGCCTCGGTCTCGTCGGGCGCGCCCGTCTCAGTACAGCTCGGCATCGGCGGTGCGCAGCCGCAGCCCGCAGCCGATCAGCATCAGCCCGAGCCCGGCGAGGAACAGCATCCGCGGATCGGCGCCGGTGTTCGGAAGCTCCCTGGATGGGGTCGCCTGCGGATTCTCGCCGGCCAGCGGGACGGGCGGCGTCGTGGAGACTCCCGAGCCCTCCTCGGGGATCGTCGCGGTCTGCGCCGAAGCCGCCGGCGGCAGGCCGAGCAGCACGGCGGCGAGCAGCAGGACGACGACGCGACGAGGGATCGGCGGCACGCCGCGCACTCTAGTACCTGCGACGGCGCGGACCCGGCTCGTCGGGGGATGCGCCGCGGCGCGTCCCGCGCGCGCGTCCTGCGGTAGCGTCGCGGCGTGTTCAGCTCGGCTCAGGCGTCGCGGATGGAGGCCTGCGCGCGGGTGCTCGATGCGCCGGCGCGCGTCGTCCTGACGGGCGGCGTGCCCGACGAGGCGCTCGCCGCCATCCGCCGCGGAGCGGCCGACGGGGTCGAGGTCTGCGTCGTCGGCACGACCGACGTCGCGGGCGTCGAGGGCTCGATCGACCTGCTCTTCATCGGGCCGGCGGCGCCCTACAGCGTCGCGGCCGAGCTGTTCTCCCGCTGGGCGGGACGCGTCGCGCCGGGCGGGCTGCTGTTCGTCTACGGCGCGTTCGCCGCGCCGCCGCTGACCGCCGCGCTGCTGCGCGCGATCGGCGCCTCGCGCGCCTGGCGCTACTACGGCCGCGACGGGGCGCTGGCGGAGTACGTCCGCGCCGACCTGACCCACGGCGAGCGCGTGCTCGACGGACTCGCGCAGCTCGCCCAGCTGGCGTACTTCGCGCGCCGGCTGGCACGACGCAGGCTGCGCCGCCGGGCCGTGTGACGAGGGCGCCGGGGCGCACTACATTTGACCGCATGAAGCACACACCGATCGACGCCCCCATCAAGAAGACCGAAGAGCAGTGGCGCGCGGAGCTGACCCCCGAGCAGTACGAGGTGCTGCGAGAAGCGGGCACCGAGCGCGCGTTCACCGGCCGTTTCGTGGACGAGAAGGCCGACGGCATGTACGCCTGCGCCGGCTGCGGCGCCGAGCTGTTCTCCTCCGACACGAAGTTCGACTCCGGCACCGGCTGGCCGAGCTTCACCGATCCGGCCGTCGCCGCGGCCGTCACGCTGCGCGACGACAACAGCCTGTTCATGCGCCGCACGGAGGTGTTGTGCAGCCGGTGCGGCGGCCATCTCGGCCATGTCTTCCCCGACGGTCCGGGCGACAGCGGGCAGCGCTACTGCATCAACTCCTGCGCGCTGGAGCTCAAGCCGGCCGAGTAGGCGCACGCCGGGGGGCCCCGCTGGGTAGGCCGAGTGGCTGTGACCCCTGCCGGAAGGAGCGCCTCGATGCAGTACTGGTTCGCGACGTCGACGGAGGAGTTCACGCCGTCGGAGATGCTCGAGCAGGCCAAGGCCGCCGAACGGGCCGGTTTCGACGGCCTGGGCACCTCCGACCATTTCGCGCCCTGGTTCCCCGACGGGGAGGCGACGCAGGCGTGGGTCTACCTCGGCGCGCTCGGCCAGGCGACGCAGAGCATGATCGGCACGGGCGTGACGCCGATCGTCCACCACTACCACCCCGGTCTCGTCGCGCAGGCGTTCATGACGCTGGAGGAGCTGTATCCCGGCCGCGTCTTCCTCGGTGCGGGATCGGGCGAATCGGTCAACGAGACGCCGCTCGGGATGGACTGGCCGCCGTACGAGGAGCAGCGCTGGCGCCTGGAGTCGGGCCTGGACGCGATCACCCGCCTGTGGAACGGCGAGACCGTGACGATGGACGCGGGCTGGTTCAAGCTCAAGGACGCCAAGCTCTGGACGCGCGCCGGCACGCGGCCGAAGCTCTACGTCTCGGCGTTCGGGCCGCAGTCGGCGCAGCTCGCGGCGCGCTACGGCGACGGGCTGTGGACGCTGGGCGACCCGGGGCAGGCCCCGGAGATCGTCGAGGCCTACCGCGAGGCCTGCGAGGAGCACGGCCGCGCGCCGGGCGAGATCATCTTCCACGCCGGCTTCGCGTGGGCCGACGACCACCGCGCGGCGATCGAGGGCGCGCGCCGCTGGAAGCCGACGCAGCTGCCCGAGGTCTACGTCGAGGACATCGCCGACCAGCAGGACATGCAGCGCCGCGCCGACGTCCAGATGAGCGACGAGCAGTTCGCGCGCGAGGGATTTCTCATCTCCTCGGACCCTGACGAGCACGTCGAGCGCATCCGCGAGATGCAGCGCGCGGGCGCGACGGTCATCTGCCTGCAGCTGATCGGCCGCGCCGACCCGTTCGGCTCGATCCGCACCTACGGCGAGCGGGTGTTGCCGGCGCTGCGCTCCGTCCGCGCCTAGCGCCCCGGGTGACCGGATCCACGCATCGCTCCCGGGTCGTCCTCCCCGTCGCGCGCCGCGATGAGCGCAGGCTGACGGCGTGAGCGTCGATATCGGCCTGATCGTCGCCGGCGCGGCGATCCTGGCGCTCGGGCTTCTGTCGAACGTCATCAAGCGGCTGTGGCTGTCGGTGCCGCTGCTGGCGCTGCTGGCCGGCGTGCTGCTCGGCCCCGAGGTGCTCGGAGCTGTCGAGCCCGACCGCCTGCACGGCGAGCGCAAGGTCCTCGAGGAGCTCGCGCGCGTCGCCCTGGCCGTGTCGCTGGTCGGCACCGCTCTTCAGATGACGCGCGCGGACCTGCAGAGCGTCTGGAGGCGGGCGGCCTCGCTGCTGTCGATCGGGATGGTCGGCATGTGGCTGCTCACCAGCCTCGGCGCCTGGCTCGTGCTCGGTCTTCCGCTCTGGCTCGGCCTCCTGCTCGGCGCGATCCTGACGCCGACCGATCCCGTCGTGGCGTCGACGCTCGTGACCGGCCGGCTCGCAGAGGCCAACCTCCCGCGCTGGCTGCGGCGCTCGCTGCAGCTCGAGGCCGGCGCCAACGACGGCCTCGCGCTCGTCTTCGTCCTCGTACCGGCGCTCGTGCTCACGCTGCCGGGTGACGACCCGGGCGCGATCGCCGGAGAGGTGGCGGGTCAGGTCGCGCTCGCGCTCGTCGCCGGCGCAGCGATCGGCGCCGCCGCGGCGAAGGTCGTCGACCTCGCAGAGGACCACCAGGCGATGTCCGGCGGGTTCTTCCTCGTCAGCGCGCTCGCGCTCGCGCTGCTCACGCTCGGCGCGGTCCACGCGCTCGGCGGCACAGGGATCCTCGGCGCCTTCGTCGCCGGCCTGACCTTCTCGCTGATGCTCGAGGAGCGCCACGCCGAAGAGCTCGAGCAGACACAGGACGCGCTGCAGCATCTGCTCGTCGTCCCGGTCTTCCTGCTGTTCGGGACGATGCTGCCGTGGGACGGATGGATCGGACTCGGCTGGTCGGGCCTGGTGTTCGCGCTGTGGGCGCTGCTCGTCCGCCGGCCGGCCGCTGCGGCGCTCGCCCTCGCCGTCGCGCCCGGCGGCACACCGCGCCGCGGCGTGGCGTTCCTGTCCTGGTACGGCCCGATCGGCGTGGCGGCGATCTACTACGCGCTGTTCGTCGAGCGCCTCGCGCTCGAGGAGTTCGAGCGCGTGTTCGCGGCAGGCACGCTCGCGATCGCGGTGTCCGTACTGGCGTTCGCCGTGACCGCGACTCCGGGCGTCCGGCACTACGCCGGGCGCCGCGCCCGGACGACGCTGCGACATCCGCTCTCGGAGGGCGTCGATGAGGCGCCCTAGGGCGATTCTGCTGCTCGCGCTCGCCGCGGCGGCGATCGGCGGCTGCCGCGACGAGGACGGCGACCGCGCGCGCGCCGCCGTCGAGGATCTGCTCGCCGCGCTCGAGCGCGGCGACGGCGCCGCCGCGTGCTCCGGCCTCTCGGAGGCCGGCGTCTCCGAGCTGCTGCTGGCCGCCCTCCGTGTGGAGGTCGACGCGGCCGGCCTCGACGCCGCGGACGCGCCGCGCTGCGCGCTCGTCGCCTCGCGCCTCGCGGACGGCGCCGGTCGCCGTCTGTCGCGGCTGCGCAACGCCGCCGTGACCGACACGGTGCTCGAGGGCGACCGCGCCGTCGTGCGCACCGCGGCGGGCGCCTACGAGGCGAGGGAGGTCGAGGGCCGCTGGCGCGTGGCGCGGCTGGACCCGGTCGCCGCCGCCGTGACGACGGGGCTGCCGAGGCGACCGCCGGTCCACATGACCGTCGTCCACCCGAAGCTCGAGCAGCCGGCGCTCGGCGCCTCGCTCGCCGGCCGCACCGACGAGGCGACGATCGAGATCAGCGGCTCGCTCGACCCCGACGGCGCGTCTTTGCGGGTGCTGCACGCCTCGCGCGCACGAGTGCGCAGCGCGCAGGCGCAGGACGGCCGCTTCCGCATCCGCTTGTCACTGCAGCGGGGATCCAACCGGCTGACGCTGCGCGCCGAGGCCGCGAACCGCGAGCCGACCGAGCTCTCGATCGACGTCACCCGCGAAGCCGGCTGATGTCGGCTCCGTACTCGGGCGTCACCGCCGGCTCCGGCTCGGCGCATCCTCGATCGGGGGGACCACGCGGCGCTGCGCGGCGACTGCTCGTTCGTGTGCCTCGTCGCCGCGCGTCCCCTGCGGGCGCTGGTCGAGCTCCTCGAGCAGCGCGGCCGGGCCGTAGACGACGACTGTGTCGTGCGGCTCGATCCGCGTCGCCCAGACCGGCGACCCGATGTAGTTGCCGCCCGCCCGCTGGACGCCGAGCACGGCGACGCCCTCGTCGCGCAGGTTCAGCTCGGCGAGCGTGCGGCCGGCGATCCAGTCGCCCGGCTGGACCACCAGCTCGACGACGGCGAAGTCGTCGGCGAGGTGCAGCAGCTGCTCGTAGTCGCGCACCTGAAGATCCGTCCAGCGCCTGAGCCCGCGCGCGATGACCCGCGACAGCCAGCGGTCGACGACCGGGCTCTTGGAGAGCGCGAGGATCCCGGCGAGCCCGCCGGCGAGGACGAGCAGCCGCAGGAGCGCCTGCTCGCGGTCGGCGTTGACGAACGACAGCAGCAGCGTCGCCATCACCGTCACGATCCCGGCGCTGCCGACGAGCATCAGCAGCAGGACGATCCGCCGGCGCACCGGATGGGCGACGACCGACTCCGCCTCGCTGGTCGTGAAGCCGACCCCCGACAGCGCCGACCGCGCCTGAAAGCGGGCGATCTCGCGCGAGAGGCCGGTCAGCGTCAGCGCCATCGTCGCGACGCGCGTGACGAGCAGCGACACGAGCGCGACGAGCAGGACGCTGGCGAGCGCGACCATCGGAGAGCGCCGGCGCCCGCTTGGACTACCTCATCGCGGCGAGCAGCTCGTCACAGGCCTGCTCGCAGCGCCGGCACGCCTCGGCGCAGACGCGGCAGTGCTCCATGCCGCCCTCGCCATGCTGCTCGCACTCGTCGCCGCAGGAGCTGCACGCCTGCCGGCAGGCCTCGACGATGGCCCGCGTGACGTTCGCGTCGTACTCGGTCTGCCGGCTGGCGACCCGGCCGGTCGTCACGCAGATGTCGGCGCAGTCGAGGTTCAGCCGGATGCACTTGACGAGCCGCCCGGCATCCTGCTCGCTGAGGCAGTCGTCGGCGCATGCGGTGCAGGCCTGCGCGCAGTCGTAGCACGCCTCGATGCAGCGCACGAGCACGTCCTTGTCGACGTTGAAGTCGCGCGGGTAGGTCTCGAGCATCTGATCGGCATAGGACATGTGGTCCTCCAAGTCCGGTGTCACCTGTGGTCGCATCACGCGTACCCGAACCCCGGCTGGGCAACCGGCTCGATCAGCCGTGCGACGCGGGTGTCGCGGGGCTAGAACAGCCCGAGCTGGCGCCCGTCGGGCTCCGCGGGCGCGGGCTGACCGTCGACGCCCGGCTGGTAGGCGACCGGCTCGGCCGCGGTGGCCGCGACCGGTTCGGCAGGCGCCGGCTCGGGCGGCTGCCGGAGATCGGGCGCGCGCTCAGGCTGCTCGGGCGGCGCCAGCGCGAGCAGCTCGGGCAGCCGCGCGAAATCCGCCCGCAGCGTCTCCAGCAGCGACCGCGTGTAGAGCGCTGCGGCGGGATGAAAGAGCGGGTACAGCCGCACCGTGCGCCCGCCGATCGCGCGGATCTCGGCCTGGCCGTGCAGCCGCGAGATACCGGTCGGCTCACCGCGCAGCAGCTTGGTCGAGAAGTTGCCCAGCGTGCAGATCACCCGCGGCTGGATCAGCTCCACCTGCCGCATGAGGTAGCCCGAGCAGCTCTCGATCTCTGCCGGCAGCGGGTCGCGGTTTCCGGGCGGGCGGCATTTGAGGACGTTGGCGATGAACACGTCGTCGCGGGTGAGCCCGATCTCTCCCAGCAGCTCTCCGAGCAGCTTTCCCGCCGCGCCGACGAAGGGGATGCCCTGCTCGTCCTCGCGTGCGCCCGGGGCCTCGCCTACGAACATCAGGTCGGCGTCGGCGTTGCCGGAGCCGAAGACGACCTGCGTGCGCGTGGTCGCGAGCTCCGCACAGCTCGTACACGTGCGGGCCCGGCGGTAGACCGCGGTCAGCTCCGCGCGGCGCTCCTGCTTGATGGCCACGGTGCGATGGTAGAGCCCATCGCCGTCGGGTACCCTGGGTGAGGCGACGGCCCGCGGCCGCCGCGACACACGACAACGCGACCGGTACCTCCCAGGAGGACTGGACCGACACGATGACATCGCAAGCACCGTTCACGCTGCCTGCCCGGGCACGCTCGCTCGATCGCGTCGCGATCGTCGGTGCCGGGCGGATGGGCAACGCGCTGGCCGCGGCGCTGCGCCGCGCCGGCACCGCGGTCGAGGGCCCGCTGCGCCGCGGCGAGACGCCGGGCGCCGAGTGCCCCGCCGTCCTGCTCTGCGTTCCCGACGCCCAGATCGAGATCGCCGCCGCCGCGCTGCCGGTCCGCGCAGGCCGCCTCGTCGGGCATACGTCCGCCGCCACCACGTTGCACGCGCTCGGCGCGCACGAGGCCTTCTCGCTGCACCCGCTGATGACCGTGACGGCCGACGGCGCGAGCTTCGCCGGCGCGACCGCCGCCGTCGCGGGCGCCACCGCGCACGCGCTGGAGGTGGCCGACGGGCTCGCACGGCGGCTCGGGATGGCGCCGGTGCGCATCGCGGACGCCGACCGCGCCGCCTACCACGCCGCGGCGTGCATCGCCGCGAACTTCCTCGTCGCCGTCGAGGGCGTGGCTGAGCGCCTCGCGCAGACGGCGGGCCTGGGTCGCGAGCCGCTCGCCGAGCTCGTGCGGGCATCCGTCGCCAACTGGGCACGGCTCGGGGCCGAGCGCGCCCTCACAGGTCCGATCGCCCGCGGCGACGAGGAGACCGTCGCCCGCCAGCGAGCCGCGCTCGCCGAGCGACTGCCCGACGAGCTCGCCCTGTTCGACGCGCTCGCCGACGCCACCCGGCGCCTGGCCGCAGGCAGCGCGGTGCCGGCATGATCACGCTTCGCACCGTCGCCCAGCTGCGCGCGGCCCTCAACGGCCCGCGCCGCGCCGGGCGCAGCATCGGCCTCGTACCGACGATGGGCGCCCTGCACGAGGGCCATCTGTCGCTGATCCGGCGCGCCCGCACGTCGTGCGACCATGTCGTCGTCTCCCTGTTCGTCAACCCGACGCAGTTCGACGAGTCCGGCGACCTCGTGGCCTACCCGCGCGACGAGGCGCGCGACGGGGCGCTCGCCGCGGAGGCGGGCGCCGACATCCTGTTCGCGCCGCCGGCGGGCGAGGTCTATCCGCCCGGCTTCGCGACGACCGTCACCGTCGGCGAGATCTCCGCCCCGCTCGAGGGCGAGCACCGCGGCGCGGCGCATTTCGCGGGCGTCGCGACGGTCGTGGCGAAGCTGCTGAACATGGCCCAGCCGGACGTGGCGTTCTTCGGCCAGAAGGACGCCCAGCAGGTCGCGGTCATCCGCCGCCTCGTGCGCGACCTCGACATCCCGGTGCGGATCGAGGTCGCAGACACCGTCCGCGAGCCCGACGGCCTCGCGCTGTCGAGCCGCAACGTGCGGCTGCGAGCCGACGAGCGCCGCCGCGCCGTCGCGCTGCGGCGTGGCCTCGACGCCGTGCGCGCCTGCCACGCCGCGGGCGAGCGCGACGCGACGATCCTCGCCGCGATCGGCCGCGCGGCGATGGCCGAGCTCGACGTCGAGCCCGAGTACCTCGCGCTCGTCGCCCCGGACACGTTCGTCCCCGTCGCCGACGTCGGGGGCGAGCAGGTCCTCGTCGCCGTCGCCGCGCGCCTGGGTGACGTGCGCCTCATTGACAACGACATCCTCGACGGGAGCTAGCCAGTGCAGCGAACGATGCTCAAGTCCAAGATCCACCGGGCGACGGTCACCGACTGCGATCTGCACTACGTCGGGTCGATCACGATCGACGCCGACCTGCTCGACGCCGCCGACATCCTCGAGCACGAGCAGGTGCACGTCGTCGACGTCGACAACGGCGCCCGCTTCGAGACCTACACGATCGCGGGAGAGCGCGGCTCGGGCACGATGCAGGTCAACGGCGCCGCGGCGCGCCTCGTGCACCGCGGCGACACGATCATCGTCTTCTCCTACGCGCAGTACGACCGCGACGAGCTGCGGGCCTACGAGCCTCGCGTCGTCCACGTGGAGGCGCGCACGAACGCCATCATCGACGTCGACCACGAGGCCGCGACGCTGCTGACGTCCTCGGCGAAGGAGGTTCGCTGATGTCCAGCCATCCCAGCCAGATCGCGGCCGGCGCCACGATCGACCGCCTGCCGGTCACGCTGCCGCGTCTCGCCGAGATGAAGCGCCTCGGCGACCCGATCGTCATGGTCACCGCCTACGACTTCCCGAGCGCGCGGGCCGCCGAGGAGGCCGGCGTCGACATGGTCCTCGTCGGCGACTCGGGCGCCATGACGGTGCTCGGCTACCCGTCGACGGTGCCCGTCGAGCTCGACCAGCTGCTCGTCCTGGCCCGCGCCGTGCGGCGCGGGCTGCGCACGCCGTTTCTCGTCGGCGACATGCCGTTCGGCTCCTACGAGGTCTCCGACGAGCAGGCGATCTCCAACGCGCTGCGCTTCGTCAAGCAGGCCGGCTGCGACGCGATCAAGCTCGAGGGCGGTGGGCGCGCGTCGTGCGCCCGCGCACGCGCGATCGCCGGCGCCGGCATCCCGGTGATGGGCCACGTCGGCCTTACGCCGCAGACGGCGACGGCGCTCGGCGGGTACCGCGCGCAGGGCCGCACTGCCGACGCCGCCGCCCGCGTCGCCGCCGATGCGCTGGCGTTGCAGGAGGCCGGCTGCTTCGCGATCGTCTTCGAGGCGATCCCGTCCGACGTCAGCGAGCTGCTGATGGAGCGCATCGAGGTCCCGGTGATCGGGATCGGCGCGGGACCGGCGACCGACGGGCAGGTGCTCGTCTTCCACGACCTGCTGGGGATCCGCGAAGGGCTCGGCGCGCGCTTCGTCAAGCGCTACGCGAACCTCCAGGACGACATGGTCGCCGGCGTCGGCGCATTCGCCGACGATGTCCGCTCGAGGCGCTATCCGGCGCCCGAGCACGGCTACGCGATCGACGCCGAGGAGCTTTCCTCGTTCCGCCAGCGCCTGACGTAGAGTCCCGCGCCATGGCCCGACTCGCCAACGTCTTCGCCCCGAAGGACCGCGTCTTCTTCGACCTCTTCGAGGAAGCGGCGGCGAACGTGCTGCGCGCCGCCGAGCTGCTCGACGAGATGCTGGCCGGCTTTCCCGAGCACAACGACCTGGCGCGGTCGATCCGGCTCTGCGAGCAGGAGGGCGACCGGATCACGTACGACATGATCCAGCGCCTGAACTCGACGTTCGTCACGCCGATCGATCGCGAGGACATCCTGGCGCTGGCATCCGGCCTCGACGACATCGTCGACCTCACCGAGGAGGTCGCCGACTACCTCGGCCTCTACAAGATCGAAGCGCCGATGGAGCAGGCCCAGCAGCTGGCCCACATCCTGATGGAGTGCTGCCGCCGCGTCGACGAGGCGGTGCCTCGCATCCGCGGATTCAAGGACGTCTCGCACTACACCGGCGAGATCCATCGGCTGGAGACCGATGGCGACCGCGTCACGCGCGAGGCGGTCGCGTCCCTGTTCGACACCGGGATCGATCCGATGGTCGTGATTCGCTGGAAGGACATCTTCGAGCGCCTCGAGGAGGCGATCGACGCCACCGAGCACATCGCGAACGTGATCGCGAACATCGTCACGAAGAACTCCTGAGTCCTCACCACACCTAGCTCGTGGACAGCGACATCATCCTCGTGATCGTCGTGGCGACGGCCCTCGCCTTCGACTTCACGAACGGCTTTCACGACACCGCCAATGCCGTCGCGACGTCGATCTCGACGCGCGCGCTGGCGCCCAAGACCGCGGTGCTGCTCTCGGCGATCCTGAACTTCGCCGGCGCCTTCATCTCGATCGAGGTCGCGGCGACCGTCGCGGGCGGCATCGTCGTGGCCGACCTGATCACGACGACCGTCATCTTCGCCGGACTCATCGGGGCGATCGTCTGGAACCTGGCGACGTGGTACTTCGGCCTGCCGTCGAGCTCGTCGCACGCGCTGATCGGCGGCGTGGTGGGGTCCGCCTTCGCGGCCAGCGGAGCCGATGCGATCCTCGGGCGGGGCCTGCTGGAGAAGGTCATGATCCCCGCGATCGTGGCGCCGATCGTCGCCTTCCTCGCCGCCGGCGCGTGCATCCTGATCACCTACCGGATGGTCGGCCGCCTGCGGCCGGGCCCGGTCAATCGGGGCTACCGGCTGGGCCAGATCGCGAGCGCCAGCCTGCTGTCGCTGTCGCACGGCACCAACGACGCGCAGAAGACGATGGGCATCATCACGCTGGCGCTGATCGCGCATGGCACGCTCGAGGGCACGAGCCCCGAGCCGCCCTTCTGGGTCATCGTGTCGGCGGCCACCGCGATCGCGCTCGGCACCTACACGGGTGGCTGGCGGATCATCCGAACGATGGGCAGCAGGATCTACAAGATGGATCCGGCGCAGGGCTTCGCCGCGCAGGGCGGGGGCGCGGCCGTCCTGCTGACGGCGTCGCACCTCGGGTTTCCGCTGTCGACGACACACTCGATCACGGGCGCCGTCCTCGGCGCCGGCGCGGCGAAGCGCGTGTCGGCGGTGCGCTGGGGGCTGGCCGGCAACATCGCGGTCGCGTGGGCGCTGACGATCCCGGCCGCCGCGGCCGTCGGCGCGGTGACCTACGGCCTGAGCCGGATCTTCGGCGAGGGCGCGCTCGGTCCCGTGCTGATCGCGCTCAGCCTGCTGATGCTGATGGCGGCGATCTTCGGCAAGCGCGTGCGGCGCGGCCCCGCGATGACGACGGCGCCGGCTGACGTATGACGGTCGCGACGGACACCGCGGCGCTGCTCGAGCTCGTGTGGGCGGCGCCGCTTGCGGCCGTCGCCGTCACGATCTCCTGGGCGCTCGTGATCTGGGGCTCGACGCGCGCCGCCGACGCGCGCCGCGACGGGCGCACGGCGGTTGCCAGCCTCCATCTCGGCGTGGCCGGGCTCGGGTTCGCGCTGTTCACGACGACGGTCGTGTTCGGGCTCGTCATCATGACGTCCAAGTAGGTCCCCTCGCGCCCGAAAGCGGTGCATCGGGCGGTGCAGCGTGCGTTGCAGGACGACGTAACCGTGCGCGGCGACGTGAAAAGCGCGCGCCGGCGAGGCAAGGTGGCTCGCATCCGAAGGAGAGGAAGCCCATGCGCCCCCTGCCAGTCAGCATCTTCGCGGCAGCCGTCGCACTGCTAGCAGCGCCTGCCGCGAGCGCCCACGTCGTGCATACCGTCGCGCCCGGCGACACGCTGTGGTCGATCGCCGCAGAGTCGAACATGACGACGCGCACGGTCGCGCTGTACAACGGGCTGCAGGAGAACTCGCACGTCGTGCTCGGCACGCCGATCAAGATCCCGTCGGTGGCCGAGGGCCGGGCCGCGCTGCGCGCCGCGGGAATCGTCCCCGCCGGCACGGCTGCGACCCCCGGCGCGAAGGTCGCGCTGGCGCCGCCCTCCGGCGCGCCGCGGCCGCTCGGCGCCTACGTCGTGCGCCCCGGCGACACGCTGAGCGGCCTGGCGGCGCAGACCGGAGTGCCGACGGCGCAGATGGCGTACATGAACGGGCTCGCGCCGACGGCGCACCTGCTGAGGGGCACGGTCATCAAGCTGCCGACCGGCGCCCCCGCGCCTGCGAAGGCCGCGGCGCCGGCGCCCGCGACACGCGTCGTCCCCGCGGCCGACCCGGTGCCGACGGGCGGCCGCCTCAGCGCCGAGCAGGTCAAGGCGATCGCAGCGCAGCACGGCGCGCCGGCGTCGCTCGCCGCGGCGATCGCATGGCAGGAGAGCGGCTTCAACAACGCGATGGTGTCCTCGGCGAACGCGCGCGGAATCATGCAGGTCATGCCGGGCACCTGGGACTGGGTCAACAAGAACCTCGCCGCCAGTCCGCTCGACCCGCAGTCGGCCGCCGACAACGTGCGCGCGGGCTCGCTGTACCTGGCCCAGCTGCTGCGTCAGACCGGCGGCGACCAGCGGCTCGCCGCCGCGGGCTACTACCAGGGCCTGTCGTCGGTCCGCGCGCGCGGCATGTTCGACGACACCAAGCAGTACGTCGACAACGTGATGGCGCTCGCGGCGCGCTTCGGGGGATAGCGGCCCCGAGCCCGCGCGGCAGCCGGCGCCGGGCGCGACGGCGCACGTCAGTCCTCCGACGACTCCCGATCGCGCTCGTAGGTCACGGCGCGCAGCACCTTCGCCGGCACCCCCGCGGCGATCGAGAACGGCGCAACGTCCTGCGTCACCACGCTGTTGGCGCCGATGACGCAGCGCTCGCCGATCGTGACACCGCTCGTCACGACGACGTTCGCGCCGAGCCAGACGTTGTCGCCGATCCGCGTCGGGCCCTTGGAGTCGAAGCCCTGCCACGGGACCGGCGTGTGGGGGTCGTCGAAACGGTGGTTGGCGTCGGTCACGAAGCAGCCGTTGGCGAGCATGCAGTGAGCGCCGATCTCGACGAGCCCGGTCGCGGCGACCATGACCGCGATGTTCAGGAACGTCCCCTCGCCGATGCGCACCTGCGCGCCGTCGCCGAGCGTGATCCAGACGTTCGGCTCGAAGAGCGCGTTGGCGCCGATCTCGAGGCGACCGTCGCGCAGCGCCTCGAGCACGTTGCCGTGCAGCGGCCACCGCGCGAACGCGTCGCGGCGCATGAGCTCCCAGTGGATCCGTGCGCGGTTCCAGGGCAGCGCGTTGCGCTCGTACCAGCGCCACTTCTGAAGCCAGAGCTTCGCGTGGCGTGCGACATCGTCCATCTCCTCAGGCCGCGGCCGCGACCTTGCGCCGGCGCGTCGCCTTCGGCGCGGCGGGCTCGACGCCGGCCTGCAGCAGGAACGCGCCCGTATGCGAGCCCGGCGTGCCGGCGACCTCCTCCGGCGTGCCGGCGGCGACGACCTGGCCGCCCTCCTCGCCGCCCTCGGGGCCCATGTCGACGAGCCGGTCGGCGGTCTTGATGACGTCGAGGTTGTGCTCGATGACGACGACGCTGTTGCCCTGGTCGACGAGCCGGTGCAGGACCTCCAGCAAACGCTGTACGTCGGCGAAGTGCAGCCCGGTCGTCGGCTCGTCGAGGATGTACAGCGTGCGTCCCGTCGCCACCTTCGACAGCTCCGTGGCGAGCTTGACGCGCTGCGCCTCGCCGCCCGAGAGCGTCGTCGCCGGCTGCCCGAGGCGGATGTATCCCAGGCCGACGGCGGCGAGCGTCTCCAGCCGGCGGCGGATCTTCGGGATGTGCTCGAAGAACGTGACGGCCTCCTCGACGGGCATGTCGAGCACGTCGGCGATCGTCCGGCCCTTGAAGCGGACGTCGAGCGTCTCGCGGTTGTAGCGCTTGCCGTGGCACTGCTCGCACGGCACGTAGACGTCGGGCAGGAAGTGCATCTCGATCTTGATCTGCCCGTCGCCGCGGCAGACCTCGCAACGCCCGCCCTTGACGTTGAACGAGAAGCGTCCGGGCTTGTAGCCGCGCGCCCGCGCCTCCTGGGTCTTGGAGAACAGGTCGCGGATCACGTCGAACAGCCCCGTGTACGTCGCGGGGTTCGAGCGCGGCGTGCGGCCGATCGGCGACTGGTCCACCTGGATGATCTTGTCGAGCTGGCCGAGGCCGAGGATCGTCGTATGGCGTCCGGGCCTCGTGCGCGCGCGATGCAACCGGTTGCCGACGGCCTTGAACAGCACCTCGTTGACGAGCGTCGACTTGCCCGAGCCGCTGACGCCCGTCACCGCCGTCAGCGCGCCGAGCGGGACCTTCACGTCGATGCCCTTGAGGTTGTTCTCGGCCGCACCGCGAATCTCGACGTAGCCCGACGGCGTGCGCCGCTTGCGCGGGATCTCGATCACCCGCGTGCGCGCGAGGAACTGGCCGGTCAGCGACTCGGGGACGCGCTCGACGTCGGCCGCGGTGCCCTGCGCGACGATCTCGCCGCCGTGCTCGCCCGCGCCGGGGCCGATGTCGACGAGGTGGTCGGCGGCGCGCATCGTCTGCTCGTCGTGCTCGACGACGATGACGGTGTTGCCGAGGTCGCACAGGCGCTCGAGCGTCCGGATGAGCTTCTCGTTGTCGCGCTGGTGCAGGCCGATCGACGGCTCGTCGAGGATGTAGAGCACGCCGACGAGCGACGAGCCGATCTGGGTCGCCAGGCGGATCCGCTGCGCCTCGCCGCCGCTCAGCGTGGCGGCGGCGCGATCCATCGACAGGTAGCCGATGCCGACGTTCTCCAGGAAGTGCAGGCGCTCCTCGATCTCGCGCAGCACGAGCCGCGCGATGTGGCGCTCGGTCTCGGTGAGCGCCACCGCGTCGAGCCAGCGCAGCGCGGCGACCACGCTGAGCTTCGCGAAGTCGTGGATCGCCATGCCGGCGACGAGCACCGCGCGCGACTCCGGCCGCAGGCGCGCGCCGCCGCAGGCGGGGCAGGCCCGCATGCCCATGTACTCCTCGATCTTCTCCCGCGAGAACTCGGAGTCCGTCTCGCGGTAGCGGCGCTCGAGGTTGGGGATGATCCCCTCGAAGCGCGTCTGGTACGAGCGCCGGCGACCGTAGCGATTGCGGTAGCTGACCTGAACCGGCTCGCCGTTGGTGCCGTACAGGAACAGGTCGCGGTCCTCGTCGGACAGCTCGCTCCACGGCGCCTCGAGGTCGACGCCGTAGCGCTCGGCGATCGCCTCGGTGATCTGCTCGTAGTAGTTCGACGTGCTGTTGGCCCATGGCGCGAGCGCGCCCTCGCCGATCGACAGCGCCCCGTCCGGCACGATCAGCTCGGGGTCGATCTCGCGCTGCGAGCCAAGCCCCGTGCAGCGCTCGCAGGCGCCGTGCGGGGAGTTGAAGGAGAACATCCGCGGCTCGAGCTCGGGCATCGACGTACCGCACTTCAGGCAGGCGAACGACTCGCTGAACGTCAGCAGCTTGGAGTGCGCCGGATCGGGATCGTCGCGCGGAGTCAGCTGCACCTCGACGATCCCGTCGGCCAGCCCGACCGCGGTCTCGATCGAGTCCACCAGGCGCTTGCGCACGTCGTGGCGCATGACGAGGCGGTCGACGACGACAGAGATGTCGTGCTTGAACCTCTTGTCGAGCTCGATCGGGTCCTCGAGCAGGCGCAGCTCGCCGTCGACCCTCACGCGGGTGTAGCCGTCGGTGCGCAGCTCCTCGAACTGCCTGCCGTACTCGCCCTTGCGACCGCGCACGATCGGCGCCATGACCATGAAGCGCGTGCCCTCCTCGAGCTCCATGACCTGATCGACGATCTGCTCGACCGACTGCCCCTCGATCGCCGCACCGCAGACATGGCAGTGCGGCTTGCCGATCCGCGCCCACAGCAGTCGCAGGTAGTCGTAGATCTCGGTGACCGTGCCGACCGTCGACCGCGGGTTGCGCGACGTCGTCTTCTGGTCGATCGAGATCGCCGGCGACAGGCCCTCGATCGAGTCGACGTCGGGCTTGTCCATCTGCCCGAGGAACTGCCGCGCGTAGGCGCTCAGCGACTCCACGTAGCGGCGCTGGCCCTCCGCGTAGATCGTGTCGAACGCCAGCGACGACTTGCCCGAGCCCGACAGCCCGGTGATCACGACGAGCGCGTCGCGCGGCAGCTCGAGGCTGACGTCCTTGAGGTTGTGCTCCCGCGCGCCGGTGACGACGAGGCGATCGTGCTTGGCCACCTGCTCATTGTAGGAGGGGGAACAGACGTTCCCATCCGCGGCCGGGGCGGCGTCTTCGCAACGTGCGCAGATTCGCTGCGGCGCGTCCGCCTCTGCGAGCGGCGACCGTGCTGCGGCCGCGCCCGCCTACCCCTCGACGGTCGCGTAGACCTCGTCGAGCAGCGTCTCGCGGTCGTTGAGGTCGAAGTTCTCGGCCAGGTACCTGTCGGTCTCGTCGCGCGACTGGCCGTTGAGCGCCATGTTCAGCGCGATCAGGCGCGCGCCCTCGAGCTCCTCGTCGTCGGTGTCGCCGCCAGCGCCGGCGCTCCCGGCCGCGACCTCCGCGACGTCCTCGACCTCCCCGGCATCCTCGGCCACCGGCTGCTGCCGGACGGCGTCCTCGACGACGTCCGCCTCCTCGAGGATCGGGACGTCCTCGACGATCGGGGCCGCCGTCGCGCCGGCCGCCGGCCGGCCCGCAGCCTCGTACAGCTCGCCCATGTTGCCCGACAGCAGCGACAGATCGGCGTTGAGGCGGTTGGCGCCCGTGCGCAGCGATTCGACGAGCGCGTTGAGCTCGCTCTCCATCGCGTCCACGCGCTGGAGCATCAGCGCGGTCGCCTCGTGGACCTTGCCGACATGCTCCTGCGAACGCTCGACGGCGTCGTCGCGGATGCGCTGCGCCTCGCGGGCGGCGTCCTGCGCGGACTGCTCGGCGTGCTCCTGCGCCTCGCGCTCGATCGCGGCCGCGCTGGACTCGGCGGCCTCGACGATCGCCTGGACCTGCGCGCTCGCGACGGAGGCCAGCGACTCGCGGGCGGGGCCGGGCGCCGCGGCCGGCGCGGAGCGCTCGCTGGCCTGGGCGCGCTTGAGCGCCTCGACCTCGCGCGCCACTGCGGCGAGGTGCGCGTCGACGGCCGCGGGCTCGTAGCCGCGACGGCCGAAGGGGAAGTCTCTCTTCTCGATGGACTGACGGTCGAGGGCCAACGGTGCCTCCGGAGTTTCTTCACGGACAGACGAAGCGGGAAAGACCCTAGTGGGTCTCGCCGGGGAGTCCTACCCCGGATGGCCCGCGCTCCACGAGCCGATCGCGTTCGAGCGCGGCCGGCACCCGCGTCAGGCCAGGTCGGCGGCCTGACACGGCGTCTCCGTCGCGATCAGGCGGGCGCCTCGTTGGCCTGCGCCTGCAGCAGCTCGCGGCGCAGGTCGCGGATCTCGTCGCGCACGCGGGCGGCGTACTCGAAGCGCAGCTCCTCGGCCGCCGCGAGCATCTCCTCCTCGAGCTCGACGATCGTCTGCTCGAGCTCGGTGAGGGTCATCGCCTCGACGGTGCTCTTCGCCGCCCGCCGGCGCCGCTTGCCGCCCTTGCCGGGCAGCTTGGACTCGGACTGCAGGAACTCGGCGATGTCGGAGATCCCCTTGACGATCGTCGCCGCGGTGATGCCGTGCTGCTCGTTGTAGGCGAGCTGGATCGCGCGCCGGCGGTCGGTCTCCGACAGGGCGGCGCGCATCGCGTCGGTCTCCTTGTCGGCGTACATGAGGACCTTGCCCTCGATGTTGCGCGCGGCGCGGCCGATCGTCTGGATGAGCGACGTCTCCCCTCTGAGGAACCCCTCCTTGTCGGCGTCGAGGATCGCGACGAGCGAGACCTCCGGCAGGTCGAGGCCCTCGCGCAGCAGGTTGACGCCGACGAGCACGTCGTACTCGCCCAGCCGCAGGTCGCGAATGATCTGGATGCGTTCGAGCGTGTCGATCTCCGAGTGCAGGTAGCGGACCTTGAAGCCCATCTCGAGCAGGTAGTCGGTCAGGTCCTCGCTCATCTTCTTGGTCAGCGTCGTGACGAGCGTGCGCTCCTGGCGGTCGACGACCCTGCGGATCTCGTTCATCAGGTCGTCGATCTGGTTGCGCGTCTCGCGCACCTCGACGACCGGGTCGACGATCCCCGTCGGGCGCACGATCTGCTCGACGACGCGGCCCGAGTTGGCCTTCTCGTACCTGCCCGGCGTCGCGGAGACGAAGACGATCGTCGGCGTGATCGAGAGGAACTCGTCGAACTTCTGCGGGCGGTTGTCGAGCGCGCTGGGCAGCCGGAAGCCGTAGTCGACGAGCGTCTGCTTGCGGCTGCGGTCGCCCTCGTACATGCCGCCGATCTGCGGCACGGTCTGATGCGACTCGTCGAGAAAGCAGACGAAGTCCTCGGGGAAGTAGTCGATCAGGCAGTACGGGCGGGCGCCGGGTTGGCGGCCGTCGAGGATCCGCGAGTAGTTCTCGATGCCGTTGCAGAAGCCCATCTCGCGCAGCATCTCCATGTCGTACTGCGTGCGCTGCCTGAGGCGATGGGACTCCAGCAGCTTGCCCTCGGCCTCGAGCTCCGCGCAGCGCTCGTTGAGCTCGCGCGCGATCTCCTGCACCGAGCGCTCGATCATGCCCTCCTTGACGTTGTAGTGCGTCGCGGGCCAGACGGCGACGTGCTCGAGGTCGTCGGCGATCAGCTCGCCGGTGAGCGGGTCGAAGTGCTGCAGGCGCTCGACCTCGTCGCCGAAGAGGGTCACGCGGAAGGCCGTCTCCTCGTAGGCCGGGAAGACCTCCAGGCACTCGCCCCGGACGCGGAACGTGCCGCGGCCGAGCGCCGTGTCGTTGCGCGTGTACTGGATCGAGACGAGCTTGCGCAGCAGCTCGTCGCGGTCGACGAAGTCGCCCTTGCGCAGGACCTGCATGTTCATCTCGTACGTCTCCGGCGAGCCGAGCCCGAAGATCGCCGAGACCGACGCCACGATGACCACGTCGCGGCGCGCGAAGAGCGCCGCCGTCGCGGCGTGGCGCAGGCGGTCGACCTCCTCGTTGATCGCCGAGTCCTTCTCGATGTAGAGGTCGCGCGACGGGACGTACGCCTCGGGCTGGTAGTAGTCGTAGTAGGAGACGAAGTACTCGACGGCGTTGTCCGGGAAGAAGGTGCGGAACTCGTTGCAGAGCTGCGCGGCGAGCGTCTTGTTGTGCGCCAGGACGAGCGTCGGGCGCTGCAGCTCGGCGATCACGCCGGCCATCGTCATCGTCTTGCCGGTGCCGGTGGCGCCGAGCAGCGTCGTGAAGCGGTCGCCGTTGCGGACGGCCTGCGAGATCTCGCCGATCGCCTTGGGCTGATCGGCGGCCGGGGTGAAGATGTCGTCGAGCTTGAAGGGCGGCATGCGCGACGACCAACGATAGCCCCGCTCCAGGCCGGCGGCCGTCGCGAGAACGACGCTCGTGGCCGCCGGGTGTGCGATACGAGCGCCGATCACGCGACGACGCGCCGTGCCGCGCCGTGCCGCGCCGTGCCCTGCCGTGCCGCGCCACGCCCTGCCGTTCCGCGCCATGCCGCGCCGGCGGCAGGCGACCACGTCCGTTCGTGCAGGAATCCGTGCAGTGTCCCGCGCGAACCGTCGCTCCTGTTGCAGGCGCATTGCACACTCGCGGAGCCGCGCTGCATCTGCTGCCCGGCGATCAACCCGGCACGGCTGCCACGACTTCTTGGGGAAGAGTCTGATGCTGCGACCGCTTCGTCTGCCCGCTGCCGCTGCGGGCGTGCTGCTGCTCCTGCTCGCGCCCGCCGCGGCGAGCGCCGACACCTATCTGGTGACGTCGTGCACCGATCCCGGAGGGCAGCCCAACGCGGCCGCCGGTTGGGTGGCGTACGCGACGCCGGGCGGGGTGACGATGAACACGTGCGCCCAGCCAAACGGCGCGCTCGTCGCCGCCCTGCCGTCCGCCGCTCCGCCGGCGAACGCGACCGCCAACTGGCGCTTCGACGCGCCGCTGGGCACGCGCATCGTCCGCGTGGGCGCGCGCCGGGCGACGACCGGACTGGAGAGCGGACCGCCGCCGCAGGCCAAGGACGTCGCCTACGACATGGTCTCCAGCGGGGCGCAGCTGCTGGAGGACTGCACGCCGGGTCCCCAGTCGAGTTGCGTCGACAACCTGACGGCGCCGCTGGACAAGCAGGGACTCAACGGCTCCTTCGTGCAGTTCAGGGTCCTCTGCACGAACGCCGGGCTGGCATGCACGCGGAGGATCGGGGTTGTCGCGACGCACCTGTGGACGACGCTCGAGGACCCGCTGCCCCCGGTCGTCGCGAACAACCGCGTCGTCGACGACGGCGAGTCGTCGGGAACGCTGCGCGTCCGCTTCGACGCCGCCGACGTCGGCGGCGGGCTCTACCGGATGCTGATCAAGGTCGATGGCAGGATCGCGCAGGCGATCGCGCTCGGCGCGGCGCCGTGCAACGACGTCCATCCCGCCGATCTCGACCCCTATCAGTTCAACGTGCCGGTCCCCTGTCCGGGCGTCGTCAAGGGCGCGGTGGCGGCCGTCGACGTGCGCTCGCTGCCCGCCGGGCCGCACGGCGTCGAGATCGCCGTCGAGGACGCGGCGGGCAACCAGACGTCGGTCGCGGGCCCGATCGAGTTTCCCAAGGCGAACGTCGTCACCGGGTCGTCGGCCGAGCAGGCGGCGGCGCTGACCGGGCGCCTGCGGATGTGGTTCGTCAAGTCCAGGACGCGCGATCGCAAGCGGCTGTCCAGCCGCTTCGGCCGCCGGGTCGTGACGCGCGGGGTGCTGCGCACGCGTAGCGGCCGCGGCATCGTCGGCGCGCGGATCGACGTCTACCACATCCGCCGGGACGGAAAGCGCCGGCTCGTCAAGACGGGCCTGAAGTCGCGAAGGGGCGGCGCGCTGACGCTGATCCTGCCCAACAACGTCGACACGCGGACGATCGAGTTCGCCTACCGTGCGCTGCGGCCCGGGCCGATCACGAGCCGCCAGCGGCTGCGCCTGACCGTCCGCACGAAGAGCGGGCGGATCTACCACCGCAGGAGCAGGGGCAGGGGCAGGAGCACGCGCTGAGGACGCAGGCGCCTGCATCGACCGTCAGCCTCCGGCGCGCCAGGAGCGTGTCGTGAAGTCCTCGGGGGTCGGGGTGGTCCGGCCGTGGTCGTGGGCGCCGCACGACTTCGAAGGCGATGCCGGTTGCATCGTCGGCCAATCGTGTGGCGACCCACAGCCGCGGATCGGCCGCATCCGGCCCCGAGGACTCTTGCGACGGGCTCCTAGAGCCCGAGCTCGCGGGGGTACGTCTCGCGGTACTCCGTGCGCGCGTCGAGCACCTTCGTGACGTACTCGCGGGTCTCGGCGAAGGGGATCTGGTCGATGACGAACGCCCGCCGCGACTGGCTCGCCTCTGCGAGCCAGCGATCGACGTTGCCCTCGCCGCCGTTGTAGGCCGCCAGCGCCAGGATCGTGTTGTCGTCATAGCGCTCGAGCAGGTAGCGCAGGTAGTAGGCGCCGTAGGAGATGTTGATCTGCGGCGTCGACAGGTCGCCCTGCTCGAAGCGCGTGCCGCCCGAGAGGCGCGCGATGTAGCGCGCCGTCTCAGGCGTGATCTGCATGAGCCCGCGGGCGCCCGCATGCGAGGTCGCGTCGCGGAAGCGCGACTCGGCGTAGATCACGGCGGCCAGCAGCGACGGGTCCAGCTCCTTCGCGGACGCCTGCTGGCGGATGATGTCCTCGTGCGCGAGCGGCAGCTGGAGCTCGCGTACCAGGTCGGGCAGGCGCGGCACGACGACGCTCGCCAGCAATCCCGCCAGCAGCGCGACGGCAACCGTCAGCGTCACGCGGCGCCGCCGCCGGCGGCGCAGCGCGACGTGCGGCCGGCGCCGGCGCCGGGCCGGTGCGTTGGTGGAGATCGTCCGCGTGCTCACTGGCTGCTTAACCTGTCTAGCACCCCGGACAGCTCGCGCTCGAGCTGCTCGACGGTGCCGCTGTTGGAGACCGTGTACGTCGCCCGGCGCGCCTTCTCCTCCTGCGGAAGCTGGCGTGCGGCACGCTCGTCGACCCCGACGTGCCCGCGCGCGGAAGCGCGCTCGGCGCGCACCGCCTCGTCGGCCACGACCGCGACCGTGGCGTCGTAGAGGCCCTCGAGGCCGGCCTCGAACAGCAGCGGCGTCTCGACGACCGCGGCGGCCGGCGGCGGCTCGCGGCTGGCGACCTCCTCGCGCCAGGCCGCGACGCGGGCGCCGACGCGGGGCCAGATCTCCCGCTCGAGCCAGGCGCGCTCCTCGGGCGCGGCGAACGCGCGCGCGGCGATCGTCGCGCGGTCGACGACGCCGCCGGGCGCGACGTCCTCGCCCCAGCGCGCGACGACGAGGTCGCGCAGCTCGGGCGAGGCGTACAGCTCATGCACGACGGCGTCTGTCGACAGCGTCGCGGCGCCGAGGCGCCGCAGCGCATCGAGGGCAGTGGACTTGCCGGCCCCCATCCCCCCTGTCAGACCGATGAACGGGACCCGCGCGACCGGCCCTCCGTCAGGTCGCGGCGGGATCGTCCGCCTCGGGCTCGACGGCCTCCGGCTCGTCGCCGGCCGCTGCGGTCGGCTCGTCGGCGGCGACCGCGTCGGGCTCGGCGGCAGCCGGATCCGGCGTGACGTCGGCGACGGCAGCGGGCGCTTCGGCGTCCGTCGCCTCGCCCGCGGGCGCCTCCACCTCGGGCAACTCGATCTCGGGCGCCGCGGCCGTCGCATCGGCGTCGGCGTCGGCGTCGGCCGGCGCACCGGCGAACACCTCTTCGCTCAGCCCCAGCTCCGCAGCGGGGTCGAGGTCGCCGGCGCCCTCCGCGGCCTCGTCGGCCATCGCGGCGAGCTCCTCGGGCGGCAGCACCTTCGGCTCGAGGACCTGGCCCTCGACGCGCTTGACGCTCAGCGAGAGGCGGCGGCGCTCGGAGTCGATCTCGAGGATCTTGACCTTCACCTCGTCTCCCGGGGCGACGATCTCGCGCGGGTTCTCGACGTGATGAGGCGCCAGCTCGGAGATGTGGACGAGGCCCTCGACGCCGTCGAGGATCTCGACGAAGGCGCCGAAGGTGACGACCTTGGTCACCGTCCCCTCGAGCTCGTCGCCGACGTTGTAGGTATCCACGACGCGCTGCCACGGATCTTCCTGCGTCTGCTTGAGACCCAGCGAGATGCGCTGACGGTCACGGTCTATGTCGAGCACCTTGACGGCGACGGTGTCGCCGATCGAGAGGATCTCGCTCGGATGGTTGACGTGCGACCACGACAGCTCGGAGATGTGGATCAGGCCATCGATGCCGTTGAGGTCGACGAACGCGCCGAAGTCGACGATGTTCGAGATCTGGCCCTCGACGATGAGCCCCGGCTGGAGGCGGTCGAGGATCTCCTGGCGCTGCTCCTTGCGCTCCTCCTCGAGCACCGCGCGGCGGGACAGGACGACGTTGTTGCGCGAGCGGTTGAGCTCGATGACCTTGCACTCGATCTTCGTGCCGAGGTACTCGTCGAGGTTCGGCACGCGGCGGATGTCGACGAGCGAGGCGGGCAGGAAGCCGCGCACCCCGAGGTCGATGATGAGCCCGCCCTTGACGACCTCGATGACGGAGCCCTCGACGGGCTCCCCGGACTCGGCCGCCGCCTCGATGCGCCGCCACGCCTTCTCGAAGCGCGCGCGCTTCTTGGACATGATCAGCCGGCCGTCCTGATCCTCCTTCGTCAGGACGAGGGCGTCGACCTCCTCGCCCATCTCGACCTCGTCGTGCGGATCGACGGCCTTGCGGATCGAAAGCTCGTTTGAGGGGATGACCCCCTCGCTCTTGTAGCCGATGTCGACGAGGACCTCGTCGTTGTCGATCCGGACGACGATGCCGGTGACGACCTCGCCCTCCTCGAAGAGCGTGAACGTGGCGTCGTAGTTGGGGACGATCTGCCCGTCGATCTCGAGCAGCAGGCCGTCCGAGCCTTCGACGACCTTCGCTTCTGAACCTGCGTCGGTGACAGTTGACATGTGACGGGGAGGTTAGCGCCCTCAGGGGCTTGCGGGGAGGGCGCTTACAATCCCGGCGGATGCCAGTTCGAGCCACGAAGCGGGGAGATGCGCGCACGCCCCTGCACGGCGACTGGGACGTGCTGATCTGCGGTGCGAGCTTCGCCGGGCTGACGGTCGCGCGCGAGCTCGCGCGCACGGATGCGCGCGTGCTGATGATCGACCGCTACGAGATCGGCGAGCGGCAGACGAGCGCCTGCGCGGCGCCGACCGCCTGGCTGGAGCACCTGGGGCTGATCGACGCCGTCCAGCAGACGTTCGGCGAGCTGGTGGTCCACGTCCCCGATCGCACGTTTCGCTGGCCGCTGCCGTTCACGTTCTCGACCTTCGACTACCGCCGCATCTGCGCGCTGCTGCGCGAGCAGTCCGAGGACTCGGCGCAGTTCGAGACGGCCAAGGTCGAGGCCCGCACCGGCTTCACCGTCCACACCGATCGCGGCGACCTGCGCGCGCCGCTGATCGTCGACGCGCTCGGCTGGCGCCGGATCCTCGGAGCGGGCGCCAACGTCCAGCCGCCCAACGCGCGGCTGTCGCGCGGCCTGGAGGTCCACCCCCACGCCTCCGGCGAGCACCTCGAGCTGTGGATCGACCCGAAGTACGTGCGCCGCGGCTACTCGTGGTCGTTTCCCGCCGACGGCGAGCTGCGCGTCGGCGTGGGCTCGTTCGACCCGCACGACCACGTCAAGCAGCCGACGCTCCAGCTGGCCTCCGACGTCGGCGTGCCGGCCGAGCGCTGGCAGGGCAACTGGATCCCCCACCAGCTGCGCCCCGCCGTCGAGGACGGCGTCTTCTTCGTCGGCGACTCGGCCGGCCACTGCCTGCCGACGACCGCCGAGGGCATCCGCCCGGCGTTCTACTTCGGCCTCGCGCTGGGCCGGGAGCTCGTCGACGTCGTCGAGGGCCGCCAGACGCGCGCGCAGGCACTGGCGCGCTACGCGGCCTTCTCCGACGACCACGTCTGGCAGTACCGCTGGCTGCTGCGGGTGCAGAACTGGGTCGGGCGGATCACGCCGACGCGCCTGCTGTCGCCCGCGATCCGCGCGATCTCGCCGCCTGGGCTCGTGCGCTGGGCGTTCGGCAACTACCGCGACATCTGCCCACCGGAGTTCGCGCTCGGCCGCTCTCACGAGCTCGCGCCCGAACCGACGCTGGCCGCCTGATCGACCGCTGGCGCTGACGTCGAGGCCGACGCGCGAGGCGTCCATGCGCCGAGACGCGCGAGCCGGGCAGCCGCGCGCCGCCGGCGAGGCCCGCCTGGCGGTGCGCCGTGCGGTCGAGTTGCTGCTGTGTGACGGCAACAACTCGACCCGGGCCGGCGAACGACACGACCGCCCGGGCGCCCGCAGGAGCGCGGCGGGGCCTACTCGCGCACGATCAGGTACGTGCCCAGGCCGAGCAGGACGACGCCGATCAGCTTGAGCATGCTGACCGGGTCGCGGCTGACGCCCAGCCAGCCGAAGTGGTCGGCGAGCACGGACATCGTCAGCTGGCCGGTGATCGTCGCCGCGACGACGCCGCCGGCACCGAGCGAGCGGACCGTGACGAGCACGGTCGTGACGTAGATGATGCCCAGCAGCCCGCCGGTGAGGTAGTACCACGACAGGTGGCGCGCCTCCACGACCGTGCCGAGGCCGCCCTTCACGAGCCCGGCGATCAGCGTCAGGGCGACGGTTCCGATCGCAAACGACAGAAACGCAGCCTGGAAGGTGCCGATCTGCTTGCCGAGCATCGAGTTGATCGGCGCCTGAAGCGCGACGAACCCACCGGCGATCGCCGTCAGCCCCACGGCCAGCCCCCGGTCCATCGCTACTTGGCCTCCATCCAGGTCGGTCCCACGCCGATGTTGACCGCAAGCGGCGGGTCGTGCTCCCAGACGCCGCACATCTGCTGCCTGATCAGCTCGCGCACCGCGTCGACCTCGGCGGGCGGCCCCTCGAAGAGCAGCTCGTCGTGCACGGTGAGGATCGGCCGCACCGGCGAGTCGCGCAGCGCCGCGTCGACGCGCACGAGCGCGAGCTTCATCACGTCGGCCGCCGTGCCCTGGATGACCGTGTTGACGGCCAGGCGCTCGCCGAGCGTGCGGACCTGCCAGTTGCGGGCGCGCAGCTCGGGGATCTGGCGCCGGCGACCCCACAGCGTCGTGACGTGGCCGTTCTCGCGCGCGAACTCGATCGTCGAGTCGATGAACGCGCGCACCGCCGGAAAGCGCTCGAGGTAGGTGTCGATGATCTCCTTGGCCTCCTCGCGCGGGATGCCGAGGCGGTCGGCGAGCCCGTAGTCCGACAGCCCGTAGACGATCCCGTAGTTGATCATCTTCGCCTTCGAGCGCTGTCCGAGATCGAGCTGATCGGGGGGCGTGTTGAAGACCTTCGACGCGGTCGCCGTGTGGACGTCCTCGCCGCGGACGAAGATCTCCTTCAGCACCGGCTCGCCGGCGATATGGGCGAGGACGCGCAGCTCGACCTGCTCGTAGTCGGCGCTCAGCAGCACGTTGCCCGGCGCAGCGTCGAAGCAGCCGCGGATCTCCTGCCCGAGTGCCGTCCGGATCGGGACGTTCTGCATGTTCGGGTTCGTCGACGCCAGGCGACCGGTCGTCGCGGCCGCCTGCAGGAACGTCGTATGGATGCGCGACTCCGCGTCGACGAGCTGCGGCAGGACGCTGAAGTACGTCTTGTCGAGCTGGTTGAGCTCGCGCCAGCGCTCGATGAGCGGGATGATCGGATGCTCGTCGCGGATCGCCTGCAGCACCCGCGCGTCGGTCGAGAAGCCCGTCTTGCCGCGCCGTTTCTTGGACAGCTCGAGCTTCGTGAAGAGGACCTCGCCGAGCTGCTGCGGCGAGCCGATGACGAACTCCGTCCCGGCGTGCTCCCAGATCTCGAGCTCCAGCGTGCGGATCTCCTCGCGTACCCGCGTGGTGATCTCGCGCAGCCGCCCGGTGTTCAGCCGCACCCCCTCGACCTCCATCCGGCGCAGCACCGGGACGAGCGGCAGCTCGATGTCCTGCATGACCGTGGCGAGGTCGCGGGCGACGATCTGCTCGCGCTGCCAGGCCTACAGCTCGCCGACGAGCAGCGCCTCGCGCGCGACCTCGTCCTCGACGCCGGGCGCGCCCAGACCGCGCTCCTCGACGAGCTCGCGCAGCGGGTAGCCGCGCCGCGCGGGCT